>NZ_AJYA01000030.1 GCF_000265075.1 Nitritalea halalkaliphila LW7 | reverse complement strand
TTTTTCTGAAGGGGTAAAATACCCACGACGGTATAGGGATGCTCATCATGAGCATGGCCGCCACCACCCACACCATGGGAGCCGATGATCTGATCGCCCAGCTTTAAGCCCGTTTTTGCGGCTACCGCAGCACCCAAAACGATTTCAAAAGGTTTTTCCCAGCGTTTCCCTTCCCCTACTTCGGCCTCATACAGGTCCAGATAGTCGTAATTCGTCCCCACGATACGATAGCCTTGGTAGTTATCCCCTAAACCGAGTGGGATCACCTGCTTGACAAGCCGGTTTTGCGTAAGCTTCTGCGCTTCTTCCAGGTCAATATTCCCTGTAGGGAAATCAATATGGTAAATGCTAGAGAGTATCAGCTGCAGCGGGCTTCCTTTAGCGCCTACGACCAAGTCTATTCCCTTCGCATCCCGAGTCATTTTTCCTTCGAACTGATCCTGGACGAGCAGTAAGACAGTGATGATGGCCAGTCCCATGGCTAAGAGAA
The DNA here is from genome assembly GCF_000265075.1 of Nitritalea halalkaliphila LW7. Classification (GTDB taxonomy): domain Bacteria; phylum Bacteroidota; class Bacteroidia; order Cytophagales; family Cyclobacteriaceae; genus Nitritalea; species Nitritalea halalkaliphila. The sequence continues at coordinate 100,848 of NZ_AJYA01000030.1, read as the reverse complement.
CGATGTTTAACGTGGTGTGGAGTGGCTTGGCTACCAAGTATTTCCAGCTTAATTTAAACATATTCATCGGGTACCTCCTACTTCTAATTGTGTGGAAATATGCTGCTTCACCCGCTGATCATGGGTCACGACGATCAGCGCTGCATGATGTTTTTCGGCCTGTTCTTGGAGTAACGCGATGACACGCGCAGCATTCGCATCGTCTAAGCTGGCTGTCGGCTCATCGGCTAAAATAAGTTGTGGGCTGTTCGCCAAAGCTCTGGCGATGGACACCCGCTGGGCTTCTCCTTCGCTGAGGGTGGTGACTTTTTGGTCGCGCTTATGCCAGATATCCAAGTCTTTCAGCAGGGTTTCATTCCGCTTTCCATCGCGCTTTCCGAAGAAATTCGCCATCTGCAGGTTTTCCATCACTGTGAGTGGGGCTAGAATATGCGGTTTTTGGAAGATAATACCGATGTGCTGCCCTCGAAATTTGTCTAAGGCAGCCCCTTTTAAGGCATAGAGGGACTGTCCTGAGATGTGGACCGAGCCGGCCTTTGGGGCGAGAAGCCCCCCTATAATGTGTAACAAAGTCGTCTTTCCACTTCCAGACTGCCCTAAAATGAGCAGCTGCTCTCGCTCCCGAAGTTGCACCTCCGGTAGCTGAAAGGGCTTGCCCTCTACATAAGAGAAGGAGAGTTGGTTCGTTTCTACAAGCATGTTTAAGGGTTATGATTGGGTAATGACTGCGGCAGATCGAGGAAAAAGGTCGTTCCTTTCCCCTCTTCCGACTGAAAGGAGAGCAGGCCGCCGAGTTCCTCCACGCAGCGTTTTACGATCGCCAGGCCGAGTCCGTAGCCCTCGACTAATCCGACATTCGTGGCGCGGAAAAACCGTTCGAAAAGCTTGTCCTGCTCGCTGAGGGGGATCCCGATTCCCCTATCCGCGATCGTGATAAGCAAGCGATCTCCCTCTCCCCGAGGTCAAGTTTGACTATCCCCCCCTCCGGTGAGTATTTTAGTGCATTCGACAGTAAGTTATCGCAAATTTGATGCATAAGATCGAGGTCGGAATAGATAAATTCCGGCACATGCTGCTGATTAACGGAAATCTGTACCTGAAAGTTATGCGCTAGCTTGACCATTTCGAGCAGTTCACTTATAAAAGTAGGCATGTGGATTTGCTGGCGCAATGCCTGCAGCTTTTTCTCATCCGACTTCCCGATGAGCAGCATCCCGTTTAGCATGTTGTTTAGGTTTTGCACGGCCTTTTCGATGCGAGCAGCATGACGCTGGAACTTGGGAGCCAGCTCGTGATCGAACTCGGCATATTTTGAAATCAACTGAGAAGAAGAGAGGATAGAGGTAAGTGGGGTTTTAAAGCCATGGCTCACATTCAGCACGATTTTCGTCTTGAGGTCATTTAGCTCCTGCTCACGCGCTAAGGCCTGCTTCAGCTCGGCATTTACTTTATCGAGTGCCCGGGTGCGGGCTTTAACCTTTTCTTCCAGCTCCTGACTGTAGCGCTGCATGTCTTGCTCTCGGCGGTAGCGTGATACCGTAAGCTCGATGACCATATACAGCTCGCGCTCATCATAGGGTTTAGTAACGTAAGCGCCAGGGTTCGTCCCCACTACTTTTTCTAAGGTGGCATGATCGGAATGTCCGCTGATGTAAATGACTGGAAAACCGTATCGAGCATTAATAATTTCCGTCGTAGTGATACCGTCTAACTCTCCACCTAGTGTAATATCCATTAAAATCACGTCGGGCCTTTTGGTGGTCAGCATGTCTAAGGTCTGCTCTCCCGTGGTCGCGATACCGATAATCTCATAAGAAGAAGCTTGTAAGACCTTCTTCAGCACCATGGCGGAGACGAAGTCATCCTCAGTAATGATTATTTGTATAGGTTTCATGTAGTCGTCTGATTTTGTTCTACAGGAAGCAGGATCGTCACCTGCGTACCTTCACCCTTTTTACTGGACACATCGATCGTCCCCCCCATTAGTAGGACAGCATTTTTCGTGATAGCGAGCCCCAAGCCTGTCCCCTCATAAGTGCGGGAGTAGCCTGCGCTCTCCTGCTCAAAAGGCTCGAAGAGTTTCTCCATAAAATGATCACTCATCCCGATGCCCTGGTCGTGGACAGAAAAAACAAACTGATCCGCCTGTTGACAGACTCGAATATGAATCAGGCCTTTCTCGGAATATTTGATGGCGTTTCCTACTAAATTATTCACGATCATAGCGAAATAACGTTTGTCTAAGGCGGCCTTTAAGTGAGGAGTCTCATACTTGGTCGACAAAAGCAGTCCCTTATTCATCGCTAAGGTCTTTAGCGGTAGCAGCAGACGTGCTAAAAAATCGTTGACCTCCACCTCTTCGATTTCTAAGCCTACCTTGTTCGCTTCGATTTTAGATAAATCGAGGATACTATTAATCGTATGCAGCAGGCGCTCGCCGGATTCTAAGATAATTTCCAACTGTCGGCAGAGCGCTGCATCATTTTTCCGCTGAGAAATCACATACTCCGTGCTCCCCATGATGCCGTTTAGCGGCGTGCGAATCTCATGACTGATATTCGAGATGAAATTAGATTTCATCCGATTCGCTTCCTCGGCACGCTCTTTCGCTTCTTTCAGGCTCCGCTCATAGGCACGCAGCTCGGTGACATCTTGAAAAACAGATAATAAGACCCCTTTCCCTTTAAAGCTGGTATTTAAGCGCGTGGCATAAATCTCAATCAGCTTCTCACCAGCTTTAAACGGCATCAAGAGTTCTAATGTGGCCGAGTGGCTGCTTGTCGTTTCGATAAGTGAAAGAATCTTTGGTCTTTGCTGGTCATAGTAAAGTGGGTCCGTGAAGAGATCTTTAATATATCCCTCTTCTATCGTTTTTTCTTCTAATCCCACTAAACTCGATAAGGCGGGATTAGCGGCTATGATTTTACCCCCCTCTATGGAAAGAAGAAGGCCGTCCCGAGAGCTGTTCCACACATTTCGAAACTGCTCTTCCATCGTGAAGGCTTCTTTTATTTTTTCATCTATGGCACGGCGTAGCTCGCCCTTATCCCGATACTGCCTCCAAAAGCTCGCTATCAAAATCCCTAATCCCAAAGTGAACAGGAAAAGCAAGAGCAGAAACCACCAAGTAAGAAATAAGGGTGGGTTTATACGGAAAGTCTCCGAAGACACGATATCTGAGAAAACCTGATTGCCAAACCCTGCTTGCAGCTGCAACTGATACGTTCCGGGGGGAAGATTATCGAAATAAAGCACATTTAACCTCGGGTTTATCAGTTCCTGCCATTCCTCATGCAGCCCGTCGAGCCGGTAGCGAATGACCAAGTTCGAGAGCTGAGAGAAACTCGTCGCTCGATAGCTAATCGACACATTGTTCTTGGTGTACGGTGTGCTGCGGATTCGCCTGATGGCAATGCCATTGCTTCTTGATCTGGGAGCCGCGTAGCGATGATGCCTACTTTAGGCGCTGGCTGTGTAAAAGCATCCTCCTGACCCCGATAGACTGAAAGCCCAAATTGAGTACCGATTAAGACCCCCTTATCCGGATAATCCAGGAGCGCACTTCTGTTTACTTCGGAGCCAGCCAGACCGCTTTTTTCATCTAAAACCCGTAAGGAGCCCTGTTTGTAAGTGGTCACTCCACGATCAGTTCCCATCCAAAGCACCCCTTTACTGTCTCGCATTAAGGCATAGACTGGATTTTGAAGCTTTTGATTATTCCAAGAGAAGTCATAGAGGCTGTCTGCCTTATAAATTTTAAGGCCTCGGCTGGTGCCAATGAGCAAACTATCCCCCTCTTCTAGGTAACTGTAGGCATTAAAACAGATAAAATGTTCGCCCTTTATAAGTGTAGGAACCTGAATCCCCTCACCTCCCTGAAGTAATATATAGCGGCCATCAGCAAGCTTATCTATCTTGCGAAGATAGCCATAGCGCTGCTTAAAGGCTAAAAACAGGGAATCGGTTATATCCTCTCGGTAAAGTTTATCTCCCTGATCTCCAGGACGCGCACGGTAGACGCGCTTCCTCCCAAGAATAAACAGCTCTTCTCCCACCACATGTACGGACGTAATAAAATCTTCCTTAGGAGAAGGGCTCAGCTGGATCCGTCCACCTCCCAGATCCAAATAGCCGACCCCCCCTTGTCCCGAGGAAAAATAACGCCCGCATCCTGCCATGCACTAAAGTTGGTCACCCTATACTTGGGCTGTAGCCCACTGCCGCGAAGCACTAGCGCTCTTGGTTCCTGCTCCATATCCCAGCGTACGACAGCATGATTAAAGCCCACCAGAAGATCACCATCGGGCAGCTGGTGTAAGGCCGTCACTTCATCGTCTGGAAAATAGCCAGAAGTATAATTTTGAAAGCGTAGGGAGTTGATGTTCACTAAACCTCGATGAGTAGCGATCCAGATGATACTCTCGCGGTCCACTAAAAAATCAAAGATGTGATAGGCTTTTATAAAATCGGTGGCATCGACATGAATCAGTTCCTCTTTCTCAGCGATAAACTGGTGGAGCTGGGAATTGAAAAAGAAAAACACCTTACCCTTATCTGCCCGAAGCCCGAAGTACTCCTTTTCACTATAGGTATTCCGAGTAAAATCTCGGGATAGCAGGCGGTCTACATGTAAAAAAGCACTCCCCTCTGCTAAAAAGCCATTTCCCAGGTAATAAAATTTCCCTGTGCTCTCATCATAATCCATCTGGTAAACGGATGCTGGAAGCAAAGGAGAAGACAAGGTGTGCTGCGTAAGTTTTTGACTCTGAAAGTCAAAGATAGCGTGTTCAAAAAACAAGGCAAGCTTGTTTTGATAGCAATAGACTGATTTCAGCTCTCCGACTGTCGCTTTCGGTTTAGCAAAACGCTCCCAGCGCTGTCCTCCGATTTTCGCGATATTTAAAGTGGCTTCGGAATGCAATATTAAACGCTTAGCAGCACCGACACCGGATACTTTAAAGGAAGCATAGCCCGAGAGTAGTTCCTTTTCGATCTCATCGGGAATATGCACCGGGTACCAAGCTCCATTTTTCAGGTACTGCAGCTGAAAGCGCTCGCCACGCTCTACTAGCCAAAGTACATTTTCTTCGTCTTGAAGTAGTTTCCGTGAAGACACCTCACCCTCCGTTTCATGCGCATAGGTCCGAAACCCATCCGAATAAAAAACACCTGCATTCGTATGCATCCAAATTAGTCCCTGATCATCCTGCACCACCTCATACACATGGTCGGTAGGTAGCTCTACTCCTTTAAGCTGCCGGTTAAAATGGAAGCTTTGCCCCTTCCCTGATAGAGGGAAGAAACTCATGAAAAGAAAGAAAAGTAAGAAAAGCGATTGTTTCATGTGCGAAACGGAGAGTTAGATCTAGCTGATTTTCAAGTGCGCTTTAAAGATACCAAAATAAGTGGTAGTTCCACAAAACGAGCAGCACAGCAGGGGCTTCACTTGTTTTAGTGGCTTGATTTTCCCCTCCGGGCAAAACACACGTAAGTTCTTTACGAAAAATAGTCCGTTTGTTATGCAGCTATAGCTATTTACAAGGATATTCTTAAGAATTCTTTTTGTGATAGGCCGTATTCTTATATTTTTGTGAAAACTTAAAAATTCGAAGCATGAGCGTTTTAGTCAATAAGCATTCAAAAGTGATCGTGCAGGGCTTCACCGGTTCTGAAGGCTCCTTTCACGCACAACAAATGATCGAGTACGGCACTAACGTGGTCGGCGGTGTTACTCCTGGAAAAGGTGGAAGCACACACCTGGAAAAACCTGTTTTCAACAGTGTCGAAGAGGCTGTACAAAAAACAGGAGCAGATACCTCGATCATTTTCGTTCCGCCGGCTTTCGCGGCTGATGCGATCATGGAAGCAGCTGATGCAGGTATCAAAGTCATCATTGCGATCACCGAGGGTATCCCTGTGGCGGACATGATGAAAGCGAAGCCCTACATCAAAGAAAGAGGCGCTACGCTTATCGGCCCGAACTGTCCAGGTGTTATCACACCAGGAGAAGCGAAGGTGGGTATCATGCCTGGTTTTGTATTCAAGAAAGGACGTATCGGCATCGTTTCGAAGTCAGGTACCCTAACCTATGAAGCTGCTGATCAGGTAGCAAAAGCTGGTTTAGGCGTATCCACTGCCATCGGTATCGGTGGAGATCCAATCATCGGAACTTCTACAAAGGACGCGGTGAAACTTTTAATGGAGGACGATGAAACCGACGCGATCGTCATGATCGGTGAAATCGGCGGTAGCTACGAAGCTGAAGCTGCACGCTGGATTCGTGAAAATGGCAACAAAAAGCCTGTGGTAGGCTTTATCGCTGGACAAACAGCACCTCCAGGACGTAGAATGGGACATGCGGGTGCGATCATCGGCGGTGCAGACGACACGGCAGAAGCTAAAATGCGCATCATGGCGGAGAATGGCATCCACGTGGTAGACTCCCCAGCTGAAATCGGGGCCGTAATGGCTAAGGCGCTAGGCATCGAAGCATAATAGCAAAAAAGGTGAAACTTACGCCTACTGCTAAAGGCTTTACCTCTAATCATACCGCATATAAAAGGCCACCTGTTTCCATCAGGTGGCCTTTTCGTTTGTGGTTAGTGGATTGGTTGTAGTAGTGGTTAATTAGTTATGACAAAAGAATGGTCTACTTCATTCTAAGGTGAGTGAAAACCTTAATCTTCTACGCGGTCTAATTTATGCTCCTGCTCAAACTGATTACGCTTAATTTCGAAACGATCGATCTCTTCCTGTAAAAGATCTAAGCCCTCATTAAATCGTGTGAATAAATCTGCCATATTTTTTTCCATGGTCGAGAAATTAAACTCCATAGCCTCTAACTGCAGATGAGAGACTTTTTCCACCATGGAGGTTTGCGTGTTTTTCAAATCTCCTAATAGGCGTAAAGCCTATCCATTTTCTCTAATTTCTCTCTATTTGTCATGATTATTAGTGTTTATTTGTGCTAATCATTACAAACAAAGTGCCAAAAAACAGATTTATGGGATTCGTATTCCAAGTACGCAACGATGAGGAAACATTCTGGTCACAGGAAAACCCCTATATGAAGCTATCATGAACTTTTTCTTGCGGTAGCGGAACCAAGGGAAAAAAACATGAACTTTCATACGGAAAAGAACGGATGCGACTACCCGCAGCGTACCCTTAATCCCATATAGTTAACATACGCATACGGATGATGAGCTTTCATGTATTTTTAAAGCATGCCGGAGAACAGGCACAAGAAGAATCCGCTATTCGAAGGGTCACCCTTCCGAAGAACACGTACCTGTATAAGGCACCCGAGAAACCCAACACGATTTTTTTACTAGAAAAAGGCCTGGTAAAAATCGGTGCACACACCGCTGAGGGCGAAGAAATGCTCTATGATGTCTTACATGAGGGCGCATTTTTCGGTAATTTACGCTTTCTGGATGGTCAATTTTCGGAGTTTGCGAAGACCCTTACCGCAGTCGACTGCCTCCAGGTGGACCTGTTGTTTTTTAAACAGCAGGTATGCGAGGTCCCCGCACTAGCGGCCTGGTTCCAAGAAAGCCTCGTGCGCCGCTGGTGTAGAATGGAGACACGCCTGCAGCAGCTTTGCCACCTGAGCCCTCTAGAAAAGCTTAGCTTTATCGGAGAGCATCTCAAGAGTCCCTTCCAGAAAAACCAACCCGCAGCACAGGAAATCCTCCCACTCTTAAGCGCTGTAGAGCTCGCCCAGCTCACTGGCCTGAGCAGACAGACCATCGCCAAATGGCAAAAAAAAAGGCTGTCAGAAGACAGCCCACTCGAGTTAAGCATTAAACTTTGCGCGGAGCGCGCCGCCATAGAAACACTGGCAGAGCGAGAAATACGCCGAAAATGCTGAAGGTAAGTCCCCCGATAGTGCCGATGGCCAGAGAAAACCAAAAAATCTCGTTTTGTCCCTCGATGAGGAAGGGAATCAGGCCAAAACAAGTCGATAAAATCGTAAGCATAATCGGAATGGCTTTACCCGTAACCGCCTTAATTACCCTTCGGTTATAACTTCCCACCTGCATGTTATTTAAATCATTTACGATGAAAATGGCTGCATTTACCGCCAAGCCACCCAGTAAAACGAAGGCGGCATAGCCTCCCTGATCGAAGTAAAAATTAAATAGAGAGAAAATATAGAAGAGCCCAATAAACGAAATCGGAATAATGGCGATGATGTAAAAGGGCTGTTTCAGGTTCTCGAATAAGACCGAGGTAATAAAGAAAATCCCTACGATTAGCACCAGAATCAAGCTGTACTGGCGCTTGGCCTTTTCCCAGTTCCAACTCCACGTCTGCTGCTTGGCAGAAAATCCGATCGGCATCTCATTTTCCATTTCCTTCAGCATCTCCTCTAAGTATTCATTCCCGAATTTATGTGAACCCATGTATTCGAAGGACAACGAACGCACATACTGCCGATCCTCTTTATGCAGCGCATTCGTGGTAAACTCCTTTTGTAAGGAGCCTAAGCGCGCCACTTTCAGCACGCGGTCTTCCCCTGTGATGAGGCTCGTCTCCTCTAAATCGAACTTGGAAAAGCTATTGGCCTGCTTTTCGCGCACCTCTACCGCATAATTCTGATTATCCAGGCGCACGACAGCACTTGTGCCCGTGGGCTTTGAGACATCATTTAAGGCGGAAACCAGTTGAAATTGGTTGACCCGATTTAATGCTAAAGCCTCCTGATCGAGGCGCAGCACGAATTCTTCGGTTTTTTGCTCGTTATAGCTGAGCCGCTCGTTTGTATTGACTTCCTGGATGCGCTTATGGCGCAAAAGCTTTTCAGCCAGCCGCTCTGCCTGCCGTTCCAGCTCATCGTAGTTATAGCCTTTCAGCAGGACACGGAAAGAAGGAATGCCCCCACCACCAGAACCGGTATAGAAGCCTGTCCGACCCCGTAAATGTTCCAGTTGGCTCCAGACCAGTCCGTAGACATCATGGAAAGCCTTCCTTTTAACTGGTACGGGAGTGCACCTTTCTCGTAAGCCTCCTTAAACGTGATGGTGATAGAGGCATTTTGGCCGGAGGCCACCGAGGTCACGAACTGATCGATGCCTTCCACCTGCTTCAGATACCCTTCGAACTCCCGCATGATAAGATCCATTTGCTCCAGGGTATTCCCGAAAGGCAAGCGCGCCTGTACGTACAAGCGGGTTTTTTCCGCCTCCCGGTAGCTGGACTTTTCGTAAACACCGCGGACAAACATGCGCAGCCCTCCTCCTAGAAATTTATCTACATAGGGGCGCATCTCCTCCTGATAAAAAGAGCTCCCCACCGTGGCATTATACCACTCCTGCCCTTCCCACTTGGCGGGCAAGAAAAAGATGGGAAAACCAAAAAGGAGTAGGAGGAAGAAAATAAAGGTCTTGCGAAAACGTGCCACCAGCTGCACACTGCGCATATACGCTCGGAAAAAACGCGCCCGACGACGTAAATTAGCTAAAGACAGCGTACGCCGTGCATGCAGTTTTTCGCCCATGATGGCCGCATACATCGCTGGAGTGAAGAGTAATGCCACCAAAAGGGACACCCCTAACATCACCGCCACGACGATCGAAAATTCAATGAGGTTTTTTTGATCCTCCTCGGGAAGGAAAAAGACAATCATCAGCGCAGCTATAGTGGTTAAGGAAGCTGCTAATAAAGCCAGAAAAACTTTGCGATTTTTATGCTTATGGAGATGATCCATCATGATAATGGCATTATCTACGATGAGCCCAAAGGAAATCGTCAGTCCTGCCAGAGAATACAGGTGAATATCTACCCCTAACACGTACAAAATAATACTCGTCAAGCAGAGATTCACGATAATCCCTACAAAAAGCACCGCTAGATAAGCCGGGTTCCTGTTAATCAAAAAGATAAAAACAATCAGAATCAAAATAGACAGCCCGGAGCGCTTGTAGATTTTATTCAACTCCTTATCTAAAAACTCGGTGTCGTCATTTTCTAGGCGCACCTCGAAACCCGTCGGCAGCAGGGCGGAGGCCTCTTGGATAGCTGCTTTCACGGCATCTGCCAGCAGGACCTTATTCACCCCATCGCGATTGTAAACCGACAGCGTGACCGAATTATTGCCATTAATACGGTAGTGGCTTTTAGCCTCCTCTTCTTCTAAGGTGATTGTGGCGACATCTCGAATGCGCACTTCCTTGCCATCTGTGGTGCTGAGGAGCAGGTTTTCCAGCTGCTCGATATCCGCCAGTTCGTTAACGATCTTGACGTAAAGGGTTTCATCACGCTCATTCGAAACCGCTCCCGGATAGTTCGTCCCAAAGGCCCGCTGCAGCGCACTCTCTATCGCTGCTTTTCGAAGCCCTAAGGCCTGCAGCTTCTGAATGTCGTAAGTCACATAGAGCATCAGCGTATTGGCCCCACGTATCAGCACCTCCTCCACCTCGGGAATCGTATTTAAGGACGCCTTCAGCACATCCTCTGCGATTTTTCGAATCTCGAAACTCGCAAATGGCCCGTTTACTGAATAGGTTAAAATCGGATTTTTTTCATCCCGCGCACGCGCCTCACTTTGGGCCAAAACCGGGTAGGAAACCTTTTCGTCCAGAGAAGGATACACCTGCCGAATCAGTGCCGCCGCCTCGAACTTCTTATACTCCATATTAGCATCCTTATCGAATATCAAGCGGATGTATCCCGAATTATAGTTCGAAACCGAGTTCACATGCTTGAGCTCTGTCAGCTGGCTTAACGCTCCTTCTAGTGGGGAAGTGGCCAGCTTTTCGGTTAGCTCAGGAGAGGCACCATTAACATTAAAGGTGACCGAAAGTACCGCCTGCCGCTCTCGAGGATTTAAGTCCACAGATAGCTTCGGTATCAGAGCGATCCCGATGATACTCAGCACGATAAAGGCGATGATAACTCGAAATGGCGTCATAACTTTAGGATTGAGTAAGCGTTTCGGGTTTTGGCTGGCGCAAAAGTTTGCGCTTCGCGCCCAAGAAATAATAACTCAAAGGCACAAAGTACAGGGCGGTAAAAGTACCTATCGTAAGACCTCCTAAAACCGAAAACACCAGTGGCCGCTGCAGGTCGGCACCCAGGCCACTACTGAAAATCACTGGAAGTAAAGCCAAAATCGTCGTTACAGAGGTCATCATAATCGGCTTTAACCGGATCTCGCCCGCCTCATACAGGGCCCGATCCAGCGCCGCACGCCCTCCCATCTCGGGGGCATACCGCACATGCAGACGATTCGTCGTGTCAATTTTTAAAATCGCATCGTTCACCATAATACCGAGCATCACCACCATCCCGATGGCAGACATAATATTCAGGGAGGTACCCGTCAGCAGCAGAACCACGAAGGCGCCACCGATGCCAAGCGGCAAGGTAAGAATCACAATCAAGGGCTGCACAAAGCTTTCAAACTGAGCTGCCAAAATAAAATAGAGCAGCAGCACGGCAATAAACAAAATCCCCAACAGCTCCTGAATCCGCTCCTGATCGATAAAATACTGACCGAAAAAGTCTACCCCTAGATTCCGCTCACGTCCCCAGTCCAAGATAGCATCAGCGAAACGCTCCGGAGACTCCTCCTCCAAAAAGACGCTCTGGAAGATGCCGTTTTTATCCGCTGTGATAAACTTGTACTGATTCTCATAATCGAACTGCACAAAGTTATACAAGGCGTACGGGACTTCATCGCGCCCTAAAAGTGTATTTTCTCGGAGCATCGTCTCGAAATCTTTCCGCTCCAGCTGCAAGCGAATGGGCGTAATTTCTCCGAAACGCTTAATATCGGTTATACCGAAATTCCCAAAAAGCTTGTTGATCCGATCTCTGGCCTCCGCTGGATTAATGCCATAAATGGCCATCCTAGCCTGATCCAGCCGAAAAACGATGGCTGCTTCCTGCAGGAGCCCTGGCCCCTCTTCGAACCGCTCCGTGGGGAAAGCACTCAGCCACTCCTGCATGCGCCGCTCCGAAACTGGCTTATTTTGCTCTAAGTCACGAAAACGCACCTCATAATACGGAATGTCACTGGCGAATAGCTGATCAAAGGCGTTCGGAGCATCCAGAATCTCTAACCCTGCTGAAGGATAACGGCTGCGCACCCAATCCCGAATCGCGGCCGTGCCACGCTCCTTCTCCTCTTCACTGGAAAAAAGCATGTAAAGACTGGCCTGCTGCAAGCTACTTTCGCCCTCAAACAGCAGAAACTGCCGCAAGCCGATGTCTGCCTCTGCCTGTAAAAAAGCCACTTCAAGCTCTTGAAGGAGGCTTTGGACCCGATTTTTATTTGAAAGTGGCCCGATAGGCTCATTCCAGTTAATCTCGATCACCGCATCCTGCTTTTGGATCGGCGGCAGCCCTGCGTGGGAATTAAAAGTGATGCACTGAAAAGTATCGGAATAAGGAGTAAGAACACCGCATAGGCGATGCCTTACGGGCAAAAATACCCAAGTAGAGCCGCTTATACCCTTTGCGCACCGCGCAAAAAAACCGACTATCCTCCGCAAAAGTCCGCTCCTCCGCGCCTCGGTGCAGCAGATTATACAGCATCGGAAGCAGTACGAAGGCCACCACCAAGCTGACCCCTAAAATGGCGGCCACCGCGATCGCCTGATCGAAGAAAAGAGCTCCAGAGATACCGCTGAGGAAAATGAGCGGAATAAACACCGCTAAAGTCGTCAAAACAGAACTAATCAGGGCGGACATCACCTCATTTACCCCCTCCGCACAGGCCGCTAAAAGAGGTAAACCCTCTAAGCGCTTCCGCGCAATGTTATCCATCACGATGATGGCATTGTCGATGAGCATCCCCAGCCCTAAGGCCAAACCAGATAAAGAAATTACATTTATGGAGAGCTCGAAGAAATAAAAAACAATGAAACTGATTAAAAGCGAGCTGGGTAGGGAAATCCCAATTATGAGAGGAATGCGGTAATTCCCCATGAAAATAAAGAGACACCCCGAAGGCAAACAAGCCCCCGAAAAGCAAACTGCTACTCAAATTATCAATCCCCGCATTCAGTAATAGGGACTGATCTTGCGTCAACTCAAAATCCAAATAGGTAAATTCCTCTCCGAAGCGATCCACTGCGGCATAAATCTCCGGCATCAGCTCATTTAACTTGGCAGAAGCCTGCTTATGAATCGTCATCACCAAGCCCTCTTCTAAGCCCGAAAGGTGAAAGCCTAATGGCTCCGTTTCGGCATAACTCACCTCCGCCAGTCGGCTAATCGGAACAGCCACCCCCTCCTTCGTCAGCACCGGAAGCCGGCTGATGTCCGCCGGATTATCTATCCGTGTCGCTAAACGCAGAAAATAACGAAACTGCCCATCTTCCACACTGATCCCAGGTAGCTCTTCGTTGCCCTGACGAATCGTCTCGATTAAACTAGTCTCCGAAATCCCGAGCGCCGCCAGCGCCTCCTTGTTAGGACGAACTGCGATCATTCGCTCCCGGCGACCATTAATATCTACTAAGGAAACCCCTTTCAGCTGCTCGATACGCTTTTTTAAAATACTCTCTGTTAACTGACTCAGCTCATAGAAATCCAAATCCCTATTCGGCTTGATCTGTAAGCGTACGACAGGAATATCATTTGTGTTTATCCGAATTACCTGCGGCCGATCCAGATCACGGGGCAGCCCATTCGTCAGCCGATCGATTTTTTCATTCACCTCGATGTAGGCCAGCTCCATCTGGGTACCAAAAGCAAAACTAAGCCGTACAGTCCCTGTCTCACTGCCAGCTTTGCTTTCCATAAATTCCAGCCCCCCGAGCGTCTGAAGCCTTTCCCGTATAGGCGAAAGCACGTTCTGCTCGATCGCCTCAGGAGAAGCATTCGGATAGTTGACCTTTACCACGATCTGTGGCACATCGATAGGTGGCAGCAGAGAAATCGGCAAGGTCCTAAACCCTATATACGCGAACACCATCAGGGCCACGAAGATCATGGTCACCGCGATGGGGCGCTCTAATAAAAATCGAATCATACCTTAATCGTTTACCACCTGCACCGGCGCTTGATGTGCCAGCTGTAAATTATTCGACGTAATCACCGTCATGTTTTCCTCTATGCCACTCAAGATTTCTACCTCACGGCCATTATCCTTACCCACCTCCACATAGTTCCACTTGGACTCATTATTTTCTATGGTGAAGACCACCGGCCGCCCAGAACGATACACCAGCGCCTGCTTGGGCACCACCAGACTATTGTTTTGGGGCGCACGAATCACCGCCCGCGCATTCATCCCCGGTAGTAAGGTACCCGGATTCCGGATCAGCACCCCCCACCTGCACAAGGCCATTTTCATCTACCTTAGGATTAAGACTGCGCAGCGTACCCACCCGCATCTCACCCCCACTAACCGGGTAAATTTCAGCCTCCTGATTCAGACTTAATAGCGAAATATCCGATTCTAATACCTTCACCTTTAACTCCAAACTATTCGTGTTCACGATCTCTAGCAGCTCCGCACCTGCACTCGCCACAGCCCCCTGCTTCAGCTTCACATTCGCTACCTGCCCACTAATCGGTGCCACAATCTCCCCTTTTTCGAAGTCCCTCTCCGCTTCCTTCAACTCGATTTCCGCGATAAGCACACCGGAATTTGCTTTCAGCTGCTCCTGAATAAACTGCTTGCGCTCTTCGTCATCGCCTTCCATGATCCGCTCGAAGTTTAAAAGTTCAGATTCGTATTTGGCCAGCGCGTTGCGCAAAGCAATCTTCGCCTTTTCCACCTTAAATGCAGCCTCCTCAGGAGCTAAAGTGGCGAGCACCTGCCCCTTCGTAACCCGATCCCCCTCTTTAACACGCAACTCACTCAGAAAACCAGACCGCTCTACGACCACCAGCACCTCCTCTAAAGCATCGACCTTTCCTGTAGCATTAATAAGGTAATCAAAAGACCTACGCTCAGAGACTGCCGTACGCACAGGAGTAGCCGAAACCTCCGCACGAAAATTAGAAGCAGGAATCTCTTCTTGCTTTTCCTTCTCCTCCGCACAGGAGCTGAAGAGCAGGCCTGCGGCCAAAACTGAAAAAAAGAAGGTATAAACACTAGCTTTCATAGGGTATTTTCTAATTCAGGGTTATATAAAAGTTGATCATTCGCAAAATCATAGAGCGTAAGTCGCCTCAGCTCATAATAGGCCTCCCAGTACGCTTTTAAAGCGGTAATGTAGCTCTCCTGTTCTGGTCTTTTTCCTGCTGCGCGATCGTCAGATCAGTGAGCGAAAAAGAAGACTCTTGATAACGACGTAACGCCAAATTATACCGCTTTTCGGCCACCTTGTCTGCAAGCTCCGTAATTTCTAAGCGCTCTTTCAGCATAGAAAAGTTACGTACCTTGGTAAAAATCTCCTGCTCGAAATTGATGATATCCTGCTCTACCGTGTACTGCACCAGCTCCCTATTGGCACGCGCTGCCCATTCGCGCCTTATTTCTCCCCCAGTCTAAAACGGGAATGAAAAACGACATATTCACTAGCGTTTGCGTGTTCGGGTTCGTGTAAATATCTGTCCACTGCAGCGCAGCATTATTCAATCCATAGCTCGCATTTAGATTTAAAGCAAATCGCTCCCCACGCGCACGAGCCACAGCCGCCTCCGCTTCTAAATTCTGAATGTCAAATTTCACCGCATCCGCCCTATTCTGAAAAGCCAAATCTAATGCCTTAGAAAAATCAATCTGCGCCTGCGGAATCTCCGCTGGGGTTAGTAAAATCAACTGGCTGCGCTCATTCAAGCCTACAAAAGCCTTTAAAGATAGGGAAGAACGATCCAGATCAAGTTGCGCCTGCGCTAAATCCTGCTTGGCCTGTAGCACTTGCAGCTCGATCTGCAGCAATTTATCCTCATACGTGGCACCCATTTCGTAACGTCGCTGCTCGATTTTATAAATGTCTTGGGTGTTCAGTAAATTTAAAGAAGCGATTTCTACGTTCGCCTGCGCTACTAAAAAATCAAAATAAATACTCGTTACGATAAAATTAATTTCCTCCATCTCCTCCACAAAGGCCTTATTCGCAGCCTCGTACCGCAGAGGTTCGATCATCTTATCCCATTTTAACGGATTAAATGCAAAGATTGGCTGATTTAAACGAACGTTTACCGGTACTCCCTGCCACTGCGTCTGAGGAAAGCCCTCCGGTGCTAAAAAATTATCAAAACGACTGGTAGAAGAGTTGACCGAAATCCGTCCCCCAGTAGCCGCAATCTCCTGCTCCATCCCAATCTCCAAATCAGCTAAATTTTGCCTCACCTCACGAAAAAGAATAGAGCCATCAGGCTGCACGACATTCGAAAAGGCCTGTGAAAACGCCGGCACTGTACCCCCTAATCGAAGCTGCGGATTATAATTCGATCGAAACAGACGATAGTTCCAGTAATTATTCTCCCTCCGCGTCTCTGCTCGCTTAGCGGCTGGGGACTGGGCGCGCGCACGGCGCAAGACATCCTCTAAACTCAATACAAACCGCTCTTCCTCCTGACTCACCGCCTGTGCGTACAAGGAGGAGTAAAAGCTAAGAAAAAGGAAGTTTAAGAGTAAAAAGCTACGTAAAAATAAGTCGAACACTCTCATTTACCATAATTTTTAGATCTTAAGTTTACGTACGAAAAGTTAATAATCCTATCAAGGCTTAATTTTTTTTACAGTTTTTAACAATAAAATCTAAACAATGGTCGCCAGAGGCTAGAACCACACCTTCCCTTGAAACATTCTAATAAAAAGCACGACCCGATGACGAAAACGCCACCGGGTCGTGCAAAAAAAGAAGCCCAATAAAAAAAGAGGCCCGATAAGGACCTCTTTCATTACTTCGCGTAATTCACTGCCCGCATCTCACGGATCACGGTTATTTTAATTTGACCAGGATACTGCATCTCCTTTTCGATTTTTTGTGAAATATCGAACGATAGCTTGCTTGCCGTCACATCATCCACATGCTCTGCATCCACTAATACACGCAGCTCACGACCTGCCTGCATCGCAAAACATTTATTGACACCATCGAAGCTAAGCGCTAAATCTTCCAGCTCCTTCAGACGCTTGATGTAGCTGTCCATAATCTCTCTGCGTGCTCCCGGACGTGAACCAGATATGGCATCTGCTGCCTGCACGATGGGCGAAATCATCGCCGTCATCTCGATTTCATCATGGTGCGCACCGATAGCATTACATACCTCAGGATGCTCCTTGTATTTTTTCGCTAGCTCCATACCCAAAATAGCATGAGGCAGTTCCGCTTCTTCTGGCCATACCTTTCCGATATCATGGAGTAAACCAGCACGCTTAGCCAGTTTTGCATTTAGCCCCATCTCAGCAGCCATGGTCGCCGACAGCTTGGCCACCTCTCTGGAGTGCTGTAAGAGGTTTTGACCGTAAGAAGAACGGAAACGCATGCGTCCTACCATCCGGATAAGCTCTGGATGTAAGCCATGAATGCCTAAGTCGATACAGGTACGCTCACCTATCTCGATAATTTCCTCCTCAATATTCTTTTCGGTCTTCGCCACGACTTCCTCGATTCTGGCAGGATGTATTCTACCATCCTGCACCAGACGATGTAGCGATAAACGCGCGATTTCACGACGTACAGGATCGAAACCTGAAATGATAATCGCCTCTGGGGTATCATCTACCACGATTTCCACCCCGGTAGCAGCTTCTAAAGCGCGAATATTACGCCCCTCTCTACCGATGATCTTTCCTTTAATGTCATCACTCTCGATATTGAAGACAGAGACACAGTTTTCGATAGCATGCTCTGTAGCCGTACGCTGGATGGTATCCAAAACGATTTTTTTCGCCTGCTTAGTCGCTGTCAGCTTAGCTTGATCCAGAATATCCTTGATCTGAGAAGAGGCCTTCGTAGTCGCCTCATCGGTAAGCATTTCCACAAGCTGTTCCTTCGCTTCCTCACGCGTAAGACCTGCGATTTTTTCTAAGTCAGAAATACGCTGTGTCGTCACGCGCTCCAGCTCCTCTTTCTTCATTTGAACCGAATGAAGCTGCGCCTTTAAATTTTCTTTCTTGCTATCCAGCTCAGCTTCTTTGCGCTTTACCTGCTCCAGCTCCTTCGCTAAGAGCTGATCCCGCTGCTTTAACTTGTTTTCATTCGTGATTAAGATGCTTTTCTTCTTGCTCACTTCCTCTTCGAAGTCTGCCTTTAGCTTCAAGTATTTCTCCTTAGCTTCTAAAATACGGTCTTTCTTAATGGACTCTCCCGTAATCTCAGCTTCTCGGATGATACTTTTCGCCTTTTCCTTAGCATCTTCTTCGATTTTTTTATTGTTGCTCTTTAAAAACAGGCTCGCCACAAAGGCCCCCAGGCCTAGGCCGATGACGCCTGCGATAATCGTGTATAAGGACTCTCCCATAGGTTATTAAATTTAAGTTAACCCCCGATGAAGCGGTCCCGAAAAAAGAGAAAATAGAATAAGCTATAAAAGACCCTCTAACTGCTCATTAATAGCATGCAGCTTCGTAGAGAGCTGCTCGCGATCGGCCGTACTGAGAGACTCCTGTTCCATGGAAGCAACCATACAGTCAAACGCCACCATAGCGAGTAAATCTTGCTTATCATCCAAGCCAAAGGTCTCTCGATACTGCTTTATTTTTTCATTTAATAATTTACCCGCTTGTCTGATTCTGGCCTCATCTGCCACTTTTACCTTCATCGGGTATTCCCGATCTCCGATCTTGATGCGAATAGAAAGAGTATCCATCATTCAGACAAATAAGCGATTATAAGATCGATTTCGTGTATATAATTATTAAGCTTTTCTCTTAATTCAGAGGACTCACGATCTGCAATCGGTAAGTTCTTTACAAGTTTAGTGATTTTAATTTGATTTTTAAAATCTACCAAGCTGCGCTGCTGCTCATGCAGCTGCTCAGCCTGCTGCTCCGCGAGGCGCTTTAACTCCACATTTTCAGCCTGCAAAAGCTCCATACGCTCCTGTAAACGCTGTACGAGTAAGTGTAATTTATCCAGCTCCTCATGTAACATATTTGTGCTTATTTTCGAATAACCGCACCTAATTCCTTCTCGAAGGCATCCATCAAGCGCTGCATCGTCTTGTCGATTACCTTATCTGTTAACGTCTGCTTGACGTCCTGCAATATAAAGCTTAACGCATAGGCTTTCTTATCTTCTGGAAGTTTATCGCCTTGATAAACATCGAAAACACCTAAGCGCTGTAAGAGCTTTCCACCTGTCTTATGCGCTAAAACAGACACCTGAGCGAAAGATACCGAGCGATCTAAAACCAGTGAGAGATCCCTGCGTACCTCAGGGAACTTACTGATTTCCTGATACTGCTTGAGACCTTTCGCCTTTTTTACCAGTAAATCCCAGCTAAGATCCACATAAAATACCTCCTGCTTCACACCTGCTAGCTTGGCTATAGCACTAGAAAGCAAACCACAGCTCCCTAAAACCTGCTCACCGATAAACCACTGAATCGCATAATCAAAAGGCGCGGCATGCACCACTTCCACCTTACTCGGCTGAATACCCAGCTTTTCGAATACCAGCATCACCGCCGCATGCGCATCCTCGAAACCTACCGCAACACTTTTTTCACGCCAAGACTCCGCATGCCGCTGTCCCGTTAGCCACATCCCAAGACGCGAATCCTCCACATAGGCCCCATCGACCTTTCTATACGTAGTCCCGAACTCCAGCAACTTGAGATCTTTCTGACGTCGGTTAATGTTATGTGCACAAACTTCCAAACCGCTGAAAAGTAGCGTCTGGCGCATAACATCTAAATCTTCACTCAGCTTATTTAAGATCTCCACATGCTGAGTAGGATCTAGAAAACCACTCTTCTGCACGTACTCGGCTTTCGTTAGCGAGTTCGTCATGATCTCGTAAAAGCCACGAGAAGTGAACAAATCAATTAAGCGCTGCTGCAACTGCTGCTTATCCTTACTAGGGTGCAGGGCTAAATAGTCTGTATCCAAGGTCTCCGAGAGTGGAACACGGTCAAAGCCATAAATCCTTAAGATCTCCTCGATCACATCCGCCTCACGTGTAACATCGACGCGGTAAGGTTTCACCACCGCCGTGAACCCGAGATCGGAAATGTCTTGAACACCAATCTCTAGGCCTGCTAAAATCTGAAAAATCTCCTCCCTAGGAATGCTCACCCCGATTAAACGATCTACATGCTTGAATAACACGGGAATCGCCACATCCTCCACAGGAACAGGGTATAAATCAATGAGACCAGAAGTTACATGCGCGCCGGTCAGCTCCTGCAGCAGTAAAACTGCACGCTTTAGCGCATAAACAGGTAAATTGGGATCAGTGCCACGCTCGAAACGGAAAGATGCATCTGTCTTCAGTCCATGTAAAAGACTCCCTCTACGGATTACGTCCGGGCTAAAACAAGCACTTTCTAAAAAGATAGCACTTGTTTCCGCTGAAACCCCACTGCTGGCACCACCGAATATCCCGGCCATGCAAAGCCCCCCTCGTGCATCACAGATCATTAGCTCCTCACCTGTTAAGGTGCGCTCTTTCCCATCTAAAGTGATAAAAGGCGTGCCTGCCGGCAATTTTTTCACCTCGATTCCTCCTTCGATTTTCGCTAAATCAAAGGCGTGCAGCGGCTGACCTAAATCATGTAGCACATAATTGGTGACATCCACCACATTGTTAATCGGCTCTAATCCTAGCTTACGTAAAAACTGCTGCAACCACTCCGGAGAAGGTCCTACTTGAATACCCGCTAAGGTAATGCCCGCATAGCGCGGACAGTCCACAACATCCGCCACAGTCACCTGTGGAAGTGCAGCCCCAGTAGGTAACTGGAAGGAGGAAACATCCGGCCGACAAAGCGCCCGCTGTAATAAAGCCGCTAAATCCCGCGCCACTCCCAGGTGTGAGGCCGCATCGGCTCTATTGGGCGTAAGCCCGATTTCCAACACATAATCTGGAGCTAAGTCCAAATAGTCTGTAGCAGGTGTGCCGTTCGCTAAATCGGTTTCTAACACCATAATACCTGCATGGCTTTGCCCTAAGCCCAGCTCATCTTCAGCGCAAATCATCCCCTCAGAAACTTCTCCTCGGATTTTCGCTTTTTTAATCGTTAAGGGCTCCCCCTCAGAAGGGTAGAGGGTGCGCCGACGGTGGCTACAAGCACCTTTTGGCCAGCGGCCACATTCGGTGCCCCACAGACGATGGGAACTACCGTTTCCGGACCGATGGCTACAGTACAAGCACGTAATTTATCTGCATTCGGGTGAGGCACACAGGTAAGCACTTCGCCCACCACGACACCTTCTAAACCTCCTTGGATCGAATCATAACGGGTTATTCCCTCCACCTCTAAACCAGAGCCAGTTAATAGCGCCGCGATCTCTTCAGGTGACTCAGGAAGATGTAAGTAGGTATGAAGTTGATTAATGGATATTTTCATGGATAAAATTTCTCGTCTAAAACACAAAAATAAGAGATTTGACCGAAGGTGGAGGCCAAAGCTCTTATTTTATATCCATGATTCACCGCTTAGAAAGGGAAAAACAGAGGAAGCTACAGCTCATAATCCTTTTCACCTGCAAAAATCGGAATACTCAGCTCATTTTCGGCCGGAGGTATCGGACAAGCGTAGTTTGGATTATACGCACAATAGGGGTTATAGGCCAAATTAAAATCGATCGTAATGCTGCTTTGGCCATCCTGCCGCAAGTCGATGTAACGACCACCCCCATACGTTCCCTCCCCATTCGACTTGTCGTTAAAAGCAAGAAAGAAATTACGTTTATCTGCCTCATTGGCTGCTTGCAGCAGCAAAAGCCTGTGCTGAACTCCCTTTAGCTCGAAAACCGCATAACTATGCTTGATATACTTCCCTACAGAGCCATCCGTTTTTGGAATCTCTAACATTTTTTTGTTTTGAACAGGCTCGACACGCGCACGCACCCTGTAGGCAGGGTCTATAGGGAAATAGTCCAGTTCCTGCAAATCACGCTTTTGCTCGGCGGAAAGCGGAGACTCCGTATTAAACTTGAGATATTTAAACTGTCGATCGCGCTCCCGCTCTATTTTCTCTACATAAACCTCCGGATCATCCGTCCGTGTAAGGGTGTACACAAAAGCAAGAGCCACCACGACTAATACGCCCACTAAGAGAATGTTACGCTTATTCATCGCTCAATTTACTTATAAGATTCCTTCATCCGCAAAACTATAGTAGCCGGCATCTGTAAAAATCACATGGTCTAGAACGGGAATCTCTAGACTCTTGCCGACCTCCAATAGCCTTTTAGTCAAACGCCGGTCCGGTTCAGAAGGTTTTAAATTCCCAGACGGGTGGTTATGGACTAAAATCATGGACGAAGCTAGGTAATCTAGCGCATACTTGAAAATTAATTTCGGATCTGCGATGGTGGCATTTGTCCCCCCACTACTTATTTTCACCGTTCGAAGCACCAAGTTCGCACGGTTAAGTAACACGATGTAAAAGTGCTCGATTAGCTCATCCAGCAAAACAGGCTTCATCAGTGTGTAAACGTCCGAAGAAGAACTGATACGCGGCTTTCGCTCCGACTTGGTCTGCCCCCGCCGCCGACCCAGCTCCATCGCGCTCACGATCGTAATCGCCTTGGCTTCTCCTATGCCCTTAAAACGCATCAAGTCCTTCGGCTGCATTTTAGCCAGTGCACTTAAATCTCCCTCCACCTCGCGGAGCAAATCCCGCGCTAAATCGACCGCACTCTGCTGAGCCGTACCACTGCCTAATAAAATAGCGATTAACTCCGCATCCGTTAAATTCACCTTCCCCTTGTGAAGCAGCTTCTCCCTAGGCCTATCTTCTTCGGCCATGGCTAAAATTTTTGTACTTATGAGCATAATTCTAACTGAAAAAATATAAAGAATACCCAAAGATACCCTCCAACTATCCACTAATCGGGAACTAAACGCTTAAAAAAGAAGAAACAAAAAAAAACCACCCCGAAAGAGGTGGTCTGAATACTTGCATTCATTTAAAAATTAGAGTGCATTCACAAGCTTCGTCAACTTCGACTTCTTGTTAGATGCATTATTCTTATGAATCACGTTTTTCTTCGCTAACTTATCGATCATAGAAGTAACCTTCTTCAGTAACTCCTGAGCCTCAGCTTTGTCTGACGTGTTCTTTAATCTCTTGATAAAGGTTCTGGTCGTCTTCGCCTGATACCTGTTTCTTAGACGCTTTGCCTCATTCGCACGAATTCTCTTAAGCGCTGATTTGTGATTTGCCATATCTTTAGTTATGTTAATGCTTTAGTATTCCGCCTTTAAACGGAGTGCAAATTTAATTCAATTATTTGTAACCACAAAAAATTGCCTCATAAAGAGAAAAGAATTTTTAAAACCATTGCGCCAGCCACGCCCACTAAACAGCTTAAAAAGCCAAAACGCCACCTTTTCTACTCATAAGCACCGCAAATATACATAAAAACATTTACAAGCAACTAATCTCCGACTACTTCGGCCAGAGCCCCGACCTTTGTCCCAAAACCTATGGCACACTTGTTCTTACTCTGCGGCCTAACGCTCTGGGGCTTCCACGCACATAAATTAATCAACCAACAGGCGGTCTACTCCCTACCGCCCGAAATGCGCTCCTTTTTCCTTCTCCATCAAGAAGAGCTTCGTGAGCTGGCAGTAAACCCTGACAAACGGCGTTTTGCGGTCAAAGGCGAGGCAGAAAAACATTTCATCGATTTAGAAGCATTCGGCGACAGTGCCACTTATACCCTCCCACGAAGCTGGACAGCAGCAAAAGAGACCCTCGGAGAAGAATTCCTACGTCAAAACGGCATCCTCCCTGGAATCTCTACCTAACGCAGCTCCGCCTAGTGGAAGCCTTTAAAGGAGGGGACCCCAAAGTAATCCTCCGACTGGCAGCAGATATCGGCCACTACATCGGAGACGCACACGTCCCCCTGCATACCACTAAAAATTACAACGGACAGTACACGAACCAATACGGCATCCATGGCTTTTGGGAAACTCGGCTCCCTGAGCTGTTTAGCGCAGAATATAATTTCTTCGTCGGAGGGGCGAGCTACCTCCCGAATTTCAGAGAAAAAATCTGGCAAGTCGTCCGCGAAAGTCATGCACTACTCCCCATGACCTTAGAAGTAGAACGCCAACTCAGCACCACATTCCGAAAAAAAGGAAAATACAGCTACGAAGAACGCTCGGGCCGGACAGAAAAAACATATTCCTTTGCCTTCAGCCAAGCCTATCACCAAGCCTCGAGGGCATGATCGAAGACCGAATGCGCCAAGCCATTAAGGTTACAGCTGACGCCTGGTACAGTGCCTGGGTGGAAGCTGGACAGCCTAAACTAGGCCCTTAAACGAATAAAACCTAGCCTAAACCCAACCATTCCTATGTAACATTCCTTCCAATGCCCGACTTCAGCACCCTCAGTCTACTATCGCCCCCTTACGCGTAGCGTCCTGCAGTAGCGGCTAATGCCTGCTCATAACGAGGTAATAAGGCTGGATCCGAGCTTAAATAGTCTCGAATCGCTTGCGCCAATGTCGCAAAAGTCTTTCGGAAAACCGCTTCATCCTCCTCTAAAAGCGTCACACGGAAACCCCGTAAATCGGAACAAAACGAACTGATTGGAACCACACAAATCCCCGTTTGCCCCAGCAAATAATAAACAAAGCGTTTATCTGCAGGCAGTCCCGGCTCCGCCACCCAACGAGCGACCTCTTGCGCTATGGCCTCATTCGCTATAGGTAAATACTGCCGATCACTCAGCAGCAGGGGGTCAAAAACAATCGTATTATAAAATGCACCATGCGTAGGATTAAAATGAATTCCCGGAACCCCCTCCAGAAGCTCTTGCATCCATGCACTTCGACGCCCGATCGCTTGGTTGTTTTCTTCCCGATAGCGTATATACTCCGGATGCTCCATGATCTTAGGAATGGCCAGCTGAGGTAAAATGGTCGAACACACTTCGATCATCTTCGCATTTTCCAACGTCTGCACCAATTTATTAAACTCCTTCGAAGCATCCCGATTATAAAACTCCATCCATCCACAGCGCGCTCCCGGCCAAGGAAACTCCTTCGAAATCCCTTTTAATGAAATGCCCGGTAAATCTCCGATCACCTGCGCGAGTGGAACCGCCTCATACCCATTAAAGGTGATGTGCTGGTAGATTTCATCCGCAATCAGCAGCAAATTAAACTCCCGTGCGATCGCCACGAACTGCTCTAAAACTTCCCGCGGATAGACCATTCCCGTCGGATTATCTGGATTGATAATTAAAATACCGACGATAGAAGGGTTATACTTTACTTTATTATATAAATCTTCCATATCCGGCAGCAGTGATTCTCTGGATCCAATCGATAGGTGATCGGTGCCGCATTCGCATGGGCAGCCTCCGCCGAACTGTGTGTGCTGTAAGCAGGACTTGGCCCGATAATCCGCGCCGTAGGAATTAAAAACTGGTATAATTTCGCTATCGCGTCTCCCAGACCATTAAAAAACAAAATATCCTCCGCTGTAAGCTGGCAGCCTCCCTGGGCATTATTCTTTTCCGCTAAAAAGGCACGCGTAGCCGGTACTCCCTTAGAATCTGCATAACCGTAGCTGACATCCTCCTGCACCAGCTCTGACACGATCGCCTTCATCCAGCTCGGAATCTTATTGTTTTTCTGAATAGGGTCTCCGATATTCTCCCAGGTTATCGACTGCCCCAGTGCTGCGATGTTCCGCGCCTTTTTCACGATACCGCGGATCTCATAACTCAGCTCTTCCGCCCCTGGTCTTAAAAGTAATGTTCTCATAGTCCTACGCTGTGCTTAGCCAAATATACAGTATTTCAGACGTATGCTTACGAATACGGTAAAAATATTTAACTAAAAATAAAAAAAGCATCAGCGCACACGAAAAAAGCCGGCTTAGATGTAGGTCTCTAAGCCGGCCTTCCTTTTGCTTTGCGCCGAGGCGCAAAGGCCAAGCATGAAATACTTACTTCAGCTTCTTGTACTTAATACGCTTCGGAGTCAGATCCCCCAGACGCTTTTTCTTATTCTCCTCATAATCGGAGAAGTTCCCCTCAAACCAGTACACCTGAGAATCGCCCTCGAAGGCTAAAATATGCGTACAAATACGATCTAAGAACCAGCGGTCGTGGGAAATCACCACCGCACAGCCGCCAAAATTCTCCAGCGCCTCTTCCAAGGCACGTAACGTATTCACATCCAAATCATTCGTGGGCTCATCCAATAGGAGTAAATTCCCGCCTTCCTTCAGCATCATGGCTAAATGCACGCGGTTACGCTCACCGCCGGAAAGCACACCCACCTTTTTTTCCTGATCAGAGCCCGTAAAGTTAAACTTGCCCACGTAGGCGCGCGCATTGATCTCCTTACTGCCCATCTTGATGATTTCATTACCACCAGAGATGATCTCATAAACCGTCTTATTCGGATCTAAACTTCCATGTTCCTGATCTACATAGGAGAGCTGCACGGTCTCACCGATCTCAAAATCCCCCGCATCAGGCTTTTCTTGGCCCGTGATCAGCTTGAAAAGCGTCGACTTACCCGCACCGTTCGGCCCGATAATGCCGACGATCCCCCCTTGTGGCAAGTTAAAGCTCAGGTTTTCGAAAAGTAGCTTCTCCCCGTAGGCCTTAGAAACTCCGTTTACCTCGATCACTTTGGCACCCAAGCGAGGCCCTGGAGGGATGTACAGCTCTAACTTGGCCTCTTTTTCCTTCGACTCCTCACTTAAAAGCTTGTCATAGGCATTTAAACGCGCCTTGCCTTTAGCCTGCTTGGCCTTCGGCGCCATGCGGATCCACTCAAGCTCCCGCTCTAAAGTCTTCTGACGCTTAGAGGCCGTCTTTTCCTCCTGCTGCAGGCGCTTTTGCTTTTGCTCTAGCCAAGAAGAATAATTACCTTTCCACGGAATCCCCTCTCCGCGGTCAAGCTCTAAAATCCAGCCAGCCACATTATCGAGGAAATAACGGTCGTGCGTCACGGCGATAACCGTACCTTTATACTGCTGTAAGTGCTGCTCCAGCCAAAGCACCGACTCTGCATCCAAGTGGTTCGTCGGCTCATCGAGTAACAGCACATCCGGTTCCTGCAGGAGCAGACGGCAGAGGGCCACTCGGCGTTTTTCTCCCCCAGAGAGATTTCCTACGATGGCTTCGGAGGGCGGCAGGCGCAAAGCATCCATCGCCTTCTCTAACATCGTGTCAAGCTCCCAAGCATTCGCTGCATCCAGTTTCTCCTGAACCTCTCCCTGACGGGTAATCAGCTTGTCCATAGCATCGGCATCCTCCATCAGCGCAGGATCCATAAACTGCTCATTAATCTGCTCGAATTCCTTTAAGAGAGCGACCGTTTCGGCCACGGCCTCTTCCACCACCTCCTTCACCGTTTTTTCCGGGTCCAGCTGGGGTTCCTGCTCGAGCATGCCCACAGAGTAGCCCGGAGACCAGACCACCTCGCCGAGAAACTCCTTATCCATGCCCGCTATGATGCGTAAAAGGGAACTTTTTCCCGAGCCATTCAGACCGAGAACACCGATCTTAGCGCCATAGAAGAAGGAAAGGTAAATATCTTTAAGTACTTTTTTCTGAGGAGGGTAGATTTTTGACACCCCCGCCATAGAAAAGATGATTTTTTCAGAACTCATACGGTAAATATTAAGTTAGACAATCCTTAGAGACAAAGATGGTAAAAATACTTGTTTCTTAGGATAAATGCGATTGAATTAATTAATTTGCACTTTAGTGAGGGTAAAACAACTAACAACCTATTAAGTCAAAATGGAGCATCCATACGGATACATCAAAGAGGGGAAAGTCTACTTGAAAGGCTTTTTGAATCAGGAAGATAGGGTAATAGGCGAGGTCAAAGAAGACGAAGCTTCTACCATCAAGTATTTCGAAGAGCGTTTCGAAATGCTTTTAGAAAAAGTAAACAAGCTCAAGCAGGATATCGAAGAGAACCAAAACAAGGGTTCTTTCCTGATGAAGCTCATCCACCTGCGTGACTCGCTCTATGCCTATGACGCCTTAGGGGATTTCGTCCCCGTAATCGAGGAATTAAATGGCATACAGACCTATCTGGAAGAAATCATTCAGCAGAACAGGGAAAGAAATAAAACCATCAAGGAAGGACTCATCATGGAGGCCCTAGACCTGAAAGATTCTGACGAATGGAAGGAAGCCGGAGAGGCTATGAAGGAGCTGAAAATGCGCTGGATTAAAACAGGTCCGGTGGACAAAGAGCTCGAAGAGGAAATGGAAAGAACCTTTAATGCCATACTGGACTATTTTTTCGATCGACGTAAGCAGTTTTTCGATGAGTTAGCCAAACAAGCAGAGGTAAACATCAAGACCTATGAATCGCTCGTCATGCAGGCTCAGCAGGCCTTTAACATGCCGGACGCGAAAAAAGCCTTCGAAATCAGTAAACGCATCCAAAAAGAATGGAAGGAAGCCGGAAGAGTGCCAGCCGAAAGAAGAGCTCCCCTCTGGGATGAGTTCTCTAAGCTGAACAACAGAATCTTCAGCCGCTACCGCAGAAGTTTACAAACAGGCCCCCAACTTCGCCCTTGGGAAATTACCAAGAAGATGGAGGAAATGCTCGCCGAAGTCAAACGAATCGCAAAAAGTCCGAGCACCTACGAAGGAACCAACACCGTAAAGAAAATTCAAGGGGAATGGAAAAAACTTCCCCCACGCAAGCCTAGAGAGGCTAAATTACTCATGAGCTCTTTCCAGTTCTTCGCCGAGGTGGCATTCGAAAAAGCTTCTTAGAAAAACTCGCCAAAGGGAAGTACGAGGACTACAGAGAAATGCCCGCAGATGAACAAAAAAAGATAAAAGCAGGCATACTAAAAGACCTCCTTCAGCGTGATGAAAAAGAACTGGAAACCTTTAAAGATAATGCAGAAAACTTCCGTACAGACGAAGGAGACGCAGCGATGATGATTAGACGCAAGCTCAGTACGTACAAGCGAAAAGTGGATGTAAAAAATTATATCCTGAAAGAACTTTCAAACATTTAGGACGTTATGCATTAAAAATTTCAGAAGATTTCTATTTTTGCATTCCTTTTTCAAGGCGTTAAAACATTAAACGAAAAGACTATGTATTGGACATTAGAATTAGCTTCATACCTGGAGGATGCTCCATGGCCAGCGACTAAGGACGAATTAATCGATTATGCGATTCGTTCCGGGGCTCCGCTTGAAGTAGTCGAAAACCTTCAGGAGCTAGAAGATGATGGCGAACCGTATGAGAATATCGAGGAAATTTGGCCTGACTACCCTACTAAGGACGACTTTTTCTTTAATGAGGACGAGTACTAAAACACTCTCCTCCACATGATTAAAGCCTAAGGTGTACCCACACCTTAGCTTTTTTAGGTCCCTAAGTTTACTTAGGGCTAATTTTACACCACTTTATTTTAATAAGACTTCAGCTCAATCCCTCCGAAAAGCACTGAGCCCGTGATCAATAGGCGCCCCGCCGACTTCCGCGCTTTCTGATGCGGAAACCGCGGCATGCGCTTATCCTCCACCCCAGCGAAAATATGGGTACTGATGATATCCACCTGCCAATCCTGCGGCAAAATAAGCTTCACCCCTCCAAATGCCACATCCACATGCAAGCTCACCTCCCTATCGAGCTGCGTATTCGATAAATCCAGCTCCACTCCCGCGAAATAAACAGAAAATTTACCTCCCGAAAAACTCCCCACAGGTAGTCTGCGCTCGATCCCCGTAAATAAAGCATTGATGTGAAGTGACTCCAATGCTTGCACCTCGGACTCCTCCATATGCACTGAAGCCTGATCCTGCTCCTTTTGAGGTTCTCCCGAACCAAAGCCCTGTCCAGCCACAGCACCAGGAGACGCCCCGGCAGAAGTAAAAGCACGTGCAGCCTCCGTAGATTTAGGCTGCTTCTGGGAAAAAAGCATGGCCAGCTGTTCCTCCTGTCGTTTTTTACGAATCAAAAGATAAATCCCACAACTAATAAACAAGGCAGGTAAAATAAAATCTTCCCAGCCACTGGGAAAACGCACAAAATCACGAAGTAAAAAGACCGACCCAATCAGTAAAAGGATATAGCCAGCAGCATTTTTAAATCTACTGCTGATACCGATAGCAGCACCGATGAACATTAAAATCACTTCCCACTTGAATAACCATCTAGGAAGAGAAACGTCTAGCGCACGCAGGAGCAGGACTCCCCCCGCAGCGAACAGGATTATGGCCAATGTAATCTCAGAAGAGTTTTGACCCACTGGTGTCTTTTTCATAATAGGAAATGCTGGTTCTATACAAATGTACAGAATTTATCATTTGCCCCACAGGCAAAGAATAAAACATCAAAAAACCAGACCAATGCCTCCAAATAAAAATAACTGAGCTTCCAGACAGCCACTTCACCGCATACCCCTTATCCTTACCAACGACGAAAAGTCAATTTCCCTCTCTTGCTAACAAATACGCGGCGAACTCCATATCCTCAGGAGTCGTGATCTTAATGTTCTCTAAATTACCAGCTATGAGGTGGACGGCTTTGCCACTATGCTCGTACACGGTGGCATCATCTGTGAAGTGCGCCAGTTCCCCGGCCGTAAAAGCCGCTTGAATGGCCTCCAACCGAAAGGTCTGTGGGGTCTGAACCAAACGAAACGCTTGTCTTTCCCTCGCCCTAGACCTTCCCGAATCCTCGATTTCGCGAATAGAATCTTTCAGCGAAACTACTGCCACAGCACTTCCATGCGTCTCAGCCTCCACAAAGCTCTTACGAATCACCTCATCTGCCACGAAGGGGCGCACCCCATCGTGAATCGCCACTAGTCCCTCCTGAGGAGGGATAGCGCGCAGACCATTTCGGACAGACTGAAAACGGCTTTGGCCCCCGGCCACCACCTGATGCGCTACCTTAGAGCCGTGCTCAGCACAGAGTGCCTCCCAAAACAAAAAGTCTCGCTCTGGTAAAACCAAAAGCAAGTGAGCATCCGGCACTACGGTAGCGAATTTTTCTAAGGTACGGATGAGGACCGGTCGACCGCCGATTTCCAAGTATTGTTTGGAGATGCTGGCCCCCATACGGGAACCATTTCCTCCAGCCACGATGATAACGAAACGCTTCATAGCTTATCACTTCACTTAACAGCTGCTGCCGCCAAGGGGTAGATTATAAAATTAACATCGCATCCCCATACGAGAAGAAGCGGTACTTTTCTTTGATAGCCTCCTGATAGGCACGCATAATCAGGTCATATCCACCGAAAGCCGAAGCCGTCATCAGCAGCGTAGACTCCGGAAGGTGGAAATTCGTGATCAGTGCATTAGCAATCTTAAACTCATAAGGAGGGATAATGAACTTATCCGTCCAGCCTGCACTCGCCTTCAACCTGTTATTTGCAGTCACAGAAGATTCGATCGTTTTCAGAGAAGTCGTCCCTACCGCCACGACACGCTTTTTCTGGTCTAAAGCCTGATTCACATGCTCCACCGTTTCCTGAGGAATCTCGTAGTTCTCTGAATCCATTTTGTGCTTGGTGAGATCTTCCACGTCCACTTGGCGGAAAGTCCCTAAGCCCACATGTAACGTGATGGGAGACACTTGCACCCCTACCAGCTCTAAGCGCTTTAAAAGATGTGGCGTAAAATGTAAGCCCGCCGTAGGTGCTGCCACCGCACCGACATGCTTGGCAAAAATCGTCTGGTAGCGCTCACGATCTTCTGGCTCCACCTTCCGCTCGATATGTTCCTTAATGAGCGGCGTTTCACCTAAAGAATCGATCGCCTTATAAAAGGCCTCGTCCGTTCCATCGAAGAGAAAACGAATCGTTCTGCCGCGAGAAGTGGTATTATCGATCACCTCAGCCACTAAATCGCTATCCCCAAAGTACAGCTTATTGCCCACGCGAATCTTACGCGCAGGATCCACGAGCACATCCCACAGCCGCAGCTCTTGGTTTAACTCGCGCAATAAAAACACCTCGATTTTAGCACCCGTTTTTTCTTTATTGCCATACAGGCGGGCAGGAAAAACCTTGGTGTTGTTCATCACGAATACATCACCCTCTCCGAAATAGGTGACGATTTCCTTAAAAAGCTTATGCTCGATTTCACCCGTGGCGCGGTGTACCACCATTAGACGAGACTCGTCTCGATTGTCCACAGGATACTGAGAAATAAGTTTTTTCGGTACTTCAAATTTGAAATCGGATAACTTCATATAAGGAGATATAAATAGCTAGTTAGGTAGACTTTACGACTAATCGTAAAAAATGCAAAGATAATAAGAAAAAGTCCCTAAATCTACATATCTTCGGTAATTGTTTTAGACCAAGCCCTTTACTGTGATTTTCCTTAAGCTAACGTACGAAAGTCTGCGCTTTGCGATGCAAGCCCTGCGCTCGAACCTCACCCGCACCGTTCTTTCCCTCCTCGGGGTGACGGTGGGAATCTTCGCCATCATCGCGGTATTCACCGCTGTGGACTCCCTAGAACGCAGCATTAAAAATAGCTTCAGCTTTTTAGGCAGTAATGTGATCACCATTAATCGCTTCGAATTCGTGGGCTCAGCAGACTACCCCTGGTGGAAATACTTCCAGCGGCCCTATAACACCTACAGCGAATACCAGTTTTTATCCAATCAGCTTCGGAACGCAGAAGGCGTCAGCTTTTTCGCTAACGCCAGTGTTACCGTGCAAGCTGGCAACAATTCCTTTCGGGGAACCAACCTAACCGGTGTCACCTTTTCCTACAAAGATGTTTATGACGTCCCGATCGAATTTGGACGTTATTTTACCGAAATCGAAACGAACGCAGGCCGAAATGTGGCCTTAATCGGGGTGAAACTAGCCCGAAACCTCTTCCCAGGACAGGATGCCCTCGGCAAAGAAATAAAAATTAAAGGCCGTAAGTTCGTCGTCATCGGCATCTTCGAAGAGGAAGGTGAAGGACTCTTCGATGCGCCTTCTAAAGATGAAGCCTGTATCATTCCTTTTTCTGCCTTCACTAAAATTTATTATGTGGGCAATCGCGGCATCGAGCCCGACATCGCCATTAAAGGCCCAGACGATGAGCAGCAAATGATCGCCCTCGAAAACGAGATCATCGGCCTTATGCGAGCCAAACGCGGCTTAAAGCCGACAGAAGAGGACAACTTCTCCTTAAACAAGTCCGAATTCATCATGAACACCATCGGCTCCATCTTTTCCGTGATCAGCATCGCAGGGGCAGTCATCGGAGGCTTTTCCATCTTAGTCGGAGGCTTCGGCATCGCGAATATTATGTTCGTATCTGTGAAAGAACGAACCACCATCATTGGAGTACAAAAATCCCTCGGCGCGAAAAACTTCTTTATCCTCTTCCAATTCCTTTTTGAGGCCGTATTTCTCTCACTCATCGGAGGGCTGGGAGGCATCTTACTGGTGTACTTACTCACCTTTATCCCCGTAGCTCCTTCGAATTCGTCATGACCTTTAAAAATGTCATGCTGGGCGTTACGATTTCCTCCGTCATCGGCGTGCTCTCAGGAATCGTCCCAGCCACCTTAGCCTCCCGACTAGACCCCGTGGAGGCCATCCGAGCGAATTAATAGGATTACAGGAAGAATTAAACGGTAAAGAGGGCCCAGAATGGGTGACCGTCCCCTTTGCGCGTAGCCGCGCAAAAAAAACATCCCCGACACGTCTAAACCTGACTGTCGGGGATGTTTTTTATATGCTCAAAACCAGAAAGGGAGATAGCCTTAACCTTCTGCCTCTTCACCACGCTCCTCCGGCAACTTGGCACCGAGACCCGCTTTCTCCTTGATCTTGCGCTCTAATTCTTCCATGAGCTCAGGGTTATCCAAAATCAAATTCTTGACTGCATCCCGACCCTGGCCCAACTTATTTCCATCATAGGAGAACCAAGAGCCCGCCTTCTTAATAATATCAAACTCCACACCCAGATCGATGATTTCACCTACCTTAGAAATCCCCTGACCATACATGATATCGAATTCTACTACCTTAAATGGAGGTGCTACCTTATTCTTAACCACCTTCACTTTCGTGCGGTTTCCAAGGATGTTATCTGCTCCTTCTTTAATCTGACCGATTCTACGGATATCTAAACGAACAGAAGCATAAAACTTGAGCGCATTCCCCCCCGTCGTCAGTCTCAGGGTTACCGAACATCACACCGATTTTTTCCCGTAGCTGATTGATAAAGATACACGCACAGCCCGTTTTATTAATCGCTCCTGTCAACTTACGCAGCGCCTGCGACATCAAACGAGCCTGAAGACCCATTTTACTATCTCCCATGTCGCCCTCGAGCTCACCCTTTGGCACGAGTGCCGCCACGGAATCGATCACGATAATATCGATGGCCCCGGAACGAATTAAATGTTCTGCGATTTCGAGCGCCTGCTCACCATTATCGGGCTGCGAGATAAGTAAATTCTCCGTGTCGATCCCCAGTTTTTCTGCATAGGTCTTGTCGAAGGCATGCTCTGCATCGATGAAGGCCGCTAAACCGCCCTGACGCTGCGCCTCAGCGATACAGTGCATCGTTAAGGTAGTCTTACCCGAAGACTCTGGACCGTAAATTTCGATTACCCGACCTCGTGGAATCCCACCGATCCCTAATGCCATGTCTAAACCTAAAGAACCCGTGGAAATGGCAGGAATGTCTAAGACTTTGTTATCACTTAGCTTCATGACAGTCCCCTTTCCATAGGACTTCTCTAATTTATCGATAGTCAGCTGTAAAGCCTTTAGTTTTTCGCTCGCACTACTCATACTTTCTAATTAATTTTTCTTAACAAACAAGGATTCTCGAAATTACGTATTCTATCTTTGGTGAACAAACTCCAAACACTTACAAGTGGTTTTAAACACTCCAAAGAGTTTAGAGCTCCTAAAGAAAAGGATTTCCGACCATCCATACATGAAGTCCTTCTCTTTGACGTTGTAAAGATTGGAATAAGATTTGAAAGCATGCGCATATCATGAATAAATCCCTTCGATTAAGTCTTTTTGTGTCACTCATTGTCACACTTTCTGCCTTTACGCTTCCTGATCCAGGGCATGCGCAGGCGAAGAAGCGCGCATTCACGAAGGGGGAATCCTTAAAATTCACCGTCAGCTATGGGTTTCTAAATGCCGCAGAAGCCGTTATGGAAGTAGCTCCAGAAGTGAAGCGCTTTAATGAGCGCCCCGTCTATAAAATCGATGTCACTGGACAAACTCTGGGAATCTTTAAACTATTTAAAGTAAACGATACCTGGGGCACCTATCTGGACACCGCCCGCCTCATCCCTTATCACTCCTATCGCTTTTTAGAAGAAGGTAAATACCGCAAAAATGAACGTGTCTATTTCGACCAGCAGAAAGGCAAGGCCGAAATGAAGCTCTTTGATAGGGAAGATACGAAGGTCGTGGACACGAAAACATTCGATATCCCCCAGCAAGTACAGGACATCGTTAGCGGCTTTTATTACCTTAGATCCATGGACCTGGGACGCCATAAGCCCGGTGACGTCATTACCATTAATGCTTTTTCGATAAACAAACCTACGCCATCAAGTTAATTTACGAGGGGAGGGAAACCCTCAAAACCAAGTTGGGCACCTATGAAACCATGCTCTTCACCCCCGTAATGCCGCCAAACAAACTCTTCAAGGGAGAGTACCCGGTTACGGTATGGATTTCAGACGACGCGAACAAGATCCCGCTTAAAATTAAAGCCAAGTTAGTCGTAGGCGCCCTTCACATGGACCTGGTAGAGGCAAGCGGCATACGTAATAAATAGGTTACTATTTTTTAACATTCTCTTCACATTCAACCGATTTTATCGGTGGCATGTTGTGTTTTCTTAATTCCTAAGTGAAAAATAGCCGAATTCACCCTGCTTTCATTAATTTAGGGTCATCAAAAAACCTTTAGCAGCACGCTTAACATGAGTGAAAAACCGAAAGTCAGGATTCTGGTGGTAGACGATGAGCCAGACATCATAGAAATCTTGACCTATAACCTCGAAAAAGAAGGTTACGATGTCGCCTCCGCAGAGGATGGCGTGAAAGCGGTAAAGACAGCCGCCCGATTTAAACCCGATGTCATACTTTTAGACATCATGATGCCCCTACAGGATGGAGTGGAAACCTGCCGGCAGCTCCGAGAAAATCCAGACCTTAAAAATACTTTTATCATTTTTTTAACAGCCCGCGCTGAAGAATACAGTGAGGTAGCTGCCTTCGATGTAGGAGCAGA
The DNA here is from genome assembly GCF_000265075.1 of Nitritalea halalkaliphila LW7. Taxonomy (GTDB): domain Bacteria; phylum Bacteroidota; class Bacteroidia; order Cytophagales; family Cyclobacteriaceae; genus Nitritalea; species Nitritalea halalkaliphila. The sequence goes on along the minus strand of NZ_AJYA01000030.1, from coordinate 64,568 downwards.
TGATTACATCACCAAGCCCATTAAGCCTCGCGCCCTGATGAGCCGCATCGCTGCCCTTTTCCGCCGCGAATCAAAAAAGGAACAGGAATTATCCCAAATCAAAATCCGGGACCTCACCATCGACCGCACGAGCTACACCATCGATAAAAGCGGTAAAACCATCACGCTGCCGAAAAAAGAATTCGAACTCTTGTATTTCCTCGCGAAAAACCCTAATATGGTCTTCAGTCGCGACGATTTATTGCAAAACATCTGGGGTGCCGACGTATTCGTCCTCGCACGCACCGTGGATGTACACATCCGAAAGGTGCGCGAAAAAATCGGTGACGACTATATTACCACTGTAAAAGGAGTGGGTTATAAGTTCGACTTAGGTTAATCTATGATGTTTACCACATCCCGCGGGATAGCATTAATTTTAGGATTGGCGATCGCTTCTGTAACGGTCGCCTTTTTGTCCATCATGGAGGCCGCCACCCCCACGCTGCTCGTAGTGGCCTGGAGTATGGCCTTCGCCTCCGCCTACCTACTCACACTGGTCACACTGGAGTTTTTAATCTTTAAGGAGATCGCGAACATCTACTCCCTCCTCGAAAAAATCCAGAAAAAAAGACCTGACTGGCCTAAAGGATAAGCCCGCTAAACCAGGCCTTTCTCCGCTAAAAAACATAAACGCCACGATAAATAACTACGCGCTGGCGCGCAATAAGGAAATCGAGACACTCCAGAAAAATGCCGCCTTCCGGCGTGAGTTTATCGCAGACATCTCACATGAACTGAAGACTCCCATCTTTGCCGCCCAAGGCTACATCGAAACCTTACTCGAAGGCGCCGTAGATGATGATGCTGTCCGCTATAAATTCCTGAAAAGAGCGGCTAAAAGCCTCCACTCCCTGGATCGCCTCGTGCAGGACCTGCTCACCCTAAACCGCATGGAAAGCGGGGTGGTCAAATTCAACCTGGAAGTCTTCGACCTACGCGCACTACTGGCTGAGGTCATCGAAGAACTCGAGCAAAAAGCCGAAAAAAGAGATGTCCTCATCCGATTCTACGTAGATAAAAACCAGTCCTTCTTCACGAAAGCGGATCGAGAAAAGATTTTTCGGGTCTGCCAAAACCTCATCTCGAATGCCATTAAGTACAACCATGAAGGCGGTGAAGTAGAGGTCAGCCTGAAAGCCCAAAAAAACCGCCTCCACGTATCTGTAAAAGATAATGGCAAAGGAATTCCCGCAGAAGACCTAAAGCGAATTTTCGAACGCTTCTACCGAGTGGAAAAAAGTAGAAACCGCGAAGCCGGCGGTACAGGCCTTGGCCTCGCCATCGTAAAACACATCCTAGAAGGACATAAAAGTAAAATTTCCGTCAGCAGCACCGTAGGAAAGGGCTCCCTCTTTAGCTTCAGCCTCCCTGCCGCAGAAGTGAAATCTGGAGCTAAAGCCTTATCTTTGTAAAAAAAATCATACCCATGTCTACTAGCACGCTTCCCCCTCAGCTGCGCACGGTGCAGGTGACCCGCTACCGGATGCCACTGCGCGAAGGGGGATCACTCCCTGCCCTGGCTGATGCTGACGATGGATTCTCCTATGTCGTGAAGTTTAAAGGCGCGGGTCAGCGTGAAAAAGCCTGATAGCAGAACTCCTCGGCGGAGAAATCGCCCGCCTGCTCGGGCTAAAAGTCCCTGAACTGGTCTTTGCGCAGCTAGATGAAGCCTTCGGCCGATCGGAAGGAGACGAGGAAATCCAAGACCTACTAAAAGGTAGCCAAGGCCTTAATCTGGCCCTGCATTTCCTGTCCCATGCCATCACCTTTGACCCCGGCGCCACCACCGTAGACGCTGAACTGGCCTCGAAAATCGTCTGGTTAGACGCCTTCATTACGAACGTGGACCGCAGCTTTCGAAACACCAACATGCTCTGGTGGAACAGAGAGCTCTGGCTCATCGACCACGGAGCCTCCTTTCTTTTTCATCACAACTGGGAAAACTGGGAAAAGCAAGCGCTCAGCCCCTTCCCCCTCATAAAAGACCATGTCCTACTACCCCAGGCTGCACAGCTCGCAGAGGTAGATGCGGTCTTCAAGAAGCTGCTTACAGCTGAGAAATTGCAGCAAATAGTAGCCCTTATTCCCGATGAATGGATCTTAGCCTCTCGGGACGTCGAGCACCCAGAGGAAGGCCGCGCCATTTATGCCGCCTACTTGGAAAGCCGCTTGAATCATACAGAACACTTTATAAAAGGAGCGCAAGATGCCAGGAAAGCACTTATATGAATATGCCGTCCTCCGAATCGTACCCCGCGTGGAACGGGAGGAATTCGTTAACGTAGGCGTGCTTATCTGCTGCAAGCAGCAAAAGTTTTTAGCCTGCAAGCTCAACAGGACCTCCATAAAGTATTAGCCCTGGACCCCAGCGCCGACCTGGAGACGATTCAAAACTACTTAACCGCTATCGCGCAGATTTGTGCTGGCAAAAACCCGAACAGCCCCATCACGCAGTACGATGCCGCAGCCCGTTTTCGCTGGCTGACTGCTAACCGCAGCTCCATCTTGCAGACCTCCCGACCGCATGGGGGATTCGCCGAAGACCTCGAAGAGACGCTAAATGCACTTTACAGGGCCTTTGTCGCAGACTAAATACCATGCAGAAGAGCTGGGCAGGAGTCGATAAGAATATATTCTGAGCGAAGTATTTTCAGTAATCAACTTTATTGCCTACTTTTGCGCCCTTATTGGTAGCGAACTGCATGAAAAAAATTGATTTTAAGACGCTCGTGCTGTTTGAAAACGAGGATTACCTCGTAGTCAATAAGCCTCCCTTTTTATCGACGCTGGACGATAGGCATGAAGCCCAGAATATGCTGGAACTTGCCAGAGCATACACCCCTGATGCCCAGGTTTGTCATCGCTTGGACAAGGAAACTTCCGGATGCCTTGTTATCGCCAAACACCAGGAGGCTTATCGTAACATCGCGATACAGTTTGAAAACAGAGAAGTGCAGAAAGTGTATCATGCCGTTACAGCAGGGATACATCGCTATGAGGAAGTTCTAGTGGACCGAAACATAGTGGCTACCAACAAAGGAATCGCGCGCATAAACAAAGAGGGGAAGCCCGCTCAAACACGAGTCAGAACCCTGAAGACGTACTATGCGCATACGCTATTCGCCTGTGAACCGATTAGCGGTCGCCTGCACCAAATCCGGGTCCATTTGGCCTATCTAGGCCACCCGATCTGCTGCGACACCACGTATGGGGGCGCACTGATCTATCTGTCACAGCTGAAGCGGAGGTTCAATTTAAAAAAAGGCACAGAAGAGCTGCCTATCTTACAGCGCGTAGCCTTACATGCCTACGGAATCTGCTTCCAGGGAACAGATGGTCAGACCATAAAAGTGGAGGCCCCTTACCCAAAGGATTTCGATGTACTGGTACGACAGCTGGAGAAGAACAGCTAAGTGCAAGAAAATGTGAGGTATAGCATGCTTTCTTTTGCATATGAAAGAAAAAGCATCTATCTTTGTGTCCCTTTTTAGGGGATTATTGTATTTAATAAGCTCATAATTAAACATTTACACAGTGGATACATTAAGCTATAAGACCAAATCCGCGAATGAGGCAACTGTAGACAAGAATTGGGTGGTTGTGGATGCCCAAGCTGCAGTTTTAGGTCGCTTTGCGAGTGAGGTAGCACGTATTTTGAGAGGTAAGCATAAACCAAACTTTACCCCTCACGTGGACTGCGGTGATAACGTGATCGTTATTAACGCCGAGAAGGTTAGATTAACCGGTAATAAGTGGAACGATAAGGTGTACGTACGTCACACGGGATATCCGGGTGGTCAGCGTATCTCTACCCCACGTATGTTGAAGGAAAAAGACGGACGTATTCTCGTAGAGAAAGCGGTACGTGGTATGCTTCCTAAGACAAGACTGGGTCGTCAGCTATACCGTAACCTATTCGTTTACGAAGGCCCTGAGCATCCGCACGCCGCTCAGCAGCCGAAAGAAATCAAATTCTAATCGATCAGCAGTCTATGGAAATTATCAACACTATCGGTAGAAGAAAAACCTCTGTTGCGAGAATCTACCTAAAGCCAGGGAATGGTACTATCACCGTAAACAAAAGAGAAATCGCTGTTTACTTCCCTTTCGACTTACATCAGATCGTGGTCAAGCAGCCTTTAGCGCTTGTGGGCGAGGATGGAAAATATGACATCAACATCACAGTAGATGGTGGTGGCATCAAAGGCCAAGCAGAAGCTGCCCGTATGGCGATCGCTCGTGCGCTTTGCGAAATCAATGAAGAATTTAGATCTCCGCTTAAGAAAGAAGGTTTCCTAACACGTGATCCACGTATGGTAGAGCGTAAGAAGCCGGGTCGTAGAAAAGCGAGAAGAAGATTCCAGTTCTCTAAGCGTTAATCGGAATCTACTTATTATACTCTTTAGAAAAAAAATTATTCAATGGCACAAATCGAATATAAAGACTTACTGGATGCTGGTGTTCACTTTGGACACTTGACGAGAAAGTGGGATCCAAGAATGGCTCCGTACATCTTCATGGAGAAGAACGGTATCCATATCATTGACCTAAACAAAACGCTTGTTTGCCTCGAAGAAGCATCCAATGCAATCAAGCAAATCGTTCGCTCTGGCAAAAAAGTAATGTTCGTCGCGACGAAAAAGCAGGCGAAAGACTTAGTAGCTGAAGAAGCAAAAAGACTTAACATGCCTTACGTAACCGAAAGATGGTTAGGAGGTATGCTCACAAACTTCGCCACCATCCGCAAATCTCTGAAGAAGATGTCTTCCATCGACAAAATGATGAAGGAAGAGTCTTATAAGAACATGGCGAAGAAGGAGCGTTTGATGATCACACGTCAAAGAGAAAAACTGGAAACGGTTCTCGGCGGTATCGCTGACCTTACACGCCTTCCAGCAGCTCTTTTCGTAGTAGACATCAAAAGAGAACACATCGCCATCGCCGAAGCACAAAAGCTTGGTATCCCTGTGTTTGCTTTAGTTGATACGAACTCTAACCCGAATGAGGTAGATTTCCCAATTCCGGCAAATGACGATGCGTTCAAGTCTATCTCTCTTCTCGTAAAACTCTTTGGCGCAGCGATAGAAGAAGGTCTATCCGAGCGTAAAAGAGATAAAGAAGATGCGAAGCAGCAAGAAGAAGAAGCAGCTAAGAGAGCTGTTGATGCTGACTCTGCTGAATAATTCGATTTGACAGCATGTTTACAAAAAATTGAACATACGGTAACGCCCTGTGTTCAATTTGTTTAATATTCGGAGGCTTAGCCCCCTCCACTCCCCCTGCCTTTGCCGCAGCGAAACCCCTAAAAAGATATACAACCTCTTACATAAACTTTCTAAATCATGGCGATTACTGCAAAAGAAGTTAACGAATTAAGAAAAATGACCGGAGCCGGTATGATGGACTGTAAAAAAGCCCTAACCGAAGCGGAAGGTGACTTTGAAAAGGCAATCGATATCCTGAGAAAAAAAGGGCAAAAAGTATCTGCCTCCAGAGCAGATAGAGAAACGAAAGAAGGTACTATCGTAACGCGTGTAAATGGCACTACTGGTTACCTACTTTCATTAACGTGCGAGACGGACTTCGTAGCGAAAAACGAAGAGTTCGTGGCATTCGCGAACACAGCCATCGCATTAGCCACTGAAAACCAAGCGAAAACAGTAGAAGATATCCTCGCACTACCTCTAGATGGCAATACAGTAGGTGAAAAAATCATCGAACTTACAGGTAAAATCGGTGAGAAAATCGAAATCTCTCACTACGAGCAAGTAGAAGGCGAAGCTGTCGTTCCTTACATTCACTCGAATGGTAAATTAGGTGTTCTCGTAGCACTAAAAAATACTAGCGGTACTGATGTGGAGGAAGCTGGCAAAGATGTAGCCATGCAAATCGCCGCTATGAACCCGGTGGCTCTAGATAAAGACGGTGTGGATGCTTCTGTAGTAGAAAGAGAAATCGAGGTAGGTAAAGATCAAGCAAGACAAGAAGGCAAGCCGGAAGAAATGCTCGAGAAAATCGCTATCGGTAAACTAAATAAATTCTACAAAGAAAATACCCTGCTAAGCCAAACGTTCGTGAAGGACAACAGCAAGTCTATCGCGCAGTACTTAGACAGCGTAAGCAAAGGCCTAACCGTAGCCGCATTTAAGCGTGTAGCGATCGGATAAGATCTTGGGCGCTGCCCAAATTACAAAAGGCTGATTTCTCGCGAAATCAGCCTTTCTTTTTTTAAAAAACATACCTTTACCCTCGATTAGCCACGACCCGCCTGCATCAGCGCTTCGATTTCTTCCGCTTCGATGGGAATCCCGGCCATTAAATCTTCGAACCCGTCCTCCTGGATGACAATATTGTTCTCCAAACGAATGCCGATGTTCTCCTCCAACACATAAATCCCCGGCTCCACGGTGAAAACCATTCCCGCCTCTATCGGCGCATGCATCGTTCCTACATCATGGACATCCAGCCCCAGGTGATGTGAGGTGCCATGCATAAAGTATTTTTTGTAAGCCGGCCAGACAGGATCTTGATTCTTTATATCCGTGCGATCGATCAAGCCTAAGCCGAGTAGTGCAGACTCCATGATCTTTCCGACCTCCTTATGGTACTCCTGAATGGAAATTCCAGGACGAAGCAGCTGCATCGCCTCCCGCTGCACGCCTAAAACAGCATCGTAAATCGCACGCTGACGCGCGGTAAAACGCCCACTTACAGGAATCGTGCGGCTCATGTCTGCATTGTAGTTGCCGTACTCCGCACCTACATCGAAGAGCAAAAGATCCCCCTCTTGACAGACGGCCTTATTTTCGACATAGTGTAACACACAAGAATTACGTCCTGAGGCGATGATCGGCTCGTAGGCAAACCCGCGGCTGCCGCGTCGAAGAAATTCATAACTGTACAGCGCTTCGATCTCATATTCCCGAATACCCGGCCGCACCTCGCTAAAACGCGCCGAAAACCTGCCTCCGTAATCGCACAGGCACGACGCAACTGTTCCACTTCTTCCGGCTCCTTCACGCTGCGAAGCTGATGCAGGAGCGGCGCCAAGCGCTTATACGTGTGAAGCGGAAAACGCTCCTTGCAGCTGCTGATAAAACGAGCATCTCGGCTGGAGATTTCCACCGTCGCCCGTAAATGCTCATTCGTATTCAGATACACCTGCTCACTCAGGGCCATACAGATAGAGAATATACGATCAAACTGCGACAACCACTCCACGCGCGCCACACCGGAAGCCGCCTGAGCCTCCTCTTTCGTGTATTTATGGCCCTCCCAAATCGCTATATGCGCATCCGTCTCCCGAATAAACAGCACCTCTCGGTACTGCACATCCGGGCAGTCCGGACATAATAGCAAGATCGTCTGCTCCTGATCGATGCCCGTTAAATAAAACAAATCTGAATTTTGCTTAAACCGCATCGTCCCGTCCGAATTCGTCGGTAAAATATCATTCGCATGGAGCACCGCCACGGAGTTCGGCAGGAGCTGCGCCCGCAACTTGTCCCGATTTCGCTGGTAAAGTGCCGCTGGTAATGTCGTATAACGCATAAGTCTTTTCGCTTAAAAGGTAAAATCTTTACTTTCAGGCCTCCGGCCCGTTCCAAAGACGAAAATACGAGCTTTAATCGACAATCCCCAGCCCGAGAAATTCAACAAATAAATCCTTATATTCGCAGGTAAAATAATGCCGGAAGGACACTTTCGCCCTCCGGAGCTTTTTATCCGTACCGTATTTTCATGGCCTATCAGTTAAAGGAGTTACCGAATGGTATTCGCATCGTTCACCAAGAAATCACCCACACTCGGCTCGTCCACTGCGGATTTATCCTCGACATTGGCAGCAGAGATGAGACCCCGGAAGAAGAGGGGCTGGCACATTTCTGGGAACATATGGCCTTTAAGGGAACCAAAAAACGGAAGGCCTTTCATATCATCAATCGCCTAGAATCCCTCGGGGGTGAACTTAACGCCTACACCACCAAAGAAAAAATTTGCTTCTACAGTTCGGTCCTGCACACGCACTTTGCGAAAGCGGCAGAGCTCCTCTGTGACATCACCTTCGATAGCATCTTCCCGCCGAAGCAGATCGAAAAGGAGCGACAGGTCATCCTCGAGGAGATGGCCATGTACCGGGACTCTCCGGACGACAGCATCCAGGACGACTTCGACGCCCTCCTCTTTCAGGGGCACCCCTTGGGCGGAAATATCCTCGGGAACGAGAGGACAGTTTCGGGCTTCGCCCAAAAGGATTTTAAAGCCTTCATCGAAAAAAATCTCGACACGCGAAAAATCGTATTCTCCGTCGTCGGAAACATCCCCTGGGAAAAAGTCCTGCGCACCGTAGAAGGCTTCCTAAGCGCTATCCCTTCCCGATTTTTGACGCGGGAGCGTCTCCCCTTCACCCAGTACGTCCCGAAACTGCAGACGGCGGAGAAGGAAATAACCCAAGCCCACATGGCCCTCGGAAAGGTCAGCTATGGCCTGAGCCACCCCTACCGCTACCCCTTTTTCCTGCTGAATAATATCCTCGGAGGGCCCAGCATGAACAGCCGGCTGAACATGGCACTGCGGGAAAAAAACGGATACGTCTATGGCGTGGAAGCCCACTACCAGACCTTTCATGACGTGGGCTTCTGGGGCATTTTTTTTGCCACGGAAGTGGGCACCCTGACGAAAGCCCATACCCTAGTCCGAAAGGAACTGAAAAAACTGCGCGAGAAAAAACTGGGCACCCTGCAGCTGCACATGGCGAAGGAGCAGGCCGTGGGCCAAATGGCCATGGCAGAAGAAAACTACGCCGCCCTGATGCTGGTCTTTGGGAAAAATATCCTCGATAAAAACGAAATCCCAAGCCTAGAAAGTATTTTCGAGCTTATCCGCAGCACCCGCGCGGAAACCCTCCAAGAAATCGCACAAGAGATGTTCGCCGAAAGCGAGCTAAGCACCCTCACCTACAAGCCTGCCTGATATGGAATTTATAGACGAAAAACTACAAGCCTACTGCGAGGCACACACAAGCCCGGAAGATCCGATTCTGGCGCATATCACACGCGAAACACACCTGAAAGTGCTGATGCCACGCATGCTTTCCGGAAACCTACAGGGAAAGTTTCTCGAAATGCTTACACGCTTTATTCGCCCAAAGCGCGTGGTGGAAATAGGCACCTACACCGGGTATTCGGCCATCTGCATGGCGCGCGGCCTGGAAGGGGACGCCATTTTGCATACCTTGGATATCAATGTGGAACTGGAAACGATGGTCAGAGGCTTTTTCGAAAAAGCAGGCCTAAGCGATAAAATCGACTACCGCCTGGGAGATGCACAGGAGCTAATCCCTGCGCTGCCCGACGGGATAGATATGGTGTTCATCGATGCCGATAAGGAAAATTACGGTCGCTACTACGACTTAATTTTCGATAAACTGGCGCCGGGCGCGGTAATTTTGGCCGACAATGTGCTCTGGTCAGGAAAAATTCTGCACGAGGGACCGAAAAAGCCGGATAAAGATACCGCTGCACTTATCGCTTTTAACCGCATGGTGCAGGAAGACCCCCGCGTCGATAACATTTTGCTCCCCATTAGGGACGGAATCCTCGTGGCCCGTAAAAAATAAGTATGAAACGCTGCATGTCATTTTTACTGCTGACCCTCCTTACTGGAATCCTCTGGAGCTCGCCAGACAGCCTGAGCGCCAGAACCATAGGACCAAGCCCGGCGCTCCGATCGGTGCTTAATAGACCCGTTCCGCAGGTGCCCGCCCGCATGCAGGTCGCGAATATGCAGCTGGAGCTGGATGCGCAGGCACGCCGCGAAATTCAAGCGGATGTCGATGCCCTCTACCGAAATGAAAATTACCTGCAGATTAAGCTAAGACGCATTCGCACCTACTTGCCACTCGTAGAGGCCGAACTCCGTGCCGCAGGCATGCCCGACGACCTGAAATACCTGGTGATCCAAGAAAGCAGCCTGATCGCCGATGCCGTCTCCAGCTCAAACGCCGTGGGCTACTGGCAGTTCAAACAAGGAACTGCCGAAGAGGTCTTCCTTCGTGTGGACCGACAAATCGACGAACGCAAAAACATCGTCAGCTCCACCCAAGGAGCCGCCCGCTACCTAGGGAAAAACATGGCTACCTTCGACAACTGGATGGTGGCGATCGTGGCCTATCAGATGGGGCCCGGTGGGGCCAAAAATTATTTCGGCTCTCAATTTAGCGGTCAGCGCAAGCTTCAAATAGACCGCAAAACACACTGGTATTTCAAGAAATTTCTGGCACATAAAGTGGCATTCGAGGGATATCAAGATGGATTCGTCTCCCAAACAGAGAGCCTCCAAGCCGTCCCACTTCAAGGCCCCACCACCCTAAAATCTCTGGCCGCGGAATGGTCTGTCCCGCTGGAGCGGTTAGAGGCCTACAACAAATGGACACGTGATGGACACATCCCCGGCGATAAAACCTACACCGTAATCGTCCCGGGAGCCAGTGATATACGGCCTCCCGTGCTGGCAGAACGTCGCCCACAAGCAGTCCCTTCCCCCTCCGATCCGAGCCTGCTGGCAGGAAATGTGCCATCCGCCTCAGCTATTTTAACAAGCGCACCCGAGCTGTACCGCAGCAGGCGACCAGCCAAAGCGCCATGGCAGCACAGCTGGGCATGCGAGAAGGTAAATTCCGCCGCCTGAATGATCTGGAAAAGGGAGCTCCCATAGAAGCGGGGGTCAACTATTTCACACAGCGAAAACGGGGACGCGCAGAAGACGCCGAAACCCACGTGGTACGCGCTGGAGAAAGCCTCTGGCATGTAGCGCAGCGCTACGGAATCCGCTTGCAGCGCCTCGAATATCTAAATCGACTAAAAGAAAATGAGATTCGTCCCGGAATGGTGTTAAATTTGCGCAAGCGACGTGGAAAAAACGAAGCCATACGCACGCAAAACGTGCCCGCAGATAACAGACCGGCAGCACCTCGTCAGGCAGCGCCCGCCCAGCCAGGGCCCGCTCCCCGACCTGCGACCAGTACGCCGCCACCAGCAAGAACCGAGAGCCCGGCAAATGGCAGAACCACCCATACCGTGCAGCAGGGCGACACCCTCTTCGGGATCAGTCGCCAGTACGGCATCAGCGTGGAAGCACTCAAGTCCTGGAATGGGATAGGCGCCGATAATGTTATCCGCGTAGGCCAGCGTTTAATTGTCTCAGCACCCTAGTGCCCTTACATGATGAAACGATTTTTATGGTTCGCCCTCGCAGGGCTTCTTTTCAGCTTTCTCAGCATCAGCCCCGGGGCTTACGCCCAAAGTGAGGAGGATCGCCTCATGCTGGCCGATACCCTGCTCATCGCCGGGGATACCATCATTATGCTCGGCGATTCTGTTATCATCAAAACCGCCGAAAAACCGCAGTATTGGAAAAAACGGGGCAACTTCTCCCTCAGCCTTCAGCAGGTGACCTTAAACAACTGGGCAGCGGGTGGAGCGAGTAATTTTGCACTGAATAGCTCTCTACAGCTTGGCGCTGAATATGCCAAAGACAAAAAAGTATGGGACACCAACCTGACCGTCAACATCGGCTTTAACCGACAGGCAGACCGGCGCTTTCCCACTCGGAAAACGAACGATAACTTCCTCTTTATTAGCAAATACGGCCGAGAGCTATCGAGTCGCTGGCTGCTCTCTACCCAGCTAGACACCCGAACACAGCTCCTCCCCGGCTACCGGTTTTTTCGACCTCCAGGTGCGGAGCTAGACGCCCGAGACCGCATCTCCGACCTCTTTAGCCCGGCCTTTATTCAGTCTTCTACAGGTCTAAATTACAGGCGGCAGTTCGATAATGGCAGCCGAATCTCCATCATCGGATCCCCCTTTACGGGCCGATTCACCGTAGTACTCGACGACTCCCTCAGCAGAGCAGGAGCATTCGGCGTTACGCCCGGGGAACGTGTAAACCCTGAAGCAGGAGTCTCTATCAGCTCCACGACGGACATCATCATCATGGAAAATGTGCGCTGGAGAGCCGATCTCAACCTCTTCTCTAACTTCGAAAGATTGGGAAACACCGTCGTCAACCTGAACTCGGTCATCACCCTGCGCGTGAATAAATACATCACCACACGCATCGAAACCGTCTTGATTTACGATGAAGCCGTCCGCATCCCGCAGGATGTCGGCCCTCCCATACAGGCCGTGCAGCTCCAAAATCTCATCAACTTCGGTATCGGCATCGACTTTTAGAAATCTGTCTCCAACCCGAACCGTCGCTTAAAATCGCCGAGCGCGGGATGTTTCTGTAACAAATACTGGAATTTATCGCTACTCGTGTAAAGCCTCTCCGCCGCAGACTGCTGTTCCTCCTTTATTTCGTATTCGAGTTGTAAATCCCGGTGGTCGAAGGCGCGCCGAAGACGCAAAAGGAACTCCGGACGGTTTTTTAGAAACACCGTCTCCTGAATCTCACTAGTTAAAAATAAGCGCAGCCGGCTCGGCGGCTCATGTTGAAAACGCTGCTTGAATAAGGTGGCTCCAGGCTTCGGCTTCCCCCTGCAGACGGCGAGCCTCATCTTGTAAAACGGCAGCCAGTTGCTCCACGACCAAAGGCCTATTTCCGATTCCCGCTAAAGGATCTTGCTCTTTTACTTGCTCCTGCCGTGCGGAATCCTCTACCCGCTGCCCTTGCTTCTGCTTCAGCAGACTTTGGGCCTTTTCATAAGAAGCCGGAATCGGAAGTGTGGCACGCGCTGGGGATTTCTTCGCAGCAAATGGATTCGGACCCGAAAAAAGCTGTTGGCCCGACCCGGCTTGCCCTTCCTCCGTCTCCGAAGTGCTTAAGCCGTTACTTTTTTTTTTGTGACTGTTTCGGCTACCGCAGCCATGGACAAGGCTGCCGGAAGTTTGGCCATCTTCATCAGCGCCAGCTCCACATGCAAACGCTGATTTTTACTGGACTTAAACTGTATGTCGCACTGACTGCCGATACTGAGGGCAGAAAGCAAAAAAGAGATACTGGCTTGCTCCGCCTGCTCGAGATAGCGCTCACGCGTTCCCTCAGACACCTGCAGAAGCTGCACCGTAGCGGGATCTTTACACACCAGCAGATCACGTAAGTGCTCGCAAAGTCCAATGATAAAATTATGCCCATCAAACCCTTTCTTGAGAATCTCATCGAATAAGAGCAAGACCTCAGAAATACTCTCCCCTAGTAGACTACTGACCACTTTAAAATAGTAGTCATAGTCTAAGATATGCAGGTTTTGGATCGTCTCCTGGTAGGTCAGCTTGTTGCCAGCCGAATAAGTCACGATAAGATCGTAAATCGACAGCGCATCGCGGAGCGCACCGTCCGCCTTGGTAGCGATCAGACGCAGCGCCTCCTCCTCATACGTGATGGATTCCTCCGAAGAAATGTACTTGAGATGCTCTGTGATATCTCCGATCTGAATCCGATTAAAGTCAAAGATCTGACAGCGCGAAAGAATCGTCGGGATAATCTTGTGTTTCTCGGTCGTCGCCAAAATAAAAATAGCATACTTCGGCGGCTCCTCCAGCGTCTTTAAAAATGCATTAAAGGCCTGATTCGACAGCATGTGCACCTCATCGATGATATACACCTTGTAGCGCCCTTTTTGCGGTGCATACCGCACCTGCTCGACCAAATTTCGGATATCATCGACAGAATTATTCGATGCTGCATCTAACTCATGCACATTAAACGAAGCATTCTGGTTAAATGCTTTACAGGAATCACACTGATTACAGGCCTCAAAATCCTCCGTCAGGTGCTCACAGTTGATGGTTTTCGCTAAAATTCGCGCACAGGTCGTCTTCCCCACCCCCCGTGGACCACAAAAAAGAAAGGCTTGTGCCAAGTGATTATTTTTAATCGCATTCTTTAACGTCGTCGTAATATGAGACTGTCCGACCACACTTCTAAAATTCGAAGGGCGGTACTTGCGCGCTGATACCACAAAATTTTCCATCGCTGCAAGATAGGAAATTCTCTGCTTTTTTCCCCCTGCCAGCAGGAATAGAAGCGAACAGAAATGCTTGCGCCCGCTTAGAAATTAAAAGCGATTCCTGTCCGAAAGGAATAAATAAGGTTCGTAATTTCTACGATGGGACGATCCTCATAGGCGATTTCGAAGGTATTCGTCAGGGAAAGGCGCTCACTCAGCTTGGTATTCAGTACAGTAGAGTTATTCAGACGATGCCGAAAAAACCCAAAGTCCCGATCATAGCCCACCTGGTAATAATTGACGGTATTTAAGCTGACATAATCATTTATACTCACCCGAAAGGAAAGGTAATTCGAAGATTTCAGGAACTGCACCTCTCGAAAGGCCGGCACTTCTGCCCCCGGTATCAGCCAGCGCTCCTCTTCGTAAATCGCCCCGACACCCAGCACCAGCCGTAAATTTTCACTCTTGGCCAGCACCCTGCGTAAGGAGCCTCCGAAAACCCAGCGCGGATCCAGACCCCTAAAATTATCATAGGAATACTGCGCCATGACTTCAAAATTATAGGTGCTTTCCCGAAAAAAATTAGCCCGTGTATGCAGGAATCCGAAGTTTAAAAAGTCGTTCTCGTTGATGCGCAGATAGTCGACCTTAGCCACTACCATATAGGCATGCTTGCCCGGATAATAGAGCGTATTAAAATCCAAGTTATAGCCAAAAAGGTTCACGGGGCGTCTGCTGCCGCACTCCGATTAAAGACATTTAGCCCCGCATTTAGCTTCATCATGACCGATTTGCTGGTATCTTTTGCCAGCCGGTACTGTTCGATATTCAGAATTTGGCTTTGGGCCACCCGGCCCAAAAGGAAAAAAGTAACAATCAAAAAAAGGGTTTTTAGCCTCATAGCAGTTCAATTTTTTTTTCGAAACTAGGCGCAAAAACCATTCCGCTAGGTAAAACAGGGAACAAAAATGCATTATCGTCGCTTATTGTGTTATATTTGCATACCAAAAATGGGGCTGACCGGTTTTGACAGTAGGTGTAAGGACTGGGCTCGCATGTCAGGTGGAGTATGTACGCCTGTGAATCATTCATACGAACTATAATTGGCGAAAATAATTACGCCATGGCTGCCTAATCTACCCCTCGGGGACTAGATACTGCTTAAAGGGTTGAGTCCGCCAAGGTGGATTCCCCGGCCACATCCCACCACGCTTTGCCTTGTCAGGGTGGATCTGGGGTGTCGACTTGACAGGGCTGCGCTCTTCGAGGCTACTAAGAGGAGTAAAGGACAGTAGCTAAGCTGCAGTATGGTGTGTCACCCAGCGAGCTGCAGTCGAAAACCCAACAGGTGACTAAACATGTAGACGGTACGGTGTTTCCCTATCTGGACGCGAGTTCGAATCTCGCCAGCTCCACATCCGCTGAAGGCTTATACTTCGGCAGTAAAGAAAGGAACCTTAGCTCAGTTGGTTTAGAGCGCTGCCTTGACAGGGCAGAGGTCGTGGGTTCGAATCCCTCAGGTTCCACTTTTTCTCTTTAGGCGCGGGACGGCCTATCCCCCTTTTTTTTAAGCCACAGCCCACACTTTCGTTTGCTTTCTTTTCCATGTTCGTTTGCTTTCTTTTTACGCATATTTACTTTCCTTTCTGATCGTTTGCTTTCTTTTTCTTTCGTTTGCTTTCTTTTTAAGGGCTATTCACTTTCTTTTTTGTTCGTTTGCTTTCTTTTCGAAAATCGCTTAGGGAGACTGCTCAGAAACGAAAATCAGCAAAAAAAAGCATAAGCGCCTACCTAATTCCAGTCCGCACTACTTCTAGTTGCGCTGCGGGAGAAGAGAAAAATTTAGGCACAGGGGAGGAAAACCGAAAAATATCCCTACCTTTAAAAAATCAAAGAGCACGTTTCTTTGGCGCACCAGTTTTTTAGACCTATAAAACTGAAACTGTCGCGCACCCTTAGTTCCGCTTAGTTTCAGTTCCGCTCAGGCATCGTTCGAGTACCACTTTTAACTTTTTCGGAGATTTTCTCATCCTTATATCCAGTACCTATACGGCACATTTCTACTCGCTGAGACACGCGTCTCCTGCACACCTTAATTACTAAGTTTACCACTAAAGATTACGCTTATCAAAACGATTCGATTTCGGCAGTCAGGCTCCACTGATTTTGCCACGACATTACGCAGCCGCGTAAATGCCACCCTCGCCAAGTCCAGAAACTCTAAGTACGGCAACAGTTCCATGTACGCTAAAACCCTTTTCATGATCTGCCTTTATGCGCTACCTATCCTCCTAGTGACCACAGGAGTGCTGACAGCGACCTGGCAGCTCTTTCTCGCCTACATCCTCAGCGGACTCGGCATGGCAGGAATAGGCATGGGCGTCATGCATGATGCCCTACATGGCTCTTATTCTAAAAATCAAACCCTTAACAAGTGGATGGGCTACACCTTAAACATGGTAGGGGCACATGCTGCAGTTTGGAAAATTCAGCATAATGTCCTCCACCATACCTATACGAATATCCCAGACGGTGACGATGATATTAATCCCCCTTTCGTGCTTCGCTTTTCTCCTCATGCCCCCCATTACCCCTGGCACAAGTACCAGCACCTTTATGTATGGTTCTTCTATGGCTATCCACCATCAGCTGGGTCACGAGTAAAGACTTTATTCGGCTGACACGCTATTATAAAATGGGGCTCGTAAAGGACGAGAAAACGTATCGCAAGACCATCTGGAATATCATCGCTTGGAAACTGGTTTATTACACCTTTATCCTAGCACTTCCGATCCTGCTCTCACCATTTAACGTGGGACAGATTCTTCTGGCTTTCTTAGCCTTGCACTTTGTGACAGGATTATCGATTTCACTCATCTTTCAGACCGCGCACATTACTCCGGAGGCAGCTTTTCCGAGCACGGACTCCACAGGAACCGTACCCGGCGATCGCATGAGCCATCAGCTGGCGACGACCTGCAACTATTCGCCGAAGAGCCCTATATTTTCTTGGTGTATCGGCGGATTAAATTATCAAGTAGAGCATCACCTTTTTCCGGATATTTGTCACATTCACTATGCGAAAATCGCTCCAGTGGTAGCACAAACGGCAGAAGAGTTCGGCATCCCCTATTACAGTAAACTATCCTTTCTTTCGGCTTTAAAAGCCCACACCCGTATGATTCGGGAACTTGGCCAGCCCGTAGCTACGCTACAAAAAGCCTAAACCAATTTACATGCAAACTAGAAAAAATAATGCCCCCTCAGCAGGGCGCTCAACAGCATCCGGTAAAGCAAACGCCAACACAGGAAGACCTCAAAATCAGGATCGCAGAAGACAAGCCAAGAAAAAGCCTGTTTCCCAAATAGACCCTGCTCTTCTAACGAAAAAAGCGATCGCTAAACCAAGTGCTCAGGCGGAAGCTCCTGTGGCCTCCGTGCCCTTTGCGCGATTAGCGCTTCCGGAAATACTGCTGACGAATGTACGCCGTAAAGGCTACGAAGTGCTTACGCCTATCCAAGAAAAAGCTATCCCGGCGCTTCTAGAAGGACAAGATGTGCTCGCACTTTCGCGCACAGGCTCAGGAAAAACGGCGGCTTTTCTACTGCCCTTAATCACGAAGTTGATGAAACGTCCTGCCTTACGCAGCGCGCTAATCCTAACCCCTACACGAGAACTGGCCCTACAGATCGAAGAAGAGTTTAAGAGCCTCTCGGCCGGGACGAACTTACGCGTAGCCACCTTTATCGGAGGCACCTCGCTGCCGCAGGATCTGCGGAAATGCCAGGCACGCCAAGAGGTGCTCATCGCCACACCAGGCGCTTACTGGACCTGGTAAATCAGCAGGCCCTGAAACTGGATAAGGTAGATACCCTGATTTTAGATGAATTTGACCGCATGCTCGACATGGGCTTCGTGCATGACGTCCGTCGTATCGTCGCGCTCGTGGGAACACGGGAACAAACGGTACTCTTTTCCGCCACCATGGACGATAGTCAGCGCAAAATCATCAGCAGCCTCATGCAGGAGCCCGTAGAAATCCGTATCCACCACAGCGGAGCAGCGAATGAGCAGGTAGATCAAGAAACCATCCAGCTAAAAGAAGGCGAGGATAAGTTTCTGGCTCTGCAGCAGCTCTTAGGAAGACCCGATATGGAAAAAGTGATTCTGTTCACAGAAACCAAGCGGCTGGCCGACCGCCTAACCAAGAAATTAACACGAGAAGGCATCACAGCAGGTCAAATCCACGGGGATAAATCCCAAAACTTCCGAAATAATGTGCTTCAGAAGTTTAAAAACGGTGGCATTCGCGTGTTAGTAGCTACAGATGTGGCCGCCCGCGGTATCGACGTGCAGGATGTGAGCCATGTCATTAACTATCAGCTCCCCCTCACCATGGATGCCTATATCCACCGCGTAGGGCGTACGGGCCGTGCCGGCAAAACCGGTAAGGCGATCACCTTCTTGGACCCGAAGGGATAAAACCTGACAAGGACTGACACAAGCAGTCCGGCAGCTTGCTCCTTCTCTAAATTACGAGTACTTTAGTCTTTCCGAAAAGGAGCGAACGTACATCAATCAGATAGAGAAGGAGCATGCTTAAAATTTTACATACGGCAGATTGGCATTTGGGAAAGCGCCTGCAGGAATTTTCCCGATTAGAGGAACAGCGCGCAGTCTGCGAAGAGCTTATACAGCGAGCCGAGGAGCAGGATGTAGACCTGATACTTCTGGCGGGGGACATTTTTGACACCTTTAATCCCAACCATGAAGCGGTAGAGCTGCTTTACCGCACGCTGCGTCGCCTCTCGAAAGGAGGGCAGCGCCCCATCATCGCCATCTCCGGAAATCACGATAGCACTCAGTTCATCGAGGCACCAGACCCACTGGCCCGAGAGCTTGGGATTCTTTTTTACAGCCGATACGACACGGTGCTGCCCACAGGCCGACTAGATAGCGGCATCGAAATTACAGCATCCGCCCCTGGTTTTGTGGCCCTGCGCCTCCCCCAGCATCCCTTTCCTATTCGCATCCTACTGGCTCCCTACGCGAACGAAGTCTTACTCAAGCGCTATCTGGGAGAAGAAGACCGTGAAGAAGCCCTACGAGAGCTCTTGAAACTCCGCTGGCAGGAGCTGGCTGACACGTATTTTGACGAAAAAGGGGTGAATCTCTTCATCGGGCACTTCTTTTTCATACCCGAAGGAGCCAGCCCAGAGCCGGAGCCCGAAAGTGAGCGGAGCATCTTGCACGTAGGCGGCACACAGGCCCTTTTTACCTCCAGCATTCCCGCTGGAACACAGTATGCCGCCCTGGGACACCTCCACCGCTGCCATCAGGTGGATCCGAAAAGCCCCTTCCCGATTTACTATGCCGGAAGCCCCCTAGCCTACTCCTTCAGCGAAGCCGAACAGCATAAGCATGCGGTGCTGGTGAAGGCCCTCCCGGGCCAAAAAGTCCACACGGAATTAGTGCCGCTCCACAGCGGCCGCCCCCTGTACCGCAAACGCTTTCAAAACACCTCTGAGGCGCTCAGCTGGCTGGAAGCACATCCCGACTGCCTCGTCGAAATCACACTCTGCGTGGAAGAAGCCATCGACGCCGTGAGCCGAAAACAACTTTTGCAAGCGCATCCGGGCATCGTGCACCTCATCCCCGAGCGCCAGGGACAGCGCAGCGCCACCCAAGCAATACGGGCTGCAGACCTCGAAAAGGACATGCTCAGCCTCTTTCGCATGTATGTGGAAAGTAGTCAGGGACAGCCGCCTTCCGAAGAGCTCCTCACTCTCTTTAAAGAAATTACCAGCCAAGAAAATCCATCCTCATGATTCCTTTACGACTCGAAATCGACGGTCTGTACTCGTATAAAGAAAAACAAGAACTCGACTTCCGAGCCTTGACGGCAGCAGGCCTGTTCGGGATCTTCGGCGCCGTGGGCTCTGGTAAATCCTCCCTGCTGGAAGCTATCCTCCTCGCCCTCTACGGAAGCACCGAGCGCCTGGCTGACCGCGGAGAAAAGACGAGCATGCTGCATGTGAACAAAAACACACTCACCATCGCTTTTGAGTTTTTAGCAGGCCCTGAAAATAGCCGCCATTATCTCGCGCGCTACCAGGTCAAGCGCGAAACGAAAGATCGGCAGAAAATTAAACCTGCCGAGCATACCTTTTACCTACGCGATGAGGAGGATAGGGACTGGCTTCCACTCACAGAAAAGGCGGAAGACCTGCTCGGCATGAAAAAAGAACATTTTAAGCGGACGATCATCATTCCCCAAGGCAAGTTCAGAGAGTTTATCGACCTCACGCCCGGCCCTCGCGCTGACATGATGAAAGAACTCTTTCAGCTGGAGCGTTTTGACCTGGGAGGGAAGACTCGGAAGTTAATCGATGAACTGAAAATCGAAAAAATCCAAGTGGAAACGCAGCTGGCTCCCTTAGAGGAGGTGGAGGAGGCCAAGCTCACAGAGCAGAAAGAGCAGCTCCTAAACGCTAAAACGGAGGTAAAGGCTTTAGCTGAACAAGTGGTGAAGGCAGAAAATGCCTACAAAAAAATGCAAGAGTGGCGGCGGCTACAGGATGAGCTTGAGAAAAGCGAGGCTGCTTTAAAGCGGCTCCTCGAACGAGAGCCAGAGATGAAGGCGAGGGCGGCTCGATTTAGTACCCAGCGCATGGTCCAAACGGAGCTATTGCCCACCTTCCGCCAGCTCGAGGAAGCGAAGAAAGAGCTAAGCGAACAAAAAAAGACCTTACAACAACTGGAAGCCGAAAGTGCCACTGAAAATAATCGGCTACAAGAACTCCAAGAATCCAAGCAGCTGCTCGATAAAAAAGCAGCCCAGCAGCCTGAGCGAGAGGCGAAAGTGCGCGACTTAGAACTGATGCTTCGCATTAAGGTAGTGGAGAAAGCTGAAGAGATGGCCGCTCAGCAGGTAGCACTACTCCAGCCAAGGCAGCAGGAAGCGCAAGCACAGCTCCAAGCCTTAGAGGCTCAGGTGACTCAGGAGGAAGACCTACTGCGCGCTATCCCTGTCCCATCGCTCAGCCGTATCGGAAGCCTCCACAGCAGTTTACAAGAGGCAGAGCGCCTACAGCGGCAGCGAATCACGCTACAGAAGGCGTGTACCGAGGCTGAAAGTAAGGTAAACCAACAGAAAGCTGCGCAAAACGAACTTTTAGCCCTGCTTCCAGACGCCTACGCGACCTGGCAAGACTGGTTGGATAGCTTAGAGGAAGCGCAAGAGCAGCTGGAGCAAAAGCAGGAGGAGTTAAAACTGAGAAATGCCCTGCAGGTGCACCGCCATGCGCTAACTCCAGGAATGCCCTGTCCGCTCTGTGGTGCGGAAGAGCATCCCAACCCTCTTCCCGAAACGGAAGCAGACGAGATGTGGGATCGCTTACAAAAAACACTTCAGGCAGGTAAGGCGCAGCTCCAAAAGGTACTCCAGCAGCAGCAGCAAGCAGAAAGGCTAGCGCAAGAAATCGCCTTTGCTACCAGCTCCTGGCAAGAGAAAAAAGCTGAGCTGGCGCAAACCGAGCAGGAGGAGCAGCTCCTACTGCAAAATTGGCGGGAAATGGGGCTCACAGACCAGGAAGCGGCGCGCCAGTACTTGGAGCGTTTAAACCAAGAGGCAGAGACACGGAATAACTTGGAACATAAACTGCAGCAGCAGCGGCAGCAGCTGGCCAAAGCCCGACAAGACGCTGAGACGGCGGCAGAGCGACGGCGGCAGGTAGACCAGGAGCTTCGAGAGCAGCAGCTACAGCGCGCTTCTCTCGAAGCGCAGCTCACAGACCCTACTTTCTTAGACACATTCAGGGCACAGACCCCCGAACGTATCCGCGATATGGTGGAACGCGTAAAGCGGGACATCGAGGAAGTAAGTGTTAAGATACAGGAAGCACAGCATGCATTAGAGGCGAGTCAGCAGCGGTTAGCACATCTACGCGGGCGCACAGAGACTTTGGGCCATGCCCATGCACAAACGAGCACTAAGGCGTCAGACCTTCAAGCTCTCCTAGAGCGCAAACTAGCCGAGCAAGGGCTGGACGCCGCGACTTTCGAGGAACTCCGGCGCGAAGAGATCGCCATAGTAGAGGAAGAAGCCGTTCTGAAGCAGTTCGATGAGGAAAAAACCCATCACCTGAAACAAGGCCAAAGCCTACGCGAAAGCTTAGGAGAACACCGCGCCTCGGAACAGGATGTGGCACAGGCGCTGGAAGCACTGGAGGAAAAACGGCAGGCGAAAGGGGCTTTAGATACGCGAATGGCGCTACTGGAGGAGCACATCCAGCAGCTCAGCGCAGCCTGGACTAAAAAACAGGAATTGACTGTTCGTTACCATGCCCTTTTAAAACGAGAAGGGAATCTCAGACTCATGGAGGGGCTATTTAAAGGCAGTGGTTTCGTGAAGTACGTAAGCACCATTTACTTGGAGGAGCTCTGTGCTACGGCGAACAAGCGTTTCCATCGGCTTACACGTAATGCGCTGAGCCTGAAAATAGATGCAGACAATACCTTCTGGGTCATCGATTACTTAAATGGGGGTAGTGAGCGCCTGCTTAAAACTCTCTCTGGGGGACAGGCATTTCAGGCATCTCTATGCTTAGCTTTAGCATTAGCGGAAAAGGTGAAAGCCCTTAATCAGGCGGATAAGAGCTTTTTCTTTTTAGACGAGGGCTTCGGAGCGCTGGATAAGGCCTCGCTACACATTGTCTTCGAGACCTTAAAAGCACTGCTACAAGAAAATCGTGTCGTGGGTATCATTTCCCATGTGGAGGAACTTCAGCAGGAAATTAGTGTCTACGCACAGGTGAAACTAGACCCAGAAAAGGGGAGTCAAGTGAGCTACTCCTTTGGGTAGGAGCACTGGGAATACGTTAAACAGGAGGTGAATGGGCCGAAGGCCAAAATACCTCCTCTTCAACGGCTTTAGGCCGCATGATTAGGGGAAGGTAACTTTAGCGCCAGCGAAAACTCCGCGCGTCCCGAGCCCGCATCGTGCATAAAATACCTTCCAGATGATCGAACTCATGCTGTACCAGCTCAGCGCGATCATCTTGGAAGGTAGTTTCACATTGCTGTCCCTCGAGGTTCAGATAAGACAGTGTAATGGAGCGGTGCCGTTCGACCTCTACAAGCAAATTAGGAAAGCTCATACAATCATCCCAAAGGGTGAAGCGCTCCTCGCTAAGTGTCACCACAGTCGGTTTAATCAATACCAGAGGTTCCTCGATTTCAATATAAATAAGTCGCTTAAGGATGCCCAGCTGCGGAGCTGCGATACCCCGTCCGAATCCGTAGCGCCGCCGCACATCCTGCATCGCCTCGCGGAGCTGTGCGATCCAGTCGACCAACAGCTCCCAGTCTGCTTCCTCCACAGGTTCGCAGGTGAGGTAAAGGCGTGGATCTCCTAGTTTTAAAATATCATCCGCTGTCTTGGGTAATCGAGTGGGCATGCTTGAGGTTTTTAGGTACCAAAATACGCATTGAGCTCATCGACCATACCTGCTTTCTCTTGTAAATCCTTCAGTATACGGCCTTTTTCTAGCAGGACGATGCGGTCGCACAGATCTGTCACATGCGCGAGATCATGACTAGAAATGAGAAAGGTTTTATTTCCTGAATCGATAAAATGTCCTATAAGACGCTTTAGGTGTACCTGGGAGCTCGGATCCAGGTTTTCAAAAGGTTCATCCAGTAAAATGAGCTCAGGATTTCCCATTAAAGCCGCTACGATACCCACTTTTTTGATATTTCCTTTCGATAGGTCACGCAGGTATTTCTTTTTCCCGATGATTTCATCGTTTAAAAAGGTCTCAAAAGGCGCCAAATGCTCGAGCACATCTGCCTCGGACATACCGTACAGGCGGCCCAGAACCCGAAAGTACTCATCTGGGGTAAGATACGTAAGCAGCATGTGCTCATCCAGATAGGCTCCCACAAACCTTTTCCAAGACTCCTCTCGGGCGACATCGACTCCGTTAATCAGCACCTTACCTGATGTAGGGCGAATTAGGTCTAAAATGGTCCGAAAAAGTGTGGTTTTTCCCGCCCCATTATTGCCGACAAGGCCAAAGCAGGTTTTACGCTGAATCACAAGTTCCGGGATGTCTAACACCACTTGCTCTTTGTACTGTTTTTTAAGGCTGCTAATTTCTATCATAATTCTTGTCTAAATGAGGCGGATATGGAATAGCGATTCTTCCATAAATACTGCGAGAAGGCACGCGTGCTAAGGGGAAGTAAAAGAATTCCGAGGAGCCCGACGGCCGTCACGGCCCAGAGGCCCGCCACCTGTCCAGCACCGAATAGCACGAAAGGAAAGTAAATCAGATACGGCGTAACCCCGATCGGAATGATCATCATAAACTGCATGATGCCCACCCCTTCATAGTTGAACATGGCCCCTTTATTAATATCCATGGGCTTTGGCTTCCACGAAGCCAATAAAGCCAACATCGGCATCGTCACCCCTATATTAAAACAGAGACCCGCAAGATGAATTAGGAGTATCGCAGAATCAAAATACACATAGGGCAGGGTCAGCAGGAAGCAAAGCACCGAAATGAAAGCAAAAAGAAGAAACTTTCCTTTGACCAAGGCCTCCACTCCCGATTTTTTGGTGAGAAAAAAATCATAGCTCGAGGAATTCCAACTTAAAAACAGCTGGCTATACTGTATCATAAAGGACCCCGTAAGGAAAATCCCCGCAAAGAGAAAAAAGTGGCCAAAGCCTTCTTCAGATTGATAGGCTGGATTTAGGTAAATGATAAGCCCATAAAGCAGAAAAAAAGGCGGACATAATCAGGTAAGTGCGGCTTTTTTTATGCCTACGGATGAGCTGCCACTCTACATTCGCCATCTCTCCCGCCAGGCCAAAACGGTTCAGTAAAGGCAGGTTACTACTGACAGCCTGTTTCTCTTCTTGCTCTAAAAGGTCCACGTACATGTGGGCCAAGTAGTAGCGATGTACAAAACGATACGCCGCCAGGCATCCTGCTAGTAGCGCCAGGAAGGGCCATGGTGCCTGTAAAGCCCACGCGAACACAGGGGCAAATAAACTCCCAAGTTGAAAATAACCCAAGTAGGTTCCGCCAGCTGTTAGTAATAGCAGGAAAAACACGACTAAAATCCCCGGCAGACTATCCCCGAACTGCTGCTTGTAGAATAGCATAAAGGTATGCAGCAACATGCTGCTCAAGAAAATCGCCCCAAACCAAGAAAAGGCTGAGCCGAAACCATATTCGGGTGCCAGCTGCGTAAAGGCAAAAGGAGCGAAGAGCAGAATAGGAATCAGGGTTAAAGGGGATACATAAGAGCGTAACAGGAGAAAGTGCACCAAACGCTTCTTTGCCAGAGGCAATAACAGGTAACGTTCCACCTCCAAGACAGGTAACTGTTGAAAAAAATACCGATACAGAAACTCCATTAGAAAAAACAGAATCAAGTTCGCTTGAAGGACAGCGAGGACATCTTGTTCCCCACTCAGTTCTCGGATGATCGGGCTTAAAAAGGCTCCGAGTAGCAGGACATAGGCCAGCAGCACGATGGCTAAAAACCCTAGAAAGAGGTTCGCCGCCAATGACTTCCCAAAGCTCG
Organism: Nitritalea halalkaliphila LW7; assembly: GCF_000265075.1. Lineage (GTDB taxonomy): Bacteria > Bacteroidota > Bacteroidia > Cytophagales > Cyclobacteriaceae > Nitritalea > Nitritalea halalkaliphila. The sequence continues at coordinate 38,970 of NZ_AJYA01000030.1, read as the reverse complement.
TGGACCGGACAAACTGCTTGTATTCTAAAAGGAGAAGTTCTCTTAACATAGATCAAATTTAAAAAAAGAAAATTACAGAAAAAAAAGGGAACTCAGACGGTTTAAACATTTAAATAGTGTGTGGGACGACTATTTTTTGCGCTAGCGCCAAATGAAAGGAAGAAAAAGAACTGTGCCATTTCTTAGGTACAGGCAGGCAAAAAGCAGGTGTGCGGGAAAAAAATTTATACCCAAGTTTCTTATGTATATAATTTTTTTATATATTTAGCCATCCAATGTACCGAATGCATATGTCAACGAACAATTTAATCAAGGGAAGTCTACAGACCATCATTCTCAAGCTCCTGGAGGAGAATGAAAGAATGTACGGATATGAGATTACGCAGCGGGTAAAAGAGCTGACCGAGGGAGAGATCAAAATTACCGAGGGTGCCCTTTACCCTGCCCTGCATAAGTTAGAGGCTGAGGGGCTGCTGACGACAGAAATTCAGCAGGTGGACAACAGGGTAAGAAAATACTACAGCCTAACGAAGGATGGGCAGAAGGAGGTTAGTGCGAAGATGTCTGAATTGCAGAGCTTTGTAGGCCATCTCCAAAGGATCTTGGACCCTGAATGGAAGCCGGGTTTGGCCTGAGAGATTCCTGTGGTGTTCGCATCCCATCTTACAAAGCATCAGCAGATAGTATTGGAATAGTTCCTATTCGCTTCACGTACCCAAGGCGAGCGTATCGAAAGCCTTGCCCCCACCGCGATAAATCAACATGTATGCGCCATCTCACCGACATAGAACTCCAAGAAGTCCGCAAGGAAATCACGCGGAAAGAGATCTCCTCAGCAGAGATTCTGATGGAAATATATGACCATTACATCAGTCACTTGCAGGAATTCCCTGAGGAGGAATTCAATGAGCAACTTTTTGAGTTGGATCAAAAATTCACCTATGCTTACTGCCATGCCTTGCAGGCAAAATTCAAAAAAGCTGCCCATGCGGATATCAGCAAGACCCAATGGCAAGTCCTTAGGAGTTATTTCTGTTTGGGCCGTTGGATGTATTTCGTGGGCTTCTTGGCAATGGCCATTTACTTAAGTACTTATTTTCAAACCGTAGAAGAGGCTAAATTGATTATTCTATTACCTTTTATTCTCTTATTTGGCTTTCAATTATACTATGGCTATCAATCATACAAGCACATGAAACCCATACGTCAAAACTTTAAAGGTATAGGAATACCCATCCAATCTTCCTTAGCAGGCTTCTTTGAAAATAGAGCTAGCTTACCTGGTATGTTTATCTATGCTTTCATCAGCTTCCCCGCTTTATTTTTCAACTGGGAGCCGACTAAAGTAATTGCTCCACAGGTTGCAGCTGTTTTCACCGTATTGATAACCCTTTATGCGTTATCATTGATAGAAGTCTGGAAAATCAAATCAAAAACGGCTTTGGTATGAAACTAACGGCAAAAGATATCGAAACCTTGCATTACCATATCAATGAAAAGCAAATCCCATATATTGAGGTGAGGGATGAGGTATTGGATCATTATCAGACGGCCTTGGAACAGGAGGATGAAAGATCTATGAAAGATGTATTAGCTGAGCTGGATCAGACTTTCACTAATTCCTACTGTAAAGAAATTGCTGACAGCTACATCAATCAGTTAAGAAATGAATACCCTGACCTTCTTAAAAAGAAGCTGATAGAGATGTTTGCTTGGAGAAGGCTTCCAATTACTGTTTTCATAGTAGGGGTTGGGCTTAGCTTTCCTTATTTCTTTTCAAACGCCAAGTCTTTGGTCCATATTTTAAATGCTTTTGTTTTGGGATTGATGGCAATAGAAACTTACATGCTCCAATACTCCTATCCAAAGAGGAAAACAAAACATCATTACAGACTGGTTGACGATAAGCCTACTCTGGCAAGAATCCAATCTCGTTCTCTTAGAGGTCTGGGCTTTCTACCTGGGACTATATATTTACTTTTATTTTTTCCACTCCTATTTATCTATTTGGGAGACATAGAGGGAACGGGGAATAGCTTCCTTTTCAACCCTCCATATATTTACAGCATTTGCTTGTTAACAGGGCTTCTGGTTTTATTTCAAATAGCAAGCTTTGAAGTTTCAAAGGACCGCATCAAACCCAGACTCCAATGATAAGAAACCTGTCTGATATTGAACTCCAAACCATCAAAGCTCGACTCGATCGTTGCCAGATTAGCTATCAGGAAGTCTATAATGAGCTGTTTGACCATTATGTTTCGGAATTGGAACACGCTTCTGAGGAGGAATTCCCACACAGGAAGGAAGCGTTGGACCATGCTTTTAACTGGTCCACCATTCGTCAAATGGAAAAGCAACAATTGACACTAGCAACAAGAGATTTAGACAAGCTATTACTTACAAAAATATCATTCCAGATTTTCAACAAATTAACAATGGCTATTCTTGCCTTGCTTTTGGCGTTGAATTACAGCCTGTATAGCTTCATGGGCTTTCATTCCTTTGTAAATCTTACGCTTCTGACGGTTTTTGTATTACTTGCTTTAGGAGCTTATGCCTCACAAAACATCCCTTTTTTGTCCGAGCAAAGCAAAACGAAAAAGGCAATTCATGAAGCAGCGTTCAAGAAGCATTTGTTCTACTTCAATGTACTGAACTTTGCTTTGCTAATCCCATCGGTTTTGCTCAGCCACCATGGTTACCAACAGCCTAGTCAGGTACTGATCATCGGTTATGCTGTTATTGTCCTATCTATAGCCCTATTAATTTACAGCACAATTAAGCACAAACCCTTGGAAATAACTCATGAATAAATCCAACAACAAAGCATTCTAAAGAATTTGCCTAAACCACTTAAAAAACTATTCTGAAAATCCATGAGAACGCTATCCGAAACCGAAATCCAAACCATCAAAACCCGACTCGATCGTTGCTTGATTGCGTATCAAGAAATCTATGATGAGTTATTAGACCATTACATCACCGCTTTGGAACAACTTCCAGAAGAAGCGTTTTTACAAAAGAAAGAAGAACTGGACGATACTTTTTCCTGGTCCGTTATCAAGGACATGGAAAAAGCATTAGAAAAATCAGCTTGGAAGGAGTTTTTACGCACCGCCCGCTCAAGCTACAAAATCTGGACCTTAGGCTGGAAAGAACTAGGCACACTATTGTTCGTGGGTCTACTATTTATTCCTGTTTTTCTTTTGACTGGCCCAGAAGGTACATACCTCGTCTCTGTCTTTGTACTTTTTTCTTTGGTAGGCTTTTCCATTTATTTTAATAAAACCAAATATGGATTTAGCTGGTCTTTAGCTCGCGACGCTCATAAACCAAGATATATCTTGGCCCATCATTTCTTTGGTTCTCATGTTTTCATCTTTGGGATCACCAATTTATTAGCCCAGCTACTCCCAAAACTCTTAGAAAACACTTCGTACGCTTCTATAACTCCCTATCTTTTGCTCTCATTGAGCATGCTTTTACTGGCCTTCTGTTGGGTGACTTTCACCTCTATCAATTTGAAAACGCTAAAATTGATTAAAACCTAAGAATAAAAGAAGCCAATGATCACACTAATTGGAATAATGTTAATCAGCTTCGGTTTTTTGGTGAAGGCCTTCCCTAAGTTAATTTCGGGATACAATACCATGTCCAAGCGTCAACAGGAAAATATAGATATAGAGGGCTTATCGACCTTTATGCGCAATACTTTTCTGGCTATGGGCTTTTTAGTGGTAGTAGGTCATATTTTATTGAAAGCAATTAATCAACCAACCTTATCGGACTATTTTGCTCCGGTAGTCATTGTACTAGGAGCCATCATCATGGTGGTAAAAGGAAGGCAATTTGATCATAACCAAGAGAAGTTTGTTAATTCCAAGTTTAAAGTTCTGTTTACCGCTCTCATCTTAATAGGAGCTTTGCTTAGCGTAATCTATGGCATCATTCCCGCCAAACATGAGATGAAGCAGGAATCAGTTGCCTTTTCCGGTTCTTATGGCACAGAGTTAAAATTCTCAGAAATTGATTCTATCGCCTTAACAGATCGGATTCCAAGAGTACTAGCACGTACCAATGGCTTGGGCCTGGGCCAAATCAAAAAAGGAACTTTCCGTGTAGAAGATATTGGCAAAGCCCACTTACTCGTGCACGCTTCGTCGGGGCCCTTTCTCGTTATCATCAGCAGGTCTGGGGAAACCACGATCATCAACTATAAAGACAAGGCCAAAACAGAGCAGATTTATCAAGAGATACAGTCTAAAATTTAAAAATTGATGGTAATGAAAATATCTCCGAAAGACATTCAATACTTAGAAGAAAAAACAACCCAACTCCCGATCCATAGCGAGGAATTGTATATTGAAATGCTGGATCATATCCTATGCGCCTATGAAGCATCAGGAACTGAGGATGTCCATACCTTTTGGGTAAAAGAAAAAGAAAACTGGACCGGATGGAAGCTGTTCAAAATCAGATTTAAACATGAGAATGCGCTTAGTTTAGTGTTTGCTTCTTGTTTTCTCAAGAGTACTTTTTCTTTAAAGCAAACCAACCTCTTGAGCATACTTTTACTTTTCGGACTGTCTATAGCAATCTGTTACACCTATTTAAATCAAGATTTCATTATCATCCCGTTCTGTCTACTTTTGGTCATACTCCCTATTCTTTTTAATGCATGGATATACCATACGAAAGATACCTTTGGAGAGAGGACTCCTGAACTGAAAGGAAAAGGACTATACAGTAGCAGAAGAGACGCATTCAATGTACTGATTACTGCCCACCTATTTGGATGGGGGATTTTTCTTTTTACTATCAAGCAGTTAAACGATTTTGAAAGCGTTTTCAATGTCCTTACCACAAACCCTGCTACCACTACAGCCATGTTATTTATGTTACTCCTAGCAAACAGAGCACTCTTAAAAGTCTATCAAACCAAACTTAAGCCTTGCTTGTATGAAACTAAGTAAAGACCAAATCGAGCAACTCAAAAAGATGATCTCTCGCAAAGGGTATCCCTATATCGATGTGCAATACGAGATTTTGGACCATGTGGCTTGTAAGGTGGAAGAGCTGATGACACAAGACCCCAAACTCAGCTTAGAAGCTGCCTTTACCAAAGTGCATGCATCCTTTGGGATATTCGGCTTTTCGAGTTTGGAGGAGTCCTACCTCAAGATGATAGAAAAAAAATTTACCCGCTATTACTGGGAGGAAATCAAAGCCACCTTTAGCAGTAAGAAAATCATCATCCCCGTTGGTATTGCGGTAGCCATGTACCAAGTTTCCCTTTTGGTCCCAGACCTGAAAACTTGGTATATCCTCATGATTGTGGCTTTGGTCATCCCTTTGGTTGCTATGTTTTTCATTTACATGAAATACCATTCCCGATATAAGGGATATGCTTCCTACAAGGCGCAGAATACCTTATTTGTCTATTTCAACTTAGGCATACAAATCTGCCTACAAGGCCGCATATTCCTGAACCAGTCGGAGTCTATAATTGATACTATTTTTGGGCAGCTGTATTTAGGTTTGGTCGTCGCTGTTATGGCGCTATTATTCCTTAGCTTCTTTCTACTTCCAAAAGTCCTCAACAAGAATATCGCAGATACAGAAAAACTGGTACGTCTGTACGGGGAGGTGGGGAAATAGAAATTACCTGTTACTAGCTTAAAAAAACCCAAAAAACCAGCAGTAGAAAATCAGTTCTCTCTGGATAATAGTAACTTCTCCAACGCTTTTCTAAAGCCCTCGCTTAAAGCTGCATCCTGCACCTGATGCTGAAATGGAGAGGCATGCTTTTCCATGGCTTCTTTTTGCCAATCCATCACATGCATCGTTTTTAAAAAGCCATGCGCTGCCAATTGAAGCTGACTATCCAAGGCAAATAAATAATACCATTCCAAAGTCCAACTCACCCCATCCCGCTCAGATGTAAAGACTGCATGGCTTTTAAGGTTTTGAATGCTGTCTAAAGCAATACTGACCAATACCATCGCCTGCTCGAGCTGCACGGGATTGTTTTTATGGGCCATGGCCGAGCTCTTGCCTTTGGACAACAAACGAAGCTCCCCAATCTCTGAGTTAGCTAAGAAAATCCAATCCTGAAGGATTTTCCTCAATTGCATCAAAACGAGTTCATAGGCATTGATGATGGTAAAAACCGGCTGCCTGTTTTGATGCCAAACGGTGCCAAAATCATCCAAACCGAGGGCTTCTGCCAATTTTGCTATCAGCTCTTTTCCTTGCGCACCAAATGCCCGCATATCCCCCACAGGTCCACCCAGAGAAACTGGAAACCGGAGTTGTCCGAGCATAGCCAAACTATCCATTAATGGCGTAAACCAATGGTAGAGTTTATATCCAAAAGTTACCGGCAATGCCTGTTGCTGTCGGGTTCGTGCCATACATACCCAATCACTTTGCTTCAACCAAGACCTTACCAAGGATTGAAAATTTCCAGAAAATAGCTGCTGAAAGTCTTTGGTCAGTTGCTGCAGTACAAGGATGTGCGCAGTATCAATCAAATCTTGAGAAGTGACCCCTACATGTAAAAATGGATGATAGCTTTGGTCCAGCTGCTCTTTTATGGCCTCAACTACTGCGATGGTAGGAATTCCGTTTTCCGCCGTGGAAGTATCCACCTGTTGAATCAAGCCCTCATCTACCCTCACTCGATTCACAGCCTCCTGGATGGCTTGGGCAGCCTCGTTTGGAATAATCCCTAAACTGGATTGACAGGAAGCTAGACATGATTCGTATCTCAAAAGCGCGTGAAGAAAACTTACATCACTAACATGTGCGTTCACCTGAGGGTACCCCCAGTAAGTGCTGAAAATCTTTCGGTCAATCATGCCTTCAAGTTAAGTAAAAAGAAGGGAGCTATAGTCCATGGGACCTGTAAATCATCCTGCCACAGAGACATTCACATTCGGCTCCCCAATAAGTCAAACCAATTCCAATGCAATACTGATACCCTGCCCTACTCCTATACACATAGTAGCCAAGCCTCTTTTGGCTTTTCTGGCCTGCATTTCGAGTGCCAAAGTACCCGTAATCCGAGCTCCCGACATGCCCAGTGGGTGCCCAAGAGCGATCGCTCCACCGTTCACATTTACTCGAGGGTCATCGTAGGCAATCCCTAATTCCTGCAAACATGCCAAAGCCTGTGCAGCGAAAGCCTCATTGAATTCATACAAATCAAAATCTTTATCCGAAAGCCCTGTTCTTGCCCACAGTTTTTGTGTAGCAGGTACAGGTCCTATACCCATAATTCTTGGAGGAACCCCTGCTACAGCACCCGTAATTACCCGGACAATGGGCTCCAGTTGATACTTTTTTATGGCTTTTTCAGATGCCAACACCAGACAGGCAGCACCATCATTGATTCCAGAGGCATTACCAGCGGTTACTGTTCCATTTTTCCTAAAAAGCACCGGAAGCGTACCCAATTTTTCCAAACTTGTCCCTGCTCGTGGGTGCTCGTCTTGGTCAAAAAGCACCTTATTTTTCCCCACCTTCACTTCCATGGGGAGAATCTCCTGAGCAAACCTTCCCGATTGCTGGGCAGCAGCACATTTTTCCTGAGAAGCAAACGCAAAACGGTCTTGGTCTTCCCGCTTGATATGATACATTTCGGCCACATTTTCCGCCGTCTCCGGCATGCTATCCGAACCATACAAGGAATCCAACACAGGTTGATAAAGCGATACCCCAAGGTACTATCTTCAATACTCATTTTTCGGGAAAAAGCTGCATCCGCTTTCGGGATGATAAATGGTGCCCGTGACATGCTTTCTACCCCTCCTGCCAAAATTAAATCAGCATCACCAGACTTAATCATGCGGGAGGCTGTAAGGACGGCATCCATTCCAGAACCGCAAAGCCTATTGACTGTTCCTCCAGGAATGGAGGTCGGCAATCCAGCCAACAAAGAGGCCATGCGGGCCACACTACGATTATCTTCACCGGCCTGATTGGCACATCCGAAAATCACATCGTCAATTGCTTCTGTGTCCACATGGGAAAGGGTAGCTAGTGTACCTTTAATAACTGCTGCCGCCAAATCATCCGGCCTTACCCCTGACAAACTCCCCCCATAGCGTCCGATGGGACTGCGCTTAAACGCGCAAATAAAAACTTCCTGCATGGTATTTTAGCCTGATGGGCCATTTTGGTTTTTTCGTTCAATACTCTCAATGCCTCCAGTTCTTGAAGTGTCGGGGCATCGGTAGTGGCTACTTCTCCCGCAAATCGAATCTTCCACCCAGTATTTTCTTGGATAGTTTCCCTAGCTACTCCCGGGTGTATGGATGTGACAATAAATTCACCCGTCGCCTCTTCTGTCTCCATAATGCACAAGTCGGTAATGATTTTGGATGGGCCACTTGTGTTAAGTCCCATCGCCTTTCGCTGACCGGGACCATCTCCATGGCCAAAAGAGGTGATGAAATCCACTTTGTCCACAAAAGCACGAGGAGATTGCTTCATAATCACATAAATCGTATGACAAAATGCAGCAATTTCCGGAGCCCCCCCTCCACCGGGAAGGCGAACCTTGGGTTTGTGATAATCCCCTACCACGGTGGTATTGATATTACCAAACTTATCAATTTGAGCCCCTCCTAGGAATCCTACGGTAATCCTTCCTCCCTGCAACCAATAGCTAAACATCTCGGGAACAGATACGGTAGTCAGGGCTGTCTCACACAGTTCCCCGTCGCCGATGGAAAGCGGCAACACATCCGGTTTGGTTTGAATAGTACCGGATTCGTAAATCAAGGTGATATCTGGTGCGTGGGTAAGCCTCGCCAAATTACAGGCCGCTGAAGGAAGCCCAATTCCAACAAAGCATACATCGGAATTCTTTAAAATCCGGGATGCCACCACGGTCATCAATTCTGTTGAATTATACTGCATAGTCTGTTGATTTTAACTCCTGTAGCCACTCATTAAATTTTTCTCGGTCCTTAGAAATCGCTTCCCAAGCGATGTACGCTTTATTGTCTCGGCTATAATATCCGTGCGCATAACTAGGTTTGGCACCACCGGGTACATGTACCACCGCACTGACTGTCCAGGAAGGTAAAATCACGGCATTCGGGCTTGAAGGCTGTAACTCATCCACAATTTCCTCCACAGTGACGATGGCAGCTTTGGCAGCAAGGACAGCCTCCTTTTGCACACCCACAATTCCTTCCAAGGAAACGTCCCCTTTTTTGGAGGCTTTTTGGGCATGGATGATGGTAACATCAGGTCGAATGGCCGGTACTGCTACCAATCGTTCTCCAGTAAATGGACAGGCAAGTGTCTTGATGGAAGGATTGACTTTCTCCAAATCTGCCCCATAATAACCTTTGAAAATGGCACATGGCATACCTGATGCTCCGGCTGCATAAGCTGCTGCCATGGCCGCATGAGAATGTTCATCGACTTCCAAGGGTTGTGGATAGCCTTTTTCAATAGCTTCCCGCAAGCGGTACAAAGATCCCACCCCCGGGTTTCCTCCCCAGGAGAATCTTAATTTACGAACACATCCTGCCCCAATTAATTGGTCATAAATCATATCCGGAGTCATCCGAACCAATTCCAAGTTTTTGAATCCCTGACGGATAATCTCATGGCCTGCGGCAAAGGGAATCAGGTGGGTAAATCCCTCCATAGCCACCGTTGCCCCATCAAACAGATGGGTGGCAATGGCCTCTTGCAATGTTTGTATCTTTGCTTGCATATCAATAATCAAAAAACACCGTTTCTTTTTCTCCCTGCATGTGAAGATTGAACTCATATATCTTGACAGGGCTATCCTGTACCTTTTTGGTAATCAAAGTGTTTCTTCTTTCTTCTGCCACCAACTTCAAATAAGGGTCTTCTTGATTGAGTTCTTTGAACTCCTCGAAATACACACGGGTATACACATGACTCAACAGCCCTCGCATAAAGACAATCATGTGAATAGTAGGTGCCTGACCAGGCTTTTCCGCTGCCGGAATGCAAGTGGTAAATTCAAACCAATTTCCTTCTATGGTACCTGTCCCCATCCTTCCAATGGAGAAAAAGCCTTGGTGTGGTTTTGTTTGGAATTCACCTTTCTGGTCCACTTGCCAGATTTCAATCATCGCATCATCCACGGCCTCCCCATGTAAGTCGTAGACTTTACCACGGAGAATAATTAAATCCTGTGTATTCTTGTTGGCATCCAATAACACGGGAGTAGCCAAACTTTTATGGTCAAATTTGTATTGCTCCGGTGTCAGACCATAGGCAAAATAGGGCCCTACCGTCTGTGATGGGGTTTGTCCTAGCTTATTCATTTTCAAAAGGGGTTGAATGATGGCCTCTTAACACGATGTCAAATTGGTAACCCAAGGCAAAACCTTCTTCGGTCAAGCTTAGGTCAAATGTTGAAATCAAACGCTGACGTGCTTTTTCGGGAACAGCCAGGTAAATGGGATCGTAATCCAACAAGGGGTCTCCGGGAAAATACATCTGAGTTACTAAGCGCGTACCGATATTGGGTCCGAATACACTGAAATGGATGTGGTTAGGTCTCCAGGCGTTGGGATGATTTCCCCAAGGGTAGGCACCTGGCTTGATGGTGTAAAACTTAAAAATGCCTTCTTCATTCGTCACACATCTACCTGCTCCGAAAAAATTAGGATCTAATGGCGCATCATGCTGGTCACGCTTATGCACATACCTTCCAGCAGCGTTCGCCTGCCATACTTCGATAAGCGTATTTTTTATGGGCTGGCCGTTTTCATTTAAAACCCTTCCACTGACGACAATCCGCTCTCCAAGTGGCTCACCGTTTTTGATGCCATTCTTGGTCAAGTCATGATCGAGAGGAGCCACAGACTCCAAATCGAAGATGGGGCCGGAACTCGGTTTCATCGATTCGGGTACGGTAATCAGGTTTTGAGAAGGTCCTCTGAAAATGGTGGATTTATAGGCCGGAGCTATCAGGGCGGATGGCTAGTCCAATCACGTTGGTTTTGAGTAGTATCCATATGCGTGCTGTTAAAGGTTAAAGACTTGTTTGGCTATTCGAAAGGCAGTATTGGCGGCTGGCACACCCGCATAAATGGCTACATGCATCAATACTTCTCGGATATCTTCCAGACTTGCTCCCGTTTGCTGGGTTGCTTTGAAATGCAGAATCAATTCCTCCTCATGTCCAAGACCTGCCAATAGGGCTATGGTTATCATGCTGCGTTCCCGCTTGGTCAAGTGCTCAGAAGACCAGACCGTACCCCAAGCGGATTCTGTGATAAATCGCTGGAAACCTTCATCAAAGGAAGTCTTTGCAGCTTCCGCTTTGGCAACATGGACTTCGCCCAATACTGATTTGCGGGTTTGCATGCCCTCTTGGTGCTTATCTGTTGAATTCATAATGCTGAAATAAAATCATGTAAAATTGCTGTAGTACGCTCGGGGCTATCCACGCAAGGCAAATGACCTGAATTGGGAATTGAAATTAAGGAGCAGTTCATCAATTGGGCAAAGGCTTGAACCAATGCAACAGGAGTGGACTTATCCTCTTCGCCTACCATACAGATGACCGGAATAGTAATAGCTTGAGCGGTTTCAGTATAATCTGCGTCCCGAATTGCTTCACAGGCAATCATATACCCCAAAACATCCGCTCGTTCTAACATGGCTTGGTACAAAGCAAATGCTGCTGGCTGTTGCTCCTGAAAACTTATTGAAAACCAGTTAGTTAATATCGAAGAAGCTACCGCTTGCATTCCTTTCGTGGAAATGGCTTGTATGCGATTGTTCCAAGCTTCCGCAGTTCCAATTTTTGGAGCAGTGTCCATAAAGACAATTCCTGCAATTCTTTCGGAGTAACGCTGGTAAATATCCAAGCTAATCAAACCCCCAATAGACAAGCCAACTAGGACTATTTTATGCAAACCCAAGGCTTCACACAGGCCCATCGCATCAGTTGCATAGGTAGAAATACTGCCTTTTTCAACAGCTCCCAAACTGCTAAGTCCATGGCCTCTTTTGTCAAATCTAAGTGTGCCAAATTCGGTGCCTAAGCCATCAATCACGGCATCCCAAATACGGAAGTCCGTACCCAAGGAATTGATAAACACCAAGGTCAGGTCTTTATCTCCTTTATTGAAAGCGAAATGAATAGTGGTGTCCCCTAACTGAATCGCCTGCATATCAACACTCATTTAATTTAATGGAATCGTCCGCCAGTTTTTCAAGGTCGGGCGTGTAAGAAGTCTGAATCCATTTTCTGGCCTGCAAATGGTCTGCGGGTTTGTTGATAGAGTCTACTGCTATCAATTGTTGATTCTTGAAATAGAAGACCGAAAACTTATCCCCTTTCACATCTCCTCGGACGATGAATTGGTCATAGCCTTCGGATAAACCGGCCATTTGTAATTTGAGGTTATATTGGTGCGTCCAAAACCAAGGCACTGATGGTAGCTTGAAGGTTTCCCACAAATGGTAGAAGCAATGACTTTTGCCTGATCTACAGCATTTTGTACAGACTCCAAGCGAACCATCTGTCCCTTGGCAAAAGGATTGGGATGCAAAGCACAATCTCCGATGGCATAAATTCCAGCCACAGACGTTTCACAGTATGCATTGACCTCTATGCCATTGCTGCATCGAATACCTGCTTCTTGTGCAAGTACCTGTGAGGGTAAAACCCCGATTCCTACAATAACTTGGTCTGCGGTAACTGATTCTCCTGTGCTCAAAGAAGCTAGCCATTTGGAATCCTGGGTCAGGTCTTGCACCCCAACCCCCATCCGAAGATCCACTCCATAGGCTTGGTGTTTGGCTGCAAAATGCTCACTTAACATGGGCGGAAGTACCCGCTGCATCAGGCGAGGCTGGTATTCCACTACGGTTACTTTTTTCCCAGATTTGGCCGCATAGGCTGCGACTTCCAAACCGATAAAACCTCCTCCAATCACCAAAATATCCTGTACACCTTCTTGGTCAAGTGCTTCTTTCAGGCAATCAGCATCTTTCATGGTCCGCAGGTAAAGCGGTTGGTCTGTCCCCTTGATAGGAATTGGCAATTCTCTGTTGTATGCACCCGTAGCAAACACCAAGAAATCAAATGCATATTCCCCAGAAGTTGCATGCACTGTCTTTTGTGAAATATCTACTTTTACCACAAGCTCACCCAATTTCAACTCCACCTGATTGTTTTCATACCAAGCTTCAGAGCGAAACATGATGCTGTTCTTTTGCTGGGATCCATCCAAATAGCCTTTAGAGAGTGGTGGTTTCTGATAGGGAAAATCCGCATCTTCTGAAAAAATACAGATAGACCCTTCAAAACCCTCTTCGCGTAGGGAAGCAGCAGCCTGAATGCCCGCGTGGCCGGCACCGATAATGATGACATTTTTCTTCATGGGGTTGGAATTGGGTGGTATGTTGGGGACTAGCAGAGGCAGAAGCATTTACTTACTACCTCCACTGATGTGCTTATTGTTCTTGCGGAATTTCTACGACCAGACCATCTAAGGCATTGCTGATGCGAACCTGACAGCCCAAGCGGCTTCTTTCCGTTCTTGGAGCTACCGCTCCCTCCAACATTTCATCTTCTTCCTCCTCCATTTCGGGGAGTTTGTCAAGGTATTTCTCGCCGATGTAGCAATGACAAGTGGCACACATACAGGAACCTCCGCACTCGGCGATTATTCCTTTAATGTCGTTTTGAACCGCACCTTCCATAATCGTAGCGCCCAAAGGCAGTTCTACTTGGTGCTTGTTTCCGTCTGAATCGATGTAAGTAATCTGTGGCATATTGATAAAATTTAAATGTGTTTATTTTCCAATGGTCAAAGGTAATTTGACCGGTGAGCGGAAGGTGGTAGATGGATTCCAATCCAACTCTTCCACACTGATATAGTATTCAGGTATTTTGGTGAAAAACTCACCCATCGCAATCGTGGTAATCATCCGGGCGAACATATTTCCTAAGCACAGATGCACGCCACCTCCGAATCCCAAATGCCTCTTGTATTTCTTTCCAGATCATACACGTCGGGATTTCTGAAGAAACGCTCGTCTCTATTGGCAGACCCGTAACAAAGCATCACAAAATCCCCTTTTTTCATCTGCTGACCATGCAGCTCTAAATCTCGTGTCAGGACACGTTTGAAACGCTGTGCAGACGTATTAAAACGTAGTGTTTCCTCGATAGCTTTTGGCATCAAGCTCACATCAGCGGCGATTCTCCTACGTGCATCCGGGAAGGTTGCCATGTTGTAGGCCATCATGGACAAGAAACTGGAAAGCGATTCCACACCCGCCAATATAATCGTGGCAGAGGTCATGATGATTTCTGCTTCTTCTAAATGATCGCCATCGATCTCCGCTAAAATTAACCGAGATATTAAGTCATCTTTAGGCTCCGCTCGACGCTGACGCACGATATCCTCTACGTAGCTGGTTAAAAACTTAAAACCAGCGATGTGCTCGGGACCTTTCTGCCTGGTCTCCTGATCAGACTGAATGGATAAAATCACATTTCGCCTTACTTCATGATGGTCTTCATCCGGTAAGCCCATCATGGCAAATAAGGTACCCACCGTAATTTGACTGGAAAAGTCTTGCACAAAATCGAATGACCCCATTTCAAGCACTTTATCAAGTACCTCTTTTACAAGCACTCGGGTGGGCTCCATCAGGTGCATCAAATTATTTTTGGCAAAAGCAGATTGTATAAGCTTCCGTAAGCGATCATGACGTGGTGGGTCAGTAGTACCTAGAGTTGAACCGGACCTGCCCGGAAGCTCATCCACCAGATTGCCTTCGCTCGAAGAAAAGGTTTCCCACTCCGTACCCGCACGCTTGATATCATCGTAGCGCGATAAAATCCACATGTTCACATCTTCTGACCAGAAACAAGGATACTGGTCCCTCAGTGTTTTATAAAATGGAAAAGGATCGGCGTCCATAACCGGGCTATAGGGGTTAAACTGGAACTTCTGTTTGGAGATGGTTTCCATGTGGCAATGATTTTTAGTGTTAAATGAATTGTTTTCCTCCGTCTACGACGATAGTTTGGCCTGTTACGTAATCAGATAAGGCACTGCTTAGGTAAAGCACGGTACCCACTATATCTTCTGAGCTCGAGCTTCTTTTAATGCTCCCCCTATCCACTCCGTACGTAGCGGCATTTTCCATGATGGAAAGACTGGCCTCTGTTAGCGTGAACCCTGGTGCTACTGCATTGACATTGATATTGAATGGTCCGCATTCTTTGGCAAGCGTTCGGGTAAGCCCGATAACTGCTCCTTTGGAACTCACATAATGGGACCAATTAGGTGAACCTGACATAAAGGTGGCAGAACTGATATTAACGATTTTGCCTCCTTTATCCTTCATGTAGGGGAAGCAGGCCTTCGCCAGTAACCAAGGTCCCTTAATGTTCACCTGCATCACTACGTCCCATTCCTTTTCTGAAATTTCATAAAATGGAGCACGGCTTAAGTTGCCATACATCGCTGCATTATTTATCAGCACATCTATGGAGCCAAAACTCTGGTGGATGGTGGCCACCACCTCTTCTACCTGAATGGCATTTCCTACATCCATAGCATAGGCTACAGCCGACGGCCCTAATTCCAGAGCAGTTTCTTGGGCTGCCTGTAAATTGATATCACAAATGGCCACCTGAGCTCCTTTTTGAACAAAGGCTTCCGCAAAGGCTTTGCCCAGACCGATAGCCGCTCCTGTGATAATGACCGTTTTTCCTTTAAAATTTAAATCCATTACTGCTTGATTAATGTAGCTGCATTCAGTTCCGTGTAGGCTACTTCCAAGAAAGACTTGGCCAGCCATTTCCCTTCTTTGGTAAGTAATTTAGGTAAGACATGCCCATCCAAAATGTCCAAGACTTCTGTTTTCCCAATTTCAAACCACTTACCGATGGTAGTGACACCGTGAGGGGTATACCTCCACAATTTATCGGCATCCTTCACAATGGAATCTTCCAAAGACCTAGCTTCCGCAGTGGTGTCATGCCCATCAATAATGGCTGTCACTTGGGCAATGAATCCCGCAGAGTAACCATGTTTTTCCAAGAGCCTGAGGCTATTTCCATTCCATATACTTCATGCGCACGGGTCAGTTCCGGATATTGATTATTGGGACCAAAGGCCTTTAATATTTTGTCTTCCGGAATTTTGCTCCATCCGGTATCGTGCAGCATCATTGCTAACAGGCACACTTCTTTATCAGCATCGGCATTCCAATCAAGGAGTAATTTCACCAATTGGTAAGAATGAAGTGTATGCACATCGTTATCCCGGATGGTCAGAAATTTCTTGGCGTCTTCCCAAATGGCGACATGATTTTCTTGAAGAATTTCCATGTCAGTAATTCAGGTAAATGGTTTTCAATTCGGTATAGGCTTCCAAGCCGTGAATACCTTTTTCCCGCCCGATTCCACTCTGCCTCATGCCTCCAAAAGGCACCGAATGATAGGAACGTTGGATGTTATTTACCCAAACAGAACCCGCCTGTAGCTGCTCTGCAATCCGTAGTCCTCTGCCGATGTTATGGCTGAAAACATAAGCCGCTAATCCATACGGTGAAGCATTCGCTTCTCGTAACGCTACTGCCTCATCCGAAAAGCTAGCTAAACCGATCACGGGTCCGAAGGTTTCTTCGCGCATGATTTTCATCTCAGCACTTGCCTCAGCTATAAGCGTAGGCTCTAGGAAATAACCTCTGTCATAGTTTTCTCCTTTTCTACGTTTCCCTCCCGTTAGAACCCGAGCGCCTTTGTTCCGAGCATCTACAATCTGCTGGAAAGCATTCGCATAGATTTTCTCATTGACCATGGGCCCTAAATCACAGTTGTCCTCGATCCCAGCACCTAACGTCAGCTTTTCTGTCGCTTCCTTCAATTTTTGGCAGCATGCCTCATAAAGACTTTCGTGTACATAAACACGGTTCACCCGATAACAAAACTGCCCCGTGTTCGCAAAGCCATGCTTCACAATTGCCGGAACGGCCATGTCCAAATCAGCATCTGCACAAAGAATAGCCGGGGACTGACCACCAAGCTCTAAGGTGATTCTTTTATGTGTTTTAGCCGCTACTCCCGCGATATGTGCGCCCGTGGAAGTGCCGCCTGTGAAAGCGATTTTCGCTACCTGTGGATGAGAGACTAAAGCATCGCCGATTTCTTTCCCATAGCCAGTCAGAACATTAAAAACCCCTTTGGGATATCCTGCCTCCTCGAAGCAGGTGGCTAAAGCCAAAGTGCTCAGCGGAGTATCCTCTGATGGCTTACTCACCAGAGTGCATCCCATGACTAAGGCCGCGCCCATTTTAAATGTCAGCAGGGTAATGGGGTAATTAAAAGGAGTAATCGAAACTACCACACCTAAAGGCTCTCTGGTGACCAGCACTTTCTCTCCTTCCACATTCGTCAAGGGAAAATAACCCTTCATGCGTAGTGCCTCTTCAGCATAATAATCTAAAAGCTCTGCACTCCGATTGACTTCGTGCACGCAGGCCGTTAAGGGCCTGCCTAACTCTAGAGAAAGTTTTCGCCCGATAGATGCACTGTGCTTACGGATGGAGGCAGCCAATTTCTTTTGAAGTTGCACCCGCTCTTGCATGGGTGTCTTTTTCCAAGTTTCAAAGGCTAGGGCAGCTGCATTCACCGCAGCCTCCACATCCTCCAATCCAGATCGGCATACGCTATCCAGTAAACTGCCGTCAACCGGATTGAGTACGTCCATTTCCTCTTGACTGAAGGCTATCCATTCACCGTTGATATAATTTTTCATGTCTTACAATACATGTGCGAGCAACAGAGCTCTTGTGGCAGTTAATTCTCTTTTGGCTATCGCCAAAGATTCCGGTAGGTGCAGCTGCTCTAAATTCGTATCTTCTAAACGCTGAGCATACTGTACCGGGGTCATCTTAAACCAATCGCAAGCCACGCTTACTCCAGTGACTGCGAACCTCCATAACTTATCGGCATCTCGAACGATTTCATCCTCTTTGGATTTGGCAAACTTGCGCGTATCATGCCCATCGATGATGGTGCAGACCTTTTCAATGAATTCCTTATCGTAGCCCAAACTTGCCAATAAAGGTTTGGCATATTTCACTCCTTCAGACTCATGCAGGAAGCGCACATCCGAGGTGAGGATATCAGTCCCACTAAATCCCTTTTCGAAGATTTCCTCTTCATCGATGGCATACCAGCCGATATCATGGAGAATAATGGCCGCTGCAACCACTGCCTGGTCCACTTCTGGATAATGTTCCAAAAGCTCTAAAGCGAAGCGATAGGAGAGCGGTATATGCACATCGTTTTTACGCACGCGCATATACTTATCTGCCGCTCGGAAAATAGCCTCGTATGCAGGACGATGTAAGGCGTGTAGCATCATGCTTCTACTAATTCCTCCAAAATCTCCACTGTACCTTTACCTCCGTCAACCCGGATTTTCATACCCGTTTTGATTTGGGTAGAAGCCGAACCTGTTCCTGTCACCGCTGGCAGACCGTACTCTCTACACACAATCGCTGCATGGGACATCATTCCGCCGATATCTGTAACAGTAGCCACGATCTTGTTAAACACTGGGGCCCAACTCGGCGCTGTCACACGCGTCACGAGAATCTCTCCCTGCTGAAGCTGGTCTAATTCAGAAGCATCGTTGATGATGCGGGCATATCCTTCCACCAATCCTGGGGAAGCAGCCATGCCCTTCATATGCCCAGATTTTTCATCTCCTCCTAGCCATGACTCCACAGCTTCAGTAGTGATCCCCCAAAGCATAATAGTAAATGGTTCGGTGACCACTTTAGGAGGATTATTAAAGGCTGGCTGCGGTGGTGCTGTAGCCAAAGCATCTACAATTTTCTTTCTGCGGTTAATCTCATCCTGCAAGACTGCCGGCCCAACGGAAGGAACACCTACCGCCCAGCTATTGCCATAATCAAATAATACCTGAAGGATTTCCTCTCTACGGAAATAGTACATATCGGATTCCTGATGCCAGAAACCTTGCTCTTTGAGCATGCGACTGAGTTCGCGGGTTTTTCTCCAGAATACCCCCATCGCCCAGTGCTCGATATAAAAGTTATGATTCTCTACATAAGGAAACACTACGCGTGCCAGACCTAGCTTGCCTTCAAAAATAGCCCGGGCTTCTTCATCCAAGGACGCTGCATACTCAGTAGTGATACGGTCGCGTTCGGCCTCTAATGCTTCTGTAGGCCGGTCTATCTCTTCTCCTCGCTGTAGTTTTTCTACGTAATTTTTTAAATACCCATAAGGAATATCTAAGTGCTCGATCCAGTATTTATCGGAAGAGTAAAACCCATTACCCGAGGTATAATTAAACCACGGATGTTTCGCCTTTTCCCATGCCTGTAACCACTCACCCCCATTTTCCGCTAATGAGATGCAGTGTAAAGCTTCCTGCACGTCCTTCTTATCGAAACAATCTGTTAAATTTAAAGTGACAGCAAGTTTTGCCAGTTTTTTCAACTCATCATCCGGCCGGAATAAATCCACATCGATACCCTGAACCATCTTGGCCACAGATAAATCGGGAATTCCAGGAAACACCTCCTTACAGAAACCAAAGAAATCCAAGTAAGCCGCATAACCTAAATTCAAAAATTCAAAGTGGTACTGCCAGGTTTCGTAACAAAGTGAAATCAGCTTATTGTAATTATTAATTAACTGAAAAGTGGGGTCTAGGCCAACACCATCTTTTATCCACTGTAAATCTACGCGATCAGGTAAGGGCTCAAAATGTATCGCCTCCATGTCGTCGATGACGCGTTTTACTTTTTTATGCCAGTTATCTAATAGTTCGTTCCAGTTTTGGAAATAATAGCCTGCTCGCTCCATAAATTCAGGAACACGACCTTCAATAAGCTCAGGATCCACAGCCACAGGACTCATGTAGCAGTACCCGTTATGAATTTTAAAATCCACTCCATTTGCAGGAGGAATTACATAGTGTCTGGAATTATACTGGGAAAGACATTTTACAGCGAACTCCACGGTCATGGCATCGAATGGCTTGAATACATTCGGCCAGTGCTGAGAGTCACAAAAAAAGAATTTCTCCTCCTCTTGCTCCTTTAACTGCTCCTGAAAAACTAGGAAATAAGGGTATAATTCTTTCCACCCTTCAGACCCTTTGGGTGCACTGTGCGCGTAAGGGCTGACAAATTTTTTCTTCTTATCGGTCATAATGGTATTTATTGATTGGGTTATTTTTTTGCGCTTAAAGGATTAATCAGAGAACCTACTAGCCCCTGCATACCCGACATATACTGCTTTTTAGTCTCCGATTTTTTATTTGACCACACGGTCTCTGGACGGCTTTGAAGTAGCGTGAACGCCTCTTCACCTTCTGCATCAGCATCTAATGCCCATTCTATGTCCTGCGGACACCCATAATGCTTTTCGATTTTTTTAGCAATCTTACTAATGAAAATAAGCTCCTCACGCGTCAGACAAGCCTCCAAAGCCTTTTCCGCATCCACCTCTACTTCGACTACACACCTATTCTCCACGTCGGGAAGTAATGCAGTCTTTTTCTCATGAATAGAAGATTCCACAAGCTCAAAAATCACTTTATCCATAAGGTAGTTGTCTGGAGTAACCGTACCCGAAACCACACTTTCCCCTAAGCCATAGGAAGCCTCAATTGCAACCTTCGTTCTATCCCCATTCGTAGGGTTTAAAGTCATCGTCACACCCGCTACCCGAGCGTTTACCATTTTCTGTACGACCACACTCATTTGTACCTCCTCTTCAGGAATATTGTGATCCTTTCGATAGGCAATCGCACGACTCGTGTAGAGAGAGGCCCAGCACATTTTAATATGACTTAAAACCTCCTCCTCTCCCACGACCCACAAATAGGTGTCTTGCTGACCTGCAAAACTCGCATCTGGAAGATCTTCGGCAGTAGCTGAAGACCGAACAGCCACCGGAAGATCCCCCGTTTTATCGTACATCGCACATAAGCGACGATAGCTGCCCAGAATGTCTTGCTGAATATCAGCCGCAATCGATTTATTCAAAATCTGACTCCTAATTTCTGCAGACAGCTTGTCTAAGGCTGGCATATTTTTCGTATCTAACTTCGCCAAAGCCGAAAAAAGCCCCTTGGCAGTCATCAAGTCCTGAATAAAAGCGACAAAAGCATCTGTAGTTACACAGAAACCTTGCGGCACCGGTAGATTTGCTTGGGACATACTGGCCAAGCTCTTTCCTTTCCCTCCGAGACTTTCTAGTTGCTCGGCCTTAGCTTCTTTAAAAAACAGGCTGTAAGTGGGTTTCATGTTAATTTAATTAAAGGTTTACCATTGTACCTGAAGGGCTTGTGGAGCTCTAAAGGACGTATTCGGCGCAAATGTGAATGTTTGATTTGGTGTTAATTGAAGTGTCGGAATTCGAGTTGTCAGTTCTTCGAGCACCACCTTAAACTCTAACTTAGCTAACGGTGAGCCCAAACAAAAATGGATTCCACTACCAAAAGACAGGTGCGTCCCCGCATTTTTACGTGTAATGTCAAAGCTTTCGCCATTTTCAAAAACCTCCTCATCTCGGTTACCTGACCCCATCACAAGTAGGATATTCGCCCCTTCTGGAATCATTACGCCGCCTACTTCTGAGGCGATTTTACATTTCCGCCTCCAGGATAAAATGGAAGGAGAGTAGCGCAGCACTTCGTCTACGGCCTTTGGAATACGGGTCTTGTCTTCCTTAATGGCCTCCCAGCTTTCAGGATGTACCAGTAACTCCCGAATGCCATTACCGATTAAAGAGGTGGTCGTCTCATGCCCCGCAAATAGCTGACTATAGCATATAGCTGCTATCTCACGATCGGTAATCTCATGCCCCTCAGCCTGCAGGGCTACTAAATCGCCCGGTAGGTCATCTTGTACGCTTTCCTTCCTATCACTGACGAGCTTCTGACAGTAGTTCCAGTATCGAACCATATTCTCTGCATGCAGCATCTGGGCTTCCTCATCTAAATCCCCCCACGTAAGCAGCAAACGGCTCTCTGCCCAGCTCTTAACCTGTGCCACGTCACTATCTGGAACACCTAGTAACTTAAAAATAACAAGCGCAGGAAGGTCATACGCCAGTTCAGCGATAAGCTCAGCATGTCGCTTACCTGCTTTTAACTCTTCTATCATCCGAATCGCTAGCTTACGTATCTCTGGCTCTAACTTTTTAATCCGAGCAAGATTAAACGCCATACTCACGATTCGCCGAATACGTGTATGGTCGGGAGGTATTCTCCCCGATAAACCCGATAAGCCAACTAAACCCGCTGCATCCATTAGGCCTTCGCCTTCGGCGCAATCGGCTTAAACGGACTCTGAGCATTCTCAGAACTGAAAGCCTGCCAGTTGCCAAAAATGGCCTTTACATCTTCATAGCGAGAAACCACATAATAGCCTAGTTCCTCACTGAAAAAAATGGGACACTTCTCCCTGACTTCCTTATAAAAGGGAAATGGGTCCGTAAGGTCAAATGGTTGGTATGCTGCGTTTAATTCCTTGTGATAAGGACACTGCTCGATGCCTTGGTTCATGTCGTTTTGGGTTGTTGAAGAATTCTCTGCAATATCCCTCCATTTTTCGGCTTCTATCTATTGATTTTAAAAAAATGCTTGTACTTTTATAACATGCCCCTAATCAAAATAAAAAAACATAAACCCGAAAGAAAGAACTCCCCTTAAACAAACCCCACAAAAACCTGTACWTWAAAATCMATAAAAGGACTCCAAAAGGAAATCCCAATGAAATAAAAAGAGAGAGCACCTAAAAAAATAACTTGGACTTTTAACTTCCCCGCTCATGAAGAAAATTGATAATTACGTACTTTACGGCGAAACGACACAGGAAATCATCCCAGAGTTTATCCACTGCGAATCCATAGAAGCACGCAGTCGAAATCATGACTGGGTAATCAAACCACACCTTCATAATAGACTCTATCAGTTCGTCATCATCGAAGAAGGTAACTTCGAATTTATCTGCGGACCTACCAAGCAGTATATTACCGAGCCCTGCCTCATCGCCATGCCCGCAAATACCCTGCATGGATACCTTTTTACACCAGATATAAAAGGAATGGTTTTAACGCTGTCTGAAGAATTTATCGATGTCATCTTAAACCCTCAACCCCAAATCCTCCTGGAAATAGAAAAACCACGCGTCATCTATAGCAGCTGGAATAACGAACGATTCGGCTTAATGTCACGCCTATTTAAACGTGTAAATAATGAATTACTCGTCGAATACGACGGTAAACCCCTAGCGATAAAATCGTACGTTTCCATACTTTTTGTAGAATTTTACCGCATGATCCTTGAAAACAAACACAGCACTTTCCAAGTCGTTAAAACCAATATCAAACTCTTCAGAGCCTTCGTGACGCAAATAAAAAGCTTCTACAGCAATCGACTTTTTAAAGGCGAAAATGCCGATAAAAAATTGACCGTAGCCTCCCTAGCGAATACCCTCGGAATATCCAGCGTGCATCTAAATAGGGTCTGCCAAGACGTAGCTTCTAAATCACCTATACAAGTCATCCACGAATACATAATTAGCGAAGCTGTACGCTACCTGGAACAGACCGATTACACTATCGCAGAAATTAGCTATAAATTAAAATTTGAAGACCCTGCCTACTTTTCGCGATTCTTTAAAAAATTTACTGGAAAAAGCCCCACCGAATATAGACAGCTTTAAACGTCACTCCCTTTTTTCAAACAAGCACATCCACAAACAGTCGACCAAAGTGGGCTAAAGGTAAAGTATAAAAATACTTTGGCCTCCGGCCAAAAAACAAAAAATCTAGCCCACTTTTTGCCCTGCGCCCGATCAGGATTTAACCCTTTTCACTATGCACAGCGCTTTACGTACCCTTCTGCTCATCACCTGCCTGAGCCCCCTTTCCGCTGCCCTCGCACAGCAGGAACTCCAACAAGAAAATCGGCAGGAAAACCGACAAGAAATGCTGCTCGAAATGCGCAAACTCAGCAGCCAACTCGAACTCTTGCAGCGAGAAAATGAAACCCTCCACCAAAACCTCGACCTCACCAGCAAAAGCCTCCAAGAACTCATCCGAGATAAAAATATCTCCGATGAAACCCGCTATGCCCTCCTGAAATCAGGTATCAAACAAGAGGTCGCCCTCTTCCGAAAACTAAGCGATCAAACCATCCACCTCAAGTCCCGGCTCACCGATCAAGAGTACCAAAGCTTCATCTTGTCACTCGGAAGCATGGAAGCCAGCCCCCTCGGATTTTCCTTCGAAGAAGTACTCATGACTACCATAAAACAACATGGTGTTTTCGAGTCTAAAGCTAAAATCGACCGCTTCCTCGCTGTCAGTGGATCCCTAATTCAAAGCCCCATTACCGCTGCACTCCCCTTCGTGTCTCAAGCAGTAGCCGCCTCTAACGCCCTACTGAATGTGGCCTACACCTCCATGATGACGGAAAAAAAACCGGATTTCTCTAAACTACAGCAACTGGAGACGGAGCTCATGCGCTACCTCCATTACTTCTCGGCGCTGGACCGCGCTAATGCCAGCCATGCCGCCTCACAAAGCAACCGGATCGAACAGGTAGAAAAAATCCAAGCAGAGCTCAGCCTTCGCCTCACACAAGACGCACAAAAACTGGGGCTGAAGCTGCCGGAAAGAAAGGATTCCGAGAGCATCGACGACTATCTGAACCGCTGCATGACCATCTTCAATCCCCTTCAGATGGAAACCTTTTTCACTCAGATAGAAAATAAGTACCGCGGACCGGCAGGAACCGTAAACTATGCCTTGCTCCTACAGCGCGAAGAGGGCCTGAAGGCATTTCATGCACAGGCGGGAAACCTCGTCAGCTTAGCCAAGCGCTTTACGGTCGCCTATGAAGCGTATATGGATGCCAATGACCGCTACCACCGCGAACTGCTGGAGGCTTTGGCCCTGGCCCACACCAATAAAATCATCCAGCCGCGAAAAGTAAACGGTCAAGAGGAAAGCCCAGAGCTACGCTACACCCAAATTCGCCAGCAACTGGCCCAGAAAAAACAGCTCCGCGATCAAGGAATCCGCAACAGCCTCAATATGCCCGAGCTCGCTTGGCACATCGAAAGAACGGAAGAGCTACGCTACTACTAAGTCGCTAACGAATAAAATTAGAACATCCAGCTGCTCTAATAGCCGTATTTACCCTTCCACCGGGAGGCTAAAAAGCGGCGCAGCTCCTGTTCGCGGGCATTTTCGCCGGGGGTGTAGAGGACCTTGCCCGACAGGGCCTCCGGCAAAAATTCCTGCTCCGAAAAGTTGTCCTTAAAATCATGGGCATACGTATACCCTGCGCCGTAGTTTAAATCCTGCATCAGACGGGTCGGCGCATTACGCAGATGCAGCGGTACCGGTAAATCCCCCGTTTCCCGAACCAGCTGCTGGGCCTGGTTTATGCCCACATAGGCTGCATTACTTTTCGGTGAACTCGCCAAATACGTCACGCACTGCGCCAGTGGAATCCGCGCCTCCGGAAAACCAATCACACGGACGGCATCCATACAGGACATGGCCAGCAGCAGCGCATTCGGATTAGCATTCCCGATGTCTTCCGAAGCTAAAATCACCAATCGCCGCGCGATAAACGTCACATCTTCCCCTCCCTCGATCATGCGGGCCAGCCAGTACAATGCCGCATTCGGGTCAGAACCCCGAATCGACTTGATGAACGCAGAAATTATATCGTAATGCTGTTCGCCGTCCTTGTCATACAAGCTTACATGGCGCTGAGCCACCTCCATGACCTGCGCATTTTTTAACACACAAGGCGTCTCCGCGCTGGCCTGCACCACCAGCTCAAAGAGATTCAACAGCTTCCGCCCATCCCCTCCCGAAAGCCGAAAAAGTGCCTCCGTTTCGTCCAGCTGCACCTGTCGCGAGCGTATGTACGGATCGCGCTCCAGAGCTTGCAGGAGCATCTTTTCGAGGTCTTTAACCGCTAAAGCCTTAAGCGTCAGCACCTGGCAGCGCGACAGCAAGGCCGCATTTATCTGAAAGGAAGGGTTCTCCGTGGTAGCACCGATCAGCCGGACCTGACCCTTCTCTACCGCCGCCAGTAGGGCATCCTGCTGCCCTTTATTAAAACGATGAATCTCATCTATAAACAGAATAACCCCCTGCTGGAACTTGGCCTTGGCAATCACCTCGCGAATATCTTTCACCCCCGAACTAATCGCACTGAGCGTATAAAAAGGCAACTTGACCTCATGAGCGATCACATTGGCGAGCGTCGTCTTTCCCACACCAGGAGGTCCCCATAGCAGCAGCGAAGGCACCTGCGCGCTGCGAATCGCACGACGCAGGAAGGCATCCGGCCCCGTCAGGTGCTCCTGCCCGATGATTTCTTCCAGCCGACTGGGACGTAGGCGTTCCGCCAATGGAGCATCAGGATTCGCGTACATCTTGCTCCTCCTCTGCCAGTTGCTTCAGCACGCGCGCCAGCTGCTCCACATGCGCATCCCGAATATCCAAATGGGTCACGAAACGCACCTGCTGTGCCCCGAACTTCACCCCATAAACGCCATGCGCCGCGAGCTGCCCTAAAAAGTCCTCAGGCTTTCGTTCCGCTAAGCGAACGATGACGATGTTCGTTGCTACAGGCAGCACCGCCTCCACGCCTGGATATGCCTGAAACAGCTTGCCGATGGCCTGCGCACGGGCATGATCTTCTGCCAAACGCTCCACATGGTGTTCCAGCGCATACAGTCCTGCTGCGGCGAGCATCCCCGCCTGCCGCATGCCTCCTCCAAAGACCTTGCGCACCCTGCGCGCCCGATGAATAGTCGCCCCATCTCCGAGGAGAACGGAACCCACCGGACAGCCCAAGCCCTTACTGAGGCAGATCGAAATCGTATCAAAAGTAGCTCCCCATGCCTTTTCCGACTCTCCAGAAACCACTAAAGCATTAAACAAACGGGCCCCATCAAGGTGAAAAACCAAGCCCCTATCGGCACATAAAGCACGGATCGGCTCCACTTCAGCTAACGTGTATACCGCGCCGCCTCCTTTATTCATCGTATTCTCTACCGCCACTAAGCTCGTCTCCGGTGCATGCACATCGTCCGGATTAATGACCGCCTCCACCTGCTCAGCGGTGATTTTGCCGAAGGCACCCGGAAGTAAACGCACCGAACTATGGGAGTTCGCCATAATCCCTCCTCCTTCATACAGGTAAATATGGCTGTCCTGATGACAAATCACCTCCTTTTGGAAGCCGGCATGCAAGCGAATCGCGATCTGATTCGTCATGGTCCCCGAGGGACAAAACAACCCGGCCTCCATGCCGAAACGCTCGGCCAGCGTCTCCTCCAATGCCCGAACGGTGGGATCCTCGCCGAATACATCGTCCCCCAGTGGTGCCTCCCACATGGCTTGCTTCATGCCGGCAGTAGGCTGCGTGAGGGTGTCACTACGTAAGTCTACACGCATATTAATTGCTTTTTAACTGAATGAAACGGGCCTTACTCGACCCCTCTTGCCAAAGCTCCATAAGCACCTTTCCTGCTTCCACAGGTCGATCGGTGGCGATAATGTCGCCCCCCGCATGCACGAGCTCCTGGTAAATCTGATCTCCCCGAGCCTCCGCTCGCCGGTCTAAATTGCCCATCGTACCAGCTATCGTGTACACTCCTAAGGCATGCAGCATGGCATAATGCTCCGGCTCCTGCGCACGCGTACCGGTAAATGCAATCCAGCGATCCACTGGAATGCCCGTAGCCTGCATGCGCGCTAACTCCTCTTCATTTCGAATGGTCACCGATAGCATCAACGTTGAATCTAGGGCATGAACCTCTTGGGCATCAGCAGCAGAATAGGTAATGACAGCAGCATAGGGGTTGGCCTCAGCCTCCTGAATCGCTGCCACTATTCGCGAAAAAGGCACCCCCCGCTTTACATCCACCGTTAACAGGGCCTTGCCTCGCGCCCAGCGAAGTGCCTCCTCGAAAGTAGGGATCTGAAAATCAGTCGCCTTACCCTCAGGATCCACCAGACGCAGCGCACGCAGCTGCTCAAAGGTCATTTCCGCCACCGCACCGCTGCCTGTGGTGGTACGATCCACTGTGCGGTCATGCATCAGCATCAATACGCTATCGGCACTCATCACGACATCAAACTCAATGATGGCCGGCACCTGCTCGATGGTATGCTGAAAGGTTTCGATCGCATTTTCAGGAAAGCCAGGGGCAGGCCCACCACGATGAGCAGAAACCAAAGGCAGCCTATCCATAGTCCGCTGATAAAACGTCAGCGTCTCCTGAAAGTCTGCCAGGCGAATACGGTTTTCAGTCGCTACATCTGCCGGTGAAAGCAGCTCTTCTCGCGACTCAGACCCAGCCGAACGCTCTGAGCTACAGCCTAAGAGGACAAAAACTGCCAGCAGCAACACGTACATACCGCTGCGCATCTCATTCTTTTTTTTCATAAAGGGAATCATTTGCTTTGGCCTACCGGCCAAAAAGAACGCATACATTATTTTTTAAACCAAAAGCCTCCACCACTGCGGCGGTTAAAAGCTTCTTCCATATCCTGAATCTCCAGGTTTAAGGCCTTCGTGCTGATGAGCACCTCGATTAAGGAGATGCCCAAAGATACCAAGAGCGTGAACATACTCATAATAAAAATGGTGGCAGCGGCGAGTTCTGCTTGAATGTAAATAAAAAACATGCACAGCACGCAGAGTAAAAAGCTGATCATGCCACACACCTGCATCCACTTGATAAGCGACAGCCTGCGTTTTAAGTTCTGGATCTGATCGATAAGTAAGTTCTCCTCCGGGTTCTCGAGGTACTTTTTATGGAGCCCTCGGATGAGACTCGCTATCGCTAAAAATCGGTTGGTAAAGGCCAGCATCATCAGTGTGATAGCTGAAAAAAGTAAAGCGGGTGTAGAAAGTTGAAGTTCCATGCACTAAGATAAGCAGAAATACGAGAAGTCTGGCTGCACACTGGGCTTGTATAAAGGATATAGGGCTAAAAACACAAAAACCCGATTGCTCGGGTTATTGTGTAGATAAGGCATTTTTTTTATGCTGCTGGTTGTCCGATGACCACCAAATTCTCTAAGGTAGGAGATGCGCTTCCTCCTTTCGGCTCGATGGTGATAGCAAAGGCACCTGCTTGGGCTACCGCATTCATCTGCTGCAGGCTAAACTTCTGCTCTGCATTTACGAGACCGATTCCGACGGGTCCATCGTCACCGATCGCCCACAGCTGATAGTCTTGTTCAGCATCTAGTGCGGCCAGCTGGTTCACCGAGATGAATACCTGCTCGCGCTCTGCATCCCACCAGACATCCACTTGTGCTTCTTTCTGAATCTCAAATGGCTCTCCTTTCATCGGAATGCGAGAGAAGTTACCTGCCAGCAACGTCTCCAGCTGTGTACTTGTTTCTTCGAAGTTCACCTTATACTGCTCCGCCGATTCGGCTAGAACGCTTTGTTCCTGTAGCAAGGCCGTAAAGCGATTTTCTACATCATAATACTGTGTAGCGAAGTAGATCGCAAATACGGAGGCCACCACCGCCACCAGGGAGGCCGCTGCTGCATAGGCTTTCCAAGGCTGCAATTTGACCACTGGCGTTTCAGCAGACACAGGCGCCGCTTGCGGCATTTCCATTGTAGGCGGAATCACCTGCTTGGCTTTAGTCCCTTGTGATTTCTCTTCTTTTTCGACCGCGTCTAACGTATCGAAAATACGATTCTTAACAGAAAGGCTTGGTTTAACGGCGGCTTTTTGATCAAAAGCTTCCATAGCCAGCTCTATCTGTACCAGCTCTTCTTTAATTTCTGGGTAGCGTTTCGCTAGGCGAACCACTTCCTCCCTTTCCCGCTCACTGAGCTCTCCTAAAACGTAGAGCTCAAGCTTCCCTGACGATATGTAGGCTTGAATGTCCACTAAATTCTTTCTAAGTTCTTTTTTAATACACTAACAGCGGATCGGATACGTGATTTGACCGTCCCTAATGGGATATCGAATTCCTCAGCAATCTCAGAATGCGTATATCCCTTAAAGTAAATACAATCAATGACGAATTTTTGCTCCTCATTCAGTCGATGTAACAGGTCTCGTACGCCGATCCCGTCCACAATTTCCTGAGTACCCGATTCACTTTCAATACCATATACGTACTCATCTATGGTATTGGTCTTACTGCTTTTCGAAAATTCTTTACTACGCGTTTTATCGATGGCAGCATTTCTACAAATGTTGGCCATCCACGTGTAAAGCCTTCCCTTCTCTTCACTATAGCTGTCTATCTTACGGGTGATTTTAATAAAAGCATCATGAAAAACCTCTTCCGCGATGTCTTTATCGGTAATAATTCGTGATATGACAGCAAATAGGGCGGCCGAATACTTGTCATACAAGTATTCTATCGTCTTGCGGTCTTGCGCCCTAAGTCCTGATATTAACTGATCCTCTTCCAAAAGATTCAATTTGGTTGGTTCTAATACGTTGCTGATTCCTCCTAATTCTTGCATAACAACGGAGTGGAAACACAAGAGAAGGGAAAAATGTTTGTGGTAAAAGTAGAGAGAGCTCTCCACCTTTCGAGTGGAAAGTTGCACAATAAAAGGGAGATAATCAAGCCATTTACAAATTACTCTTGAAATAGCTTCGCGCGCACCGCCATAAAAAAAAGGCCACGAAGGGCCTTTTTTTTGAGAATAGCAACTACCTACCTATAAAGGTATAAAAGATTCGTTTACTTATAGATGAATCACCTCATCATAAGCTGCCGCCGCAGCTTCCATCACCGCTTCCGACATGGTCGGGTGCGGGTGAACCGTTTTGATTAATTCCATACCTGTGGTCTCCAGCTTACGGATCGCCACGATCTCAGCGATCATCTCTGTCACATTCGCACCGATCATATGTGCCCCTAGTAACTCGCCATACTTCGCATCGAAAATCAACTTCACGAAACCATCTTTGGCACCAGCCGCAGAGGCTTTACCCGAGGCAGAGAACGGGAATTTACCTACTTTCAACTCGTATCCCGCCTCTTTTGCCTGTGCTTCGGTGTACCCTACAGACGAAATTTCAGGGATACAGTACGTACATCCTGGGATATTATTATAATCCAAAGCTTCCGGGTGGTGACCCGCGATTTTTTCTACGCAGATGATTCCCTCAGCAGAAGCCACGTGTGCGAGGGCAGGACCTGGCGTCACATCACCGATCGCATAGTAGCCAGGCATATTCGTTTTATAGTACTCATCCACTTGGATTTTCCCCTTTTCTACTAAAATACCCACATCTTCTAAACCGATGTCCTCTACGTTCGAGACCACGCCTACAGCCGAAAGCACTTTATCGCATTCGATGACGCTTTCATTGCCTTTTTTATCTTTAACAGTCACCTTACAGCCCTCACCTGAAGTATCCACTCCAGTTACTTCTGTGCTGGTCATGATCTTCACGCCGTTCTTCTTATAGATTTTCTCCAGTGCCTTCGAAACTTCCACATCTTCGTTAGGCACGATGCGATCCATAAATTCCACGATCGTCACCTCTGTACCGATCGCATTATACACGTAGGCGAACTCCACACCGATAGCTCCGGAGCCCACGACTACGAGCTTCTTCGGCTTATCTTCCAAGACCATCGCCTTCCGATAACCGATAATCTTCTCGTTATCGATCTTGAGGGCAGGCAGCTCACGGGCACGTCCTCCCGTGGCGATGATGATATGATCCGCACTGTACACCGTCTCAGCACCATCTTCCGCC
The DNA here is from genome assembly GCF_000265075.1 of Nitritalea halalkaliphila LW7. Taxonomy (GTDB): domain Bacteria; phylum Bacteroidota; class Bacteroidia; order Cytophagales; family Cyclobacteriaceae; genus Nitritalea; species Nitritalea halalkaliphila. The sequence continues at coordinate 7,152 of NZ_AJYA01000030.1, read as the reverse complement.
GTAACAGAAACCTTTTTTCCTGGCTTTACACGGCCCCAGCCGATCAGCTGATCGATCTTATTTTTCTTAAATAAAAACTGAATTCCCTTAGACATGCCTCCCGCTACATCGCGGCTACGCTTTACCATGGCCGTAAAATCCACTTCTGCATCCTGCACCTTGATCCCGTAGTCCTTCGCATGGTTGATGTATTCGAAAACTTGCGCACTTTTAATTAGCGCTTTTGTCGGAATACAGCCCCAGTTCAAGCAAATCCCACCGAGTTCAGCAGCTTCTACTACCGCGGTTTTAATCCCAGCTGGGAAGCACGGATGGCCGCCACATAACCGCCGGGACCAGAACCCACTACTATTACATCGTACTTTGTTGAAGACATATCATTAAGGTTTATAAATTTCTCAGGTATGCAAAAATAAGGTTTTTAGGCTGAGAAAAAATAGAATGGCCTTTTTCGCGCGTAGCGCAAAGCCCCTGAGCGTAAGGATATTTTAAATTAATCGCTATTTCGCTTTTTTTACCTCATAAACCCATAAAAACACCGCGCTAACCAAATATTCAACCGAACAGTCGTCATTCCACTTCGAAATTAGCGAAAACAGTAGCAAAGGGAAGAATTCATTTACAGGAAAATGCTTAATTTTGACCCTTACACCTATTACGAAAAATTTATGGGACTTTTAAGTGGAAAAATCGCCTGATCACGGGGGCTTCAAAAGGAATCGGACGTGCGATCGCACTCAAATATGCTGAAGAAGGCGCCCACGTGGCCTTTACCTATCTTTCCAGCGTAGAAAAAGGCGAAGCCTTAGAAGCCGAACTCCGCGGTTTCGGAGTGGAAGCTAAAGGTTTTCGCTCCGACGCAGCCGACTTCCAAGCGGCTACCCAGCTGATCGATGACGTGGTCGCTACCTTCGGCGGACTCGATATCCTCATTAATAATGCCGGCATCACGCGAGATAACCTCCTCATGCGCATGACTCCAGAGGCTTGGGACGAGGTGATGACCGTCAACTTAAAATCTTGTTTTAATACCGTGAAGGCCGCCACGCGCACCATGATGAAGGCGAAAAAAGGCTCCATCATTAACATCACCTCCGTGGTGGGTGTAAAAGGCAATGCGGGGCAAGCTAACTATGCCGCCTCTAAAGCCGGAATCATCGGCTTCACTAAATCCGTAGCCTTAGAATTGGGTTCGCGAAATATCCGCTGTAATGCCGTAGCCCCTGGCTTCATCGAAACGGAGATGACGGCTGTCTTAGATGAAAAAACGGTTCAAGGCTGGAGAGAGGGCATCCCGATGAAGCGTGGCGGAAGACCTGAAGAAGTGGCAGAAGCCTGCGTTTTCCTTGGTTCTGACCGCAGCTCTTACATTTCAGGACAGGTGCTACAGGTAGATGGCGGCATGCTCACCTAAGCCCACGACGGAAAGCCGCCACAGTAGCCAGCCCCTTCTGCTATTCCTGAGGGCCTAGGCTGACGGTGGCGGCTCCCCTTTCCCCGCTTTCTTTTGGCTTTTTCGGCTTGCGCCAAAGTCCTTTTTGCCGCAGGCAAACCCTCCCTCTCGGCCTCTTTCTCTCTTATGAAAACGCTCATCAGCTTTCTAATTCGCTACATTCCCCGCCCTTTTTTACAGCGCGTGGCAGGCGTAGGCACTAAAATCCTCTCCCTAGGCTACCGCGGTACTGCCGTCACATGCACCATCTGCGGGAGCAGCTACCGCAAGTTTCTGCCCTATGGAAGAAAAGCACGTGAAAATGCACTGTGCCCGCACTGCCTATCCCTGGAGCGGCACCGCCTGATGTGGCTGTACCTAAAGCAAGAAACTTCGTTCTTTACCGCCCCCTTACGTGTTTTGCACGTAGCTCCGGAGCACTGCTTTATCCATCGCTTCGAGAAACTCCCTCAGCTCACCTACATCAGCGGTGACCTGGAGAGCCCTCTGGCGCAAGTAAAAATGGACATCCATGCCATCCCTTTTCCTGAAAATCACTTTGATGTGGTGATCTGTAACCACGTCCTGGAACATGTGGAAGACGATATTCTGGCCTGCCGAGAAATCCATCGCGTGCTCAAGCCAGGGGGCTGGTCGCTACTGCAGTCGCCTGTTTACGCCATCGAAAACACCTATGAGGATGCCAGCATCAGCAGCCCGGAAGAGCGTGAACGTCATTTCGGGCAGCGCGACCATGTACGGAAATACGGTCAAGACTACGCGGCGAGACTGTCACGCTCAGGCCTGAAAATGGAAGAAAATGATTTCGTGCAGCGCCTCCCGCAGGAAATGGTGAAGCGCCACGGATTATCTCCTCAAGAAATACTTTTTATCGGCAGAAAATAGGACGATGGTGCTCAGGATCCACTCTCAGCGCTTCGCTCCGGCAGCGGAACCGTGAAGGGACTCGGCAGAAATGGAAGTCGCAGCGCGAGTAGTCCATAGGCGATGCCGATGCCATAGGCTGTGAGCTGGCAGATACCGACGAAGGGAGCGAGGAAAGCCCCTAGTCCTAGTGCACCCCGTTTACTTTGGCGCTCGCGCCAAAGCCCCTCTCCTATCCCCATGAGCATCCAAAGGCCGAGTGGAAGGAAGGCTAAACCCTGTACCTGCGGGTGGACGGGCCAGCCAAAAAGATGCCCTAAGGGGAGACTGGCACTTAGCAGCAGCATGTAAAATGCAAAAAAGAGGGGAAAGAGATGCACCCCCTGGATGGCGCCCGGGTGATAGCGTGAGACATTCACACGGTTGATGCCGAAGCTGTAACACTGGCGGAGGAAGCCGGTGAAGGTGCTTCGGCGGCGATGGTACACGAAGGCCTCAGGAATTAGGCCGACGCGGAATCCAGCATTTTTTAATCGGATGCTGAGCTCAATATCCTCCCCTTGGTTCGGGTCGCGAAATCCTCCAGAAGCATGAAAAACAGTGGCTTTTAAGCCCATGTTAAAGCCCCGCAGCTGAAACTTGCTCTTGTCCTGCAGTTGTCCGCGTATGCCGCCCGTCGTGAAGGTGGCCTGCATGGTGAAAGCGGTGAGCTTTTGGAAGAAGGTGAAGTCTTCACGCCCACGGTCAGGGCCTCCAAAGGCGTCCCAATCTTCATGGAGGAGCGTCCGGTGTAGGTTTTCAAAAAAATTTTCTGGTAAAAGCACGTCGGAATCCACTGTGAGCAGGTACTTTCCGTGTGCGCGCCGCATGCCTGCATTTCGCGCAAAGCCCTGTTTCGAATTGGGTATGGGCAGGTAGTAAAGGGGAAATTCCTGGGCAAATTCCTGTATCAAGTGCTGGGAAGGAATCGTGGAACCATCTTCTACTACCCACACCTCAAAATCACGGAAGGACTGCTGCCGTACACTTTCGAGTAATTCACGGAGTTCGTCGGGACGGTTATATACCGGAACGACCAGCGAGAAGAAGACGCTTGGCTGACTCATGCATTCACCTTTTCATCTACCGTGTACTCTTGCTTGTTCGCGTTTTGGGACACTACCATCTCGGCCATAAAGCCGGTTAGAAAGAGTTGCACGCCGACGATCAAGGCCACCAGTGCCAGAAAAAACAGCGGCTGGTCTACGATTTCCCGTACCTTAAGGCCCTTATAGAGACCAATAATTTTTTGGAAGATGAGGTAAAGTGTGAGGGTAAAGCCCCCTAAGAAGGAAATGGTCCCTAGTGCACCGAAAAAGTGCATCGGCTTTTTTTTTATATCTATTGACGAAGGAAACCGAGATCAAGTCCAGAAATCCGTGTAGGAAACGCTCGAGACCGAACTTGCTGACGCCAAAACGCCGCGCCTGGTGGCTCACCACCTTCTCACCGATTTTAGTAAAGCCTGCCCACTTAGCGATAAGCGGAATATAGCGGTGCATTTCCCCGTAGATATGAATATTTTTCACGACTTTGCTGCGATAGGCTTTCAATCCACAATTGAAATCGTGAAGCGGAATGCCTGAGAGCTTGCGCGTCACCCAGTTGAAAAATTTAGAAGGAATCGTTTTTCCGATCGGGTCGAAGCGCTTTTGTTTCCAGCCGGAGACGAGGTCAAAGCCCTCTTCGGTGATCATGCGGTACAGCGCCGGAATTTCTTCCGGGCTGTCTTGCAGATCCGCGTCCATGGTGATGACCACCTGCCCTTGAGAGGCTTTAAATCCGAGGTCGAGGGCGGCAGATTTACCGAAATTTCGCTGAGGCGATAGCCTTTTACCTCGGGATGCTGCGCTGCCAGCTGCTGGATAACCTGCCAGGTGCTATCAGCGCTGCCATCATCGATGAATAAGAGTTCGAAGCTGCGCGCATCGGCACGGAGCACTTCGAAAATCCAGCGGCAAAGCTCCGGAAGTGATTCTTCTTCATTGTAGGCGGGGACGACGATGGAAATATCCAGGGTATCAGGCATCAAAAATCTAAGCTAGTATCTTTTTTTCGTAGGATGAGGGCGAGGATCAGGCAAAAAAGCCATCGATTAGCAATCCGACGCCATAGCCACGGAGAAGGCCTATAGGGCGTAACCCTTCCAGAGTTCCTTCCTCCAGTTTAGTTAGGTCCTCAGAGGACATGGCACTCGACTGACCAAAACGCTCCATCGTGTCCACTATCGTTTCCAAACTTTTTTGGGCTACGAATTCTGCCGCTTTCGGGTCGATTACATTAAAGATAAGCATTTGGGCGAGCGTCCCGAATAAGGAAGTGATAGCAAGGGAAACAAAGGCAAATTGAAGACTTTGACCGTAGGTCGCAAAGCCTCCCATTTCTTCCTTTCTCCATTTAAACCCATACACCAAAAGGGGCGTAACCGCGAGCGCAAAGGTCAGAAGGCCGCGATAGGGCTTCACCAAATGGACGGGATCTATGGCATAAAACACGAAATAGAGCGCCATCACTAAAATTCCTCCGACGAGACCCGGGGTTAGAGCCGCCTTAGCGGGAGAGGGAGTTTGTAAGTCTTCCATGATTAAAGTGGTTTATTTTTGCGCAAAATAACCGCAATTACGATAGTATAAAATAGGCCGGGCAACACTTTCCAAATAAATTCATTCAGCGCTAGGTCTGCCCGCGTCAAGTTGCGTACACTTTCTAGCGTCACGTCATAGGATTCCTGCCCAAGCTGGTTTACGATCTGCTCTTCTGTAGAGACTAGAGCGGCTATTTTCGCCTCCCGCACCAACTCGAATAGCTCGGGATCGAAGGTCATGGCCAGAAAGATGGAGTAGGCACTCAGCAGGGCCACGAGCATATACACTAGGAACCCCATACTCATGCCCTGTGCGAAGGACAGGTATCCGCCATTCACGTAGCGCTTCGTATAGATAAGTGCGATAAGAATAAAAAAGGGCAGCGTCACGAAGCCAAAGAGCTGGCTCATTTTCGTGGGCTCTAAATCCATCCAGAAGAAGACGTAGAAAGCGATCGAAGAGAAAATCCCTCCCATCACCCCAAAAACAAGGCTATTTTTTAGATACTGCATCTGGCGTAACGATAGTTCCTTTATGGAGCAAAAGCCTCACGGCCCCCTTCAGGGTTTGCCCATAGTAGGGAGAGTTTTTAGATTTGGAAAGATTGGTGCTGGCATCGAAGGTCCAGGTGGCTTCTGGATCCCAGATGGTCAGAGAGTCTAGCTTTTGGGGATCGCTTTTCTCTAAGCCGAGAACCTGAGCCGGTCCATGGGTGATTTTTTCGATCAGCAGAGGCCAGCCGAGCTCATCTGCCAATTTAGTCAGCGCAGGCGCAAAGGTCTGTATGCCCAGCATGCCAAATGCTGCATAATCGAATTCCAGTACTTTAGCATCTGCCTCATGCGGGCTATGGTTCGTCACGAGCGCATCGATGGTACCATCGCGCAGGCCCTCCAGCAAGGCCTCCTGATCGGCTTTTGCCCGGAAGGGCGGCATCACCTTATAATTGGAATCGAAATCCCTGAGGTCTTCATCGGTGAAAAGGAGTTGATAAATCGAGCAGTCAGCCGTCACATTTAGACCCTCTGCCTTCGCTTGTCGGATATGTTGGACTGCCGCTGCTGTGGACACCGTTTGAAAGTGCAGTCGACCTGCGGCATAGCCGCAAAGTTTGATATTTCGCTGGACTGCCAGCTCTTCTGCTAGTGCGGGAATACCCTTTATGCCCAGCTGCGTAGAGACGAATCCTTCGTGCATGTGGCCATAGAGCGCAAGGAGCGGATCGATGCTTTGGTCGAAGCAGACGCCCTTAAATTTCGTTATGTACTGTAAGATCCGCAGGAGGCGATCGGGGTGGTGGAGTGTTTGGGTACCGTCACCGAAGACCCTGACCCCTTGAGCGGCCAGATCATGAAGTTCAGTAAAATCCTCTCCGAGGCAGTCTTTGGTGGCCGCCGCCATCACGTGCAGCGTAACTGGGGAGAGCGCTGCTTTTTGTTGGACGTAGGCGATATCGTTTTTAGTCTGAAGGACAGGCTTGGTATTAGGTAGCAAAACTGCTTGTTTGAAGCCGCTATGTGCAAGTTGGAGGAGAAGATCTTCGAGCGTATCTTTTTGTTCCAGGCCGGGATCTCCTGCCAGGGCACGTAAATCCGTCCATGCCTCAGACCCCAGACAGCCTTCAGCATGATAGATGGGAGTGTCTGTCGGGATAGAATCTGGGTACTGCTGGAGCGGGAAGAGGTAGTTTCCATCGAAAAAATAATCTTGTGGATTGTGCACGCACTGTGCGTCCACCATGCGTAGATTTTTTATTAGCAGCGTCATGGATTGTATATTTTTACAAAAATGGCATTTTATTCACGAATAAGGAAGCGGATGTGTGCAGAAATGCGGAAGGACGGGATTTTGTTCGCTATGTTTTACATAGGTAGCGGCTGGAATGATTGATGGTTAATGGTTAATTGTTAATTGTTAATTGTTAATTGTTAATTGTTAATGGCGCAGGCGCGGCAGGTTTGTCTTGTGAAGAGCGCGTCTGTTTCTAGCTTGGATAAAACCGTCAAATCGAAAAAAATTAGGGCTCTATAATCCCGAGCATAGCGGCGGACCTTATGTTAACCGCGCGGCCTTAGCCCGCGGATCGAAGAACGCTACCGCCTAAACCCCCGAGCTCCATAGGAGCGGTCCTTATGGTAACCGCGTGGCGTTAGCCCGAGGATCGAAAGACGCCACCGCCCCCGAGCCGCATAGCGGCGGACCTTATGTTAA
>NZ_AJYA01000029.1 GCF_000265075.1 Nitritalea halalkaliphila LW7 | reverse complement strand
AAGCTTAGTCATTTACAGGGAAGTTAAAGGTGATAGAAGACTGACGTGCGTTTGCGTTTACGCTAAGTGAGCCGAAGCTGACGTCTAGGCGTTCGATCTGAGCCGGAACGGCCACTTCGATACGTAAGGCATCATTAGCTGGCTGAAGCGCTTGGTAAAGGACCACGCCCTCGGGAGTGCTTACCGTGAAGAGTGCGCTAAAGTCAACCGGTGCTTTTAGTGGTTCGAATTCCACCTGTACGGAACGAAAACTGGACCAATTAAAACCCTGAGGAGCGCTCATGGCGTTTTGGTCAAAAAGGTTCTCCACAGACGGATTTTCCTGCGGCATGCAGGAGGCGAAAGCGAAGAGTGCCACGAGCAAGGTAAAAAGATAAGTTTTCATGTGAGTGTGTTTTAGAATATACGAAAGGTAGCTTTCTTTCACGTAAACGATGGTTTCTTTCGATGTAGCCCCGTTTATTTTCGATGAAACGCAAAAAAGGAGGACGAAAACCGTCCTCCCTTTAGATAAACAAATCTTTTTTAATACGATCTGGAAGTATCCAGTTTAGCGGAAAAGCTTATTGTTGTTTCTGAATCCGCTATTATTCTCAAACCAATTCGGGAATTTTTCACCTGCGGTGCGTGCCCATTCAGGGAAGTTAAGGTATCCTTCGGTAATGTCCACACCTTCATGCATGAAAGGGATATCTTTCGGAACGAGGATGGCCCAAGGTAGATTGTCTCCATCAGAGGTGTAGCTTGTACCGTTCAGACTGTTGTCCGAGTTGGTTCCCAAAAGGCTTGGGTCAGATAAGCTAGTACCTTGTCGACCTGCCAGGTGAATTTCGCGGCCTCGGTTTTGATTAACGATCAAGTAAGGGTTAAAGGTCTCATAGTTAATCTGGTCTGCCTTGATACCAGCGCTTTCGCGCACTTTAATGCTTATGAGGATAGGCTCTGCCGTGAAAGGTGCGGCTGATGCGTTACGAAGTGGGTTATTGGCGAAAGGAATCACTTGATTGATGTTCTCGAAGATTATGACAGAAAGCGCGTTTTGGCCGGCTTCTGCTCCATTCCCTTGGTAGGAGAAGATAGAAGAACCCCCTTTAACTGTTCCGGTAATTTCCGTGACGGCGGAACTAGGTAGGGTAGGGAATGCTACCGCAAAGCTGTTTTGGAACGTCGCTCCTGCTGCTCGGGGAAGGATTTCAAGTTTGATTTCCTTTAAAATGCCGCCTAGTGCCGTACTCACTTTCTCTGCTTTGATACCTACGACGAAGTCATTAAAGTCATAATCCCCTAAGCCTGGCCATAAATCTTCGAACATGAGCGTGCTGAAATCATTTGTACCTAAAATAGAGGTGGTCACATCCGGAGGAATAACAGGGGCCACTTTCGGCAGACAGTTGTTGGTCGGATCAGCCAGAATTCACCAGGGATAACGATATCATCTACACCCATACGGCCCGTTCCACCTTCCCCTAAGAAAGAAATGAGGATACGGTGCGTTTGACCTACGATGGCTGCTGGCACAGGAACTGTGAGGGTAGTTACGTCGGTGAAACGCGGATTAGAGAATTCTTGTGTAAAGAAAGTAATAGGAGTGCCATTTTGGGAGGGCACATTTGTATCCACTGGTATATAACTTACCAAAACGCGTCTATTTGTGGCGGGATTGCCATCAGTTCGTACTTTGAAGCTGATATCCCCAGCTGCAAGACGGATCCATGGAGTTCCTAAGGCTTGTGCAGTGAGGTTTACATTATTAGTAACTTGCCCAGAGCGTGCAGAGAAGCTACCATTCATTGGGATAGAGTTATTAACTACAAAACCTAGGAAAGCCCAGCAGTTGTAAAAAGCTCGATCACCCAACTCCATATCGTTGGTAACTTGCTGCTGTGCTTGCGCACCAAGTGCGGTGAGTAAGAGGGCCGCAGAGAAAAAGAGTGTATATAGCTTATTCATTGTTCGTAGGGAGCTGGAAGAAGATGTCAGATTGATTTGCATTTGCGGAAACGGTGAGTGAGCCGTACGTGATTTCTACGCGGTCCATTTGAGCCGGCAGGCTCAAAGCGACCTTTAAACCGCTATTTACATCCTGTAGCGCTTGATAGAGCACTACTCCATCCATAGTTTTCACTGTGAATAGGGCGGAAAAATTCATCGGCGCGGTTAGGGGCGTAAAGTTTACATTCACGGTCCGAAAATTAGACCAGGTGAATCCCTGGGGTGCGTTTACAGCGATACCATCAAGGGCATCGTTCGTTACAGGAGCTTCCTGAGGCATGCATGCGAGGGTGCCGAAAGCTAGCAGGGTGACATAAAAGAGTTTTTTCATTAGCGTGTTTTTTTAGCTTGTGCCAAAATTAGAAGATGTACCTGTTAGTCTATTTTTTTTTCGACTAAGTGGCTCTTTTTTTCGATAAAGCCTTTTTATTTTATTGTTTTGTACTTTACTAAGGTTATTACTTGAATAAATAAAAGAGTGCAGGTGAAGTGCTCATCGTTGGTGTCGCCTCATCCTTAAGACAGTTTCAGCGTATACGCTGACCTTTAAACCAAGCATGAGTTCAAAACGAAATACTGTGAGAGGAAAAAACATGCGCCTCTTCCGATAAATATTTGGTTTATATCAGGTCCGCTGTGTATCTTTGACGGGCAAATAAGGTTCCCTAACCAAATTTGCCATGAACAGAAATTCAGATAAATTCCTTTTCGAAGCGCTCACCTACGATGACGTGCTTCTGGTACCCGGATACTCCGAAGTTTTACCCCGCGATACGGATACCTCCTCCCAGCTTACTCGAAACATTCGCTTGAACATCCCCCTCGTTTCCGCTGCCATGGATACCGTGACGGAGGCTGAGCTGGCCATCGCCATTGCTTTGGAGGGCGGCCTCGGCTTCATTCATAAGAACATGAGCATTGAGAAGCAGGCGGCGCAGGTGCGCAAAGTGAAGCGCTCTCAAGCTGGAATGATCTTAGACCCGATTACCTTAGACATCGAGGCCCGCGTTAAAGATGCGGAAGCCATCATGCGCGAATTTTCTATCGGGGGTATTCCTGTGGTGGACGCAGCGCGTGTCCTTAAGGGGATTATCACAAACCGTGACTTACGCTTTATCAAAGATCCTCAGATGAAAATCAAGGATATCATGACGAAGGACAAGCTCATCACGGCAAAGGCAGGCGTGACGCTGGAGGCTGCAGAGGAAATTTTACAAGAATATAAGATCGAGAAGCTTCCTATCGTCGATGAGCAGTACAAGCTTACCGGCCTGATTACCTATAAAGATATTTTAAAGCGTAAAGACAAGCCGCATGCCTGTAAGGACGAGTACGGACGTCTTCGTGTAGGCGCCGCCGTCGGGGTTACCGCGGATATCGAGCAGCGTGTGGAGGCTCTCGTACAGGCGGGTGTGGATGTAGTTTCCATCGACACCGCACACGGACATTCGAAAGGTGTAATCGAAACTTGTCGCCGCATCAAGGCCGCTTTCCCGGAATTAGAAGTAATCGTCGGAAATATCGCTACACCAGAAGCAGCGCTCGCCCTAGCCGAAGCAGGAGCAGATGCAGTGAAGGTGGGCGTAGGCCCAGGTAGTATTTGTACCACACGGGTTATCGCAGGTGTGGGTGTCCCGCAGCTTTCCGCCGTGTATGAATGCGCAGAAGCCCTAAAGGGCAAAGGCATTCCAGTGATCGCCGATGGAGGGATTCGCTATTCTGGGGATTTGGTAAAGGCCATTGCCGCAGGCGCTTCCTCGATTATGATCGGATCTCTACTGGCAGGTACCGAAGAGGCTCCGGGAGAAATGATTATTTTCGAAGGCAGAAAGTTTAAAAGCTATCGGGGCATGGGCTCACTCGAAGCCATGGAGTCTGGATCGAAGGATCGTTACTTCCAAGATGCGGAGGACAATATTAAAAAGCTTGTTCCTGAAGGTATCGTGGGGCGTGTAGCGTACAAAGGTCTCGTGGCAGAGGTTCTCTATCAGTTAGTCGGTGGATTACAAGCGGGCATGGGCTACTGCGGTACAGGAACAATCGACGCCTTACAGCGCGACGGAAAATTCGTAAAAATTACGGCAGCAGGGGTGAAAGAGTCGCACCCACACGATATCAGCATCACCCGTGAGGCACCGAATTACTCGGCGAAAATGTAAGTAAACCTGATGCAGATTAAAAATAAGGGTAAGCCTTTTTCTTTCTTTAAAAAATAGACCGAAGCCATCGGTCTATTTTTTTTCGCCTCCATTATATTCAAATTATTAATTCCGCATTAGAAATGATTAAATTTTATAAATAACGCATATAATCAACGGTTTTATAAGAAATATACCTAACTTTACGGCTCTACAGCGTACACGAACCCAAAATACTTTCGCTATGAAAAAAGCCATTATGATTATACAGTGCCAAGATCAGCGGGGCATAGTCGCTGCCGTCTCTGACTTTCTTTTTGCACATTATGGAAACATATTAGAAATAGACCAACATGTAGACCAGGAGTCGGGCATGTTTTTTATGCGCGCTGCATGGGAGCTGGAAACCTTCTCCTTGCCTGAGGAGCATATTTTACCCACTTTTGAGCTGGCGATAGGTAAAAAGTTCGGTATGAAGCATCAGCTGTATATCGAAAATAAGAAGCCTAAAATGGCACTCTTCGTCAGTAAGCAGTCCCACTGCCTTTTTGATGTTTTAAGCCGGCATTATTCGGGTCAGTTTCAGGTAGAGATTCCTTTTGTGCTTTCCAATCATGAAACGCTGCGCCCCATAGTGGAGGCTTTCGGTATCCCCTTCCATCATATCCCTGTTTTATCGGGTGAAAAAGAGGTAGCCGAGGCGGAACAACTGGCACTTTTGGCGGAACATCAGGTAGATTTTATCGTTTTGGCCCGCTACATGCAAGTGTTATCCGAGGACTTCGTGTCACGCTATCCAAATAAAATTATCAATATCCACCATTCCTTTCTGCCTGCCTTCGTAGGTGCAAAACCTTATCACGCCGCTTATGAACGAGGGGTAAAAATTATCGGGGCTACTGCCCATTATGTGACAGCAGTGTTAGATGCCGGACCCATTATCGAACAAGATGTGGCGCGTGTACGCCATCATAACACGATCTCAGACTTGGTACAAATCGGTCAGGATGTCGAAAAAGTCGTACTCTCGAAGGCTATTAAATATCACCTAGAGCGAAAAGTATTACCAGTGGGGAACAAAACAGTCATTTTTTATTAAGTATCCAGGCCTTATGCCTATGAAAAAGCCCCACCTGGCGGGTGAGGCTTTTACGGAATGGTCCCAACGGAGTCTATTACATAAGTTGAGTTCCACCTGCTTCTGTTACTTTAGGGCATACTTTCTTCTAAAACAGCCTCATTCGTAGCATTTTCTTGATTAAAATCAGCTGGCAGCTGCTGTACTACGAGCGCTTGTTCTTCCTTAAATAATTTGGCAGCCATTCGCTGTACCGCCTCTGCGGGGAAGTTGTCGATGATTTCTTCGAAACCGAATAACTCTTCCGCAGTAAAGGTTTCCTCATGGAAAATGGAGGTAAGTTGTGCGTTCCAATAGGTGTTTCGGTTGAGACTTTCTCTGTAGGAGCGTTTTCTTTTCTCTTTTACTTTTGCGAGTGTTTCTTCTGGAATTCCGTTTTCTACTATCTTTTGAAGCTCAGCACGAACTGCGGCGATAAGTGTTTCTGTTTGGTCGGGGCTGCACGGGAAGTAGATGGAAAGGCCATACTGAGAGTCAGGAGCTCTGCTCGCCTCTCCCGAAGCTGAAATGCTGTATACGCCAGACAGTTTTTCACGAATTTCTTCGATCAAAATGATGGAAAGCGCATCGGAAAGGTACCCTACAGCTCTTCCCTCCTCCTTGGTGTAAGGAGCCTGCGTTCCATAGCGTAGAAAAACCGTGCTTTTTTGATCTTGGCCGATGAAAAAGCGCTCATTTACCTGCTGTGGAGGGAAGATAGCTAGCGCCTGGGGCGTTTCTCGGGAAGCGGAACCTGGTAGACTTCCGATATACTGTGCGGCTAGGGCCTCGAACTGCTCAGGATCGATATTTCCAGTGAAAAAGAAGTCGAAATTTCCTGCATTCCCAAAGCGCTCTTTATAAATATCCATCGCGCGGTCTAAGTTGATGAGGTCAAGCTGCTCGGGCGAATTGATGCCCATAGCGCGCGGATTATTGTTGGCCATTAGCTCGCTTAAGGCGATCGAAAATTGGAAGTCGGGATTTCCTGCTGCTGAGCGTAAATATTCTTTATTGTTATTAATGTATACTTGGAAGAGCTTTTCGTCTCTTCTAGGCGCGGTAAAATAGAGATGTATAAGCTGCAGCGCCTCCTCTGCATCTTTCGGGCTAAAAAACCCTTCTATATCCTGACTGTAGCGTCCGATATTCGGCGTTACGCTGAGACTTTTGCCAGGCGAGTACTTTTTTCAGTTGTGTAGGATCGAAATCACCCACTCCCATGGTATTAATCAGTACCCCAGCCGAAATGGCACTGTAGTGATCTTCGGCAGCGGTCAGTGAAATTCCTCCTTTGCCAAGCACCCGAAATACAATTTCATCATTTTTAAAATCGGTCTGTTTGTAAAAAACGCGAGCACCATTTTCGAATGTGAGTGCTTTTACATCCAGTTCCTCATGGTAGTTAGTAGCGGAAATCTTTCCCGCCTCAGGAAGTTCAGCTAGGAGTCTATCCGCTAGCTGCTCTTCTTCTTTAGGGGTTAATTCCATAGCGGCCACCTCAGCTAACAACTGAAAGGTTTCTGTCTCTTCGGGTATGCCTGTTACATTTGGCGGAGCCAAAAAGAAGCTGGCAGATCGTTCATGCTGAATCATTTTTTGGCCGGCGCGCTGTATATCTGCTACGCTTATATTAGGAAGCAGTTCTGTATAAATGGCAAGGGTAGTGGCTTCATCCATGCCGTAGCCTTGCCCCAGAAAATGGCTTTGGTAGCGGCTCACGAGGGCGGAAGATTCTTTTTTATCGGCCTCTTTTGCGCTGCGCTCGACATTATTCAAAATGCTTTTTTTCGCTCTTTCGATTTCCTGAGCTGTAAAACCATGCTGTGCAGCTCGGTTTGCTTCTATGGCTAGCGCTCTTAATGTGGCTTCTGCGGAACCGTCTTTGGCCACCCCCTGGAGCATAAAGTTATCCACTGAGCGTACCAATGGCGAATAAGAGGCGCTCGCAAATAAAAAGGGGCTTTCGGGATCTTCAGAAAGCTCCGCAAATCGCTGATTTAGAAGTGCAGCATAAAGCGTGTACTGTAAGCGTTCGCGAAGGGATTGCAGGTTGGTGTACCCTACAGCGGGAAGGGAATAGACTAATAAAGAGATGGTTCCTGGTGCTTCATCATCTCGTAAAACCTTGGCCACGGGCGCAGTGGGCATAGGCGCTGCGAGTTGAGGTCGTGTAAAACCGCCGTCCGTAGCGGCGATATCACCAAAATACTTTTCCGTAAGCTGACGTAGGGTCGCTTCATCTACATCTCCCACTGCTACGAGCGCCATATTTTCGGGGCGGTACCAGCGCTCGTAAAATCCACGGAGGGTCGCTGCATCAGCACCTTTAACGATTTCGATATCTCCTATGGGAAGGCGATCCGGATAGCAGATCCCGCCAAAAGCGTTTTTATCAGCGTCTGGCTAAAGCGCTGAGAAAAGCCTAAGCTTCCCCTCCACTCTTCCTCGATAATACCTTTTTCATTTTCAACTTCCTCTTCGTCGAAGCTCAAGCCCACTGCCCAGTCACGCAGCACTAGGAAGCCATTTTCGAGAATTTCTGGATCATCAGAGGGGATGGGCAACATATATACTGTCTCGTCGAAGCTGGTGAAGGCGTTCAGGTCGCCGCCAAACTGTACGCCCACACTTTGGAGGTAGGAAACCAATTCATTTTTCTCGAAATTCTCACTGCCGTTAAAGGCCATGTGTTCGGTAAAGTGTGCGAGGCCGCTTTCGTGATCCTCTTCCAGGACAGAGCCGGCATTTACGACCAGGCGTAGTTCGACCTTGTTAGCGGGTTTTGGGTTATGCTGGATGTAGTAGGTAAAGCCATTTGGAAGCTTTCCCTTTTGGACCCTGGGGTCCAAAGTAATGTTCTGTGCCTGCACTGTCCACAGCGTCAGGAGCATAAAGCTTAGGGAGCTTAAAATTTTTTTCATGTACTGATGTAATTAATTTCCCTTACAAGGTACACATTCAAGAGAGGAAAGCCCAAAATTAAGCGCTTAGATTCGTTTACTGTCTAAGGTGGTACGCCTTAAGTGCCGATTTCGCGCAGCATATACATAAAATGTTCACGCATTCCCATGACGATTAATAGCTGTGCGATGGCGTAGGTACCCATGACCAGTACGCCGGCTTCTTCGAATGGGCGGAAAAAGAGATTTAGTGCCAGTAAAGCATCTGAAAGCATAAAGAGGAGGGCGCCGATAAAGGTTTGCCAAAAGCTGGCGGAGTTGGTTTTTTTAAAGCGTTCTCGGGCGGTGGTGGCCATGGTCACTATGACGATAAGGTATATAATGACGGGGATGCGAAGTTCTCCTAAGCCGGGAGAGATGAGAAAATAAACGATGGCAGCCCCGATGTATATGGGGAGATTGTACAGGAAAAGATTGAAAAAATTGATGTTTTCTATGGAAAAGGCTTTTTTCTGGCCGATTTTAAAGGCGGCGATATAGCTGACGTGCGCCATCAGGAAAGCGCCGAGGCCATAGAGAAATAGGGAGGGGAAGAGGAGAAGTATGTCTCCTATGAGGGAAAATACAAGCGCCGCCACGATGCTTTTGCGCAGGATGCTTCCCGATATGACGATACTTTGGCTGTAAAAGAAGATAAGTAAGCAGGTAATGATCAGTGGTTTGGAGAAATACCGGTAGCTGATGAGTCCAGAGGCGGTAAAATAGACATCTAGAAGGGCGGCGAATAAAAAGAGATAGAGAGGAAGAAGGCGTTTTTTGTCCATGACCAAATATAATGCTTTTTTAGGCATTCAAACTGCTTTTTTATAGCGATTTATTATGGAAAATCTGCATAACATACAGGTAATAATCTCTTAACATAACAAGGTATGGCCAAATGAAGTTTTCCTTCTGTTTCGATAAGCGTTTATTTTTAGGGTAAAATCGGTCGATTTCGAGGATGAAGCAAAGAATGCTTCGCTACCAATGTTAAGTTAATGTTAAGTCGTCATGTGAATAAACGTTAAAACTTAACAATTCCTAAAATAAATGCTTGCGGAAGTCCTGTACATTTGTAGCCGGAAAAGTACATTAAACCAAAGACAAATATTTTCCACAAAAAACAATTATTATGAGGCAATCATTACTAAAGAGTCTTTTTGCGATGTTCCTGTTCGTCTTCGTGACGGGGGTGGCATTTTCGCAAGGTGTGACGACTGCTAACATGCAGGGTTCTGTTGCAGATGACACGGGTGATTTCTTACCAGGAGCTAATGTGGTCGCGATCCACAACCCTTCAGGTACCCGTTACGGCGCTGTAACAAATTTGGATGGACGTTGGATCCTTCCTAACGTTCGTGTAGGGGGACCTTACACAGTAACGATCAGCTACATTGGCTTTGAAGACAAAGTATTCGATAACATCGTTCTTGGTCTTGGTCAGAACTACGTGATTAACGCAGTCTTAGATGACGGTATCACGTTAGAAGCCGTAGAAGTAACCGCAGGAAAAGGGTCTCTTTTCGATGCAGATAGAACGGGTTCTGGTATCAACTTAGATAATGAGCGTTTAAACCAGCTTCCTACTGTTAACCGAAGTGTTAACGATTTAACGCGTTTAACCCCTCAGTCTAACGGTAACTCTTTCGCAGGAACTAGCTCTCGATTTAACAACTTCACGCTTGACGGTTCGATTTATAACAACAACTTCGGACTTGGCACAGGTCAGTTTGCAGGTGGTAGCCCGATTTCTATCGACGCTATCGAAGAGATTCAAGTTAACTTAGCTCCTTACGATGTAAGACAAGGTGGTTTTACTGGTGCTGGTGTGAATGCTGTAACACGTTCTGGTGACAACACTTTCAGAGGTTCTGCTTACTACTTCTTAAGAAACGATCAGATGCGCGGTACGCGTTTGGGTGATCAGTTCCTTCCACAGAATGAGGCAAGAAATGAAATTATGGGTTTCCGCTTAGGTGGTCCTATCATTAAAAATAAATTATTCTTCTTTGTGAACTATGAGCAGGAAGAAGAGCTTCGTCCTTCTATCCTAAGAAGAGCTGCACGTCCGGGAGAAACGCCTGATGGTTTATTCATCTCTCGCGTACGTATTGAAGATGCTAACATGGTACGTCAGCGTTTGTTAGAAAACTTTGGTTATGACGCAGGTGAGCCTGATTCCTATCCTTTTGGTTCCGAGCAGACGCGTTTGAATATTCGTTTAGATTATAACATCAATAACAACAACAAACTTTGGGTTCGATATAATCGCTTTAGCTCTTTCCAAGATATTGCAACGAACGCCAACTCAACACGAAATATTACGCGTTTCGGTAACACGAGTCGTACTGGTGTAGAAGCTATCAATTTCCGTAATGCAAACTACACCAACGATCGCTTGGTAGAGTCTATAGCCGCTGAATTGAATACGCGTATTGGTAACAATATGTCGAACCAATTGAACATTGGCTATACGGCCATCGCTGATCCACGTCGTGGTATTCCTGGTGGACAAGAGTTTCCATTCATCGAAGTACTGGAGCCAGATGAGTCAGGTCAGTTACTTTACTTCATGTCCATGGGTAATGAATTGTTCTCTGTAGGTAACTTGTTAGAAAACAATGTACTTAATATCACGAATAACTTCACCTACTTCCAAGGCAAGCATACAGTGACTGTAGGTGGTAACTTCGAGTTCATGACGTTCGATAATGCCTTTAACCCTGTTTTTAACACGCACTACAGATTTATTGGTTTCGATCGCTTTAAGGCAGCTGTTTTAGATCAGGACCCTACTGTTTTCCCTGATGCTTTCGCTAGAAGCTTTGCCTTGGATGGATCCTTAACTCCTCCAACTGATGCGACACGATTCGGACAGCTTGGATTCTACGTTCAGGATGAGTTCCAAGTAAATCCTCGCTTGAAGTTAACGGGTGGTCTTCGTGTGGATCTACCTTTCTACCCAACTGAGTTGCCGCGTAATGAATTATTGGATGACTTAAACCGTGAGTTTAACCTTCCAAATGGCGGTACTTTAGTACCTGATGTAACTGCCTTCCCTACTGTTAACCCGCTATTCTCACCAAGATTCGGTTTTAACTACGATGTGAAAGGAGATAGGAGCTTAGTACTTCGTGGAGGTACTGGTGTTTTCTCCGGTCGTCTTCCTTTCGTATGGTTATCCAACCAGGTGAATGGTTCAGGTGTAGTTAGAGGTATCTTAGGTTTCGAAGGTCAAGAAGTGATCGACAATAATATCATCTTCACACCAGATGTAAATGCATTCTTACCTGAGAACCCATCACAGACTTTAGGAACAGAGCTTAACCTAACTGATCGTAACTTCCGTTTGCCTCAGACTTGGAGAACGACTCTTGCAGCGGATATGCGTCTTCCTTTTGGTATCATCGGTTCCGTGGACTTTATCTACTCACGCGATGTAACGGCTCCTGTAGCACAGAATATCATTATCCGTGAGCCGGATGCGGTATGGAATGGTCCGGATCAGCGTCCTATTTGGACTCCTCAGCCAGGTCTTTTCGGTCCTTCTGGTGATGATTTCTTCCGTCAAGTGTTCTTCTTAACAAACTCTCAAGTTCTTCCTGATTATATTTCTGGTACAGTGAGTTTAGCGAAGGATTTCTCAAATGGTTTAAGTGTCTTCGCTGCCTATACACTTTCTAGGGCGCGTGATATCGATGCTACAGGTGGTTCCCAGGCTCAGTCTTTATGGCCATCTGTTGTAAAACAAGATCGAAATGCTCCTGAATTAAGTTTTGCTAACTTCGATCAGCCGCATAGAATCATCTCTACATTAAACTACAATATCGATAATACAACCATCTCTTTGGTGTATGACGGAGGTAATGCTGGTCGTTGGAGTTATACAATGGCAAATGGCGGAGGTTTAAATAATATCCGAAATATTGGGGATGCACAAGACCGACTTCTATTTGTTCCAAATAGAGCATCTGATTTAAACTTCGAAGAGTTTACTCTTGGTGGAATCAGATATACTCCAGAGATGCAGGCTGAAATCTTTGATGCTTTCATTGATCAAGATGCGGCATTAAGTGCAGCTAGAGGTACTGTGATTGCTCGTAATGCAGGACTTCGTCCTTGGGTTCATAGATTTGACCTTTCCTTTGCACAAAGAATCGACGTAACGAATGATAAGAAAAATCGCTTAGAGCTTCGTATCGATATCATGAACTTTAATAACATGCTGAACCCAAATTGGGGTGTTCCTCAAATCGAATGGCAGCGTAACCCACTTCAGTATCGCGGTACCAATGCTGCTGGGGAGCCTGTATTCCGTGTTCAGCCTAATCCCGGAACAACTGAACTAGTTAATGAGACCTTCCGTCAGTCTACCGCCTTCGGTAACGTGTGGAACATGCAGTTAGGTGTTCGTTATCTATTCAACTAATCTAATCAACAATCCATAGTAAAAAGGCCTCCAATTTTGGAGGCCTTTTTTTAGCTTTAACTCAATTTTTTCATTGAAGTATAGAGCAGACTTAGCTGCTCTATGCCAAAACCAATTCAGAAAGGTTGGCTTTTTTTAACCAGATTACTTGAGGATTCTGGGTGTTAGTTGCCTTTTACCTACCAGATTTTCTGTGTTAAGTTTTTGTTATCCATCCTGTAATCAATAGGTTTATTAGAGTTTTATAAATATATTTACAATTATGTAAATAAAACTAAGCCATGAAAAAACTCTATGTTCTTTTTATTTTACTTTTAGCCTTTGGGTGTAGTCAAGTTGAGGAAATAGCCCAGGATAAGGAAAAAGAGTTAAATCCTATTGATTTCGAAACTGTCGAAGGACAGCCTTTCGGAGCTAGAATTCTGGAAGTAAACGACCCAAATTCAGATCCCTCTTGGGATTGGACCGAAGTGGGTAACTGGAACCTTTTTGTCCGCCCTGCTACACCAGGTCAAAATGCTATTCAGGTTCAAACAACAAGTCCTTTTTTTGAACAGGGTAATCCACTTAATACCGTCAATAAAGACATGTATCCAGAGGACGGTTGGGTTTTAGTTGCACGTGATTTCGGAACGCCAAACAACCCAGTTCAGACTCCTTTTTATGCCTTATACAACAAGTATCAGGGGAGATTTCGTATCCTTTTTTACACAAACGAGCTTGGAGCATCTGGTATGGTTCGTGTAGGACTTGCCTTAAACTCCTCCGGTACTCCCAAAAGCTTTTTGAGTTTTAATGACTTTTCGGAGAATGGGCCTTTCTTGGATGTAGCAAATCCTGATTTAAGCCTTTCTGCCATCACTGGTGTTCAAGTTACAGGCGGCTGGGGTTCTGTTGACTTTAATTTAAGTAGCTACGATAATGCTGCGTTAAACTGGGAAGATCAGTTGAATATTTTTATTTGGTCTATGGACGCCACTACATTAGATGCGGAGCCTTTCGGCGATTTCGTGTGGTCGAGCAGACTTCAGCCCATAAGTACGCACCCGGCTTTAGTAAATCCTTTTTTCTCTTCTAACCAAATACACGCCCCTAGCATTGCATCTATCCGGGAGCGTTTGGGCCAAGAGGGCTTTGCTACTGTAGGTTCTTCCAATCCAGGAAGCTCTTCTGCTGACGTTTTTATGCAGGAACTGGCTGCATTAAATGAAAATTTTCAAGGGTACATAGGTGCTCCGCTTTCAGTTTCAGGACGCCATACGCTTTATATGCGCGATTTATTTCGGTTTACTGTTTCGCCCCTTGACTTTCAGCCACAAAGAGGCTTTACCATATCCCTTTCCGCTAAAGATTTTCAAGCAAATGGGAGCAGTTATAAACCCCTTTCAACGATTCCATGGGGTATTTTTGCCTTTCAAACCATGCCAGAATTAGTGACCGAAACGGTTTATGAACGTCGCATCGTCGAGGGCAGCTGTCAGCTTACGTTCGAATCAACTTTACGCTTCGATAAGCCAATCGCTTTTTTGCAGCGAGAAGCTTCCGCACTGGGCATGCGTTTAAAAAGTGCGAAATTTAATCTGGGGCCAGACAAAACAGATAAGGCGGAGTTTCCTTTTGATCTGCTTACTTTCGAAGGAGTTAGCGTAAGCGGAAATTTAGCAGCTAATGCCGAGCAGGTG
Source organism: Nitritalea halalkaliphila LW7 (assembly GCF_000265075.1). Lineage (GTDB taxonomy): Bacteria > Bacteroidota > Bacteroidia > Cytophagales > Cyclobacteriaceae > Nitritalea > Nitritalea halalkaliphila. Next base: position 45,403 of record NZ_AJYA01000029.1, on the reverse strand, counting down.
GCTCGCGACATGGCTCCGGATGAAATTCGTGTTCAGCTTATCTACGAAATTGAACAGCCGACCCGCTATGCTGAGCCGGAAATCGTGATTTACCGTACCCTGCCTGTCCGCTCGAAGGCAGAAGTAAAAGCCCTGGCAGGTGACTGCCCCTAAGACGGATAGGCCCGTTTAATTAAGCATCTAAAGAAAGCCCCCGATAGCTGTAAGGCATGTCGGGGGCATTTTTCTTTGCGCGGGAGCGCAAAAAATCGGCATGCGGATGCTCCTCCTAAAGGAATAATGGCGCTAATGAATCAGGCTTTTCGTATGCTCGTTTAAGGCCTGTACCTTCGCCTCGAAGTCTCCTTTCAACTGCTTGCGGTACTGGTCCAGGTGCAGTACCAGTTCATCCAATTCATCCGGTAAAATCTCCTCCAATAGCTGCCGTAGGCGCTTAGCCGTCGTAGGTGATTTTCCATTCGTGCTGATGGCCACCTTTACATGGCCTTTGGTGACGATTCCCCCTAGATAAAAGTCACAAAGCGGAGGGGTGTCGGCCACATTTACCAGTTTCTCAGCAGCGCGGGTTAAGGCGGCGATGTGCCGATTTAAGGCGACATCATCCGTGGCCGCGATGACGATGACATGTCCACTCAAGTCGCTCTCACGGAAGGGCGCTCTTCTATACGTAGCTGCGCCTCCGGATAGGCGGCTATGGTTTCCCGAAACTCCTCGCGGATAAAGGGAGCCACTACGGTGACTTTGGCCCGTGGGCTTGATTTTAAGAGGAAATCTATTTTTTCTGTGCCGACAAACCCCGCGCCCACCAGCAAGATGGGCACTTCGGCGGCCTTCACGAAGATAGGGTATAAGGGATTCATGCGATTTGGGGAATAAAGGGTTGGAAACGTAATGCAGCAGCCCGCTGTACGGCAGCATGTTTCGCTACCTCTCCGATGAGGATAATGCCTGGGCCTGCCAGTTCGTCAGTAGAGGCACTACTAAATTTATCTGCCAGCTCCACGATGGACCCACTATGTACTTGGCTGCACGCTGTGCTGCCAGAAATGAGCACTGCTGCGGGTAAGTCCGGAGATCCGGCAGCCCGGTAATGTGCGGCGATTTGGTCGATTTTGCGCATGCCCATTAAGATGACCACAGTGGCGGTGGAACGCACCGCCAGCGCGATGTCCCGCGACAGGGATTCATCACTTTTAGTTGCTGTGATGACCCAGAAGCTTTCACTTTCGCCGCGTTTGGTTACGGGAATCCCTGCCAGGCCAGGCACGGCGATGGCAGAGCTGATGCCGGGAATATAACTCACCGAAACACCTGCCGCCTGAATATGCTCCCATTCTTCATGCCCTCTCCCGAACACGAAAGGATCCCCTCCTTTAAGGCGCACCACATGTCCATGAGCTACCGCCATCTCCACACAAAGTGCCTGAATGTCTTCCTGCCGGCTGCTGGATGCCGCTCCCGCACGCTTACCCACAAAACGCTTGATCGCCGTAGCAGGGGCGTGTGCCAGTAATGCGGGATCCACTAAGGCATCGTATAGCACGACGTCAGCTTTATTTAAGGCTAAAATCCCCTTTAAAGTCATCAACTCGGGATCACCTGGCCCTGCCCCTAACAGGGTGACATGAGGCTTCGTATTTTGATTTCCTGTTTTCATCCTTGTACCTCCTGTTCTCTATGGCTGCGTATGGCCGCGATAAATGTTTCCGCTTGGCTGGCGAGCTGCTTGGCCTTCTCCGCAGTCGGTACTTGCTTAAAGCCTTCCACCAAAGCCACTAAGGAGATGCCTTTTAGTTTGCCGGAGGCCACGTACTCTTCCTCAAAGGCACGAATCAGTGCAGCATAATTGTTTTCCTGTTTGCCCTCCTGTAAGAGGATGGCCTTGGCGGCCAAAATCGCCGCGGCATAGCTGTAATACTGACTATCTCCCCAGCGCTCAGCTGCTAGAGCGTCTAGTCCTAATGCTAATTTCTCCTCAGCCTCAAGCAGGAGCGTGCTGATTAAATCGATAACAACACCGGCACACTCGCCTACGCCGATGGCCTTCACGTAGGGATTTTCGTGGCCCCAGTCTATAAAGTCGCTTTCTTGTACCTCTTCCGTACCACTTAAGGGCTTCAGCAAATCATAAAAATACCGATCCCCCTGCCGCTCATAATACACATGAAAAGGTTCTGGGTAAGCGTTTTCTGCATAATCACGAAGGAGCCAGCGGAGCGCTTCAGGGCCCCGTTTGCTCGGTATCTTGATCACCTTATCCGCGAATCGCGCTTGGCCATTGCCTGCATTATGCCCTCCTAATAGCACCTGTAGTGCCGGTAAAACTGCCTTGCCCACCTTGATGGACATGCCCTGAAAGCCGATCGCGGCCATATTATGCTGCCCGCAGGCATTCATGCAGCCCGAAATCTTTATGCTGATGGCCTTATTACCCAAGAAATCAGGAAATTCATCTGCGACCACATTTTCGAGCACACGCGCTGCCCCCGTGGAAGATGCGATTCCCAAGTTGCAGGTATCCGTCCCTGGGCAAGCAGTAATGTCACTAAGTCCCTCATAGCCAGGTTCTGCAAAGTTCAAGGCTGCCAGCCCCAAGTAAAGTTCCTCTAGCCGTCCTTCAGGAATGTGACGGATAAGGAGGTTTTGCCGCAGGGTGAAACGCATGTCAGCCGTCGGAAATGCTGAAAGCAGCTGGCTGATGGCGCGTGCTTCGTCGCTGGTAAAGTCACCCAAACGCACTTTTATGCCCACACTTACATAATGTGCCTGTTTTTGTGGGAGCACATTTAGGCTGCGCCAAAGCGCAAAGGCCCCTTGCTGCGCTGCCGGAATGGGTGTCACCTCAGCAGGCGGGGGCTCAGGTAAGGAAATCGCAGCCCCTACCGGAATGGGAATGCGCTGCTCCGGAAGTGCGCGCCGCTCTTCTTCCACTAAAGCTAAAAATGCCTCCACGCCGAGGTCTGCAACCAAAAACTTGAGGCGTGCTTTCATCCGCTTGGCCCGCTCCCCATAGCGATCGAAGACCCGTAAAACGGCTTCCGAAAAGGGCAGAATTTCATCGGCGGGCATGAATTCCGCGATCAGATCTGCTTTTCTTGGCTGAGAACCCAAACCACCAGCCAGCAGCACCGTAAAACCACGCTGGCCTTCCTGTATGCGCGCGATGAAGCCCAGGTCATGCAGGTAAGCCAGCGCCGTATCTTGCGCAGAGGAAGAAAAAGCAATTTTAATTTTTCTCCCCATTTCTTGGCAGACAGGGTTACGTAAAAAGTGCTGAAACATCGCCTCAGCATAGGGGCTAACATCGAATGCCTCCTCTGGATCCACCCCTGCGCGCTCCGATGCTGTAATATTTCGCACCGTATTGCCGCAGGCTTCTCTTATCGTAATGTGGTCGCGTTCTAACTCCTCCCATAGCTCTGGCGTGCGCTCCAGTGCCACATGGTGGATTTGGATGTCTTGACGGGTAGTGATGTGTAGCTTGCCTGTGGAGTAGCGGTCCGAAACAGAAGCGATCCGCTCGAGCTGTTTGGGAGTGACTTGCCCGTAGGGCAATTTTATCCGCACCATCTGCACGCCGGGCTGTCGCTGCCCGTAAACCCCGCGTGCGAGGCGCAGGCTGCGGAATTTTTCTTCGTCTATTTTGCCTTCTTTGTACAGGCGTATCTTACGTTCGAGCTCGATGATGTCTTGCTCTACGATTGGGTTTTCTATTTCTGTTCTAAAACTTTGCATGGTCTATGGGGTAAGTAGGGTAATAGAAATAAAACCACGCCCTTCACATGAGTAAGGGCGCGATTAGCAGGAAACAACTTACTGTACGAAACCGACGCTCAGGGTATCGTGTCCCTGTTCATCGATCAAAATAAAGCTACCGGTATGGCGGTTTAAGGAGAAGGCATCTACATGGATGGGCTTACTCAATTTAAAACGCACTTGCCCGATTTCATTTAAGCCGAGAGATTCCGCAGCTTCAGCCGAGCCAAAATCTGTAGGGATACGCCCCTCGATAGCGGTCACTTTCGCGTGCACGCGATTCACGCCATGCTGCAGCAGCAGACGCTGGCCGACACGCAGCGGCTGGCTATTCAGCTGACAAATCGTAGCACTTACTTCCTTTACCGACTGTGGGCGCGCATGCAAGGGCACGATCATATCTCCACGGCTCACGTCGATATCATCTGCCAAAACCAGTACTGGAGCCATACCTGCTTCAGCTGTTTCTACTTGGTCGGTATACTGATGGATCGCCATGATGCGAGAGGTTTTCAAGGAAGGGAGCACCACGATTTCCTGCCCTACGGTGAAGCGGCCTCCATAAACAGTGCCCGCCAAGCCCCGAAAATCCGGATGGCTGGCTGTTTTCGGGCGAATGACATACTGGACCGGAAAACGGGCTTCTGAGCCGCTTCCTTGTAGCTCCTCTTCTTCTAATACTTCTAAATGCGGTAAAAGGGCATTTCCTGGGTACCAAGGCATGCGTTCCGAACGTACCGTAATATTGTCTCCATACAGTGCCGAGACTGGTAGGTAATGCACCTGTTCTGGCCGGAAATCACTTTTGGCCACGAGCTCTTCCATCTCTCCTCGTATGCGCTCGAAGACCTCCTCTTCGTAGCCGACGAGATCCATCTTATTAATCGCCACGATGACATGCCGCATTTGCAGCAAGTTGCTGATAAAGAAGTGTCGATACGTCTGTTCGAGCACCCCTTTACGTGCATCGATCAGGATAATGGCCACTTGCGCTTTGGAAGCACCCGTGACCATGTTGCGTGTATATTCCACATGCCCAGGCGTATCTGCGATGATATAATTCGTACGCTCCGTATTGAAATAAATATGTGCCACATCGATCGTGATGCCTTGCTCTCTTTCTGCGATCAGGCCATCGGTAGCCAGTGAGAAATCCAGATAATCGTAGCCTTTTTGTTTGCTGGACCGCTCGATGGCTTCCAGCTTATCTGTAGGCAGGGAATTCGTCTCATAGAGTAAGCGCCCGATAAGTGTACTCTTGCCATCATCTACTGATCCTGCCGTGGCGATTGTGATTAGTTTTTTTACCTCTTGCATGTCTCCTGTATTAAAAATACCCTGCTTTTTTTCTAGTTTCCATGGCTGCCTCCGAGCGTTTGTCGTCGATGCGTGCCCCCCGCTCTGAAAGCGTCGAACTGCGAATTTCAGCGACGACCTCATCTAAGGTTTTTGCCTCCGAAAGCACTGCCGCTGTGCAGGTCATGTCACCTACCGTACGGAAACGCACCCAGTGGCTTTCTACCTGCTCATGCGGCTCTCGGTACACGTGCTCGTTTGCTGTCCATACCAGTCCATCTCGGAAGAAGACCTCGCGCTGATGCGCAAAGTAAATGCTCGGAATTTGGATATTTTCGCGGCGGATGTACTCCCAGACGTCTAACTCTGTCCAGTCTGAAATCGGAAAAGCGCGGACGTTTTGGCCCTGGTCGATGCGGCCATTAAGCATGTCAAATAGCTCAGGCCGCTGATTTTTTTCATCCCACTGACCGAAGTCATCACGGACGGAGAATACCCTTTCTTTGGCCCTGGCCTTTTCCTCATCGCGGCGCGCGCCGCCGATGCAGGCGTCGAACTTAAACTCCTCGATGGCCGCTAACAAGGTGACGGTCTGCAAGCTATTACGGCTCGCATAGCGTCCCTTTTCTTCTTTGACTAATCCCTGATCGATGGCGTCTTGTACCTGCCGAACGATGAGGGTGAGTCCGAGTTCTTCTACGAGCTGATCTCGGAAAGCGATCGTTTCAGGAAAGTTATGTCCCGTGTCGATGTGCAAGAGCGGAAAAGGAATTTTGGCCGGATAGAAGGCCTTTTGTGCTAAGCGCACCAGCGTAATGGAGTCTTTACCACCAGAAAAGAGCAGCACGGGGCGCTCAAACTGCGCAGCCACCTCCCGTAAAATATGAATGGAAGCAGCTTCTTTATGATCGATTAATGTTGTCTGTTTCATGGCTATTTATTTTACATGTAACCCACATTCTTTGTGTGAACTTTCCCACCACCAGCGGCCTGCTCGGCTATCTTCGCCAGGCTGGATGGCGCGGGTACAGGGGGCGCAACCGATACTAGGGTATCCTTTATCGTGGAGAGGATTATAGGGGACGGCTTCTTTTTCGATAAAGGCATCCACGTCGGCATCTGTCCAGTGGAGGAGTGGATTGTATTTGAACAAGTGGAAATTCGAGTCCCATTCTAGTAGAGGCATGGAGGCACGGTTTTCGCTCTGCTCGGCGCGGAGGCCCGTGATCCAGACTTGCTTACCCGCTAGCCCTCTTTTCAGGCCTTCCACTTTGCGCAGGGCGCAGCAGCCCTTCCGCTTTTCTATGCTTTCGTAGAAGCCGTTTATTCCGTTTGTGCGCACCCAGCGCTCTAAGGGTTCCTGTGGGGGGTAGATAACTTCGATGGGGCTGCTGTAGCGAGCGGTAGTACGTGCCAGAAGGTCTAGCGTCTCAGGGAAAAGACGTCCCGTATCTAGGCTGAAGATGTGAATGGGCAGGTTTTCGGCTGCGATGAGGTGTGTGATGACCTGATCTTCCTTTCCCAGTGAGCTGCTAAAGGTTACGCCACCTGGAAAGGCCTCTGCTAGGTAACGTAAGCCCGCGGCGGCATCTAATGTAGAGAGGTGCTGACGTAAGTCAGGCAAGTTCTTCGCTTCGTTCATGTTCCTTTTTGGTAGTGGTGACTTTTTCCCAGGCGCGTTCATGGAAATAGTATAAGATGATTTTACTGAATACTTCTATAGACCCGATGGATACCGCCATGGTCAGCTGCCCGGTGATAAAATAGGCGATGACCATAGTGTCTAAGGTGCCCACGATTCTCCATGAGATCGACTTAAGCATGCTCTTGAGCGCGGTGTCGCTACCCTGCGCATTGGTGAACCATTTTTTTAGCGGTTGATCTAATAGCATAACGGAAATAAAGGATTCGATTTTACAAAAGTATGTAAATCCTATAAGATTTGTAGGGAATAGGCGGAAAAAGATTATTCTTTTTCCAAAATATCTGCTAAAGATTTGTTTTCTAGCACGTTAAGCATCTCGTCTCGAACTTGCGCCATCACGCGATTTAACCCACAGCTCACCTCACAGCGACATTCTTCGCAGGGTTCGTAGTAGTTTAAGCTGACGCAAGGGAGGAGCGCGATGGGCCCATCGAGTAGGCGTATGACTTTAGAAAGCGGGATGTCCTTTGGCTGTTTAATTAAATAGTAGCCGCCGCCTTTGCCTTTTTTACTGCCCAGCATACCTGCTTTTTTCAGTTCGAGCAAGATGTTCTCTAAAAATTTATGCGAGATGCCATAAGTGCTGGCGATCTCCTGAATGAGCACGGTCTTGTTTTCCCTATTTTTCCCTAAATAGGTTAATGCATGAAAAGCATATTTGGTTTTTTTGGATAACATGTGAATAGATGATGGTTTGTAAACGGGTATTTAACATTTATTTCCGAGTGACTAAATCGGAATAATGCTAATACGAATCCGTATTTACATAGTTTCAAAATATTAGGATTAAGTTATAAAAAAATTACCTTATTTTTACGGACATGGGAAAAGAAATCTTGGTTTTGGTCGCCAAGGAGCTCAAGTCGGAGTGGCGCCTCAAGTATGCGCTGAACGGCATTATCTTATACGTGGTGTCGGCAGTTTTCGTCACCTATCTCAGTGTAGGCGCCCAGCAGGGTAATTTAAACCCTCCCACCTGGAATGCGCTTTACTGGGTGATCATGCTATTTTCTGCTCTATCTGCGGTGGCGAAAAGCTTTATGGGTGAGCCGAAGGGGCTTCATTATTATTATTATATGACAGTGGCCCCCGGCGCATTGATTTTGGCTAAAATGGCCTATAATGCTTTGCTAACCGTTCTTTTAGCTCTACTCGGGTATACTGTTTTCGGGTTAATTTTAGGAAACCCGGTGCAGGATCAGGGCCTGTTTTTGCTCAACCTATTTCTGGGAGCTAGTGGATTAGCGTTCGCACTCACGATGGTGTCAGCTATCGCTGCAAAGGCCGGCAGCAATGCCACACTCATGGCGATTTTAAGTTTTCCTGTAGTGCTTCCGATTCTACTGATGTGTATTCGGGTTTCCAAACACGCCGTGGATGGTTTAGATTTTTCTGTCAGTGTGGATAAGCTGCTGACACTTATGGCCTTAAATGCTATCGTGGCTGCTACGGCTTACATCCTATTTCCTTATCTGTGGCGTAGCTGATCCTATCTTGGTGAGCTTATTATTAAATAGCCTGTTATAGGACAGGTTTTCATCTGACGGCTATCAGGGCGCACCTTTCCCCTATCAGATTTGTACGAAATATCACCAGAAAGCGGAACTTATCACGTATTTTTGCACTTGACAATTAAAAGATTACGATGCGAAATTCTTGGTGGAAAATCCTTGCGGTCGGACTCTTGCTGTACACGATCGTGGCTGGAATGCTCATGGATGCGCCCCGTCTACCGATCTTAAACGAGACGATTCGCGCCCTCCATTTCCATGTGACCATGTGGTTTGGAATGATTTTACTGCTTGTAGTTGCTGTAGTTAATAGCGTGCGCTACCTGCGTACCCAGCACTTGGCGTACGATGATGCTGCGAGTGAGTACACAAATGCCGCCCTCCTTTTCGGGGTTTTAGGTATTGCTACAGGGATGCTTTGGGCTAAATTCACATGGGGAGACTACTGGAGTGGCGATCCGAAACAAAATGCTTCTGCCATCGGCATCCTCATGTATTTCGCATATATGGTGCTGCGCAATGCACTGCCAGATCTCCAGCAGCGGGCACGTATAGGAGCTATTTACAATATTTTTGCCTTTGCGGCCTTTATCCCACTTATTTTTGTGCTGCCACGCTTGACGGATAGTTTGCATCCAGGTAATGGGGGCAACCCGGGTTTTAATGCCTATGATCTCGATAGCAACCTCCGCGTGGTCTTTTATCCTGCCATCATCGGCTGGACCTTATTAGGTGCCTGGATGGCCAGTGTGCGGATCCGCATGCGCCGCGTAGAACGAGCTGTAGAAGAAAAACTAATCAATCAAATCTCATGAGAATAGCGCTGACTTGTCTGTTGTTTCTCCTCACCTTCGCAGTAAAGGCACAGGAGAAAATCGAAATTACCGCGGAAGATTATGCGAATTCGCGGGTAGAAATGGCCGATCTGATGCGCTCAGAGGGCAAAATATATGTTTTGGTCGGCATTATTCTCATTATCTTCATCGGCATGATCGTGTACACAGTAGCCACAGATCGTAAGGTGAGGCAGCTCGAGAAGCAGCTGAAAAACCTAAAATAGAGAACCACGTAAACGAATAAAATTAAGTCTAAATACCATGAAAAAAGGACACATTGTTGGGCTAGGGATTATCGCGATTGCGATCGTGATCATCGTCTCCATGCTGGGCGATGCCAGTACGTATGAAAGCTTTACTACCGCTCGTGCTATGCTCGAACGGGGAGATGATAAAGCCATTCACGTGGTGGGAGAACTAAAAAAATCACCAGCAGGACAGGTAGAGGGGATAGAAGTGAGTGAAGGAAAGACTTCCTTTTACTTTATGATGGTAGATAATGACGGAACAGAACAGCGTGTTTTCTATAATCAGCCGGTCCCCGCAGACTTCCAGCGCTCTGAGCAGGTCGTCGTTATCGGCTCCTACCGAAATCCTGAGCTTTTCGTGGCAGATAAAATTCTGATGAAATGCCCATCTAAGTATCAGGAAAATGAAGTTAACACCGCCGGCATGTAAGTGTCGCATTAAATTCACGAATTATCATGTTAAATACCTTTATTGGTAATGCCGGACATCTGTCGGTAATCATCGCATTTATTTCTGCGATCGTTACTGCTTATGCCTACTTCATGTATGGTAGGACCATGGGCGAAGAACAAGCGACCTGGAAACGTTTCAGCCGCGCTAGTTTTTACGTGCATGCCTTTGCCAGCTTCTTCACCGCTTTCGCGCTGTTTGAAATAATCTATAACCACAGATTCGAGTATTTCTATGCCTACTCGCATTCCTCGAAGGCGCTCCCAGTACACTATATGGTGTCGAGCTTCTGGGAAGGCCAAGAGGGTGCTTTTATTCTCTGGATCATTTGGAATGTAGTCTTAGGCTTCTTTCTAATTTATACGAACAAGCGCTGGGAAGCTCCCGTGATGGTGGTTTTTGCACTGGTGCAAGCCTTCCTCGTCTCTATGATTTTAGGAGTGGTTATCGGTGATCTGAAAATCGGTAGCTCGCCCTTCATTCTACTTCGCGATGCAGTGAATGCCCCTGTTTTCCAGATAAATCCGGACTTTATTCCAGAGGATGGTACTGGGCTTAACCCCCTTCTCCAGAATATCTGGATGGTGATTCATCCGCCTACACTCTTCTTAGGCTATGCCAGTACTTTGGTACCCTTTGCCTTTTTATTGGCTGGATTAGCCTATAAGCGCTATACAGAATGGATTCGTCCTGCCCTGCCTTGGGCCATTTTCTCTGCCATGGTTCTCGGAATGGGCATCATCATGGGTGCCTACTGGGCGTATGTGACCCTTAACTTCGGAGGATACTGGAACTGGGATCCAGTAGAAAATGCCGTATACGTGCCTTGGTTGATCCTAGTGGCCTCGATTCACACCATGATTACGTATAAGAAGAGCAGTACGGCATTAAAGACATCGATTGTACTGGTAATCGCTACCTTTATTCTTGTGCTTTATGCTACCTTCTTGGTGCGTAGTGGTGTCCTTGGAGATTCTTCCGTGCACTCCTTTACCGACTTGGGCTTTCGGGTCAGCTGATGATTTACATGTTTTTCTTTCTCTTCGTGGCAGTTTTCCTGGCCGTACGCTCTTGGAAACATATTCCTACCTCTGAGAAAGAAGCCTCCGTGTATTCAAGAGAGTTTTGGGTTTTCGTCGGCGCTACTACCTTAGGGCTGATGGCCTTCCAAGTGATTCTTCCCACTTCTATTCCCGTGTGGAATGCACTCGTGGAGTCCTTCGGCGGAATCTCTAATATGGCTCCACCCGCAGATCAGGTTGGTTTTTATACCAAGTTCCAACTGTGGTTTGCAGTGGCACTTGCTCTTTTGACGGCGATAGGACAGTTCTTCTGGTGGAAAAAAATCGATCGCGACACCTTAAAAAATGCCTTGGTGACCCCTTACATCGCTTCACTGGTGCTTTCAGCGGCGATTATCGTCTTAGGTAAGGTGTATGACATTAAGTACATCATCTTGGTACTGGCCTCCACCTTCACCATCACGGCGAATGCGACGATTCTCTTTCAACTGGTGAAGAAGAAGACGTTTAAATTGGCCGGAGGCTCCCTCGCCCACATCGGTTTAGGGATGATTCTTATCGGAACGATGTTTTCTTCAGGCTACTCGGAGGTGATTTCCTTTAACCTATCAGGCCTGACGTATAGCAATAGCTTTGAGGATGAAATCAATAAAGAGCATGTGCTACTTTTTATCAATAAGCCGACTGCCATAAAGGATTATACGGCAGTATATCGCGGCCGTCATAAGAAGGTAAAAGGTATGCCAGAGCTTGTGAATGTCAATAAACTGCAGCCTACAGAGCGGGTAAATGAAGCTATCGCGCTGACTGATCTCGAACAAAAAGGGCGTATTTACTACCGGAAAGGAGATTTAGTGCCGATCGTACTGGAGGAAAATGATTACTTTCGGATCGATTATTACCAAGAAGAGGAGCGGCAGTTTACGCTGTACCCGATGGCGCAGTATAATGAATCCATGGGGCTCATTTCTTCTCCCGATTCTCGACGTTATCTGAGCCGTGACTTATACACTTTCGTATCCGTGATTAATGATTTCGATGATCCAGAATGGCGCGATGACGAGTTCTTTGAGGTTGCTCCAGGTGATCAATTCTTTATCTCGGATTTCGTGACGCAGTTCGAAGGTGTGGAGGTTCTAGAAGAAATTAATGGTATTCGATTAGAAGATGGTGACCTAGCGGTCAAAGCCAGCATCGTCGTACAGGATTTCGATGTGGAAAAACGCTTAGAGCCTGTCTTTATTATTCGAGGAAACCAGGTGGGCCGTGTGCCATTCACAGATCCAGAATTAGGGGTGAAGATCGAGATCGATAATATTATGCCCGAGGAGAATAAGTTCCTCTTTAAAGTGAACCGGTACCAAAAGGATTATGTGGTACTAAAAGCGATGGTAAAACCGCATATTAACATTCTCTGGGCGGGGACTATCATTATGCTTATCGGCTTTACGGTAGCCATTTTCAGACGCTTCGATGAGTTTAAGAAAATGCGCGATAAAGGGCTCGAATAAGTAATAAGCACCGAAAAAGACCAAGATCGAAAAGATTTTGGTCTTTTTCTTTTTTCGGTCGTATCTTTTGGACGCTATGGAAAAAATCAGTCTTATCGGCACTGGAAATGTGGCCTGGCACCTGGCGCAGGCCTTGGAACTGGCCGGGCATCAGCTTTTAGAGGTTTTTGGGCGAAGCCCTAAACAGGCCCATGCACTGATCGAAAATCTGTATATCGCGGAGTATCAGGATCACCTGGACTTTAGTGAGAGTGAGGCGACTTGGTTTATCCTTGCGGTGTCTGATGATGCGATAGCAGACTGTTGCGAAGAATTGATTTTGCCTGAAGGAGCGATTCTGCTGCATACTTCAGGTACGGTTCCACTGGATGTGCTCTATGCATCTTCTGCAGATGAGGTGGGTATCCTGTATCCGCTCCAAAGCTTCACTAAAGGGCGCTCTGTGGACTTCGGTCAAGTGCCCATTCTCGTCGAAGCGGATAATCCGCAGGTTTTACGACGACTGAAGCGGCTAGCAGGGAGTCTTAGCGAGCACGTGCAGGTCCTGGGGTCTAAGGAGCGACGCGTGGTGCATGTAGCGGCTGTTTTCGTTTCGAATTTTACGAACCATCTGCTCACAATGGCAAGCACTGTACTGGGCGAAGAAGAGTTGGAGCTGGGACTTTTACAGCCATTAGTCGAAGAGACCGTGGCGAAAGCTTTTCAGCTCGGCCCTCAGCAAGCGCAAACGGGTCCCGCGCAGCGTGGGGATGAAGAAACCCTGCTGCGTCAACAGTCTTTTTTAGCGGAGCGGCACCCGGATATGTTGGAACTGTATGCCGCTTTTTCTGCGCGAATTCAGGCGTATGCACCTGATAAAAAGTAAATCTTTCAACAGTTTTTTCTCCTTCTGTCCCCTTATTTTTCGGCCTTCTCCGACAGGTTTTGGTGTAAACTGATCTTTTCCGTTAAAAAACTCTACGAAAGAAAGAACGACTCTGAATACCCAAAATCGGGTATTTTTTCAGAGCGCGATTCTACCTACCTTTATGTCAGGGTGATTAAGTGACTTTTTCAGTAAATACTTTGAGAAGAGGCTCCTATTTTTTCCTCTTCTTGCTTTTTCCCTAATGTTACAAACGAAAGCACAAGCGTGTTATCCCTGTAGGGTTTCGCTGATCTGTAAATAGTTTTTTACTTTAGGACCAGCGCCCAAAGCGCCCGTTTTGATAGTCCATGTAGGCTTCTTGAATTTCCCGCATACTGTTCATCACAAAGGGCCCCTGCATGACAATCGGTTCCTGGAAAGGTTCCGCCTGACCGAACAGTACTATGGATTTTTCTGTGGCTTTCAGGGTGATGGTGCCGGTCCCTGGAACAAATTCTGGTAATTGCTTGGCGGCTATCTCTGTTCCATTTACGTCGATTTTGCCCTGAACAGGTACAGAAAGACCTGATCGTTTTCCTGAATAGGTAAGTCGATCGCAGCACCCGCTTCTAAATAAAGCGTGTAAAAGTTTAGCGGGAAGTTAGGCGTTAAAGGGCCTTTTACATCTCCGAGTTGACCGAATAAAACCTGCGCATGTACGCCTTCGGCTTGGTAAACTGGAATGTCCTCACGCTGCAAGCCCGTGTAGGCAGGAGCCATCATTTTTTTCTTGGCGGGAAGGTTAAGCCATAGCTGCAAGATCTCCAATTGGCCACCTTCGCGCTTGAACTTTTCTGAGCTTACTTCCTCGTGCAGCAAACCACTTCCGGCGCACATCCACTGAATGCCTCCTGCCTCGATCGTCGACTGATGCCCGTGAGAATCTCGGTGCTTGATATCGCCTTCTATGATAAAGGTTAAGGTTTCCATGCCGCGATGCGGATGTGGACCGAAAGGAAGCCCATTATTATGCGGTGGGTAGAACTGAGCGCCATGATGATTCAGAAACAAGAAAGGGTCCAGGTGCTCCAAGCCGCGATTCGGTAACGGTGTAGTGGTCTCCAGATCTGCGATGTGATGAAAATGCCCGCTGTGTATGGTTTTGATTTTTTTTGCTTCCATGTCTATTAATGTATATACATGTAATACAAAATACCCAATCATTTTGTTCCCTCACAGCGCTAAAAAGGGTATGTATACGGCTGTAGCCTGCGCCACATGGTTCCTACTCCTTACCCAAATGAGATTTCAGGCTGGTTTTCCTCTTTAAGAAGGGCCGCAGCCTTTCCTCTCAATAGGTCACTAAGCACCCCTGCCAGGCTCCGCTCAGCGGCATGCATTGCGGTAAATGAAAAGCTTGAAGAACCGTTTAGCTGTATTTTTTAAAATAATTTTAGTTTTATATCTATGTGCTATCGGTTTTTGTTTTTATATTGTCTGTCAAAATAACATATAGTAAATCTGTTATTTTCTTGTTTTATTATTAAGGCTGCTGTGCTGAAATTGTAGCAGCGTTGCCTCTTCTAAAATTGTTTGTAGTTATTTTTAACCTCATCCGTATGTTGTACACTTCTTTTAAACGCCTATCTCTCAGTGCGTTTTTCTTGTTTTTTCTTTTCTGCTGCCAGCTTTGGACAGGCCAAATCAGATCGTGAAACGTTCCAAGGACTCGCCCTTCAACATGGCGTAAGCTTCAGCTTTGGCGTAACGAATACGCTGAATCTCGACGATAACATTTTCCAGCAGTCAGGCAGGGTTTTATCTTTAGGCTATTATGTAGCATACGGTATTAATAAAAAGTGGTCCATCCTGCTTACTGGAGAGCTAGATGACTTAAACTATAATTTTGATGCGGAATTTCTTTCTGCCTCAGCGGATGGAGGAGGGGCTATTCTGGGGGTAGCCAGCCCAGAGAGGCGCTTTCCCCGCTACTCCGCCCTTGGCTTAGGAACCGGCGTGTATGGGCGGTATCATTTTAAGCAGCTTATCCGAGACAACACCCTGCTGAATCGCTTCTACCTGCAGGGCGGTGGTCGCCTGCTGACAAATTTAAGGGCTTCTTACAGCGCGGCCGTGGATGGCGAACGGACGCGTGTTTCCGTGAGGGAGTTTGTACAGCCTTTTGCCGTACAGGCGGAGCTCGGTGTAGGCTTTACGGCGAAACAACATCAAGAGGAGAAAAGCTTTTCGAGTAGAAGTGTGTATCTCGGCGTGCAGTATCAGGCTAGCGGATTACTGCGTGATGCACCAGAGGCAGGCAGGTAAATCCCATTCATATATTGCTGAGATATTATTTCTAATGCGCCGGAGTGTGGCTGGAGAAATGTATTTCAGCATGCCTCCAGCCTTTTGTTTTGGCCGGTAGGCAAAACAGTAAGCGACAGAAAATAACCTTAGAGCTCGTCCAGATGCTTTAGGTAAAAGGCAGCCTGCTCGCGGATTTCCTTTTTATCTTTCATCTTTTCCCAGGTGCGGTAGGCCATTCCGATGCGGGGATTCTTAGCTAGCTTGTCCTCATTTCGGGCGTAAAAGTCCCAGTAGAGGCTGTTAAAAGGACAGGCCTTGTCACCTGTTTTTTTACTTTTCACGTAGTGGCAGCTGCCGCAGTAGTTCGACATTTTATCGATATAATTAGCGGAAGATACATAGGGCTTCGTGCCGACGATACCTCCATCCGCGAACTGGCTCATGCCTCGCGTGTTGGTGAGCTCTACCCACTGGAAGGCATCCACATAGATACCGAGATACCAGCGGTCCACTTCTTCCGGGGCCACGCCTGCCAGCAAAAGAAAGTTTCCTGTCACCATCAGCCGCTGAATGTGATGCGCATAGGCTTCCTCGAGAGACTGCGTAATCGCGTGGCGGAGGCAGTGCATTTTGGTGTCGCCCGTCCAGAACCACTTGGGCAGCGCCCGCTCATGTCCAAAATAATTAAGCTGCTCATAGTCGGGCATTTTCGCCCAGTACACCCCGCGCATGTATTCGCGCCAGCCTAAAATCTGACGGATGAAGCCTTCTGCCTGTGCGATGTCCACCTGCTCTTGGTGCCCCATCCAGTATTTTTCCACCTGACGCACTACCTCCAGCGGACTAATCAGCTTGACGTTTAAAGCGAAGCTGAGGCGGCTATGAAACAGGAAGCGGTCCTCACTGTGCATGGCGTCCTGATAGGTTCCGAAGTGTGCAAAAAGTTTCTCACAGAAATAGCGCAGCACCTCGATGGCTTCCTTTCGGGTGCAGGGCCAGTTTAGGCGGTCATTAGGCACCGTCCCGATGGTTTTTACACCCTGTTCCTCCAGCCACTGCCGCATCTCCGCCACATCTCGGCTCTGGTCCAGTGGCGGAAGCAGGAGAGAGGTGTCTTTTAGCTTGTTGCGGTTTTGTTGGTCGTAGTTCCACTTGCCCGTCAGGGGCTCCCCATCCTCCATCAGGATATCGTATTTTTTCCGCATATCGCGGTAAAAGGACTCCATGAGGTAAGTTTTTTTCCCCTTAAAGAAGCGCCCGAGGTGCTCCCGTTCGCTAAGAAAATGCTCGGTATCTACTGCCTCCATTTTAAGGTCGCGCTCCGCGCAAAATTCCTTTAGCTGAGTATCCAGCCGGTATTCATCCGGTAGCAAATAGCTAAAATGGCTGGCCTTGTGCTCAGCGATTAGCATATCCAAATTATCGGAGAGGCTTTGGGTGTTTTTCGGGTCGTCTAGGCGCAAATACTGCACCTGATGCCCTTTTTCCTCCAGCTGGCTGGCAAAGGCGCGCATGGCGATGAAGATGGAAAGGACTTTTTGGATGTGATGGACGACATAATCTGTCTCCTGTCGCATTTCCATCAGCACGAAGCAGACATCTGGGTCTGACTCCTTAAACCAACTGTGCTTGCTGTTCAGTTGATCGCCGAGGATCAACTTTAAGTGTTTTGCCATGCGTGTACTTTTTCATTACAACTGAAAAAGGCAAGGGGAATGTTTTAGCCTTTAGCTGGCAGGCTGGAAAATTTAGTAGAAAAAGCAGGGGACGATGCGGCTGCGCTGATTACGTGAGCGGGGGTCACCCCACAAAAAAGAGTAGCGGATAGAGACCTCGTGCGCGCCTCCACTATTTCGTAGGCCGAGTCGGGATACGGTGAAATCGAAGCTGTAGCCCACATCGATGCCGGAAGGCAGCCCGATGCCGATCAGTGCGATGATGGCCTCGTTATTCGGCAGGGCATTTTGGGTCGGAAGACCCTGTACCAAAGCCCCAGCACGAGGGGATCCAAGTTGATTTGGGTACCCAGATCGAGCTGGTTGAAAGGGTCCTGCTGCTTGTAGTTAAAGGCAAAAGAGATGCTACGTTCGAAGGTTTCTCCGGTTAAGTAGTTCGTGTAATCCCCACCGAGGGGAAAGCGGATTCCGCCGTGCACGGAGAGTTTTAGGGGAAGACGGGCGATACGTAAGTCCTCCTCTGTTGGATCTTCCAGGAAGCTGATAGAGGGCTGCGTGACGTGATGAGTAGATACCCCCAGCCAGTGTTTGGTATCTGTGTAGAGCGCCCCGAAGCTGTAGTTAAAAAAGCTATGCTGGGCATCCTCCAGCAGTCCGCCCAGCTCATCGGTAAGGGCGTTATTCTGCGCCCCCAGGTTGATCATACTATTAAAAACCAGATCATTAAAGAAGGCGCTCCTGTTGATGTAGCTCACTTGACCGCCAAGCCGCAGAAACTGGGAGCTGCTTAGCTGCAAGCGGTAGCTATACAGCAGCCCTATTTCGTCGGTGGCCAGATTTGCGAGACTTTCGCGGCTACTGTTGACGATAAGCCCTATCCCTGAATTATAGTCGAAGATATAGTGGTCGATAAATGCGGAGTAAGACACAAAGCTATGGTCGAGCCCAGGCCACTGATTACGGAAAATAGTCCCGACACGGGTAAGCTCGGTGGCCCCTGTCATTGCGGGATTTAAGTAAAGGGGGGCTGCATAAAACTGGGAAAACTGCACATCCTGACCTTGCGCCGAAGGCGCAAAGTAGGCGATAAACCACAAAAAAAGCAGTGATCGTAACAGTTTAGGCATAGGATTAATGCTCTGTGAAGAGTAGGATGCTTGTTATTCCATGAATAGATCCATGACAGCGATGGCCTACTTCTTACATGCTTTTGGGGGTCGGATGATTTTTATGCATGTAAAAGGCAGATTTTCGCTATATAGCCAAAAGTAGAGAAAAAAGTTGGACAACAAAAGATGTTTTTTAAGGTAGCTGTACGCTGCGCTTTCACCGGCTCGGGTTGGACTGAGTAAGGGTGGGCATTTCCCCATAAAAAGTTTGGCGTCTGAACACTAGGACTGAGCAAAGCGCTGGCGCTCAGATCAGTGGAGAAGGATATAAAAAGAAAAAGCTTCCCTTTAGAGGAAGCTTTAACCTGCCGTTCTACGGCTGTACCAGGAGCGGGAATCGAACCCGCACGGCCTAATGGCCACAAGATTTTAAGTCTTGCGTGTCTACCAGTTCCACCATCCCGGCTTCTCCTAACGCATAGGAAAACACTAAACAACAAAGCCCTTTCGGCAAAGGGCTTCGAGCGAGAGACGAGATTCGAACTCGCGACCCCGACCTTGGCAAGGTCGTGCTCTACCAACTGAGCTACTCTCGCTTATTTTTGTTTTGGAGACGTTTTCTCCGTTTTGATGACACAAAGGTAGAAGCATTTTTTTTAAACTGCAAATACCCTACTTAAAAAAATATTTCATGTGTTCATTTTTCAACTGATTATCAATGCATTATTTTTTCATGTTTTTGTCTCATAAATGACCTTAAGCAGTCCAGATACGCTGGTTACGCCTGTTTTTTTAAAGATATTGCGCTTGTGGGTATTGACTGTATGTAGGGAGAGGCACAGTGTCTCTGCGATCTGGTCTACAGTGCTACCCATCAGCAAGCCGTTTAGTACTTCTTCCTCGCGTGCGGTAAGCCCTGCTTCTAAAAAAGCAAAGGTTCGCTTTTCTTCGATGTGCTGCCCATGAACGTCCACATAGCGTATGGACCACTCCAGCCCGCGATGTGCCGGGGGGCTGCTTAGCACGCTGGCCACGTGCAAATCAAAGTGCAGTTTTCCGTCTAAGGTCATCGTGTAGGGCCTGGCGATGGTACTTAACCAGACCACCTCCCCGGTCTTTGCCATGAGCCAGCGGAGATGATAACTCGTCTGTACCGTCTCTCTTACCGACTGTGGGAGCGTCTCTAATAAATCTAAAACGATGGCCTGAAAATGAAAAAGCCGCGCACGATCCTCTTCATAGACATGAGAAAGTGCTGCCTCCTTGGTCAGTAAGGAACGCCCCTCATCCGGTGGCGATCCGAGAAAAGTATCCACATGAAAACTTCTATACGCCAGCCGCTCCGTTACGTAATCGAAGCTAAATAAAAATATGGCATGGGGCATGCCGATCTGCGCCTCCAGCCGGCTGAGCTCTCCACATAACTCCTGGAGCGTTAGCCCGCGATATAACGATCTCCTATCTTCCATGTATGTCAACTAATAGTTTACTTACATACGGAAGAAAAGAAATGGCAGTTGGTCTCAGCGTTTAAATCTTCCGTTTTATCCAAGCTTTTGCTTGATTTCATGCAGTTTTAGGAGCGCTTCTAAGGGCGAAAGTGTATTCACATCCACTTGGCGAAGTAGGCGCTCCACCTCTTGAAACTTGGGGTCCAGCTCGAAAAGGTTGAGCTGGTAGTTGGCCTTTGGCACCTGTGCCAGCCGCTCCTTATTTTCTTCGAGTCCCTTCGAGCGCTCCAGCTGGTTCATGATTTCAGCGGCACGCAGCACCACGGCATTCGGCATGCCCGCCAGCTGCGCCACGTGAATACCGAAACTGTGTTCGCTCCCGCCGGGCTTCAGCTTGCGCATGAATAAAATCTTTCCCTCCACCTCTTTTACAGAGACATTAAAGTTTTTAATCTTTGGCAGCTCCTTTGCGAGCTCATTCAGCTCATGATAGTGCGTCGCAAAAAGCGTTTTGGCTTTATGCTGCGGGTGATTATGGAGGTGCTCCACGATAGACCAGGCGATGGAAATGCCATCATAGGTAGAAGTGCCCCGCCCGATTTCATCCATCAGCACGAGACTGTTATTAGAGAGGTTATTCAGAATGCTGGCCGTCTCCGTCATTTCTACCATAAAAGTAGACTCCCCACGCGAGAGATTATCAGAGGCCCCTACCCGCGTAAAAACCTTGTCGATCAGGCCGATCCGCGCATAACTGGCGGGCACAAAGCTTCCCATCTGCGCCATCAGCACGATGAGCGCGGTCTGCCTTAGCAGGGCCGATTTACCTGCCATATTCGGTCCTGTGATAATGATAATCTGCTGGGTATCATGATCCAGGTACACGTCGTTTGGAATATACTCCTCGCCTACTGGTAGTTGTTTTTCGATAACCGGATGGCGGCCATCTTTAATTTCTAAGCTGTCCCCCTCATGGATTTTCGGCCTGCAGTACTGGTTTTTTTGCGCTACCCGCGCAAAGGAAAGCAAGCTGTCTAATGTCCCGATCAGGCGGGCATTTTCCTGTACCTGTACCACATAGTCTCCTGCTTCCTGAACGAGCAGCTGAAAATATTTTTGTTCCAGAGCGATCAGGCGCTCCTCGGCGTGCAGGATTTTCTCTTCGTATGTTTTTAGTTCTGGCGTAATGTAGCGCTCTGCATTAACGAGGGTCTGCTTGCGAATCCAGGTCTCGGGTACCTTATCCTTATGCGCATGGGTTACCTCTAAGTAGTAGCCGAAAACTTTGTTATAGGCGATTTTTAAGGAGGAAATGCCTGTTTCTTGGATTTCCCGCTGCTGTAAGTCGAGTAGGTAGTCCTTCCCCTGATGGGCCAGTCGGCGGTACTCATCCAGTTCAGGGTCTACCCCATCCTGAATCACTCCGCCTGATGGGTAAGCATCGGGGCGTCTTCCTTTAGCTCGGTTTTAATTTTATCAAGCAGGTACTGACAGGTGTGCAGCTGGTCTGCTAATTTTTTTAGGGCTGGCTGTGGACTGTTTCCGAGCAGCTCCTTAATCGGGAGGCTGTATTCCAGAGATTTACGCAACTGATTCATTTCGCGTGGATTTATCCGCCCCACGGCTACTTTTGAAATCAGGCGCTCCATGTCCCCGATATGCTTGAGGTGCTGTTCTAGCGCTTCGGCTGTTTCTGCTTCCTCGATCAAGTGAGCCACCACTTCCAGTCGCTGCTCGATCAGAGCTCCATCTTTTAGGGGGAGCACCATCCAGCGCTTCAGCATGCGCGACCCCATCGGGGTGACGGTCTCATCCAAAATGGAGATGAGCGGAATCCCTCCTTCCTGCTGTGGCGCCACCAGCTCTAAATTGCGAATGGTAAACTTGTCCAGCCACACATATTTTTCAGCGGCGATACGTGAAATGGTACTAATATGACTCGTCTCGCGATGCTCTGTTTCTTCGAGGTAGTGGAGGATGGCACCTGCTGCAGTGGTCCCCTGCACGAGGCCTTCGATGCCAAACCCTTTTAAGCTGCTGGTCTGAAAATGGCGAATGAGTTTTTCGTAGGTATAATCCCGCTGAAATACCCAGTCTTCCAGAGCGAAGGTAACAGAATGCTCTTTCAAGCTACCGGGTAAGGTCTGCTTGTGGGCCTTCGAGTAAAGGATTTCTGCCGGCTGGAAGCTTTGAAGTAGTTTTTCTACGTAATCCCAGCTGCCTTCAGCACAGGTAAATTCGCCCGTACTTAGATCTAAGAAAGCCACCCCTGCCGTACTCCCTAACTGAACAGCTGCCAGGTAATTGTTTTTACGCTTATCCAGCACATTATCGTTAAACGAAAGCCCGGGAGTGACCAGCTCGGTGACGCCCCTTTTAACGATTCCTTTCACACTTTTAGGATCTTCGAGCTGATCGCAGATGGCCACTCGATTTCCAGCACGCACCAGCTTGGGAAGGTAATTATCCAGAGCATGATGCGGAAACCCCGCCAGTTCGATGTGAGAGGCAGCCCCATTCGCCCGCTTGGTCAGTACGATGTCCAGGACCTTACTGGCGATGATGGCATCTTCTCCGAAGGTTTCATAAAAATCTCCCACCCGAAAAAGCAGTAGTGCGCCAGGATGTTTGGCCTTAATCGCATTATACTGTTTCATTAAAGGTGTTTCCTTGTCTGCTTTGCCCTTCGCCATTTTCTATTCCTAAATCTTGTCGTACTTTTACCGCTAAAATCAAATCTTGAAATTACGCTAAATCGTTTGTACCACAAAATACCATGAAAAAATTAACGCTTGATGAGCTGCAGCGCCTGAGTCCCGATGCCTACCGAGAGGCAGAAAAAACGCCGATTTGTCTGCTTTTAAATGACATTCGTAGCCTGAATAACGTAGGGTCAGCCTTTCGAACTGCCGACGCTTTCCGTCTGGAAAAAATTTACCTTTGCGGCATTACCGGTCGCCCGCCTCATCGAGATATTCATAAAACTGCCTTGGGAGCCACAGAAACAGTAGACTGGGAATATGTGGAAGACGCTGAGGCCTGTGTGAAAAAGTTACGGGAAGATGGTTATGAAATCGCCGCCTTGGAACAGGTCGAAAAATCCACCCCGCTACAGGACTTTCAGCCGAATGCGGAAAAGCATCTCGTACTCGTCGTGGGAAATGAAGTTTTTGGCGTCAGTCAAGCCCTCGTAGACACCGCAGACTACGTGCTCGAAATTCCCCAGTTCGGCACAAAACATTCCTTAAATGTGTCTGTCTCGCTCGGAATCGCCGTATGGGATATATTTTCTAAGCTTAACTTCCGCTCCAAGGGTTGGGAGCAATCCGCCCTTTAGTCCTCTTTAAACTTATCGATGACGTAGAGGAAAAGATTAAAGGAAAGGGTAGACACTCCATCTCGGCTGCGGTCTTTCTCACCACCTGTCTTAAACTGCTGCTCCTCCCTGTTCGCAGGCTGCTGCGTACGATTGCGAAATGCGTCCGAAGCAGTAGGTCTGTTTTGAGGACGATTCTGCTGCTGCCGTACAGCTTGATCTTCCAGCATCGAAGGAACTATTGAACCTTCCATCAGCTGGCTAGGATCTTCATTTGGTAGCTGCTCCTGTGCCAGTCTTTCGCGATCACTGCGCTCATGCTGTCCGAAAACAGGGGAAAATCCAAAAAAGCAAAATAATGCAAGGAAGATTCCCGAAAATGTGAAATTTTTAGGTGGTAAAGCGTACTTTTTCATGCGGTGGTGGACTTGACTGGATACTAAATTCTGCGTAATTATACTGAAAGTTACTTACAAAAAAAATAAAATGCAAACGTTAGACTTTACTGATTTTCAAAAGATTGAGCTAAGAATCGGCACCATAATTCGCACAGAAGCCTTTCCTGAGGCCCGAAAGCCCGCCTACAAGCTATGGGTGGACCTCGGGGAGCTGGGGATAAAAAAGTCTTCTGCCCAGCTTACCGTCCGTTACCAAGTGCATGAACTGGTAGGCAAACAGGTGCTTTGCGTATGTAATCTGGCGCCTCGTCAGATAGGCCCTTTTCTATCTGAAATTTTAGTGACAGGCTTCTCTGATGAAAATGGCGGGATCGTGCTGGCCAGCGTGGAGGCACCTGTACCGAATGGCGCACGGCTGCATTAAGCGTTTATCAGCTAAAAAAACCTTACAAACGAATTTCTAGCCCCTCCTCCGTCAGTCGACAGGGATAGGTTCGCAAGTCAGAACAGCTGCCGCCGTGCAGCAAGCGTCCATCTTGTAGGCTGAAGCGATAGGCATGAAGCGGGCAGACCACACTTCCTTCTGGGCTGATAAACCCCGTGCTCAGGTCCGCACGCCGATGCGGGCAGGCCGTTTCGAAAGCATAAAAGCTGCCGGCATGCTGGACCAGCGCCACTTGTTTGGCTCCTAGTGCCACCCGTTTAATTTGTCCCTCGGGCAGCATCTTCCTGACCTGTTCTGCCGTAGTACCTAATATATACCTTTTTGTTTCCATAAAAAAAGCTACTAATTTTAAACGAACCAATCCTAATCCTATGAAACTATACGCGATTTTACTGCTCTGCGTTGGTCTGATGACCTTCCAGACGACGGCCCAGACCTTAGAAGGGGCCTACAAGTTGGTCTCCATGAACGGTGAGCCCGTAGCCAACCATAAGATCAAGCTATTTCAGGATGGCTACTTTACTTTTGGCCATGCCCAGGCCGGGGATAACGCCTATTTAGGCGCTGGCGGCGGGAACTTTGCCCTGAAGGGCAATGCCTACGAAGAAATCTTCGACTTCTATCCACAGGATTCCACGCAGGTAGGCACCACGCGCACCTATAACTTCGAGCGTCAGGGGGACAGCATTCAGCTGACTCGTATGGATAAAGGTCAGCAGCGTGTGGAAATATGGGAGAAGCTGCCGCCCAGAGAAGATGAATTAAAGGGTTTTTGGGTCTTTACAGGGCGAAAAGACAATGAGGGCCAGCTGAGCCGCTACACGCCAGGCGCTAGGCGCACGATAAAAATGCTGGTCGACGGATATTTCCAATGGGTGGCATTTAATAGTGAAACCAAGCAGTTCATGGGCACCGGAGGAGGAACCTATGAGGCCGAATCAGGGACCTACACCGAAAATATTCAGTTCTTTTCCCGCGATAATGCACGCGTGGGGGCTAGTTTAAGCTTCAGCTTCGAGCGCATCGGGGATGACTGGCATCATAGCGGTAAAAGTTCTACGGGAAATCCGATTTACGAGCTTTGGTCGCCTTATCGTCAGGCGTATGTCGTAGCGCAGGGCGAAGAAGAGTAGGAGCGATAAGTCGCACCGACCTTTGGGCGTAAGCCCCAGGCCTACCGCCTAGAACAGTAAAAAACCACAAGGTTGTGCCATGCATGTAGCAGGCTGCCTTGTGGTTTTTATGTTTCGGTCGGAGCGGCGGGCCGTCGAAGCGACTTAGGCAGCGATCCGATTTTGTTCAACCGAGAAAATTAGATTTCTTTTAACAGTGTGCGAAAGGAGGCACAGCTGTCGCCAAACTCCTTTTTCACGTCCGCCTGAAGCTGGGGGGCGAATTTCTGGTGATAGGCCTGCATGCGGCTCATGTCTGAAGTAAAGTACTGCACGGCATAATTTATAGAGCCATCCTCTGACTCATGGAGTAGCTCGAAGAATTTATAGGAATCGAAGCAGCCCGTTTCCATCACATCGGAGATATGTTTCTCTTTCATCCACTGCACCCAGCGCGCGGCCTGCGCCTTATCTACATTTACGGTTACGTTATATAATAGCATGAGAAATAGATTTTTTTCTTACTTTTGGATTTTCTACCTGTGCAACAAAAGTACGTAATATGCGGTTAAACGGGTAGTTTTATCCGGTAAACCTTTACGAAACGCTTATGCTTACCCAAATGCAGCGTGATGCGAGCGCGGCGGCGACATCGCCTTATGTTCGCTACGCTATGTACCTGCTGGCCTGATGCACCTAGCCGGCGTGGTGGGGATGAGTGTCCCAGCCCTGCAGCCTATCTTTCAGCTGCTCACGCCTTTTCATCTGCTTTCCTGTCTGCTTGCCTTACTTTATTTCCATCGTGACTGGAGTTTCGGCTTCCTATTCTTTTTGGCAGCATCTTTTGTGATCGGCTTCGGTTCAGAAGTGCTAGGTGTTAAAACAGGTTTTCCTTTTGGCTCATATAGCTATGGACCTGTTTTAGGTTGGCAGCTCTGGGAGGTGCCCCTGCTTATCGGCGTGAACTGGATGCTGCTGGTGTACATCTCGGCACATGTGGTGCGGCGCTTTACAGCGCAAAAGTCCCTGCAGGTTATTTTGGCCTCCGCACTTATGGTACTGCTGGACTTTCTAATCGAGCCTGTAGCCATCGCCTTGGACTTTTGGAGCTGGGAAAATACAACCGTTCCCGTATCGAATTACATCGGATGGTTCGGAGTAGCTGTTTTGATTCAGGCCATCTACGCCTATAGTAAATTTGAAAAGCAAAACCCTTTAGCAGACTTCTTACTACTAAACTTGGCGTTTTTCTTCCTTTTCCTAAATTTCTTGTTGTAGAAACAAATCAACCTAAACCGAGTTAAAACGATATGATACTGTATGCAATCGGCTGGACCCTTGCAGGATTTCTGGTCATGGAATTAGCGGGGTGGTTTATCCACAAGTATCTCATGCATGGTCCTCTTTGGGGTATTCATAAGACGCATCATCAAGCATCGAAGGGTTTTTTCGAATTGAATGATGTATTTTCCTTACTCTTCGGAGGCGTGGCAGTGCTCTTGATCTTTCTGGGTGTGGAAGCCTTAGACTATCGGTTTTGGATGGGAGTGGGCATCACTACTTATGGTATGCTGTACTTCTTCTTACACGATGTGCTCATTCATCGTCGCTTAAAATGGTTCGATAAACCGCGAAACTGGTTTTTACGTGGCATCTTTAAAGCGCATCAGGCACATCATATCACAAATAAAAAAGACGACGCAGTATCCTTCGGACTGTTCTTCGTACCTAAGAAATATTTTAAAACGAAATAATCACGGTGAGTACCTATTCTATCAAAGATCTCGAACAACTTTCCGGCATAAAGGCGCACACGCTCCGTGTATGGGAGCAGCGGTATAAGCTTTTAAGCCCGAAACGTACCGATACGAACATTCGGTACTACGATGACTTTGACTTAAAACTCATCCTGAACGTGGCTCTGTTAAACGATAATGGCTATAAAATCTCCAAGATAGCCAGTATGACAGAGGAGGAAATGAAGCAGGAGGTCATCAAGCTTACAGAACGCTCGCTCACGCACGATGACCAGATCCATACACTAACGATCTGTATGATCGAAATGGATGAAGAGCGCTTCGATAAAGTCTTATCCAGTAACATCCTCAAGCTGGGCTTCGAACAGACGATGATGCATATCATCTATCCCTTCATGTCTAAAATAGGAGTACTGTGGCAGACAGGAGCTATAAATCCGGCCCAAGAGCACTTTATAAGTAATCTGGTGCGTCAGAAGCTTATCGTAGCCATCGATGGCCAGGTATATAAGGGCGGCGGAAAGAAGTTTTTACTCTACCTTCCTGAGGGCGAGCTGCATGAAATTTCCCTCTTATTTGCTGCCTATTTAATTAAGGCGAAAGGACATAAAGTCATTTACCTAGCCAAAGCACGCCGGATGAAGACCTCACCCTCGTGTATCGCCTCCATAAGCCAGACTATCTGATGACGGTGATGACCACGAATCCTTCCGCAGATCAGGTACAAGAGTATATCTTTCAGCTTTCTGAACGGTTTCCACAGGCTGAAATCATTCTGAGCGGTTATCAGATCATCGGGCAGGATCTCGATTTTCCTGGTAACATTCGTATCATGAACTACATTCGGGACATTAAGCAGTACCTCGAAGAGCTCGAGCATGTCATGCACGAAAAGTAAAGCGTAGCACTACCGCTCTAAATCTATTGCATAAGACCTTTCATTCGAGAGGTCTTCTTTGTTTTTTAGGCCCTGCCGTTCCAGCAAAAGTAAGCTCACGGAAGCGCTGTTCAGGTCTTTTTGCATTTTGTGCGACAAAGGCTAAACAAAGATTATCAAATTTTTCACCCTATTGTTTAACAAAAAACATGTGTATATACGTCTAATTTGTCGATTTTAGTCATTTTTCCCCCATTTTCTGGATGCGGCTAGATTTTTTGTTTAAGCTTCAGAAAAAAATATTCGACAAAAGTTTTTGATTCTGTTTAATTCTTGCTACATTTGATTAAACAAAACAAAAAAGCCATGACAACTCTAGAATTTAGTTACTCTTTACACAAGCTAAGTGGCGCTTTGAAACCATTTGCTTTAAAGCTTACCCGTGATGTAGATGATGCGAATGACTTGCTTCAGGATACCATGGTGAAAGCATTTACGAATAAGGATAAATTTACTGAGGGAACCAACCTGAAAGCTTGGTTATATACCATCATGAAAAATACGTTTATCACGAACTACCAGCGTATGGTGCGCAGAGGTACGTTTGTAGATACGACGGACAACCTACACTACTTGAATTCTGGCGACACGCTCGTGGAAAATGGTGCGTATGGAGACTTCGCCATGGAAGATATTTATACGGCGATCGAAAACTTAGACGATGTTTATAAGGTTCCCTTTATGATGCACTACCGTGGCTTTAAATACCATGAGATCGCAGATAAATTAGAGATACCTATTGGAACTGTCAAAAATAGAATCCATATTGCTCGTAAGCTTTTAAAAGAAGAATTGTCAGTGTACAAACATAAATCATAAACGTATGTCGAAAAAACGTGTAGTGGTTATAGGCTCCGGTTTCGCGGGCCTGTCCGTTGCCACTCACCTAGCCAGCAGCGGCTATGAAGTAACTATTTTAGAAAAAAACAGCACCCCCGGTGGTCGAGCGCGTAAGTTCGAAGCCGAGGGTTTTGTTTTTGATATGGGCCCCAGCTGGTACTGGATGCCCGATGTTTTTGATACTTATTTCGCCCATTTCGGAAAAAAAGTCTCTGATTATTATCAGCTAAAACGTTTAGACCCCTCCTACGCCGTCATCTTCGGTCAAGATGATTTCGTCGACATCCCGGCGGATCTCGATGCCTTCCGTGCACTTTTAGAAAGCATGGAGCCCGGCGCGGCAGCTCAGCTGGATACATTTCTGGAGCAGGCCGCCTATAAATACAAGGTGGGAATTCAGGACCTCGTCTATCGTCCTTCGCGCTCGGTGTTCGAGTTTACTAGTCCGGCACTTTTAGCAGATATGCTGCGCATGGACATCTTCCAGTCTATGGCTAAGCATGTTCGGAAATTCTTTAAAGAGGATAAAATCATCCGTCTGATGGAATTTCCTGTATTGTTTTTGGGCGAGACCGCCCAAAATATCCCGGCACTGTATAGCCTGATGAATTACGCCGATATCGCCTTAGGGACCTGGTATCCAGAAGGGGTATGCATAAGATTATAGAGGGCATGGTGCAGCTGGCACAAGAAAAAGGCGTGAAATTCCGCTTCGATGCGGAAGTAGAGGTCATTAAAGTACGGCAGCAGATCGCGCAGGGGGTACTCCTAAAGTCGGGAGAAGAGGTTCCAGCCGATATCGTGGTAGCCGGCGCAGATTATCAGCATGTGGACCAGGTTTTACTGCCTCCAGATAGCCGAAACTATAGCCCTTCTTACTGGGACTCCCGTGTGATGGCACCTTCCAGCTTGCTCTTTTATTTAGGAGTAAATAAGCGCCTAAAGGGGCTGCGGCACCACAATTTATTCTTTGATGAGCCCTTAGGGCCGCATGCGGACGCGATCTATACGAATCCACGCTGGCCAGAAAAACCGCTGTTTTATGCTTCCGTTCCTTCCATCACAGATCCTACCGTCGCGCCCGAAGGCAGCGAAAATCTTTTCTTACTGGTACCGCTGGCCCCGGATTTAGAGGATACCGAAGAGATGCGGGAGAAATATTATCACATGATTATGGACCGATTAGAAAAACTAACCGGGCAGGAGATACGTTCTCATGTGGTGTATAAGCGCTCCTATGCACATGCCGACTTTAAGGCGGACTACCATGCCTTTAAAGGGAATGCCTATGGATTAGCGAATACACTCACCCAAACGGCCATTTTAAAGCCGGGTCTAAAAAACAAGAAGATTAAAAATATGTATTATACAGGACAGCTGACCGTACCGGGCCCAGGTGTTCCCCCATCGCTGATCTCTGGCCATGTCGTGGCGCGAGAAGTGATGAAAGAAAACAAATTGTAAATAAAAGAGTAGTATAAGCATATGGATGCAAAAGCCTTATACGATGACACGACGCTCGCATGCAGTAAACTTATCACGCAGCGCTACAGTACCAGCTTTACACTGGGCATTCGTACGCTAGATAAAAGTTTACACCTGCCCATTTATGCGATCTACGGTTTTGTCCGCTATGCGGACGAAATCGTGGATACCTTTCATGAGCATGATAAAAAGGCGCTGCTTGAAGATTTTAAGGAGCGCACCTATGAAGCCATCGAAAAGAAGATTTCGCTAAATCCTGTGCTGCACGCTTTCCAGTTGATCGTAAACCAGTATGGCATCGAGCATGAACTCATCGAAGCTTTTCTGCGCAGTATGGAGATGGACCTCGATTTTAAAACGTATAACGATAACCGCTACCACGAGTATATCTATGGTTCAGCTGAAGTAGTCGGGCTGATGTGCTTACGCGTCTTCTGTTCTGGAAACGATGCGCAGTACCAGGCCTTGCGTGCGCCAGCGTGCAAGTTAGGGGCGGCGTTCCAAAAGGTAAACTTCCTGCGTGATATAAAAAGTGACTATGAAGAGCGGGGCCGTGTCTATTTCCCAGGCGTGGATTTTAATGCCTTCGATAAATCTGCAAAGCGCCTGATCGAAGAGGATATCCAGAAGGACTTCGACGATGCGCTTATCGGTATCCAACAGCTGCCAGAGACAGCCAAGCTAGGCGTAAAAGTCGCCTACTTGTACTATCAAAAGCTGTTCGATAAAATTCGTGGGCTGCCAGCGGAAACCATCACCCGTGAGCGTATCCGTATCCCGAACTCCCGTAAGTTCTCCCTCCTGCTGGGCACCTATGTGGGAACCAAGCTTGGTTTCGGTTAAGTTTTCTTATCATCAGGTATACATTTAATTACTTACCGTCATTTACTAGCGTATGAAAAATCTTCGCGTACATATCGATCAGCATTCTGGCTTCTGCTTCGGGGTGGTGTATGCCATCGAAATGGCTGAGGAAATCCTCGACGAACAGGGGTATCTGTATTGCCTCGGTGATATCGTGCATAACGATGAAGAGGTAAATCGCCTGACGGCCAAAGGGCTCCGCATCATCAATCATGAGGATCTCTATGGGTTAAAGGACGAAAAGGTCCTCATTCGTGCCCATGGTGAGCCCCCTTCTACCTATGAACTTTCGATTAAAAATAACCTTACGCTCATCGATGCTTCTTGTCCTGTGGTGCTGAAATTACAGAACCGGATTAAAAATAGCTTCGATAAGGAAGAGCATATTTACATCTACGGGAAGCATGGCCATGCAGAGGTCATTGGCCTGTTAGGCCAAACCAATAATAAGGCGGTGGTCTTCCAGGACATTCAGGAGCTGGACCTGCAGACGATGCCGAAAAACATCACGCTATACAGCCAAACCACGAAAAGTACCGATAAATTTTATGAGATTAATACGATCTTAAAGGAAAATGGTATCGCCGTAAATACGAATGATACGATTTGTCGGCAGGTATCTAATCGGGATAAGGAGCTTAGGGATTTTGCGGATAAGTTCGATGTGATTATCTTCGTGAGCGGTACGAAATCCTCTAACGGTAAGGTGCTGTATAATGTGTGTAAGGAGCGTAACCCGAATACGCATTTCGTGTCTAACTCCGCGCAGGTGCAGGACAGCTGGTTCGGTCCCGGGCAGTCCGTGGGCATCTGTGGGGCTACTTCCACGCCGATGTGGCTGATGGAGGAAGTAAAGGCGCGGATCGAAACCTTTTAAATGTAGCGTAAATTTTCCACGTGCGTACCCGAAATCTTTCCATAGACCCTACAGGCGTTCAGATTGCCGTATTGATTATTCTCCTTTGGGCTGGCTGTTTAGGGCTGGCCTTTCAGGTTCCTGTGGCATGGGATAATCCCCTTACGTATGTGCTCGTTCTGCTGCAGACGCACCTGTACACGGGCTTATTTATTACAGCGCATGATGCCATGCATGGGGTGGTGTCCGCGAATAAGCGGGTCAATAATTTTATCGGACATCTCTGTGCGACGCTCTTTAGCTATAATGCCTACTGGAAATTGTTTCCCAAGCATCATGAGCACCACCGATTCGTCGCTACGGATAAGGATCCGGACTATCATGCCTCCGGCAATTTTTTTCTCTGGTACCTGAGCTTCGTGCGGCAGTACGTGACCATTTGGCAAATAGCCGCCATGGCCATCACCTTTAATATCCTGAAACTTTGGCTTCCCGTACCACCACTGGTGGTGTACTGGATGTTACCTGCCGTGCTGAGCACACTTCAACTCTTTTACTTTGGTACCTATCTTCCGCATAAGGGAGAATCCACGAATAGCCATCATTCGCGTTCGCAGAAAAAAAAATCATGTGTGGGCATTTGTGTCCTGCTACTTTTTTGGATACCACTTCGAGCATCATGATTCTCCGGGAACCCCCTGGTGGAGGCTATGGCAAGTAAAGGAAAAGAATGAACAAAAATCAGGTAAAACTGCATAATGTCGATATAAAATTATATATTTTTTCTATTTAGCTATTTTGTTCTTCTTTACGTGAACCATAAATTTTTCTTGTGGTTTTCTACATAAATTTTCAGCTATGTATCTTCAGGCTTCTTTTTTCTGTACTGCTTGTAGGCAGCATAACTTTCGCCTTTGCCCAAGAGGGTGGGGTCGTTACCGGGCGAGTTTTTAACCCGACGAATAATGAAGGTGTGCCTTTTGCGAATGTGGCGATTTTAGGAACGGACTATGGAACAGTTTCCGATGAAAATGGGAACTACCGCATCGAGGGGATCGTGCCTGGGCTCTATAACATCAGGGCCAGTTTCGTAGGTTTTCGTTCTAAGACGGAGTTTGAGGTACAGGTGACCCGTGCTCGGCCTTTGCAGATCGATTTTGCGCTACGCGAAGACGCCTCCGATCTGAATGAGGTCGTGGTCAGTGCAGAGTTTACCCGCTCGGAGGAAACGCCGCTATCGGTACGGCGGCTAAATTCAAATGAAATCGAGCGGTATCCCGGAGGGAATCGCGACATCAGTATCGTGATTCAGGCGCTTCCGGGTGTTTCCAGCACGGCAGCTTTCCGAAACGATATCATCATCCGTGGGGGTGCTCCAAGCGAAAACCGCTTTTTTATCGATGAAATCGAGGTGCCTGTCATCAATCATTTTGCGACCCAAGGGAGCTCTGGTGGCCCTGTCGGCATATTAAATGTGAACTTGATTAAAAATGTAGATGTCATTACGGGAGGCTTTCCCGCTAACCGGATGAATTCGCTTAGCTCTTTTTTCGAGTTTGAGTTAAAAGAGGGTAGGCGGGATAAGGCCTTTACCCAGCTTACGGTGGGCGCTTCCGAACTCACGTTTTCGAATGAGGGTCCGCTGGGAGAAAAAACCACCTACCTGATTTCAGCGCGACGGTCCTATCTGCAGCTGCTATTCCGCGTCTTGGGACTGCCCTTCTTGCCGACGTTTAATGATTTTACCGTGAAAACGACCACCAAGTTTAATGACAAGACGGAACTCACGTTCTTAGGGGTGGGGGCTACAGGCAGTTTGCGCTAAATTTTGATACGCCAAATAATGAAACGGAGGAAGAGCGGGAAAATAGGCTCTTTTTACTGGAAAGTCTGCCCATCACCAGTCAGTGGACCTATACCACAGGTCTTCGGCTGAAGCGGTTCCGAGAAAATGGCTTTTGGACCTTCGTGGCCAGCCGCAATATGCTGAATAACCGGTCTTTTAAGTTTTTCGGTAATGATGAGTCTAGCCCTGCGAATCTGCTCTTCGATTATACCTCACAGGAGAGCGAAAATAAGTTTCGGGCGGAAAACGCTATCTTTAAAGGAGGTCTTACGCTGAAGTATGGAGTGAATTACGAGTATGCACGTTTCTTCATCGAAAACTTTGACCGTTCTATACCGGGTTTAAATGAGCCGATTAATGTGAACGACCAGGCTTTTTTTCACTCCTATGGGGCTTTTATTTCGGCTAGTCAAACGTTCTTGTCGGAGCGTTTATTGGTTTCCGGGGGGGTGCGCATGGACGGAAGTGACTTTGGCGCGACAGCGGCCAATCCCCTGAACCAAATTAGCCCGCGCCTAAACCTCTCCTATCAGCTGAAACCGAATTTATTTTTGACGGCGAACACAGGAATTTACTATCAAAAGCCTCCTTACACGGCCTTAGGGTTTCGAGATAATGCGGGCGTACTCGTGAATCAGGAGAATGATATTCGTTGGATTCGTGCGGTGCACTACATCGCGGGGATAGAAAAGGTGATTCCGGAGAAAAGTCGGCGCTTTACGGCGGAGGTGTTTTACAAGGGCTATAGTAATTACCCAACCAGTATTCGAAACGGCATCGCACTGGCGAATTTAGGAGCCGACTTCGGGGTGATCGGTAATGAGCCCGTAGCCTCGGATGCAGAGGGGAGAGCCTTCGGGATGGAGTTCCTCGCCCAGCAGCGGCTGTTTAATAATTTCTTTGGGATCGCTTCCCTCACGCTCGTGCGCTCAGAATTCACAAATCCGAATACGGAGGGCTTCGTTCCGAGCGCTTGGGACAACCGCTTTATCGTCAGCTTGACCGCGGGCTATCGCTTCGGCAAAAACTGGGAGGCGGGTGCTCGCTGGCGCTGGCTGGGTGGCACACCGTTTACGCCAGATGACCTGGAGGCTTCGGCGCTGATCGCCAACTGGGACAGCAGAGGGGTGGCTATACCCGATTTTACGCGGATAAATGCATTGCGGCTGGCTGCGTTTAATCAACTCGATTTTCGTATCGATAAAAAGTACTTCTTTGATAAGTGGAATTTAAATTGGTACTTTGATGTACAAAATGCCTTTAATTTAGAGGCAGATCAGCCCCCTCTTTTACTGCCTACGCGTAATCCGGACGGTTCGCTGCGTGTAAGTAGTGTGAATCCAGAAAAGTATGATTTACGGCAGGTGGCGAATCCGGCAGGCACGATCTTGCCGACGATAGGGCTGATAATCGAGTTTTAAAACGGGCACAGTTCCAAGGCATGAAATACCCTTTCCTATTCTTTTTTATATCCTTTTTCCTAACTTTTTCTCTTCGGGGGCAGCAGATGGATGCCGAAACACTGGCGGATACGGCTGTGTCGGCGCCCCAAGTGCAGGTGCTGGACAAGTTGTTTCGTTTAGGCGACCGTGTGCTGAGTGGCTTGACTGTGGGTGAGCGTATTTTTATTCCGGCGGTGGTTTTCGCGCCAGAAACTTCAGTAGGTCTCGGGGTGAAGTCCGTTAAAATAGCCGAGAAAGAAGGAGGCGGTAGGCCGAACACCTACCCATTTACTTTTTTGTATACGCTTAACAATCAGTGGATTCTCAGCGCAGAGGCAGATATCTGGACGAAAGCAGACAAGCAGCACATTTTCGCGCGCGTGGAGTTTAACGATTATCCCTTTTTCTTTTTTGGCACGGGTGCCAATCCTTTAGCCGAGGGACAGCCCTATTCCAGCCGTTTTGCACGCGTTTTTGTTAGCGCCGGCGAAAACTACTTTCATCGCCACCTGTATGGTGGGGCGTTCGTTCGCTACCGTAGAGAGTCTGTCTATGCTTTCGAGGCGAATGGGCTTTTCGATGATCCGGAGCTCCTCGGTATAGACCCTTTTCAGCAGCTTACGATCGGTGTACAGTGGACTTTTGATTCGCGGGACAATCTTTTTTATCCTACACGAGGGGTTTGGGCCACTTTTCGGGCAGGATTTTCCGTAGAAGGGCTGCTCTCCGATTTTGAAAATACGACCTTCGAGCAGGATATCCGCGCCTACCGACAGATCGGCACGGGGGGCGTGCTGGCCGCTCAGCTGTATCATGAATTCCAAGGAGGCGATGTGCCGTTTACGACCCTGTCGCAGTTCGGCGGGGCGAATCTGATGCGGGGTTATTTTCGCGGAAGGCACCGAGACAGCGGAGTACTGGCATTTCAGGCTGAGCTTCGGCAGCCACTTTATAAAAAATTAAGCATCGCCATTTTCAGTGGCTTGGGCACGGTCTATCGTCCGGGCGAAGTGGCACCCCTGCGAGCCTCGGGCGGATTAGGCGCACGGTATCGGCTGAGCGAAAATGGTCTGCAGCTGCGGATCGACCTAGCCTATGGGGATGCGCTAAAAGGATATTTCGGCCTAAATGAGGCCTTTTAAGTGGTAAAGTGCTGAACTGCGACCGGTCTTTGCCTTCCGGCAAAGGGACACGGAAAGGGTGAAAGTATGCTTTTCGATGGGGAATTCCAGCCTGAGGTTTTCTTCCCTTCTAGGAAAGCCCTATCTTTGTTTAGCACGAAATAAATTTTTATGTTCCGAATTACGTTAGTTGCAGGTGCGCGTCCGAATTTTATGAAAATCGCGCCGATCATTCACGCCATACAAGCCCATAATCAAGCAGCCGCTAAGCCGATTCACTTTCGACTGGTGCACACGGGGCAGCATTACGATAAAAAGATGTCGGATGCTTTTTTCGAGCAGCTCCGTATCCCCACCCCGGACGCGAATCTGGGCGCAGGAGGAGGGAGTCAGGCCGAGCAGACAGCAGCGATTATGGTGGCCTTTGAGCGGGAGCTCCTCCAAAACCGCCCTGACGTGGTCCTGGTCGTAGGAGATGTCACCTCTACCCTGGCCTGCAGCATCGCGGCGAAAAAACTGGTCATCGATGTCGTGCACGTGGAGGGGGGTATACGCTCGGGAGATCTCAGCATGCCGGAAGAGATTAACCGCATGGTTACGGACAGCATCAGTGATCATTTTTTCACCACCTCGGAGGTGGCAAATGAAAATTTACGCCGCTTGGGTTTTCGGGAGGAGCAAATTCATTTTGTCGGCAATACCATGATCGATACCCTGCTGGCAAATCAAGCTCAGTTTCGCGCCCCCGAGGGAGCCGCTTTTGAGGCACTCGAGCCGAAAAAATATTTGGTGATGACCATGCACCGACCTGCGAATGTGGATCAGGAAGAGAAGTTGGCCACCTTTCTGCAGGTGATTTTAGACCGGACGGCGCCCTTTACCATCGTGTTTCCGGTGCATCCACGCACGGCAAGGATATTGGCAAACACGGGCTTGGTGCATGAGCGGCTTTTGCAGTGTGAACCTTTAGGTTATTTAGAGTTTAACTATCTAGTGCAGCATGCTGCGGGAGTGATCACCGACTCAGGAGGCATCACTGAGGAGGCTTCCGTCCTTCGGGTGCCCTGTATGACCCTTCGGGACAATACGGAGCGGCCTGAAACGGTTACCCTAGGGACGAATGCCCTCGTCGGAACGGATCCCGAGCGCTTAGGGCCTTTTCTAGATCGCCTGATGCGAGGGGACTGGCAGCAGGGAAGCGACATCCCGAACTGGGATGGCAAAGCCGCCGAGCGGATTATTGCGAAGCTGCTGGAGCTCTACGGGAAAGCAGATTCTAATTGAGATTTAATACCGGAGGTCCGGAGGAAGCGCTAATATTGCGGTATGAAAGAGCACCATATTCTGTTAGTAGAAGATGATGAACGGCTGGCGGAAGTCATTCTGAAAAGTTTGCAGGAAAAAGGCTACGCGACCTCTTTGGCTACAGATGGGGCAGAGGGGCTGCGTCGCTGGCAGGCAGGCGGCATCGACCTGGTGATCACGGATCTGATCTTACCTGAAATGGATGGCATGCAGCTGTCGCGGGAAATCCGTGCAGTAGACCGTAGAGTGCCGATCATCATGCTGACAGCCCTCGGCACCACCGACGATAAGGTGGAGGGCTTCGATGCCGGAGCGGATGACTACTTGGTGAAGCCTTTTGACATTCGGGAATTGTATGTGCGCATCAAGTCACTGCTGCAGCGGGCCAGCTTGGTGCCAGAAGCAGCGGAATCGAATGCAGACATGCTGCGCTTTGCCGACATTCGGATCGACCTGCAAGCCAAAAAGGCTTTCCGCGAAGAACAAGAGCTGCAGCTTACCCCTAAGGAGTTTAACCTGCTGCGCTATATGGTGGAGCATCCCATGCGCGTGCTTTCGCGCGAGGAAATCGCTAAAGAAGTCTGGGGGGTAGATTTCGACACAGGTACGAATTTCATCGATGTGTATATCAATTATCTCCGGAAAAAGGTAGATAAGCCTTTCGGGGAAAAATTAATCCATACCCGCACGGGGATGGGATTTGTCTTAGAGCGATCATGAGCATACAGCAGCGCCTTACCTTACGTTTTACCCTTTTAGCAGGGGGGCTCCTGCTGGTTTTTTGTTTGGGTGTCTATTTTTTCTCTGCTCAAAACCGGCAAACGGCCTTCTACTCGATTTTAGAAAAGGAGGCCAGCACGAAATTAAACCTCTTTCTGAACAGCGGCTTGGATGAAGCCACCTTGCAGACGATTTACCGGAACAACCGGGAAATTCTCTACGAGGTCGAGGTGGCCATTTATGAGGAGGAAGACTATACGCTGCGTTATCACGATGCTGTGGATATCGACTTTGTGAAAGAAACCGCCGAGATGCTCGCCCAAATACAGCAGGAGGTGCGCATCACTTTTCAGCAGGAGGGCTGGGATGTCCTCGGTCAGAAATTCCGTACCCAGCAGGGCAGTTACCTGGTTACTGCCGCCGCTTATGATGAGTATGGCTACGCCAAATTAGCCGATTTAGGCCGTTTTTTACTGTTAGGCTACCTCATCGCCATCGTAATTTTATTCTTTTTAGGCAAGTATTTTGCGCGGCGCGCGCTCAGCCCCATCAGTGATATGATTCAGGAAGCGGGAAAGATTACCGCTTCTAATCTGGATCTGCGGCTGAAAATGGGGCCGAATCGGGACGAACTGTATGCCTTAGCAGCGACGATAAATGCCCTGTTAGAAAAGTTGGAAAAATCCTTTGACACCCAGAAGCAGTTCGTCTATTTTATGGCCCATGAGGTGCGCACTCCCCTAGCGGCCATGATCACCGAGCTAGAGCTCTCCCTTACCCGAAAGCGGGAGAAAAAGGAATACCGACAGGTGGCTGAGACGGTGCTGGGAGATGCGAAGAAATTAGCCAAGCTCTCGGGAAGTTTACTGGACTTCGCGCGGGCCAGTTACGATCGGACAGCAGTAAATTTCCGCCTGCAGCGGGTGGATGAGCTGGTGCTCGATGCCAGCCAACAGGTGCAGCAGGCGAATCCTGGCTACCGCATCGACCTTTCTTTTGAGGGTCTGACGGACCGAGAGGAGGCCCTAAATGTGACCGGTAATG
Organism: Nitritalea halalkaliphila LW7; assembly: GCF_000265075.1. GTDB lineage: Bacteria > Bacteroidota > Bacteroidia > Cytophagales > Cyclobacteriaceae > Nitritalea > Nitritalea halalkaliphila. Next base: position 6,189 of record NZ_AJYA01000029.1, on the reverse strand, counting down.
GTTATCTGCTCACGATTGCCTTCGTTAATCTGATGGAAAACGCCTGTAAGTTTTCATCGAATAGAACCTGCCAGGTGTTTATCGCTCCAGATGTCTCGGGCGTGCACCTGAAATTTCGTGATACCGGTGTGGGTATTCCGAAAGAGGAAGTGGAAGAGATTTTTGAGCCCTTTTTTCGCGGTAAAAACCAGAGCGTAGCCTTCGGTAGTGGTATCGGGCTGAGTTTGGTGAAGCGCATCGTCACCCTGCATCAGGGTAAGATCGCCGTGAGCTCCAAGCCAGGAGAGACCATTTTTACGCTTCACCTGAATCATGCCTTCTAATTTTTTTCTAATTCCATCTTAATAGCTTTCTAAAATGGCGCGGAATAATGTTTCGTACCTTTGTGGGAGTTAAAACATACCTATCTCATGGAACTAGGTCCCATATTTGCATTAAAACGCTAAAACGCCGGCAGGTCTTCCTTTTTTACAGGCCGCATGCTGGCGCTGTAAGCATTTAAAAAAGAGGAGGAAAAGCGATGGAATTAGTAGAATTCATCTTTCGGTTAGGGCTCGCGCTGGTCTTAGGTGCGGGCATCGGTTTCGAGCGGCAGTGGCGCCAGAAAAGTGCTGGCCTGCGGACGAACACTTTGGTTGCGATGGGAGCGGCAGCATTTATTTTGCTATCCGTTTCGCTGACGGGAGATATGGGAGATCCATCCCGTGTGGCAGGACAGATCGTTACCGGGATAGGCTTCTTAGGGGCTGGCGTCATCATGAAGGATGGCTTAAACGTGCAGGGGCTGAATACGGCGGCCACGATTTGGTGTTCGGCGGCGGTCGGCTCTCTCGCAGGTGTGGGCCTTACGTGGGAGGCAGTTATCACAGCAGCATTCGTGATGTTTGCGCATATAGTTTTGCGGCCCGTGGGGCGCAAAATGTACAGCCTGACGGCTAACCATGACGATGATGACAGCACGGGAACCTACTACTATCAGTTTCAGATCAAGTGTCTGGATAAGGTGGAGAACCACCTGCGGGTGATGCTCCTGGAGACGGTGAAATCAGATAAAAATTTGCGCCTGCGCTCCCTAAAAAGCTTCGATAATGGCAATCCTGAGACATGCCTATGTGGAAGCTTTGGTCTTAGCGAACGGCAAGCGTGATGAGATAATGGAGACCTTCGCGGGGAAATTAACACTGGAATACGGGGTGCTGGAGGTGAGTTGGGAAATTCACGGGCAGCAGCCGGCGGAAATGTAAGCAGAGGAAGTGATGAAAACAGGAACAGAAAACTGGATCGTGATGAGCGAAAAACAAAAAGTGCGGGAGCTGATTCCTGCCCTCCGAAAAATGCCCGCCCTGGAGATCGCGCAGACCTTAGAACCCCTGGAAGAAGCCAGTATTTTAGAGGCATTGGAGTTTTTTTCTCCCGAGGAGCAGGGTAAAATCATCGTTGAGATGGAAATGGGGCGTCAGCTGGCCTTTTTTCAGCAGGTGAGTAAGAAGCGTTTTGCGCCCATTTTCGAGAACATGGCTTCCGATGATCGCTGTGACCTCTTTCAGCACATGAGCCAAGAGGAGCAGGTGGCCCTACTCCCTTATCTGACTAAGACCGTTCGCGAGGATGTTATCAAGCTGAGTGCCTATCCGCCAGAAACGGCCGGAGGGATCATGAGCACGGACTTTGCGACGGTGCTGGCCTCCATGACGGTGGAATCAGCCATCAGTAAGGTACGGCGGGATAGCCCCTCGAAGAAGATGATTTATTACATCTATGTGGTCGATCACCGTATGAAGATGGTGGGCTTCGTTTCCCTGAAAGATTTAATCATGTCCAGCCCGAGCCAGTTGATTTCCGATGTGCTGCATGAAAACTTCGTGCATGTGCATGTGGACGAAGACCGCGAGGAGGTCGCTAAGTTGATCGAGTCCTATGACCTTTTAGCCATTCCGGTGCTCAACCATGCCGGGCAGCTCGTCGGTATCGTGACGCAGGATGATGCGATCGACGTCATCCGCGCGGAACATACTGAGGATATGGAGAAATTTATGGGGATCATGCAGGAAAGTGAGGGGGCAGATTACCTAGGAACGAGCACCATGGGCCACTTTAAAAAACGTGTGGTGTGGATCGTTTCTCTGGCAGCGGTAGGCATTATCTCCGGGATGATCATTCATCGCTTCGAGGCGACTCTCGAGGCGCTTATCATCCTGGCGCTTTACATGCCTATGGTGGCCGACACGGGCGGGAATTCCGGTTCGCAGGCTGCAACGGTGATCGTACGCTCACTCGCGCTCGGGCAGGTGGCCCCTAAGCAGTGGTTCCAGATTATTTTTAAAGAGTTTAAAATTTCCTTTCTATTGGCCATTTGTCTGGGGGTTTTGGCCTTCGGCAAAGTTCTCTTTCTAAGCTGGGAGACCACTGTTCCCCCGGAGTATTCGCTGATGCAGATAGCAAGCGTCATCGCCTTAGCACTTTCCCTACAGGTCGTCACGGCCACCTGTATCGGTGCGGGTTTGCCCCTACTAGTACGGCGCTTCGGGGGTGACCCTGCAGTGGCAGCCTCACCGGCCATCACCACGGTGGTGGATGTGACGGGCCTGCTCATATACTTCACAGTTACCGTTACCCTGCTCGGGCTTAGTTGAAATAAGCACATTAAATCTATCCAAATTTATACATTCGCTTTCCTTAAGAAAGCGCCTAAATGATTATTGCCATGAAAAAAATGTTACTTGCTTTTGCCTTGCTGAATTGGCTGGCATTCACAGGAGCTCAGGCGCAGGAAGATCCCATTTCCCAGTCTCCTAGTAAATTAAAAAACCTGAGGGAACAAAATGCCTATCGCTTACAAATCCTCGATACGCTGACGACACCTTTACATATCGATCCGATAAAAAGGCTCAGCGAGGATGATATCTTGACGAAAAAGGAAGGCTTCTTTGTGACAGGCTTTCCTGATATCGAGGTAGATCCTATCCGAGGCCTTGGAATCGGTGGAACGGCCTTCTTTTTCCAAAACAGGGACTCCAGTGATCCATTCTTTTACTACACGCCGTACCGTTATCGCTTATCTACTGACTTCCGCTTCTTTACGAATGGACGTTTACAGGGGGGGCTGAACTTGGATGTGCCCTACATGTTCGGTACCAAATGGAGAATGCGCGTCGATGCTCTCTATGAGTTCGACCCGAACTTTCAGTATTTCGGAATCGGGGAGCAGAGCTTGCGCTCCTTAGAGCAGTTCGATCAAGCCAGAACGGGACAACCAGCGCAGTCCTTTAGAAATATCGATGCGTACCTGGAAAATTTAGCACAGGCGCAGACGCGAAACGGTGGCTTCATTACGAATACCCACTATAACGAAATCGAAATCGAAGAAATGCTCTTTAATGTGCTTCCTGAGCGCGTATGGTATGGAGGCAAGCTGCGTTTTATGTTCGGGTACGAGGCTCTGTTCACGCGTACAAATGACTGGACAGGAAGAATAGCGGAAGAGGCCTTTTTTGATGGTCGTGAAGTAGAGGCGATTAATGCCCAGACGCTTATCAATAAAGATGCGATCGCCAGAACCGGTGACGGAAGTACGGAAGGCAGTACCTGGGATCGTTTTAATATCAGCGGGGTGAATGCCATCGGGAACAATGACTGGTTTTTTACCTCGATGATAGCTGCTGCATTGATCTGGGATACGCGCGACTTAGAGCCAGATCCTTCTAAGGGAACTTTTTTAGAATATTCTCATGAGTATTCTGCTAAGTGGCTCGGGTCTGACTTTGCATTCAACAAGTTCATGATCCAAGGGCAGTATTTTAATACGGTTGCAAAGTGGAGAGGGGGTAAGAGTCGTCTCACCTTAGCGGGTATGGCAGCCTTCGGTTATGTTTGGGGAAGTAATATCAACTGGCTCGAGATGTTTGACTTATCTTCTCAGGCGGAAGCGGGTGGTATAAACGTGCTCGGTGGTGACCGTTCCTTACGTGCCTTCCGCGAGTCCCGCTTCGTAGCGCCGGCTATCGGTTTGATCAACTTAGAAGCGCGCTTCCGTTTGTATGATTTTAGAGCTTTAAACCAGCACTTCGCTTTAGGTCTGACTCCCTTTTATGATATGGGTAGAGGTTGGGATGAGCTCAGCCGTGTAGGCCTAGAAGGCTGGCGGGGAGCACCCGGAATCGGCGGTCGGATCGCGTGGAATCAGTCTACTGTGATCCGCTTAGACTTCGCATCAGGCGCAGAGGGAAGCCAATTTTTCTTTGGTTTCGGCCATATATTTTAAGGGCACGCTGTGCCTCGAATGTGTGTTTTACTGTTTGAAAAAGGTGCCGATGCTGTCGGCACCTTTTTTAGCTGATAGCGGCTGGGGTGAAGGGTTTCGGCTAACTTTAATAATAATCTAATCTATAATTTGGTATTTCCGATGCTGAAAGCGGTATTTTTGCGCACTGAAAATCAGGAGGCTTGCGTAATGAGGCGAGTCTTCTGAAAACCAACACACATTCGACTCCATAGAAATGAAAAGACTACGCATCCTTGTGGTGGGAGGGCTCTTACTGCTTTTTTCCTGCCCGCAGCTGTCGGCTCAGCAGACCGACGTACAGGTGGCCACGGCCAAAGATCGTTCTGCGCGCATCGAAAATCTCGATCGCTTAGCGATTTTAGATACCATTCAGCTGCCCTTCACGTTAGCGGAGGAGAAGCGACTTTCTAAGGAGGATATTCTTTCTAAGAAGGAGGGATTTTTTGTGACGGGACTGCCACGTTTTGAGTTCGACCCGATTCGAGGCTTTGGAGTGGGAGGAAATGTGTTTTTTTATCAAAACAAGACCAAGGAAGACCCCTTATTTTATTATACCCCTTATCGGTGGAGTCTAAATTCCGAGTTTTTCGTCTTCGAGAATGGCCGTGTGAAGGCCGCTTTAAACTTGGACGTACCCTATATTTTTAACTCTAAGTGGCGACTTCGTGCGGATGCGGTGCTTTGGGAAGACCCGAATGCGCAGTACTGGGGCATCGGTCGCGAGTCCTTAAATCCGTTACGCTTCGAGGATCAGACTACCGGCGAAGTGCGCCAGTTTAACCGTGTACGCAAGTACGAGGACAATCTGCGCATCGCTACTTCGGATAATCAAGGTGGGTTTTTAACGAACACCCATTTTAATGAGTTTATTCAGCGGGAAGCGCTGTTTAACTTCTTAGGAGAGCGGGTAGAAATGGGGGGTAAGCTGCGTTTGATGTTCGGTTATGAGATGCTCTTTACTGCCTTTGAGGATTACACAGGACGCATCGCTGAGGAGGCCTTCTTACCGGATGGTACAGAAGTGGAGGCGATTCAGCGGCAGACTCTTGTGAATCGTCAGATTCAAGATGGCACTTGGGACCGTTTTAACCTTTCAGGCTTTTCGGACTCCTTCATGTTTACTTCCATGCTAGCGGGTGCCATTATTTATGATACGCGTGACCTAGAGCCAGATCCTTCGAAAGGGGTTTTCCTGCAGTATAGTCATGAGTACTCGGCTCCATGGTTAGGGTCTGACTTTAACTTCAACAAGTTTATGGTTCAGGGCCAGTACGTGCGTACCTTACATCGCTGGAAAGATGGTCGCAATCGAATCACCTTTGCAGGCTTAGCGGCTTTCGGCCATATTTTCGGTCCGAACATCAACTTTATCGAGATGTGGGATTTATCTTCACAGGCTGAGGCGGGTGGCATCTTGGTGTTAGGTGGTGCTCGCTCGCTTCGGGGATATCGGGAAGCTCGCTTTTTAGCCCCTACGGTTGGTTTGGTCAATTTGGAGATGCGTACACGTCTGTATGATTTTAATGCGTTTAATCAGCACTTCGCTCTGGGCCTGACACCCTTCTATGATTTTGGAACGGTATGGGATGGCATTCGAGACATTCAGTTGAATGAGTTACGTGGTGCCCCTGGTATCGGAGGGCGTATCGCTTGGAATCAGAGCACGGTCCTTCGTCTCGATTTTGCGACTAGCCGTGAGGGGAGTCAGTTTTTCTTCGGTTTTGGACACATTTTCTAAGGGAGCGCCTGCGCTGCCCTTTTTTTGGGCTCTGCCCAAAAGGAAAGCAAACGAAAGCAAACGAACATAGAAAAGAAAGCAAACGAAAGAAAAAGAAAGCAAACGATCTCGTTTTTTCGAAAAAAGGAAAGCAAACGAAAGTAAACGAACATTTTAAAGGTAGCTGTAG
>NZ_AJYA01000028.1 GCF_000265075.1 Nitritalea halalkaliphila LW7 | reverse complement strand
GATGGTGCCGGCGCATGAGGGTCAGTGTATCGTTCAGTGTTTCCTTTCCGGGGCTAAGCTGCATCATTTTGCGGCCAAAAGTGTGATGGACCAGAACAGGAACAGGATGGTGAAGCCAGAGAAGAGTGCTGAGGCGATATTCATCCAGTAGGCCACGCTGAGTTCATTGCCGAAGGCCAAAAAAGAAAACATCCGGTAGACGAGCAGAAAAAAGGGCGCTCCTGGCGGGTGGGGCACCTGGAGCTTATGCGCTACGGCGATAAATTCCCCTGGATCCCAGAAGCTGGCCGTTTCTTCCACGGTAAGCACATATACCGTGGTGGCGATGAGAAAAAGGCCCAACCGGTGAGGTTATTGACTTTTTGATAGTTAATCATGTGATTTGGAAAGGTTAACTTGGGCGAAAATACGGAATTCTGTAGGAAAACCCTTTGCCTTTAACGTCATTTAAGTCAATGTGATAAAAATTACTGTACCTTAACGGTCTGCGGGCTAGTTTTACATAAATTTAAAACAAGCACAACATGGGAACTAAACCGATGACATTTAGCGAATTAATCCAAGGAGAGCAAGCGGTCCTCGTGGACTTTTATGCCACCTGGTGCGGACCTTGTCAGCAGATGCAGCCGATTCTCGAGGAGACGGCCCGGCAGCTGGGTGGGCAGGTAAAGATCGTGAAAGTAGACGTGGATAAAAACCCGATGGCGGCCACTAAGTTTCAGGTGCGTGGTGTTCCTACGCTGATCCTTTTCCGTAAGGGGGAGGTGCTCTGGCGGCAGTCCGGTGTGGTGCCGGCGCATGAGCTGGTCCGCGTGGTGCGCAGTGCAGAAGCCACGGTGTAGCGCTGGGTGACAAAAGTCATTTTAGGAGCGCTCTCGAAGTATTACCTTTACAACAGAAATAAAAAATGAACCTCAAAATTATCAGCACATGAAAATCGAACAAATTTATACGGGTTGTTTAGCACAGGGTGCTTATTACATCGAATCTAACGGCGAGGCGGCCATCATCGACCCCCTTCGCGAGGTGCAGCCTTATTTAGATAAAGCAGCTGAAAATAATGTTACCATAAAATATGTATTCGAGACGCATTTCCATGCGGATTTCGTGTCGGGACATCAGGATCTTTCGGAAAAAACCGGGGCACCGATAGTTTTCGGACCTACTACTGCGGCGATGGGCTTTGATGCGATCGTGGCTGAGGACGGGCAGGTTTTCGAGATAGGAAATGTGAAGTTAAAAGTCATTCACACGCCAGGCCACACGATGGAGAGTAGCTGTTTCCTTCTGATTAATGAGGAAGGAAAAGAGGAGGCCATCTTCACGGGAGACACCTTGTTTATCGGTGATGTGGGCCGTCCGGATTTAGCGCAGAAGGTCATCGCAGATCTGACGCAGGAAAAGTTAGCGGCGCACTTATACGATTCCCTTCGGGAGAAGATTATGCCGCTGTCGGATGATTTAATCGTGTATCCGGCGCATGGTGCGGGCTCTGCCTGCGGCAAAAAGATGTCGAAGGAGACTTCCGATACGCTCGGAAATCAGAAGAAGACGAACTATGCGCTTCAGGAGATGACGAAAGAGGAGTTTATTAAGGAGGTGCTTACGGGCTTAACCCCTCCGCCGGCTTATTTTCCACAGAATGTAGTCATGAACATTAAAGGCTATGACAGCATCGATACGGTGATGGAGCGTGGTATCCGTCCACTTTCTGTGGAGGCTTTCGAAGCTGCGGCGAATGAAACGGGCGCACTGATGCTGGATGCACGTGATCCACAGGTTTTCGCACAAGGTTTCATTCCGAATGCGATTAATATCGGAATCGACGGAAGTTTCGCGGTATGGGTGGGTACTTTGGTGCCAGACTTAAAGCAGGAGCTGCTCATTATCGCCGAGCCAGGGCGTGAGGAAGAGGTAGTGACCCGCTTAGCGCGTGTGGGCTATGACTTCACGATCGGCTATTTAGAGGGTGGTTTTGAGGCTTGGGCAGCCTCCGGCAAAGAAGTGGATACGATTACGTCTATTCCAGCAGAGGAGTTAGCGGCGCGTATGGAGGCAGGAGAGGTACATATCCTCGATGTGAGAAAAAATTCGGAGCATGTGTCTGAGCATGTAATCGGGGCGGAGAATGCACCATTAGATTACATTAATGAGAGCATGGCTCAGGTAGATAAAAACAAAACCTATTACGTGCACTGTGCGGGCGGCTATCGCTCGATGATCTTTAATTCGATCTTACGTGCACGTGGGTATGATAACTTGATCGATGTTCAGGGAGGCTTTAAGGCCATCCAGGAGTCGGGCAAGTTTCAGGTGAGTGCGTATGTGTGTCCTTCTACTTTACTGTAAAGTAGTCGGAGAGACGTAAATTTAGGTTAGATGGTGTATGGCAAGGCTTCGGTCTTGCCATTTTGCGTATATAAGGGGGCAGTGTGATATTTGTTACTGTTTTTAGCCCCTCAAACCAGCACCTTTACATAATGAAAAGCTGACAAAAAGCATGGAATTTACGTTTTACATAGTGAATTCTCTACTTTCGTCACTTCTTCTGAAAGCATGTAGATGCTAAAAAAACAAGTATTAAAAGATAAAACCGCATAGTAAAATGGAACAATTTATTGCATGGATTACCCAACCTTGGCCTTGGTATGTAGCAGGCCCGCTGATCGGTCTGACCGTACCGGCATTATTAATCATCGGGAATAAATCTTTCGGGATTTCTTCTTCTTTACGCCACGTTTGCGCGGCATGTGTGCCGGCGAATATTCCTTTCTTTACCTACAACTGGAAGAAGGAAATGTGGAACCTGGTTTTTGTGCTGGGTGTGCTTATCGGAGGTTTCGTGGCGACGACTTTCTTAGCGAACCCGGATACGATCGTGGTGGCAGAAGCGACACAGGAGGATTTAGCTGCTTTAGGCATCACAGATTATAGCAAGTTGCTTCCGGCGGAGATTTTCAACTGGGAAAGCATGACGAATGGTACGGGTATTCTTTTCTTTATCATCGGAGGTTTGATGGTAGGTTTCGGAACTCGTTACGCCGGTGGATGTACTTCAGGTCATGCGATTATGGGCATCAGCTCACTGCAGTGGCCTTCTTTACTGGCGACGACCTTCTTTATGCTAGGTGGTTTCGCGATGACGCACCTTTTATTAGAGCCACTTATGCGCCTTTTCGGCATTCTGTAAATTAACTTCTTCAACAGCTTAGAAAAGATCATAATGAAAACGACAGCAGATAAAAACACAGCGCCTATTCAGTGCGAGGCGCCTAATAATCAGGAGCAGGGAGAACAAGGTCTTGCCCTCCTAAAATACTTAATCATCGGGATTTTATTCGGAATCGTCTTCGTAAAGGCAGAAATCGTCTCTTGGTTCCGAATTCAGGAAATGTTCCGCTTACAAAGCTTCTTTATGTACGGTGTTATCGGGTCTGCCATCGCGGTAGGTTTGGTTTCCATACAGCTCATCAAGCGCTTTAATGTGAAGGCCTTAAACGGTGAGCCGATTAAAATCGGTAAAAAAGAATTCCGTAAGGGACAAATTATCGGTGGCTTCATCTTTGGTTTAGGTTGGGCCATGACGGGCGCTTGTCCGGGGCCGCTCTTCGCGCAAATTGGATCAGGGTTTACGGTAGTTGCCGTTACCTTAGTGAGTGCATTAGCGGGAACCTGGTTGTATGGGCGTTTCGCCGATAAATTACCGAACTAATTCGACGGCATTGCTTTAGCGCTACTACTGTGCTACTTCTTGCTCCCCTCTGGTTTTCCAGGGGGGAGTTTTTTTTGCTGCCGGCTTTTGCTGTTTGCGCTTGTTGACTTTTTGGCCTTAGGAGTTGGAAGTGGACGTAAATTTTGAGTAAATTCGAAAGAATAGTATATTTACCCGAGAGCTATTGAAAAACTGTATGAAAAAGATTGGAATACTTGCTTTGTTTTTAGGGATGAGTTGGGGTGTTTCTGCGCAGCAAATCGCGCAGATCACGATGGATGGAACGCCAGCACGTATAACGCCTTACACGGGGGTGGAGGGGTCTCCTTATTTGTTTAAAGACTGGGTAGATGCGGATATCACGCTGCGTAATGGAAAGGTTCGTGAGGGAGTACCCTTAAAGGTTAATATTTATGAAGGGGAGCTAGAAGTTCTTTTAGATGGCGACAATCGGATTATTTTAAATAAGCGTACGGTGGATGCTGTGAAGGTGCCCCGTCCTGAGGGGAGCTTCGATGCTTCGAAAGGCGAGCTACCTGCTTTGGTATTTAAGAAGGGGTTTACTGGGATAAAGGGAGTGAAAGAGGATGACTTCGTCAATGTGTTGTTCGAGAGTGATGCCTACACACTCATCCGAGTGTACCATAATACGCTTCAAGAGCCCGCTAAAAACACTTATGCCACTTCTCCGGGACAAATCTTCGTGGTGAGCACCAGCTTCTTTTTAGTAGATCGGGAGGGAAAGAGCCAGGGTGTGCGTTTGGCTGCAAAGCCTATTTTAAAAGCCCTCCATCCGGATCATGAGCAGGAGGCTAAGCGGATCGTAAAGGCAGAGGGGCTGAAGTTATCCCGAGAGGATCACGTCATTACTTTACTTCAGATGCTTTCGGAGTAGCCTTTATGCGCTCACCCGACTCTGGATCCTTTAGTAGGCCTTCAGTCGTCTTTCTCTTTTTCATTCTCGTAAAGTGAGCAGACACACTTGAATGAACAGTCTCGAACAGTCTCCTAAAAAGAAAGATAACGAAAGTGAAAAAGAAAGCAAACGAAGCGAAACGATCATATTTTTAGCAAAATCGAAAGGAATCGAAAGTAAAAGAAAGGTGAAACGAAAGTAAAAGAAAGCAAACGAAGCCAAACGATCACGGTTTTAGCGAAATCGAAAGGAAGCGAAAGCGTAGAATTCCAACGGCAAGTAGCGGCTAAAAAGGTTAAAAGGAAGTCTAAGCATAGAGACACACTTCCGATAAGTGTTTAAACTTTAGATTATGCTTTTATGGTCAGGTTTCAAGAAGCCTGAGTCTATCAGCAAATATAAGCAGGGAACTGCAAAGAGTAGTACCCCAGTCTCGAATGGGCATAGTCCCAGTATGGAAAATCTAAGTATAAAATCAAAAAAGGCGCGAGAAGTCTGCTAGAGACTTCCGCGCCTTTTTTGGGAATTACTCCCTTGTATAGCGGGCTATGCGCTACATACAGTCGGGATAAGCTTACGCTTTCGCGTGCTCGAGTGTAGACCACTCCGCGAATCCGCCTGAATAGTTTTCGATATTCGTGAATCCATGTGCACGAAGTACGGAATAAGCGATAGCTGAGCGTGCACCACTTTGACAGTGGATGATTACCGGCTTATCAGTGGCGATTTTATCTAAGTTATCTGGAAGTTTTCCTAAGTGAATATTCTCAGCACCTTCGATTTGGCCCTTTTTAAATTCAGCAGCACCGCGAACGTCGATGATTTGTTTTTCACCCGAGGCGATCGCTTCTTCCACCACCTCTTTACCTACTGGCTGATAGCTTTCCAGCTCGATGTCCTTTAGGTTTACTAACTGTGCAGGCGTGATATAGCCTTTAAAGTTATCTAAGCCGATACGCATAGCTTTACGCATTAACTCCTCTACTTCACCGGCCTCAGCGACTAGGATATAATCTTCTTCGTAGGTGAGGTACCAGCCCATAAACGTAGCAAAAGAGTTGTTATGGGTGATGTTATAGGTTCCTGCCAGGTGCGCATCTGCGAAGGCCTTCCAAGGACGTGTGTCTATTACTTTAATTCCAGCAGCATGGTCTGCTAAGAAGTCGGCATCGCTCATCTGTGGAACTTGAGGAACTTCGGTAAGTAATTTTCTATCTACCTTGTTCAGTTTCTTCATCATGGCGAAGTACTTCGGAGGCTCAGGCTGATCCGCAAGTAATTCTTTAGTGAAGGCTGGCTTATCGTTTAGCAATTGTAACGCCCAGTTACGAATTTTTTCGTAGCCGACGGTAGTAGAAGGCACCGCGCCGAGGGCTTTGCCGCAGGCAGAACCTGCACCATGTCCTGGCCAAACTTGGATAAAATCACCTAATTTAGCGAAGTCCGTCAGTGAGTCGAACATCTGCTCAGCACCGATTTCTTGTGTGCCTTTAATGCCAGCAGCTTGTTCCAATAGATCTGGGCGACCCACATCGCCTACGAAAACGAAGTCTCCCGTAAAGAGCATGACAGGCTCCTGAGACGCTGGCTTGTCGGTAAGTAGGAAACTTACGGACTCTGGCGTATGGCCCGGGGTATGGATTACTTCGAAGGTCAAGTTGCCCATTTTCACGACATCGCCTCCTTTAATTTTCTCATGCGGGAATTCGTATTTCCAGTTCTCGTCACCTTCATCAGATAGATACAACTTCGCGCCGGTGAGCGCGGCTAGTTCGCGTGAGCCGCTTAGGAAGTCGGCATGAATGTGTGTCTCTAGGATGTGTGTAATTTTCATGTTATTCGCCTTTGCGATTTCGATGTAGGTATCCACATCGCGCTTAGGGTCGATAACTGCAGCGATTCCACCTGCCTGGCAACCAATTACATAACTGGCTTGGGCCAAACTTTTATCATATACGTGTTGAAAAAACATAGCTTTTCTGTTTTAAGGTTAGTAAAAGGGCTTTTGCCCGAATTCATGATACAAATTTGGGCGTTTCCGCGCAGTAATTCTGTGAGAATTGTTACCTTAAACAAAAGATAGCTGATTTTTATCAGATTTTCGAAAAATTTTATTCCGATGCGGGGGAGGCTGAGCAGGCTGAGACTAGGTAGGTGAGACTATGTAGGCTTGTTTGCGCACTCATTTGTTCCAGCTTAATAGTGAGAACAAGGGCTGCCTGTAGGTCTTCGTTTACTCCAACTAAGGCGTTCTCGATTATTAGCAGAAGGCCAGCTAGGTTTTGAACCGTAAGTTTAAAAAGGGGGCGGGGTAAGCCTCAAAAGGTTTTTATTTAAAAAACCTTCTTGACGATGAAACGAATAAGAAGAACGGCCATAAGGACGACGGATCCAGCGATTACAAATTCCATGCGGAGTAGACTTTAATTAATGGAAATAAAACAGGTAGGGTGGGGGAATGTTTTCGTGTGCAAAAAAAAACTTTTTGATTTTATGCGCAGAAAGAGGGTGTGGAGAGTGGTTTCAATCGATTGCGTAGCGAGTGGCGTTTTTTTCTGGCCACCTTCGATTATTAACTTGTCTAAAAACGCTGTAAATTAGTGCTTTTACTAGTTCTTATGTCGCATATAACTCCCAGAAATCGTCGTCTTGCCTTAAATGGCTTATTCTTTTTAGCGGGGCTTTGTTTCGCTTCCTGGGCATCTCGTATTCCGGATTTACAGACGAAATTTGGCTTGTCAGAGGCGGCGCTGGGAGGTGTTTTGCTGGTACTGCCCATCGGTTCGCTTACTGCGCTTCCGCTGGCGGGCTGGTCGGTTCATCGTTTTGGGAGTCGCCCTGTGATTTTAATAAGTGCTATCGCCTATGCGGCCACTCTTCCCTTAATCGCCCTATCTCCAGGTTATTGGATGCTGTTTCCCGTGGTGTTTCTCTTTGGGATGCTGGGAAATATGATGAACATCTCTTTGAATACCCAGGCGCTGAGCGTAGAGAAGGCACTGGGCAAATCGATCTTAGCCTCCTTTCATGGCTTATGGAGCTTGGCGGGGTTTGTAGGGGCAGGAATAGGCGCCTTTATGGTGTTCTTTGGGCTTAGCCCGGCCGTTCATTACTTGATCGTCATGTGTCTGGCTGGCGCTATCGTGTTTTTTACGTATCCCTATTTACTAAATGAGCGAAGCGCCACAGGTGGAGGTGGGCTTACATGGGTAAAGCCAGATGCGCTCTTACTTCGTGTGGGGCTGATCGCTTTTTTGGGGATGCTGGCTGAGGGATGCATGTTCGACTGGTCGGGTATTTATTTTAAAAAAGTGGTGGAGGTACCCGCTGCCTACACGGTGCTGGGCTATGTGTTTTTCATGGGAGCCATGGCCACGGGGCGATTCTTAGCTGATCCTTTGATCGAGCGTAAGGGGCGACCTTTTGTGCTGCGGTTTTCAGGGCTTTTGATAGCGGGAGGACTTTTTTTATCCGTCGGAGCTCCTCTTCCAGTGGCTGCATCGATCGGGTTTGTGCTAGTCGGATTCGGCGTAGCAGCCATCGTTCCAGTCTGCTACGGAATAGCGGGGCGTTCTGCCAGCTATCCACCGAGTGTTTCTTTAGCGCTGGTGTCTACGATTTCATTTTTTGGCTTTCTCTTAGGGCCGCCGCTGATCGGCTTTATCGCAGAGCTCGCAGGTTTACGTTTTTCCTTCTTTGCTGTAGCGCTGGCAGGCTTAGGGATTTATGGCCTTAGCACCTGGAGAACAGCACTTTTTCAGGTAGGACCAAAAGTAAAAAGTGCCTAAGGTGCTGGGATTTGTTGGATTTATGTGATGAAAATCACCAAATTAATCCGCGGTTTCCATGCATTTTTGTGAGGAATTTTATCTAACCCATGAAAAATAACCGTCAATCCTTCGCTTCTTTTATTGAAAATGCAACGAGTTACTTATTGGGGCTTTTAGCCGTTTTACTTGCCCTTATTGTACTCTTTGTTTATTTATTAGCAGGAGGAAGCTTGCCTCAGTTGGCAGCGCCAGCGGGAGAGGTTTTATTAGCTGAGGTCTATGAGGGGCTGATTCCACAAGAGGACTTAGAGCGCTTATGGCAGGCCCCCGACTGGTCTACCGTAGCGGATGAGCCGAATGCCTTATACATCGAGTACGGTCGGGAATTGATCGCGAATACTTCTGAGTACTTGGGCCCGCTGGGCAAAGTAAAGGCGATATCCAATGGATTAAACTGTCAAAACTGCCATTTGGGTGCTGGAACGGTGCCTTTTGGAAATAATTATGCGGCGGTAGCGTCCACCTATCCCAAGGTGAGAGGGCGTTCTGGGCAAATGGAAGATATCCCGAAGCGTATCAACGATTGTTTTGAGCGCAGCTTAAATGGCTCGCCTTTAGAGGTGGACAGCGAGGAAATGATCGCCATGGTGGCTTATATGGAGTGGCTGGGGAAAGAGGTTCCGAAAGGAGAAGTTCCGTTTGGGGCTGGCTTAATCGATGTGAGCTACCTGGATCGTGCCGCGGATCCGATAAAAGGCAAGCGGATTTACGACGCCTACTGTGCTTCCTGTCATCAGGAAGATGGTCAGGGGGTTATGCGCTTTGACCAGTTGGCGTACACCTATCCGCCACTGTGGGGAGCGCATGCCTATAACGATGGGGCTGGCTTGTATCGCATGTCACGCTTTGCGGGCTATGTGCGTGCGAATATGCCACTCGGGGCTACGGTGGATAACCCTATTTTGACCGATCAGGAAGCATGGGATGTGGCTGCTTATGTGAATAGCATGCCGCGACCCTCGAAAGATATTACTGGCGACTGGCCGGACATTTCTAAGAAACCTGTAGACCATCCTTTCGGGCCATTTAGCGACACTTTTCCAGAGGAGCAGCACAAATACGGACCTTTTCCTCCGATCGTAGCAGCTAAAAAGCAGGCCAAGTAATCCTTTTAGCTAAGGTGATAACAAAAAATAAGAAGCATGCATCCAAATGAAATTTTAAATGAGTGGTCTGAGCGTGCGGCTCAGGCTGGGCAGCCGATGCTACTGCTTTACTTTTATGGTGAGGAGTGTAGCGTGTGCACGACACTTTTTCCGAAGGTTGCCGACTTAGTGGCGCAACACTTTCCAGCTATGCGTTTGCAGCGAATTGATGCTGTAACCTATAAAGCCTTAGCTGCTCAACTCCGGATGATGAGTATTCCAGGAATCCTTGTTTTGGCAGCAGGCAAGGAGGTTTTTCGTGCGAATGGTTTGGTGGCACTGCAGGAGTTAAAAGAAAAAATAGCGCGCTATTATCAATTACTGGTGGACTGAAATCCTTTAGGGTGCTTTATTCCAGAAGCACTCAAGCCGTTCGCAAGGCTTTTGGCAGGTGCGAGGAGAGTTCCGAAAGGGTTTTAAACCCATCGATGAGGTGATCGGTGAAATTAGCGGCTTCTTCTTTTTCTCTTTTCGCTAAACTTTCCTGTTTTAACCCTACAATAGGGCCGAAGTTAGCTGTATAATGCTCTTTTAGGTATTGAGCGAAATTTTTCGCAAACCCTTCTTTATCAAGCAATAGTAAAGTTAAGTCGATTTGTTCGCCTCTGTCAACGAGTAATTTACCCTCGGATGCATCATCCAGACAGAAAACTGTGTATCCGATACCCGCTAAATACTGATTCATGATCGATTTAAGGTAAGGATTTTGTCCTGCAAGTACTAATTTCATCATAAGGATTTGTTTAAAAATAATCAACATTATACTCTTTTACTAATATACAAAAACAATCCGTATAGTGAAATTTTTTGACTACATATTTATAAAAAAAAAAGAAGGGGACAAGGTCCCCTTCCGCATATATGTCAGGAAGATGTGGCTGTTTATTTTATGCGAACACTTACTTCCCGAAGTCTTATTTGCTACTTAGCGTAGGCTAAGTTGATTCAAGCCACGCTTCGCGAGCAAGGCCTCTATCGTAGGCTCTGCGCCTCTAAAGTTCACATACATTTCCATAGGGTCGCGTGTCCCTCCACGCTCTAGAATTTCGGTACGGAATGCCTTGGCTTTTTCTGGGTTAAAGAGTTCTGTTTCTTTAAAGGCTTGGAAAGCATCCGTATCTAAAACACCACTCCAGATGTAGCTATAGTAGCCGGCTGAATAGCCACCACTGAAGATGTGCTGGAAGTAGGAGCTTCGGTAGCGAGGAATGATTTCATCGATAAGCCCCATCTTACGAACAGCTTCTGCTTCGAAGGCTTTCGCGTCCTGCTGAATCGGTTCGGTGATTGTATGGTAGTCTAAATCCAGCAGCGATGCGGCCAGATATTCCGTCGTCGCGAAACCCTGTCCAAAAGTCCCTGAATTCTGTAACTTTTCGATTAATGCATCTGGAATCGCTTCGCCTGTTTCATAGTGCACGGCATAGGTTTTTAAGATACTCGGCTCAGTCGCCCAGTTTTCTAGAATCTGAGACGGTAATTCCACGAAGTCGCGTGGTACAGAGGTACCCGCCAAGCTGCGGTACTGCACGTTAGATAATAAGCCATGTAGCGCATGGCCGAATTCATGGAAGAAGGTCGTCACCTCGTCAAAGGTCAGCAGGGCAGGGGTGTCCCCTGTGGGCTTAGAGAAATTACATACGATCGAAATAACAGGTGCCTTACGCTCCCCATTTTCCATCGATTGCGGGCGGTAGCTGGTCATCCAGGCACCTCCTCTTTTCGAAGGACGCGGGTGGAAATCCATATACAATATACCCACATGGCTGCCATCAGCCTCTTTTACCTCATAGGCTTTCGCCTCTGGATGGTAGGTAGGAAGCTCAGGTCTCGGTGTAAAGGTTAGTCCGAAAAGCTCTTTCACTACATTAAAAACACCTTCCTGTACTTTTTCTAAAGAGAAGTAGGGCTTCACTTCCTGTTCATCTAGGTCAAATTTCTTCTGACGGAGTTTTTCTTCATAGAATCTCCAGTCCCATGCTGTAGGGGACCCTCTTCGCCCAATTCTGCATGTAGGGCTTGCATCTCATCTCGCTCTGCCTTCGCTTTAGCGAGCGCTGGTGTCCAAAGCTGATTTAAAAGGGTGTACACATTTCCTGCATTTTTCGCCATGGTTTCTTCCAAGCTGAAGGCAGCATGTGTTTCATAGCCTAAAAGTTGGGCCCGCTCTAAGCGTAAGTTGGCGATATCGATTAAAGCCTGTGTGTTGTCCTTGTCATTCCCTCTGCTGCTTCGTGTCTGATAGGCATCCCAGATTTTCTCACGCAAGGCACGATTTTCTGCATACTGCAGGAAGGGCATCACACTTGGGTTCTGAAGCGTAAATAGCCATTTTTCAGGCTCTCCAGCAGCCTCAGCATCTGCTTTGGCGCTAGCGCGCAAACTGGACGGAAGCCCCGCTAAGTCGGCCTCATCCGTGATCCAAAGCTGAAAATCATTTGTTTCCGCTAAAAGATTTTGGCCAAACTCCAGGCTCAGAAGTGCTAGCTTGCTATTGATTTCACGCAATTTCTCTTTTTCGGCCTCCTGTAAGTTGGCTCCGCTACGGACGAAGGACTTATACGTTTTTTCGAGGAGCATGCGCTGCTCTTCATTTAAGTTTAAGGACTCGCGCTGCTCGTAAACGGCTCGGATACGTGCGAAGAGCTTCTCGTTCAGGCGGATATTGTCTCCATGCGCCGATAGTGCCGGCGACATTTCTTTAGCGATCGCCTGCAGCTCTGCATTCGTATGCGCGCTATTCAAATTTCCGAATACGGTCTGTACGCGGCTTAAGAGGGCGCCAGAGTTTTCTAGTGCTTCGATGGTGTTTTCAAAGGTAGGAGCCTCTGTCTGCTCTACGATGGCGTCGATTTCAGCTTGCTGCTCTTTGATGCCAGCTTCCATGGCGGGCTTAAAGTGTTCGATCTCGATGCTATCGAAAGGAGGTACCTCGAAAGGCGTGGCATAAGGTTCGAAGAAGGGGTTCATACGCGTCGTGTTCGTCCCATCCCCGGAACAGCTCCACAGGGCAGCTGCCGTAAGAAGGGTGGTAAGAGTTCGTAAACGGCTCATAAAGTTAGTATTTGGTTGGATGCAAAATTAATAGCCTTTCACCAATTTTGCTAAAGCAAAAAAAGCTTAGGGCAGAAGCGTTACTGCTACCCTAAGCTCTTGAAGTCCTTAATTGTTTTTTAGAGTTAGTGCGAAATGAGCTTGAAATGACACTGAGCTTGATCTTGCTTTCGCTCAGCGATTTTACTTCTCAGGTGATAAAAAGCCTCTAGTAAATCGGCATGTTCTAAGCCGCCCGCGTCGATGGGGTGAAAGCCGATGCAGGAAATCAGTCGCTTGAGGCGCTCTTTAGTCTGGCCCTCGGGGCCACAGAAGTACGTTTCATTTAATAAACCCAGACGATCGTTTTGAGGATAATCTATTCCGAGATTATTAAAGGCTTTGTATAACTGGTGTTTAGGTAATCGCTCCTGCAGGTGAGTGGTGTTACAAGGGATGCAGTTTTTATAACCAGCGTTCGTGCTGTCCACAATGGCGAGTGGTCTTAGTTCTTGAAGGCTTTTTACGATATTGTCCAACTGTGTATTTTCGGTGCATAAAAAGACCATATCCGCCTCTTTACACGCCTCACTGTAGCTGAGGCAGGATCCCACTTGCATGTGCAGGAGTTTCCAAGTCGTACTTTCTGGAATAAAGTCAGGACGGACACCTACTGAAACCTGTAATCCAGCCTTAAGGAATTTATGAGCGAGTGATGCTGCTAGGGGGGTAGCACCAAGGATGGCGATGCGCATAATGGGTGATGTTCGGGTAGAAACATGAATTAAGCACCTAAATGTAAGGCATTAAGGTAACTTTCACAAGGTGAAAAATGTTGCTTATAAGTTAAATTAGTGTTTTTACATCATTTAAGCCGTTTAGCACGCAAAAACGGGCGGATGTAAGTAGAATCTTTGGCATGATTTTCTTAAAAGAACTTGAAAAAGGTAGGGAGTTGGTGTTAAAGTAGGACTGATTTTCAGGCGACTACTGGTCGAAACTAGCTTTTCCATGCGTATATTACTTATGTTATGTTTTATCCTTAGCCCCGAGTAAGATGAAAAATGTTCTTTTAGTTCTTGTGTTCTTGTGTGGTTTCCTTGGTGCCACTTCCAGTGTCCAGGCCCAGACCAGTAATGGTTTTGGATTAAAAGCAGGCTTTAACTATAGCTATAATGGGTCCTATTTTCGTGACGCACAATTGATTTTTGGCGATCCACTGGATAATATGGGGTACCATGTAGGGGTTTTCGGTAAGTATCACCTAGGGCCTGTTTTCGTCAAGCCAGAGATTTATTTTACGAACTTTGTGACGAACGTAGTGGAACAAGGGGTAGAAAACCGTCTTATCACCCGTCGTTTTGATCTACCTTTTTTAGTGGGGGTAAATTTAATCGGGAGAACGCTCTCCGTTTTCGGGGGGCCATCCGGACATTTGTTTTTACGTGATGATATTACGGGAGATGGTGGAGAGTTTAACGCAGGTTTTCAGGTGGGCGTGGGACTTAATTTCGGACGCCTAGGCTTAGATTTACGCTTCGAGCGTATCTTAAACGCGCAGCAGGTAAGCTTTAGCGATGCGGTGGATTTTAACACGACCGATTTCCGTTTTCAACAACTGGAACTGGGCATTTCCTTAAACTTCTGAGGAGAAATGGTTTAACCCATTTTTCCTAGCTGCATACCTAGATCCTCTCTACTGTTCCGTACCGTAAGAAATGAGCGATGCGGCAGGGAGGAACTCCGGTAAAGAGGGGGACTCCTGTACAAGTTCCTTTCTAAGCTTTCGTAGGGTTATGGAACTAGGAATAGGGCTAAGAAGACTGCTTGTAAGGCAGTCGTGTGATCTGTGCTACCTCGACAGTATAAAAACCAAATTCCTCACTGACCCGCCCTTTTAGGTAATACACGCCTTTGCCCCGAAAGGGGTAGGGATTCTTTTTGTCAGGAAAGTGCACTGTATCCACCCAGTTGCCCTCCTGATCTAAAAACGTCCCGAAGTGCATGCGCTCTCCTTTTACCGTTCGGGTGGGTTTTACGGTGACCAAGTAGCCCACCAGCGTGACCCATTTCCCGTTTTGCTTCGGCAGGTCTCTGGCCATACAGGTCCCTACAGGCAGTGATTCCACCAAGAGAAAAGGACTGTCTAGTGGAAATTCTAAGATTTCCAGTTGGTCGTGAATTTTCTCCCAATCTTCCGATGTGCTTAAGGGAGGCAGCTCTTCGAGGCGGAAAGGCTTTACTTCAGCTGGAAAGAGGCCCAAACTATTTTCTGCTGCCTGCGCACGCTGCTGCAGCTCTTGATGCCGGGCATGGGCTATCCAGAGTAACTGGGCCTTTGATCGACCCGTAAAACGAAAAGCTTCGATGCGAATGAGGATACGCAGCTGCTCGATTCCTAAGGGAACCCGAAGCATAAAATCTTCTAAACTGGTAAAAGGGCCCTTTGCGCGGGCGCGCAAAAGCCACTCGGTACTTTTCTTTTCGAAGTGCTTTAAATGAATGAAGCCGAGAAGCACACGCGTGCCTTGGATATGGGTGAGGTAGCGACTTTCATTCACATCCGGAGCCTCTATTTCAGCCCCTTGCATGCGCAGCTCGTGCAAATAAAACTCGGTATGGTAAAACCCACCGAAATTATTAATCACCGCCACCATAAATTC
This sequence comes from Nitritalea halalkaliphila LW7, assembly GCF_000265075.1. GTDB lineage: Bacteria > Bacteroidota > Bacteroidia > Cytophagales > Cyclobacteriaceae > Nitritalea > Nitritalea halalkaliphila. The sequence continues at coordinate 74,564 of NZ_AJYA01000028.1, read as the reverse complement.
CAGCGGGAAGTAGGCTTTTAAATACAGGCTTTGGTAGCTTTCTACTGCGAAGGAAGCCGAATGCCCTTTGGCAAAGGAGTAGCCTGCGAAACTTTCAATTTGATGCCATACCTGCTCGGTGATTTCCTTTTCTCTGCCTAAGCGCTCGCAGTTCGAGAAGAAAGCATCTTTTACACGCTGAAACTCCTCTTTAGAGCGGGATTTTCCGCTCATACCCCTTCGTAAGATGTCAGCTTCGCCTAAGCTGAGCTCAGCGAAGTAATGGGCTACCTTAATTACATCTTCCTGATACACCATGATGCCATAGGTGTCGGGCATGATGGACTCCATCACGGGATGTGCTTCTTTCCGCTTTTCTGCGTCGAGGTGACGCAAAATATAAGCGCGCATCATGCCTGATCTCGCCACTCCAGGGCGGATAATGGAGCTAGCCGCAACCAATTCCAGGTAAGTCTGGGCTTTCATCTTCGAAAGGAGCATCCGCATGGCAGGCGACTCTACGTAAAATGCGCCCATCGTCTTGCCGGTGCGCAGGAGTTCCTTGATCTTTTCGTCTTCCTTAAAGCGTTCCACTTGACGAATATCTACCTCCACCCCCTGATTTTCGTGGATGAGCTCCATCGCCGTCTTGATGTGGCCTAAGCCGCGCTGACTGAGGATGTCAAACTTATGCAGGCCGATCGCCTCCGCTACATGCATGTCAAAGTGCGTAATAGGGAAGCCTTTCGGAGGAATAGTAGTGGCAGAATAATAGTGTATCGGCTTTTCTGAAATCAATACACCGCCCGCATGTATACTGAGATGGCTCGGGACATCGATCAGCCGCTGTCCATACCGTTTAATCAGTCGTCCATACTGATCCAGCGGATGCTTAGGCCCTCCCTTGGCTAAAAGCTGTTCGATTTCGCTGGTAGGCAAGCCAAACACTTTTCCCAGTTCACGGGTAACCGCTTGATACTGGAACGTGCTGTGTGCGCTGAGAAGTGCCACATGGGCGCGATCTCCTTCTTTATACGTTTCGAAAATATAGCGGATGACATCATCGCGATCCTTCCAGGAAAAATCGATGTCGAAATCGGGCGGACTGTCCCGGTATAAGTTGATAAACCGCTCGAAATACAAGTCCAAGGCGATCGGGTCCACGTCTGTGATGTAAAGGCAGTACGCCACGATGCTATTCGCTCCACTGCCTCTTCCTACATGGAAGTAGCCTTTCCGATGTGCATAGCGCACGATATCATAATTGATTAAAAAATAGGAGACGAAGTCTTTTTGCTGGATGAGCAGTAGTTCTTTTTCGATACGATCGAAAATCTCTTGGCTCAGCTTCGGATATCGGCTGACCGCCCCGCGCAGGGTTTCGGTCCGCAGATAGTCAAAGTCTTCCCAAGAAGAGCCCCTTACATTCCTTTTATTTTTAACCGCATGAAAATAAAAGGAAAACTGACACTGCTCCAGAAGTTTTCGCGCGGCTGTAATCAGATAACTGTGCCCTTCGCACTGGGCAGCTAGTTCCGCGTAGGTGTAAAAACGATCATCAGGCTGCCCCTGTTCGCTGAGCGGCAGTTTACTGAGTAGGCTATTCCGATCGATGGCACGCAAGAGGCGGTGGGTGTTGAAGGAAATGGTATCCTGAAAGCTTACCGGCTGCCAAAGTACCAGCTTTTCGACAGGGAAGCGCTTGCGCAGGCTGTACAGCTGACGGATTTCAGCTATGCGGACACCCACAAATTCCTCTTCTCGAAGTACATCAGGCGCTTGCTGCAAGGGATAGACGATGCAGGCATGGGAAAATGCAGGCGCCCGCTGGGGGAATGGGCCCCCGGCCGCCAAAACCTCCGATAAGTGCTTATTTAATTCATAGAGCCCCTCTTGGTTTTTTGCCAACCCGATGTAGCGGGGACGGCTGCCATCGCGGAAGTCTATGCCCACGACCGCATGTACATTATGCCGCTGGGCCTGCTGGAGGAACGGAAAAATCCCTGCCGTACTATTAATGTCCGTAAGTGCGATCGCATCCGCACGCACCCGTAAGGCCTCCGCGATCAGCGTTTCGATGCTCATCGTCCCGTACTTGAAACTGTAATAACTGTGGCAGTTGATAAACATGATGTAAATTATATTGACAAATATAAGTCAATTAAATAAACAAATCAAGTTTTTCCCTCTCGCTCTTCTCAAAATATCCGTCGCATCGGTGAGCGGAAAAAATAAATGCGGAAAAATTCAGCTGTAAATTTGGAAGTTTAACGCTGACATAGGATATTAGTGTCATAATAAACTATGACACTATGCAACATTCCTCTATAACAGAAGCTCCGCATATCGATATTCAGGATATGGACTTCACTTACAGCGCCAGGGTGCGCCTTTTCGATGCGCTACGCTGGCGCTTAGAGCGCGGCAGCATAACCGGCTTGTTGGGTAAAAACGGTGCTGGGAAAAGCACATTCCTGCGCTTGGTCGCTGGCCTTTTGCAGCCTCATGGCGGCGCTATTTATCAGGCAGGCGTACGGCCTGGAGACCGAAGCTTGGCCCTACTCCAAAGTCAGTTTCTGGTACCCGATGCCTTCGAATTTCCTGCCCGCTCGCGTGTGAGTAGTTATGTGAAAGCCTGGTCGGCGTTTTACCCTGCGTTCTCATTTGAAAAATTCGAGCAGATTCTCAGTGACTTCCAGACCAGCAGTGCCCGCCGCTTTGGAGAGATGTCATTCGGGCAGCAGAAGAAGGTGCATATTGCCTTTGCGCTAGCGACGAACTGCCCGCTCTTACTGATGGATGAGCCCACAAATGGCTTAGACATCCCTTCTAAAAGTTATTTCCGCAAGATATTAGGTCGTTTTTTAGCCGATGAGCAGTCGGTCATCATCAGTACGCATCAGGTAAAAGATGTGGAAAACCTCATCGACCGCATCGCGGTACTGGAAGGGGGCAAGATGATATTCGATCAGACCTTAGACAGCATCACCCAGCAGTACAGCATGGGTCTGAGTACCAGCCTACCGGAGGACGCGCTCTACCATGAGTTGATGGGCGGCGGTTACCAGTTTTTGCGCCAGCGGCGCGAAGGAGAAACGCAGACTCCCATGCAGCTAGAACTCTTTTTTAATGCTATTTTATCTGGAAAAGTAAACCTAACGAACGGACTATGAGCACTGGAACTACACTACAGCGATTCTTTGCGCTGCTGCGCTTCGATATCAGTAGAAATACGCGGGCCTATATGGTGCTGCTACCGGGGTTTGTGCTATTCCTGTGCGTGCTACAACTTTTGTTTTGGTTCGGGGAGACAAATTTTAACCCTGTCAGTACTACATACGCGGGCACATCGCTAAACAAGCAGCTTTATTTTCCGACTTATCTTATCGGTTTTATCGGCTTAGTGCTCTTTGTGACCTCGAATAGTTTCAGTTATCTACACAAGAAGGACTTGGCCATCCAGCACCTGTTGTTACCAGCGACACGTCAGGAGAAGTTTTTCTATGAGTTTTTTATTCGGGTGATCGCTGTGGTGGTCGTGTACCATCTGGCGTTCCCGCTTATTGCCATGCTGGCCCATGCACTCTATTTAGCGCTTTCTCTGCTGCTATTTGGCCCGGGAGGAGCCGCACCAGAGACCATTTGGCAAGCCTTTTCACGTCAGGGGCCCGAAAATGAGAAGCCGGAATTTGCATTTATACTATCCTCAGCCGTTTTCTGTCTCTTTTTGCTGCCGATTTCGGCCCTCTTCTTAGGCGGGCTCTATTTTAAGAAACTGAACTGGCTGATTACGTATTTGATTTTGCAATTAGGAGTTATTTTGATCGGTTTGGCCATCGGCTCCTCGCCTATAAGCTCCCAGGTTTTCCTTATAATGTGTTGGTGGCCACGAATTACCCGAACAGCTTTCTGGACGGTAGTATGCCTTGGATGCTGCGGGTAAGCTGGTTTTATGTGCTGCTGGCGAATCCGGTGCTTTGGGCGGTAGCCTATTTAAAATATAAAGAAAAGGAGGTATGATGAAGTTTGCGGAGCATAAAAATATATTTCTTCAAATCGGGGATTGGGTGTGTGAAAAGATCCTGCTGGAGGAATGGCCGGCTGAGGAGAAGCTGCCTCGGTGCGTGAGCTGGCAGGGGAGATGGAGGTGAACCGCAACACGGTGATGCGCGCGTACGCCCTATTAGAGGAGGAAGGGATTTTAGATAATAAGCGGGGGATCGGTTTTTTCGTGTCGCCTGCGGCAAAGTCTCGGATACAGGAAAAGAAGAAGGCGGACTTTTACCGGGATGAGCTGCCTCCTTTCTTGCGACAGGTGCGGCTTTTAGGCCTGAAGGGCTCAGATTTAACAGAACTTTTACACGTAATTCAAGAAAATGAAGACAAGTAGCAAACTATTATTCGGATTTATAGGCTCTTATCTCCTGTTTGTCGTCGCCATGCTGCTTTTTGGAAGTATGCGCTCGGAGATTTACTACCAGGAATTTAATGAGCGGATGTTCCCTGGTAAAGGGGATGGGGTTGTTTCGGCACCGGTTTTCGGTAATCTCATCGGCCAGAAAGTGTCCTTTCGTAGTACGTATACCTTAGAACCGCATAGCACGGTATGTCTATTCGGGCTGGAGTCTGTACAAGTCCTGCTGAAATCGGAGTTAGAGGCTTCTATGGAGCTGTCCTATACGATAGAGAATATGAAAAGGCTCGAGCAGAGCAAGCTAGGGGAGGGTTTTATCGAACGCTATTATTCGGGCGATACGTTATACATAGGGGGGGCAGAAGGTCTGGAACGGCTCACAATGGAGCTCACCTTGCCTGTGGGTGCCCAGCTGGTCTTCCGTCAGGTGGGGAAAGGTACTTTAGTGCTTCCGGGTGCTGGTGCGGCTTCTGTGCGCGTGGAAGGGAGCAGGGTAGCCATGTCCGTAAAGGGTGAGCCTTTAGATTACTTGGAGGTGGATGTGCTCTCGAGTAGTTTGCTACTTCCGGATGTGCGGCATCTTTCGGCTCGACTGGTGGACGCCACTGTGGTGGAGCGCGGCCTGGTGTGGAGGAGATGCTGGCCGGTGTGGATTTAGCCGGGGAGCGCCCGCTGGGCAAAGGGGGATTTTTATCCCAATTGGAGCTGGAGCTGGATGAGCTATCTCGGTTCTATGTCACGGGGTCCTCAGCAAAACAGATTCCTTTAAGGGATGGAGAAAACAGTCAATTAATAATTGGGTCTGTGCGCGATTAGGCGAATAAAAAATGGTTTTTTGAGGAGTGGTTAAAAGGGGCGGAAGCCCCTTTTTTGTGTTTACCGCTTTGTTGCCTGCAAATAAATACAAAATTTTGTTTTGTGTGTTTTAATTCATTTGATTCAGTAGATTATTTTGATTTACGGAGGATAGTAAGGGTTAGGCTACTTTCCAGAGGCTGTGTTAAATTTTTGTTAAAATGTGTTAAAATTCTTTAAAGGAGACTTTAGTCCAAATATGATTTTGATTTATTGCCCAATATCTCCTTTTACCTGCTTTTATTTGTTACTATTCTAGTCCGATGGGTTTGAAGAATAATATAGAAGTATTTGATTCTCTTTATGCGGAGGCAAATTTTTCTTTTGTGAGAAAAACATTTTATAATTGTATTAGATTATGTGTTTAACAATCTAAAAAATGGTATGAAGAAAGTTTTATTGTTAATGTTTGTCGGGCTTCTGGCGATGGATTTCGCCTGGGCGCAGAGCAGGACGGTGACCGGTAGGGTGACTTCTGCGGACGAACCGGATGGGATTCCGGGAGTAAACGTACGCGTGAAAGGGACTTCCTCCGGTACGATCACAGATTTAGATGGTGGGTACACGATAACTGTATCTGAAGATGCGACGACGCTCGTATTTAGTTTCGTAGGGTATGACAGTAAGGAAGTTGCTATCGGCAACCAGTCTACTATAGATGTACTTCTTGCTCCTGACGTTAAGACCTTAAGTGAGGTCGTGGTAGTGGGATACGGAACACAAGAGAGAAGAGATTTGACGGGTTCCGTAGCAAGTATCAGCAGTGCACCTATCGAAAATCTCGTGACACCGTCTTTCGATCAGCAGTTAGCAGGTCGTGCTGCGGGTGTGCAGATTACGAATCCAGGAGGGGTAATCGGTCAGGCACCGGTAATCCGTATTCGTGGAGTAAACTCGATTACTTCTGATGCGCAACCGCTACTAGTAATTGATGGTGTGCCGATCGTGAATGCAGATCGTGCAGCTAACTTTGCGAGTAATCCGCTAGCACAGATTAACCCGGCAGATATCGAGTCCTTCGAAGTGTTAAAGGATGGTTCTGCTACGGCGATCTTCGGCTCTCGTGCTGCGAACGGTGTAATCTTGATTACGACCAAGAAGGGTCAGACAGGGAAAGCACAGGTAGATTACAATGTGAGTGTGGGTTTCAATGAAGAAATCAATCGTTTTGACCTTTTAAATGGTGACCAGTTCGTGGAAATTGCGAATGAGACAAGAAGAAACGCTGGTTTATCTGAGTTGGCTCGTCCAGGTGTAAATACAGATTGGCAGGATCACATTTTTAGAAGAGGTTTTGTGCAGCAGCACAATTTATCCGTTAGAGGGGGTTCTGAAGCTACTAAATACTTCTTCTCTGTGGGATTCACTGAGCAGGAAGGTGCTTTACAGGCGAATGATTTGACACGTTATACTTTCAGAGGTAATGTGGATCATGACATTAACAAGAAACTTAGAATTGGAACAAGTTTAAATTTCTCATACACAGAAATTAACTCCTTAAATAATGGGGAAAACTCCCTTTCTGGTGTTACGCTAAACGCTACACGCGCCTTCCCTAACGTGCCGATTTTCGATCCAGAAAACACTGCATTTGATGGGTTTAATGTGGCTCCAGGAGGTGCTTCCTTAGGTTCTGGTAACAACTTAGGGGTGATTGATAACAACCTGCCTAATATCGCTTTTGCTTTACAGAACAATCGTTTTAGAGGAAGAACTGCGCGTGTTTTAGGATCCGTGTATGGAGAGTGGGACATCACGCAGGACTTAACTTTCAGAACGCAGTTTGGTGCGGATTTGACTTTTGCGGATGAGTTTCTTTCTTGGGATCCTAGACATGGCGATGGCCGAGGTCAAGGAGGTCTAATTTCTCAGGGTTTCTTACCTGTGATGCGATGGAACCAGCAAAATACTTTAAACTATCAGCGTATTTTCGGTGATAACCATAATTTCAATGCTACCATCGGTACAGAGTATCAGTATACCAATTTCTACAACTTCTCTGCTACGGGTACGCAAATTGCGGATCGCTTCTTCCAGCAGGATAACTTGGTAACGGGTTCTGCGGGAATCCAGCAGTTCGGAGGTGGAATGTCTGAACAAGGATTTGACTCTTATTTTGCGCGTGTAAATTACAACTATGCAGGTCGTTACTTACTCTCTGCATCCGTTCGTAATGATGGTATTTCTGCACTACCTATGGGGAATAGAAGAGGAACTTTTGCGGGTGGATCCGTTGGATGGAGAATTTCAGATGAGTCATTCTTTAATGTAAACGGTATTGACGATTTCAAGGTACGCGTGTCTTATGCAGAAGTAGGTAATACGGAGATTGGTTTCTTCCCATTTGTGGGTGGATTCTCCGCTGCACTTTCTGGACTTGGAGCAGGTATTGGCTTTAGCCAAATCGCTAATAATAACTTACAGTGGGAAACCTCTCAGAAGTTTAATGCGGGGATTGACATGACCATCAATAATAACATCACGATTGGTTTAGATTACTTCCGTAATAACATCCAAGACCTCGTTTTATCTCGTGTGACGCCGTCTTCTGTAGGAGTTCCGGGTAATGCGATTTTCGAAAACGTGGGAGCATGGTGAATCAGGGTATCGAATTGACGGTTCGTGCAGATGTTATTCGTAACGCGCGTTTTTCTTGGACCACTGATTTCAACTTCACTTGGTTAAGAAACGAAGTTACGGCGCTTGTTGATCCTATCGTATCTGCTTTTAATATTACTGAAGTAGGAGGTCCTATCGCGCAGCTTTATGGATTCCAGTGGGCAGGAGTAAACCCTGCGAATGGTAACCCGATCTACATGAGAGGGGATGAGTCTCTGATCCAGTTTAACCTACAGCAGGGAAATACAGGTTGGAGAGTTTTTGATCCAAATAATCCTGCAGACATCAGCCAAGCTACTGGAGGTTTAGGGGGTAATGATCTTATGAACTTAGGAAATACCCTACCTACTTGGCAAGGGGGCTGGTCGAACAACTTCACCTATGGTAACTTCGATGCTGAGATTTTCTTCCGCTATTCGGGAGGTAACTTCATCATGAATGAGACGATGCGTGGACAGTTAGGCATGGGCTTCTCGAATAACAATGCACTTATCTTAGATCGCTGGACTGAAAGCGGTCAGGTAACAGATGTGCCTCGCCTTTTTGCTGGTCAGGATGCGAATATCTGGGCTACTGGAGCTGCTAACAGCCGTTTCGTAGAGCGTGGGGACTTCCTTCGTGTACAAAATATCGTTGTTGGTTACCGTGTGCCAACTGCATTCCTAGACAATACGTTTAACGGAAATGTACGTTCAGCACGTTTCTTTGCACAGGTGCAAAATCCATTTATCCTAACGGCTTACACAGGTTTAGATCCGGAATTGAATACTTTCCCGGGCAACCAGTTGCAGTTCGGTGTGGACTTTAATGCAGCACCTATCATCAGAACGTGGTCTTTAGGTCTTAATGTAGGGTTTTAATTGAGGTGAGAAAAAGCAAGATGAAACGAACAAAATTTAATAGTATAGGTCTTTCTCTCTTAGTGGCGACTGGCCTGACGATAGGAGCCTGTGATGTTACAGATCAGACTCCAGTTACCCTAGTTCCCGAAGAGGAAGCTTTCGCAGATCCTGCGCGGGTATTAGGAAATGTGCTTGGTGTTTACGATGCTGCGCAGAGAGGATTTTTCTTAGGAGCGATTCAGCGGGGTTATCCTTTTGGCGCAGCCTCTATTCAGCAGGGGGATATGCGTGCGGGAGACATGTATAATGACCAGTTGTTTTACGAAATCACGTACATAGGTGCACATACACCAGCTACTGCGAATAATGCGGAATTTTGGTCTTCGATCTACCGTTTAATTAACCGCGCAAATGTGGTATTAGCTGGCTTGGATCAAGCTTTAGAGAATGGAGTGATCACGCAGGAGGCGTTTAATGGATTCCGCGGTGAGATGCTGACCATTCGTGCGCATGCACATTTCGAGCTTTTACTACATGTTAGTCGCCCTTATTCTTCGAATCCACAGGCAATGGGAATACCTTACCGTGATTTCGCAGTAAACGTCGTGAATTTAGTGGATGAGGCTATTCAGGTAGATCGTGGTACGGTAGCAGGCGTCTATGAGCGCGTGTTAGAGGATTTAAATGAGGCCGAGCAGTTAGGGGGTGGTCCTGCTCCATTACGTGTTAGCCCAGCTGCGGCGATCGCATTAAAGTCCCGTGTATTCTTACATAAAGAGGAGTGGGCTTCTGTTATCGAGGAATATGAGAAGCTTCAGGGACAGTTTAGTTTAACGCCTACTCCTGAGGTTCCGTTTACGAGTCCTAGACAAAATACAGAGAGCATTTTCTCGTATAACAATACGCCGGAATCTAACCCGGGTGTTAATGGCGCTTTGGCCGCCATGTATGGTAATCCACAGCTTGGTGGTAGAGGATTGGTAAAGATTTCTCCTTTCTCATGGAACTGGGATTTCTGGCATCCAGAAGATTCTCGTCGTTCTGAATTAACGACGCAGGATGCTGCGGGTATCTATACGGCGAAGTATACAGGGTATATCGACCGCGATGATCCTGCACCGATGTTCCGCTATGCGGAAGTGGTTTTAAATGCTGCTGAAGCTCATGCACGTTTGGGTAACTTAAACGAGGCTTTAGAGCTTTTAAATAGCGTTCGCGATCGCGCGCTTCCTGCTTCTGTTCCTTCTTATACATTAGCAGCGGTAGGCGGTGATGCGATGGGGCTTTTAGACCACATTTGGAAAGAGCGTCGTATCGAATTCTTAGCAGAGGGTATTCGCTGGTATGACATTCACCGCTTATCTGGAAGAGGTGACTTGGACGGTATTCCTCCTAAGGCTCCTTCTCGTGCAGTGACTTCCATCGCGTTCTATGATCCGAATAGCGAAGAGTTCCAGAATTTAGGCACGGATCATGCACTTCCGTTTACAAGCGATTCTTTCCTATGGCCGATCCCATTACAGGAAGTAGCGAACAACCCGGTTCTTGCTGCGCAGCAGAATCCAGGCTTCTAAGTTGAACTTGTGTAATCTCTTTTCGTAAAGGCCCGGTTTACCGGGCCTTTTTTGTCTTATATTTCCTGATAAAGTGAAACAGAGGCCAAGTCTTTCATTCGACTATTCGAAAAAGTCAGCAATGACAGATTAAAAGCAAGCGAATGAACTGTTATACTTTCTTGTAGCTCTTGTTACATTCTAATTTTTTCTTGCGCTGCCTTTCTTGAAATATGAGGTAGTACTTGGCTACAGAATCTGACTTTGCCTCGAATCATATATTCCACAGGCACACCGATCTGACTAGAAAGGGACTGCAGGAGGCGATTTGCTGCTTTTACGACATCAACTTACAGGCTTGCCAGTAAAAGGGTTGAAGCGTTTTTTCTCTAGTCCCATGCTAATCGCACGGCATACGGTTTTATCGCCGTACTTGTAGTTTAACTTATCTAGGGCTTGATACAACTGAATTTGCTTTTGACTATCCTCGAATAACTTGATTTGGTAGCTGCCATAGACCAGGCTGCTAAAGCGCACCCCGATGAGTCGGATAAGTAGTCGTCGGCTGTATAGCTTGTGAAATAGACTTTTAACGAGAGGGAGTAGGTTATGATCGGCTGCTGTATAGGCTACTCGATGCTGCATGCTGTGCGTCTCGAAGTCGGAGTAGCGTATTTTGATGCTAACACAGCCTGTCAGTTGTCCCTGTTTTCTGAGCTTAGCGGCCAGTTGCTCCGTCATTGCCACTAGGGTAGCTTCCAACTTGCGTACATCGATAGTGTCTTGCTCGAAGGTGCTTTCAGAGGAAATGGATTTGGCTTCCGTGTAGGGGACGACGGGGTTTGGGTCTATGCCGTTTGCTTTTTCCCATATCGCCTGTCCGTTTTTGCCGAAGGCAGACACCAAGAGCCGCATGGGCATATGCTGAATGGTTTCGACGCGTTTTACTCCCATGGTGTAGAGGGTCTGGGCGGTTTTTTCGCCTACCTGAGGGATTTTCCGTATGGATAGGGGGGCCAAAAAGGGTCTTTCGGCTCCTTTCGGGATGAGTAATTCATTATTGGGTTTCGCTTCACCTGTGGCCACCTTGGAGACGGTTTTGTTTTCGGAGAGGCCGTGAGATACGGGAAGCCCTGTTTCTTTCATGATGCGCTTACGGAGCTCATGGGCCAGTTTAAAGCAGCCGAAGAAGCGGTCCATGCCTGTGAGGTCGAGGTAAAATTCATCTATGGAGGATTTTTCAAATAGGGGGACACTTTCTTTTAGGATGTCTGTGACTTCATGAGATTTTTGACTGTATTTCTCGAAGTCCCCTTTTACGATTATCGCCTCAGGACAAAGCTGGCGGGCCAGCTTCATGGGCATGGCAGAGTGGATACCAAATCTTCTGGCTTCATAGCTGCAGGAGGCCACTACGCCCCGATCGCCTGATCCGCCGATGAGGATAGGTTTGCCGTTTAGACGGCTATCGAGAAGACGCTCTACCGACACGAAGAAGGTGTCCATATCCAGGTGTACGATCGCTCTTTTTTCCATAGCGTTTATTTAATAAACAAATTTGAGTCTATAATATAATCAAATTATACGGTTTAGGCAAGAGGTATGTCTCCTCGTTCGCAGGGTGTCAGGAGTTGTCAGTTTTTTTATTCTAGTCGTTTGGTCTTGATCTTGGCTGCTTTTGGGATAAAATGTAGGTGAAAGAGACGGAAAAATGTCTATTATTTTGTCTTTATCTAAAAGGAAGTGTATATTCGTTTCTTAATTCGGTGTATATGCAGCTTCATCAGAATATTAAGTTTTTGCGCAAGCGCAAAGGAGTTACGCAGGAGACTATGGCGGCGGCGGTGGGGATTTCCCGTTCCAAGTTAGCGGGCTATGAGTTGAATGTGAACCCCCCTTTAGACACGCTGGTTCAGTTAGCGGATTATTTAGGGGTGACTGTGGATGTGCTGCTTCGAGAGTCTTTAAGTACGATGCCTGCCTATGCATTAAGTAGCCTATTGGAAACGGATCAGTATTTAAAGGGGAAGAGTTTGCGTATTTTAGCGACCACGGTAGATGCTCAGGGGCGTGAGCTGATCGAGGTGGTATCCCAAAAAGCGAAGGCCAGTTATTTAGCGGGTTTTTCGGATCCTGTATTTATAGAAGAGCTTCCGCGTTTTTCCATGCCATTTTTAGCAGATGACAAGAAGCATCGGGTTTTTCAGGTAGACGGAGATTCCATGCTTCCGATTCCAGATGGGGCCTGGGTGGTTTGTTCCTATGTAGATGACTGGACACAGCTGAAGGATGGGGAGAAGTATGTGGTAGTCACGGAGCAGGATGGTGTGACGTTGAAGTTGGTGTACCGCTTAAAGGATCGGGGAGAGGGTTTGTTACTCTGTTCGACTAATCCGATTTATCCGCCTTTTGAGGTCCGGATGGAAGAGATTCGGGAGCTTTGGCGCTATCGATTACTGATTCAGTGAGGGCTATATTTACCTTTTTTAGTGATAATTTAAACTACTGCAGGCCGGCAGCGTTAAGGAGGTATGAAAGAGACGGCCGTAATGAGCACACCCATCGGAAATGTGGAGGTGTGTGTAGAGCAAGGGTATGTGACCGGTCTTCGTTTTACGGATAAGGAAGAGTCTCAGTATGATTTAGATGGTCTTTTAATGGATGTTCGTATCCAGTTAGGGCTCTATTTTCAGTGCAAATTACTGACTTTTGATGTTCCTGCAGCCTTTGGCGGAAGCCTTATCAGCATAAGGTGTGGCAGGAAGTGAATAAAATTCCTTTTGGTGAGACGAAGACGTATGCTGATATCGCACGAGTTATCGGCGAGACGCATCCCAGGGCAATAGGAAGTGCTATAGCGGCGAATCCTATTTTGATTTTAATGCCCTGTCATCGGGTGATCAGTTCTTCTGGTGACTTAGCGGGTTATGCGGGTGGATTAGAACGTAAGCGCCAGCTTTTAGCGTTAGAGGCGAATGCTTCTGTAGGGCGTCAGGCCCATTTATTCGAATAATTCAGAGGATTTCTTGTACATTCCTGTGGTCTTAGCGACCACAGGTTTTTTTGTGTGTGGGCTTTTTTATTGCAATATCTCTTATTTATTGTCTTTTCAGGGTGTTATTTGTTTTGTAAGGCGCTAGTCCCTCTTGGTATACATCAACTGTATTAAATACAACTGCATTAGATACGCGTCTCTTTTTTAGTATTCGGAATAATATTTTAAAATACGCATAATAATAATGAATTATTCCGTATCCATGATTTATGTCGTCTTGAATAGTATTTTATTTTTTTAAATGTGTATTAGAGTGTTTTTAGTTCTGTTTTACGTGCATTTGATGGATGAAAAGACTGTCACAGCCGTTTCTCAATTCATATTATTTACTTGGGTGATTGGGTATGGAATTTGATGAATTCAAAAAAATAATGCTTTTTATTGGAAATATCTCAAATTAGAGCATTTCTTATGGAAAAAATTTTTTAGACATGTTTAGGTTATCGATAGAATTTAGTTTTAAAAAAGCTAACATAAAAGTATGATGTGTGGAATTAGGCGCAAATTCAAAATTTAGTTTTAATCAATAGGCTTAAAGCAAATTAAAAATTCACAAATTTTGGCAACAAGCTTTTGGATAATAATATTTTTATATAAAATTGCTGCATAAAATTAAACTAATTAATCAACATGAAGAAAGTTTTACTCATTGGAGTCGCGCTCCTATTTTGTACGCTTACAGCGTGGGCACAAAATAGGGTAGTGACCGGGATAGTCATTTCCTCAGAGGATATGCTACCCATCCCAGGTGCTTCTGTTATCGTGAAAGGAACTCAGATCGGTACGGCTACCGATTTAGATGGTGCTTTTACGCTGAATGTGCCTGAGGGAAGTAATGTATTACAAGTGTCATTTATCGGCATGACCTCGCGAGAGGTGACGATCGGGAATCGGTCTAAAGTAGATGTAACCCTAGATCCAGACGTCGAGACGATGGAAGAGGTAATCGTAACAGGTTATGGGGTACAGCGTAAGCGAGAAGTAACAGGAGCGGTATCCTCTGTAAAGGGAGAATTAATCGAAAACTTACCGATGCAGTCGTTTGACCGTGCCCTACAGGGTCGTGCGGCCGGTGTTCAGGTACGTTCTGCTAACGGTCTTCCAGGAGGTGCTGTTAACATCCGTATCCGTGGGGTAGGTTCTGTAACCGCAGGTAACGAGCCGCTTTTTATTGTGGATGGGGTACAGCTGAATAACACTGACAATGCCTCCTTCACTCAAGCTAACCCTTTGGCCTTCTTGAATAATAATGACATTGAGTCTATTGAAATTCTAAAAGACGCAGCTTCGGCGGCGATTTACGGTTCTCAGGCTGCCAATGGTGTCGTTATTATTACGACCAAAAAAGGTAAAGCCGGTAAAGCACAGTTTGAATTTAATGCTTTCGTTGGGGAAACGCAACCGATGCGCTTCTTAGATGTGTTGTCGGGTCCAGAGTGGTTTAATATGCGACGTCAAGCCCATATTAATTCTGGAATGACCATTCCTGAGGCGAGATCCCTTAACGACATGGGGGCTCTTCCGGCGAATTGGCAAGAGCTTTCACCTGAGCAGTTATTACAGATCGGAAATGAACTTCCTACGTTTGACTGGCAGCGTGAGCTTATAGGTCGTGGACAACTTCAGAACTATGAGCTAAGCGTTCGTGGCGGTGATGATCGCACTACATTTGCGCTTTCTGGCTCTTATAACTATCAAGAGTCTACTTTCCGTCCTGTAGATTTTGAGCGAGGAACTTTCCGAGCGTCTATTCAGCATAAAGCTAATGAGCGTTTATCCTTGGAAACTAATATTAACCTATCTACGGTACAGCAGCAAACACCTTTCGCTGTAGATGGTGCTTTCCTAGGAAACCCGGCTTTCTCCGCTTCTGCTATTCTACCGCATAACCCTATCTTTAATGACGATGGTAGCTTTAATGAGGTTATTGGGGGTGTTTTAGGGCAAAATATCGCACTTGTTAATGCCTTTAATACAGGTTTGCAGCGTACCAATACTGTTATTGGTAATATAGCAGCCAATTATAAATTGGCGGACAATATTACGTTTCGCTCTTTCTATAGTATAGACTACAGATTCCTACAAGGTGAGCAGTTTAGAGACCCACGAACTCCTGACGGTGCAGGTGTTCAGGGTAGAGCAAGTGCGCAGACGGACTGGCGTACGCGTTTCCTAACTACCCAGACCGTAAATTGGAATAAAACCTATAATGGTGTACACAATGTATCTGCACAGTTAGGTTACGAGTTTGTTTCTGAAACACGCGAAGGACTTTCTGGAGAAGGTATTGGATTCCCTACTTTCCAATTTAGAACGATTCAGTCTGCAGCTACACCGGAGTTTGTGACTAGCTTCTGGACAGGATATAGACGTCAGGGTTCTTTCGTTAATGCACGTTATAACTACAGAGAAAAATATCTCTTTACAGCAACAGCGCGTTTTGATGGTTCCTCTCGTTTCGGTGCGAACACACAGTATGGGCTTTTCCCTTCTGTACAAGCAGGTTGGAACTTAGATCGTGAAGGATTCTTAGAAGGTAATGAGCGTATTTCTGCCTTAAAGCTTCGCGCTTCTTGGGGTAGAGCAGGGAATGACCAGATCGGTAACTTTGCTGCTCGCGGTTTATTCGGTGGTGCAGGTAACTATTCCGGTCAGGCGGGTATTCGTCCTACTAGCTTAGCTAACCTTGACTTAGGTTGGGAAATTAATGAAACTGTCAACTTAGGTATCGACTATGGTTTCTTTGGCAACAGGGTAACAGGTTCCATTGATTTGTTTAATCAAAGAACTCTTGACCTTCTTTTAAACCAGCCCGTTTTATGGACGAATGGTTTTGGCTCCATAGCAGGTAACGTGGGTGAGCTTCGAAACAGAGGTATTGAGTTCGAGGTGAGTACGGTAAATGTGGACAGAGGTAACTTCTCTTGGAGATCTTCCTTTAACTTCACCGTTATCCAAAATGAAATTGTTCGTTTATTCGATGATTTACAGTTCTTACCTTCTAACCCGGGTATCGCTGTAGGCCAGCCGGTCGGTAACCCAGCGTTCCCTGGCGCACCTGCTCCAGGATCTTTCTTCGTGGCAGAGTATATCGGTGTTAACCCTGCTACGGGTCGTCCGATGTGGTTAGATCGCTTCGGTAATAGAACGTATTTGCCGATTGCGGATGACCGCGTGTACTTAGGTTCTAACTTAGCTCCGATGTTCGGTGGTCTAAACAACACCTTTACCTTTAAAGGATTTGAGCTAACTGCCTTCTTCACGTATGAAATGGGTGCCGTAGTGACAGATGGTCAGTACAACTTCCTTCGTGAAAATGGTACACGTCTAACATTAAACGCACTTCGTAGTGTGAATGATCGTGCGTGGACGCAGCCAGGTGATTTAACGGATATTCCACGTAACATCACAGCTAATGGTGGTCAAGAGGTGCGTTCTCAAGGTCGTAACTTTGGTAGTGCCACTCTCCTAAACGCTGACTTCATCCGCTTGGCACAGTTGACTTTTGCCTATAACTTTAAGCCTTCTACCTTAAGAGGCATCGGTTTAACACGTGCTCGTGTATTTGCTCAGGGGGTTAACTTACTAACTATTGCTGATTTCCCTGGATATGACCCAGAATTCGTAGGTGCAGGTACTGGTCAGCTTCCATTAACGCGTAATGTAACTTTAGGTGTTCAAATTGGATTCTAAAAAAGAGAAAAATGAAAATTAGAAATTGGATATATATTTTAAGCGCTAGTGTATTGTTATCTGGTGGCCTTGTGTCGTGTAGCTTAGACGTAGACCCTAGGCAATCCATTGATGCCGATATCGCCTTAGATACTCAGGAAGGTGTTAATGCAGCTATTAATTCTGTTTATGCACGTCTTAGAGCTCAGGCAAATTATGGTAGAGATTTATTAGGCGTGTCGGACGCGCTAGCTGATGTAGGAAGAACAACCAATAATTCTGGGCGTTTTATCGGGGAGAATAACAATCAGCCGAATGCTCATTTTGGACATTGGGCGAACAGTTACTTTGCCATAAATGAGGCAAATATCCTTTTGGATAGAATTGCTGCTGGCAATATCCAGGGAGCCAATCAGGGTACGCTGGATCGCTGGGAAGGTGAACTTAAGTTTCTCAGAGCGCTTTACTACTTTGATTTAGTGAAAGCCTATTCTTATATTCCTACAGCTATTCACCTGCCGGGTGTAGTAGATGAGGGAGGAATTCCGATGCCTTTAGAGGGTTCTATTACCTCTGACGTAGCTGTCAATCGCTTAACGCCACGTTCGACGATCGATGAAAACTATGATCAAATCATGTCTGACCTTAATGATGCTATTCGTTTACTTACACCTGGTGGACGTGGGGTACAGTTTGCTTCTGGTAATGCTGCCCAAGCGCTATTAGCGCGAGTAGCACTCTACAGAGGAGAGTATCAGACTGCTGTCGAAGCAGCTACTGGAGCATTAGCTGGGCCAGTGGGTACTGTGTTGAATGCGAACAACTATGCCGCTGGCTGGAGAACTGCTGTCCATCCTGAATCTGTCTTTGAGGTACGCTTCCAGTTGTCGGAAGAAGCTTTAGGGGTTAACGTTTCCAAACAGTCTTCCTTCACGGTTCTTTTAAACCTAGAAAATAAGAATGCACAAGGTGGATGGGGCGACTTTATTCCACAGCAGAAGATTCTCGACCTCTTCGGTTTGGAGCAGCTTTTCATCGGTCCTGATCCTGATGCTGAAGGAGCTTTAGCGAATAACAACAACTGGGACGTCACTCGAAATGAAGATGTACGTGCCTTTCAATATACGACAGGCAACACGGTGCGTAATGCCGGTCGTCAGATTGAGTCCATTAAGTTTCTTGCAAAGAATGATTTCCCATGGGTGATAACACGCCTGTGATCCGAAAGTCTGAAATGCACCTTATTCGTGCAGAAGCTAATTTCTTCTTGGGCAACACTACAGAAGCTCTACTGGAGTTGAATGATTTCAAAGCACTTCGAGGTTTAGAGCCTATGGAGTTAACTGGTGACGCTATTTTAGAGGAGATTCTATTAGAGCGTTTGAAGGAGTTTGCCTTTGAGGGACACAGATTCTTTGATCTGAAGCGTTTGGGTAGAGACATCGATAAGTCGTACTTAGGTCCTAATAGCAGCGTTCCATTTACGGATTTCCGCATCTTACCTCCGATCCCTCAGCGTGAAATCGATGGTAATCCTAACCTTAATCAAAACGTAGGCTACTAAACTGAAAACATGAAAAAGCTAGTAATATATGTTATGGCACTTTTCCTTCTAGGGTTTAGTGCATGTATGGAACAGAACCGCCCTATTTTCCGAGGCGCTGAGGTTGAGTTTGACTTTGCGGTGCTAACCGCACCAGTAGGTGGTCTTACCTTCCCACGACGTACGGTGGCGAATACAGTAGGAGAGACAGAGTTTAGAGTAAACTTCGTATCCGCGCATCGTGCAGAAGACACGTTTGTGGATGTAGAAATCGACCCTGAGTTCACCACAGCCGTGGAGGGAGTAGATTTTACCCTCTCCGATACCCGAGTGCGTATTCCAGCGAATGAGAGCTTCGGCTTCGTGACCGTCGGAATTATTAATACGGGTGCTATCGGTGGCTTTGTAGATGTCACACTGAAGTTAGTAGACACTGGCGATGTTATCGCTAGCCCTAACTTTCAGCGTGTGCAGGTACGCATTACGCGTCCAGCTCCTCCGGCCGATCCTGCAGGTTAATTCGCGTAATTTTCTTATGTATAAGGCATCTCTTCGGGGATGCCTTTTTTTATGAAAAGCGCTAAAACTTTTTAAGTCTGTAATCTTGTTGTACTTTTGCAGGCCTATTTCATTCGAACGCGGTTCAATTACCCGCTTAACCAAAAATTTCTATGGATACACGTACACTTTCTTCTCAGGTACGGGCAGGACAGGCCCTTCCTATTATGGAATCTTTCTATACCGTGCAGGGGGAAGGGACCTTTACCGGGCATGCTGCCTATTTTATTCGAATCGGTGGCTGTGATGTGGGTTGCGTCTGGTGTGATGTAAAAGATTCTTGGGAAGCCGCCCGCTGGCCCATTCAGTCTATAGAAGAAATCGTAGCGGGAGCGCGTGCGTACCCAGGACGGCTAGCTGTTATCACGGGAGGGGAGCCTCTGTTATATCCTTTAGCGCCTCTAACGGATGCACTAAGAGCGGCTGGTTTTCAGGTGCATCTGGAGACATCAGGGGCACATCCTTTTTCGGGGAGTTTTGACTGGGTAGTCTTCAGTCCGAAGAAGTTTAAGGCACCTCACCCGAGTATTTTCGAGGTGGCGGATGAGTTGAAAGTTGTGGTGAGTCACAAGAGTGACTTCACATTCGCGCAGGAAAATGCATCCAAAATGTATAAAAACGCTGTTTTTCGTTTACAGCCTGAGTGGACGAAGTCATCGAGATACTTAGGAAGTATCATTGAATTTGTTAAATTACACCCTGAATGGCAGATTTCGCTGCAAACCCATAAGTTTATGGAAATCCCATAACCATGAAAACACCCACGCTAGTTGTTTGCTTTTTTTTATGTTTCTTATCGGCTTTCGCGCAGGAATTCAGCATTCGCGATAAGCGGGCGATCACGTATTATTTAGAAGCCGACAAGTTAGCCGCTCGAAAAGTGTATGACGGCGCCCTCCATCATCTGGAAAAAGCGATAGAGCGCGAGCGGAACTTTTTGGAGGCCTATGCGAAGCAAGCGGAGATTTTGCTCGTCAGAGCCAGACACCAAGAGGCCCTTAAAAGCTTAGAGTCGGGCTACAAGCGATTTTCCCTAAATGAGCCTGATGAGGCGCTGGTAGATCGGTACCTGTGGGCCAAGTACCAGGTGGCGCTGGCCTTAGGTGGATTCGATACACTTCCGGATTTTTTTTACCGTCATAAGGAGAACATCCGCAGACATGTTCCTGCGCCGAGATTCCAGCAGGAAAGCAAGCGGATCGCTTTTATGGAAGAGAACCTGAAACGTGCCCTTGTAGTAGAAAAAGAACGGATGCCGGCACCGCTGAATAAATTTGCCTTTCAGTATTTTCCCGTGCTGACGGCAGATAGCAAGCAGTTGATTTTCGTAAAGCGGGATGGCATGGATCATCGGCTGGATGAGGACATCTATACGAGCTTTTATCGGGAGGAAAGTGAGAGCTGGACTGAGCCTTTTAATATATCGACGAATATAAATTCTCGTTATAACGAAGGCACGAGTACCATTTCAGCTGATGGCACGATTCTCATTTTCACCTCCTGTGATGCGCCTGATTCTCATGGCTCCTGCGACCTATACGTGTCTTACAGAAGAGAGGGCGAGTGGACGAAAGCGAAGAACATGGGCAAAGAAATCAATAGCCGTTTCTGGGATTCTCAGCCCTCACTTTCCGCAGATGGCAGCATGCTGTTTTTTAGTTCCAATCGTCCGGGTGGCTACGGTCAAAACGATATTTGGTTTGCATTGCGGGACGCAGAGGGAAATTGGGGCGAAGCCAAAATGCAGGTCCTGTCATCAATACGGCTGGTAATGAGGTATCTCCTTTCATTTATTTTAATAATGAACGCTTATTTTTCGCTTCTGATGGGCACCTAGGGTATGGGGGCTATGATATTTTTAAAAGTGAAGTAGTGGAGGGGCAGTTTGTAGAACCCCAGAATATCGGTTTTCCCATTAATGATCAGCACGATCAGCTTTCTCTTTTCATTACGGCACAGTCGGATTATGCTTATTATACGGAGTCCTTAGTAGAAAATGAAGTGCAGCGGCGCTCGTTTCTTTATCGGTTCCGATTTCCTCAGGAGGCCATCTCTTTAGGTACCCCCATCCATGTGGTTAGGGGGCGGGTTTACGATGAGGTGAGTGGGACGCCTATAGGTGCCAGACTTTCGCTGGTGAATTTGGCGAAGGATTCCGTGCTCTATACCTTTGAAGCAGATGCTAAAACGGGAGAATTTATGATGCTTTATCCCTCTAAGGAGATGACGGGCCTTTATGTGGAAAGCAAGGGTTTTCTTCCGGGAATCT
Source organism: Nitritalea halalkaliphila LW7 (assembly GCF_000265075.1). Classification (GTDB taxonomy): domain Bacteria; phylum Bacteroidota; class Bacteroidia; order Cytophagales; family Cyclobacteriaceae; genus Nitritalea; species Nitritalea halalkaliphila. The sequence continues at coordinate 53,205 of NZ_AJYA01000028.1, read as the reverse complement.
ATAACCTGCAGAAGATTGACTTTTCGCAGTTAGTTAAAGAAAATATCACCTTGATTCCGGTGGGTCCAGGAAAATCCTTTGTGTTCGAAAATGTATTTTTTGATTTCGATCGGTATAGCCTCCGGGATGCTTCTAAAACTTCTCTGCGCAAGTTGTTGCTGTTTTTGCAGGAGAACCCGACTGTTGGGATTACGATCACTGGGCATACCGATAATGTAGGGGCTTCCGCTTATAATCAGGAGCTTAGTATGCGCCGTGCGCAAAGTGTCATGCAGTACCTTTTAGATGCAGGCATTTCTTCTGATCGTTTGCATGCGAAGGGTGCTGGAGACGCTCAGCCTATACGCTCGAATGAGACAGCGGAGGGGAGGGCCTTTAACCGTAGAATATCGATTTTAATAAATTAGGTGTTTGGCTGATTTTGCAGAATAATCATTATTTTTTATTTTTTTTGCATTTTTGCCGTTTTGCTCTCTGAAGTGATTGTCGTTAATTATCCGAAAAGAACAAATAATTAGCTTAAATCCATTTTTATATCATTTTACATGTAATTATTATCACTTTAATCATTATATTGATTTCGTTGTATATTAGCCTAAACGGTTGATGATTTGGTAAAAAATAGCATTTAAATTTATGAAAAGTGTAAATTTACTACTGTATTGTGCGATAGAATATAATTTTGTTTTTCTTTGTTAAAAATCTTTAAATAAGTCAAAAGGTTTTAATTGAGTCATTTTTTCCGCATAAAATTGCATATATGGAGATTTAGCGAAATAAATGCTCATGATAAACGCTTATATTAGGCGTAAATTTTTTAAACGTGCTTGCATAATTTGTGGTTAATCTCTAACATTGCTCGAATGTTACACTTAACTAATCAAACATGAAGAAAATTTTACTATTTGGTTTGATGCTGCTATTTGCTTCTGCTTCGGCATTTGCGCAAAGCCGCATCATTACCGGAACGGTCATCTCCCAAGAGGATAATGAACCTGTTCCGGGGGTGTCCGTTGTGGTGAGAGGTACCACGATAGGAGTTGCTACCGATTTAGACGGTAAGTTCTCCATTAGCGTACCTGAAAACAGCAACACCCTTACCTTCAGCTTTATCGGGTTACGTTCCCAAGATGTCAGCATCGGTAACCGTTCTATCGTAAATGTTACGATGGTGCCTGACGTGCAGTCTTTATCAGAGGTAGTGGTTACTTCTTATGGAGATCAGTCAAAGCGGGAAATTACGGGTGCGATTTCTTCTGTAAAAGGAGAGATCTTCCAAGATTTACCGATGCAGTCTTTTGATCGTGCCATCCAAGGTCGTATCGCAGGGGTGCAGATCACATCTGGAACAGGTCAGCCGGGGGGTACACTTAACGTGCGTATCCGTGGTGTAGGCTCCGTAAATGCCGGAAATGATCCTTTATACATCATCGATGGTGTACAGGTACCTTCAGGCGGATTAGCGGGTCAAGGTTCTCAAAATGCGCTCGCCTCCATTAACCCGAACGATATCGAGTCTATCGAGGTCTTAAAGGATGCGGCAGCAGGTGCGATCTATGGTGCTCAGGCAGCGAATGGTGTCGTTATCATTACCACGAAAAGAGGTCAAAAAGGGGCTACTAAAGTTAGACTTTCCGTTCAGGAAGGGGTGGTGCGTCCTTTAGGCAACTATGATGTAATGGATGCGCGTCAGTTAGCTACGTTAAAAATCGAAGCCTTCCGTAATTCTGGACGAAACATTAACGATGCCATCGCGGTCTACGGAAATCCTGAGGATCCTAACCTTTTTACCAATAGCTGGGTAGATGCGACTTTTGGAGATGATCGTCTAAGTGTTTATGATCTATCTATGTCAGGTGGTGATGATAAAACGACCTTCTTCCTTTCCGGGTCATTCACTAACCAAGGTTCTCAATTGATTTCTGCTGACTGGCAGCGTGCTACGGGTCGTTTGAACCTGTCGCATCGCCCAAATCAGAAATTAACGATTAACACCACTTTATCCTTAGCTTACCAAAAAACTAATGGTGCCATCGATCGTGGTAACTTCGTGAACTCTCCTTTCCAAGCAGCATTTACTGCACGTCCGGGTGTTCCTATCCGAAACGAAGATGGTTCCTTTAGAGACTATCCTTCTGACCACTTATTCGGTTATAATATCGTTCAAGGTGCTGCTGAAGAGCTTCGTTTAGCCAATACGGTGCAGACGGTATCGAATATCCAGTTGAACTATCAGTTTACCCCATGGTTATCCTTCACGTCGTTTGCAGGTATCGACTTCGCTGATATCCGTGAAGAAAACAACCGTCCTTCCACCATCGCAGCTTTCCGCGGTCAAGGAGGTAGTTCTGTATTCGTGGATCGTCGTAATGTTAACTTTAACACGAACCACAACTTTAACTTCAATAAGCGTATCGCCGATGTGCATAACATCTCTGGTCTCTTAGGTTACGAGTACAAGTCTGAAACACGTGAGTTTATGTCAGCTACTGGTCAGGGATTCGCGAATCCAAGACTTCGTTACCTGCAGAATGCTGCTGTTCCATTGAATGTTAACTCCAGCTTCACCGAATTTGTGCGTGTAGGTTTCTTCGGTCAGGCTAAGTACGATTATAACGATACCTATACCGCTGACTTCATTTTACGTCGTGACGGTCACTCTCGTTTCGGCCAGAATGTGCAGTATGGTAACTTCGGTGCAGCTTCCGTAGGATGGAGACTTTCGAACGAAGGCTTCTTACGTGATGTGTCTTGGATGGATAACTTAAGAGTCCGTGCCTCTTATGGTGTAACCGGTAACTCTGAAATTCCGAACTTCGCTTCGCTTTCTTTAGTTGCCTCTACTGGTCAGTATTTAGGTTCTCCAGGCTTAGCACTTTCTCAGCTAGGTAATGACTTGTTAACTTGGGAGGAAGCTGAAACGATCAATATTGGTATCGATGGTATTTTCTTCAATGGCCGTGTAATTACGACAGTTGATTTCTGGAGAAGAAATTCTCGTGAACTACTTTTCGCTACTCCACTTCCTGTTGACTCTGGTTTCGGTTCTATCACGCGTAATGCGGGAGAGGTGCGTAACCAAGGGATTGACTTCGATGTACAGACGGTTAACGTAGTAGCAGGTAAGTTCAGATGGTCTACTTCCTTTAACATTACCTTCCTAGAGAACGAATTGCTTTCTATTTTCGGTGATGATGAGCGCGTAGGGAACGATTTAGTAGTTGGCCTACCTTTACAGCCTGTCTTTAGAGCTCCTTATGTAGGTGTAAACCCAGCGAATGGTCGTCCGATGTACCGCGATGTGAACGGTAACTACACGTATACGATCCGTGATGCAGACGTTCAAGATAGTTTCATCGGAAGCTTACTACCTACTTCTTACGGAGGTCTTTCCAACAACTTTGCTTATGGCCCATTCTCCTTGGAGGTTTTCTTCCAGTATCAGTTCGGTAACCTAGCGATTAACAATGACCTCTTCAACTTGGCTTCTACCGGATCTGGACCGAACAACCAGTTAGTAGATCAGCTAAACCACTGGAGACAGCCTGGAGATGTGGTTTCTAATCCAATGCCATGGGAGACAGGTGCTCGCCCAGGAGGTTCTAGTTACACTGCTAGCTCCACGCGTCAAATCAGCGACGGTTCTTACATCCGTTTAAAGCAAGTAACGCTTAACTACGCGCTTCCGACTACCTTCACGAAGAAAGTGGGTGTAGCTCAGGCAAATGCTTTTGTTCAAGGTATCAACTTGCTCACTTGGACCAACTATGTAGGTATTGACCCTGAAGTAGCAGCCCTTGGTTTAGGTGGATCTTTCTTCGCGGCATTCCCGAATGCGCAGCAAATCACTGCTGGTATCAATTTAAGTTTCTAATCCCAAGCATCACATGAAAAAGAATATATTTTCTATCGCACTCGCTGCCACTATGCTGGCCTTCGGTTCTTGTACCGATGTGCTGGATGTGGATCCGAGACAAAGTTTAACTGTGGACCAGGCCCTAGCGGATGTAAACGGCTTTAATGGTATCGCACTTACGATGTATGGCCGTCTACGTAACTTCGGTTACTACGGACAGACCATGATGATTGCCCCAGAGGTTCTTGCCGATAACGTATTGATGATCGCTAATACAGGTCGTTACATCGGAGAGGAAGTAAATCAGGATCGCGCACACATGCAGATCTGGAATACAGCTATCTGGTCTGCCATTAATGATGCGAACATCATCTTAGGTGGCGTAGATGCTGTTCCAGGTGCAGAGGCAACAAAAAACAGACTAAAAGGGGAAGCGCACTTTGTTCGCGCGCTTACGCACTTCGATTTCGCACGTATTTATGGTTATGAGCCGAACCGAGAGGTTAATGGTTTTAACCTGTCTACGATCGTTCGTACGACGCCTACGCTTGCTTTCTCAGATGCAGACCTACGCACGCGTAGTAACATCGTTCAGGTATATGAGCAGATTGAGGCAGATTTATTAGCTGCTATCGATTTACTGCCTCCGGTAGCTATGGGTAGTGGTGCCGGTGTTTACCGCGCCACACGCGGCGCCGCGCAGGCACTTTTAGCACGGGTGTATTTATATTGGGGACGTAATGATCGTGCAGCGGCTCTGGCTACACAGGCCATGGCTACAGTAGGTCTTACCGAGAATGGTACGGGTCTTATCGAACCTGCTGATTATAGAGCTGCATTCAATTCTTTCCCGAATCCAGAGTCTATCTTCGAAATTGAAATCCGTCAGGTGGACTGGTCTACAGTAGATGGTGTTAACAATTCCATGTCCTCTTTGACATCGAATGCATTCCCAAATGCACAATTCATCGCTAGTGCTTCTCGTGAGTTAATCGCCAGCATGGAAGAGGGAGATGCGCGTATGGCGGCTTGGGAACCAACGACAAGAGCTGGTTTTGCAGGTCCTGTATTCGCTTCCAACAAGTGGAGAGGTGCTAAAGGAGAGTTCTTGGAAAATCTTCCTATCCTACGTGGATCAGAACTATTTCTAATCCGTGCTGAAGCACGCCAGAAGTTAGGGGATAACGCAGGTGCACGTGCTGACTTGAATGCGCTTCGTTCAAAAAGAAATCTGCCAGCAGTAGATGCAGGTCTGACCGGAAATGCGCTATTCGAAGCCATTCTTCAAGAAAAGCGTGTAGAATTTGCGATGGAAGGTCACCGCTTCTTTGACTTGAAGCGTAATGGTTTAGCTATCCGGAAACACAGAGGCTTACCACCGGTACCTTTTAACGACTACCGTATCCTTTCGTTCCTACCGCAGGCTCAAATTCAGTTAAATCCTGACTTGGTTCAAAATCCTGGTTACTAAACCCTAAGCATTTATGAAAACGACTAAAATATACGCTTTACTTCTGCTCTTCTTTGGAGGTATACTCTCCTCCTGCATGGAAGAATCAGACTTCTCCGCTACATGGGATGGCTTGGAAGTAGAATTCGATGCTTCTACACTTCCCCAAAACGGCTTCATCGCAAGTTTCGTCCGATTGAATGAAACCCAGCGCGATATGGCACAGGCTCAAATCAACCTGGTAGCGGCTCCACAGAATCAGGCAATCACCGTGAATGTAGAAGTTGTCAACACCTCTACCGCCGTTCGTGGAGTTCACTATGAGTTACCTTCTACGTCGGTTACGATTCCAGCTGGTCAGAATATCGCTCAGTTTCCTATCGAGGTCCTTACGGGCAATATTACCCCTTCCGAGACACCTAATTTAGTGCTGCGCATCACAGACGCTACTGGTGCTGCTGTAAGTGCGAATTATGCACAGGTAACCGTTCGTATTCGCGTGGTCTGCCCGTCTGCCCTAGCAGATCGTTACGATGTGTTCTGGAATTCCATTCGCGTTGGAAACAGACAAGGTGGAATCAGCCAAAGCTTTACTTATGATACGCCGACTGGCTTCGGCAGCCAAGTAGTTTGGACTGCAGCTACAGGTGGTGCGGGTCGCTATTTGTTAGACGATATCACCTTAGGTCATTTCGACATCGTCTATGGAGATCCGAAGCAGGCTGGTTTTGTGACAGATGTCTGTGATGTTATCACCGGAGATCCAAGTAATCGGGATCAGTTTCAGGATACTTATACCATTAATGGTCGCGTAATCGATGTGGCTAACAACCCGGATTTCGACTACCTAATAGAGATCACCTGGGTAAATACCTGGGGTGACGGAGGTTCTGCTATCTTAGTTCCAGGAGCTGTTCCGCCAGCAGACGGTAGTAGCACCAGAACAGAGGATCGCCTCGACCGCTCTCTACTCTTAAAGAAAGGTTAAATAACACTTAAAAAGCGGGATATTTCTCCCGCTTTTTTTTTAACTTTTCATATATTGTGAAGTTATTGATTGTTGAAAGAGAAGTGTATGAAAAGAAAATTTACTAAAATTACCTTATTATTTCTTTTAATAGGGCAAATATCCTTCGGTCAGGGAATCGAAGCAGAAGACCCTAAATTAAAAGAACTCAGAGTTACGATGCGGGAGGGTTTTGATTCCCGTTTTCAGCAGCTTATGCCTACGAAAGAGGAGGTGAAAATGCGTGCTGCAGCGCTTGGTTTTCCGCTTAGCTATTCACTTGACGGAGAGCGAACCGCTACCCTACAGTATTTTGATGCCCAAAATCATCCCGTTTACTTTACGACCATGAACACGGGGGCTGCTCAGTCTACCGGGGTCTCCGCCCTACAGCCAGGAGGTTCCATGGGCACGAACCTGAACGGGCAGGGGCTTACCTTGGGTATTTACGACCAAACACGTCCAAGACTGGACCATGTGGAATTTCAAAATAGGATGCGTCAAATCGACGGCTCCACAGAAACTATCAGTAATCATGCTACCCATGTAGCAGGAACGATGATAGCTGCAGGTATCAACCCAAATGCGCGGGGCATGGCCTTTGCAGCCACTGGCTGGTCCTTTAACTGGGATGCGGACGTCTCTAAGATGAACGCTAACGCCTATGATCCCGTCATTCGTCCGAATGGACACCTAGTATCTAATCACTCTTATGGCTTCGTGCTGGGCTGGTTCCGTAATAATGCAGGCAACTGGCAGTGGGCAGGAAACACTTCGGTGTCTGCACAGGAAGATTTTCGTTTTGGATTTTATTCAAGTGTCAGCCAGGCACTGGATGCTTTGGCTTTTTCGCTTCCTCACTATACGATCGTATGGGCCGCGGGAAATGATCGAAATGATACGGGGGATGGCTCTCGGCCACCAGATGGTCCGGAAGACACCATTGGCCCGCAGGGCGTAGCCAAAAATGTCATCACGGTAGGTGCAGTGAATCGCGTGCTAAATTATACACAGCCCAGTGACGTGGTGATGAGCTCCTTTTCCTCTTGGGGCCCGACAGATGACGGTAGGATCAAGCCTGACCTGGTAGGGGTGGGGGTAAATGTCTTTAGTGCGGCTATCACCAATGGTGGGGCCGCAGACTCCTATGCGAGCTTAAGTGGCACGTCCATGGCAGCCCCGAATGTGGCTGGTGCACTTTCTCTGCTTCAGCAGCTGTATGCACAGCGGAATGCCAATCGCTTCATGCGTTCTTCTACGCTAAAGGCGCTGGCTATCCATACGGCGCGCGAGGCTGGCCCTAACCCAGGACCTGATTATGCTTTCGGTTGGGGGCTTATGAATGCCGAAGCAGCAGGTGTGCAAATTATGGAAGAAGATGGCGCAGCACGTCTTATTCGTGAAGAAACGCTTCGTAATGGCGAGACTTATACCTATGAGTTCATTTCCGATGGAAGTCCGATTCGTGCCACCATCGCCTGGACGGATCCGGAAGGTTCTCCTTCCCCAGCCTCATTAAATCCGCGTGATATCAAGCTAGTTAATGACTTAGACCTCCGTATTTTCGATGATCAGGGGCGTGAGTTTTTCCCTTGGACATTAGATCTGAGTCGAGGGGCTTTAGCTCCCGCCAGCCGAAATCAAGACAACATCCGAGATAACGTGGAACAGGTATGGATTCCGAATCCTGAGCCTAGGCGCTATACGCTGCGCGTTACCCATAAGGGAAGCTTACGCAATGGTGCTCAAGAATTCGGCCTGATCTTTACTGCAGGGGTGCAGGACGCCAGCGCGGAGACCCTCTACTGGATTGGGGGTGCGAGTGGAGACTGGACGAATCCTGCCAACTGGTCCCTGAATCGTGGTGGGGCGCCAGCCAATCGAGTTCCGGGCTCGGGTACACGTGTGATTTTCGATCAGGCGCAAGCGCTGGATATCCGCGTACCTGCAAACAGTCAGGCCTTTAGCCTGAATACCTTTGGTGAGCAGCCGGTAAGGTTTAATTTAGAGGGAAATACGCTGGAAATAGCGAATGGTATTCGATTAGCCAGTGCCGCTACTGTTTTCACAAATGGTGGATTCGTGTTGCGTTCTGACTCGCCGAATCCGCAGCAAGTGTCTTTCGCGAATGCGTCTTTCGAGAATTTCTTTACCCGCGTGGAAAGTGGCAGTTGGAGTTTCCAGTCCGTAGGGACGCTAGGGGACCTCACTGTATCCGGTGGGCAGGTTCAGGTGGACCAAAACACCTTAACAGTCCGTGCCCTCAGCTTGCAAGCAGGGGCGGGATTATCTGGTCTTAGCACCTTAATCTTCAGTGGAAACTTGGATGTGGCACAAGGGGCGATGGTACCGGCAGGACTTACGGTACGCTATACAGGAGCGGATGCTTCCGAATACCGTTATGCGGCCAGTCAGGCACCTGCGGCATTAGAGGTACAGTCCGGAGAATTAACAGTTTTAACCGCTCCGAGTATGGGGCGCCTGCGTGTTGCTTCGGGTACCTTGCGCCTCGCGCAAAATTCCCTGCAGGTGGGCACCTTAGAAACTTCCGGTACTGCGCGTATCGATCTAAATGCAAACACCTTACGGGTAACGGCTGCATGGAATCCTGAGGGACTTCAGTCGGGTGCACGAATCAGTTCGAGCACAACGGGACTGTTCTTATTCGACCCTTATGTGCGTCTCTGTATTGGGAATTTAGCCGTGGAAAATGTTAACCTGCAGACCGAGGCAGTGATTACTTTAGGCGCTGGAGCCCAAATAGAGAATGCCTCCGGTTGGTTAGCAGTAGCCTGCGAAGATGCTGTTTTTGCCAATTTTGAGGTGAATTTCGCCTGCGTCGGTGCGCTTACAGAGTTTACGAATACGAGTGAAGGAAATGTAGCTGCCTTTACTTGGTTGATTAATGATTCACCTGTTTCCGAGCAGGAGTTGTTTACCTTTACCTTCGACCAGACGGGTGTTTTCGCAGTGACTTTAGTGGCGGAAGGCGCTGGCCAGCAGGTGCGCTTCACGCGCAATGTGACCATCGTGGCGAATAGTTTGGCACAGCCAAGTATCGTCGTCAATGGCAACCTGCTTACCTCCCTGCAGCCAGGAGATGCTTTCCAGTGGTATTTAAATGGTCAGCCGATTCCTGGTGCCACGGCGCGTTCTTTCTCTGCAGATGAGTCCGGAACGTATCAGGTGGCACTTATCTCGGGGACCTGTAACCGAGTTTCAGCTCCGACGGTAGTTCTTTCTGCTACGGGTGAGCCTGAGCTAGCGCGCTTTGGGATATTCGTGGGGCCGAATCCGACGCGAGATGTGCTGCGTGTCCAGGTATCGAATGCAGAAAGGGGAGAAGTGCAGCTGAACCTCGTGGATATGCAGGGCCGTACCGTTCGGGAGCTGGCGCTGCGCAAAGAGGGTGAGGAACTACAGGCTGTCATCGAAATGCCTGCCGTAAATGGAGTATATGTTTTGGTCATCAGGATGAATAATGCTATATTTACTAAGCGAATTATTAAAAATTAAGATGAAGAAGGTAGTATTTTTAGGTTTGATGCTAGGTTTGGCGCTTACGTCCCAAGCTCAAATTGCGAATTTAAACATGAACGGTGTTCCAGCTCGTGTAACACCCTATAGCGGTATAGAAGGCAGCCCCTATTTATTCGATGAGTGGTCCGTGGCAGATATTACCCTCCGTGGTGGAGAGGTAAAAGAAAAGGTGTCCATGAAAGTGAATACCTTTGAAAATGAGCTGGAGATCATGAATGAGCAGGGTACACGCATCATTTTGGAGAAAAAGCAGGTGCGAAAGGTAAAGTTAGAACGCCCGGCGGGGAAATTTTCTCCTGAGAAGGGGGATGTCCGTGTGCTGACCTTTCAGAATGGGTATGAGGGATTGCGTGGTGTAGGCCAAGAGGATTTCGTTAATGTGCTGGCGGAAGGAAATTACTATACCGTCGTGCGGACATACAGAACAACTCTTCAAGAGCCCGTAAAAAATAGTTATGCACCGACCCCTGGGAAGATGTTTGTCTTCGGAGAAAATCTCTACCTACTAGGCGTTAACAAGGAAGCGCAAAGTGTTCGTGCCAAGACTAGCTCCATCGTAAAAGCGTTAGAGCCGGAAGATCGAGCACTCGCCAAGTCTATTATTAAAAATAGAAGCTTGAACTTGTCACGAGAAGATCATTTGATTACTTTCTTTGAGGAGCTTCATGCGAATAAATAATAGGTAATCAAGCGCATAGATAATGGAAAGGCTGCCCACTTCAGGGTGGCCTTTTTTGCTTTGTAACCGGCATTCATTCACGTAAATCAAGTTTTGTGCACAGAATTTTGTATTTTTGCGCACTTAAAGCGTCAAGCATGGTATTAGTATGTCGTAAAGAGCACTTTAATGCTGCTCATAAACTGTGGAATCCGAACTGGTCAGAGGAGAAGAATAAAGAAGTTTTTGGCCCATGCGCGAATGTGAATTGGCATGGCCATAACTTCGAACTTATTGTAACAGTGAAGGGAACGCCAGATCCGGAGACGGGCTTCGTGGTCGATTTAAAGGCACTTAGCGACCTGATTCGCAAGTTAATCATCTCGCAGGTAGATCATAAAAACTTGAATTTAGATGTTCCTTTTATGGAAGGGAAAATGGCGAGCTGTGAGATTTTGGTGATGGAGTTTTGGAAAATTTTAGCGCCCGCAGTGGCGGAAATCGTACCTTTCGGTGGTCTTTACAAGCTGACACTTTATGAGACGCCGCGGAACTTTGTAGAATACTACGGTGAATAATTGTCTAAAGCCTCCCTGTGGAGGCTTTTTTTAAGGAAAAGACTATGCGGTACTATGTAGTGGCGGGGGAACGATCTGGGGATCTTCACGCCAGCAATCTCATCACAGCGCTTCGGGAAGAAGATCCAGAGGCAATGTTCTTCGGCATGGGTGGGGATCTGGCAGAAGCCGCTGGCTTACAGCTGAGTCTTCACTATCAGGAGTTGGCTGTGATGGGCTTTTGGGAAGTGCTTAAAGGGCTTCCTAAGGTATACCGGTGTCTTCGGCTTATCAAAAAGGACATCCGAGTTCGAAAACCACAAAAGGTGATTTTAGTCGACTATGGTGGTTTTAACATGAAGATCGCCAAATTCTGTAAGGGGGAAGGTATCCCTGTGCACTATTATATTCCACCAAAAATTTGGGCTTGGAACAGAAGCAGAGCCCACAAGTTGAAACGTTACGTATCGGCGGTGTATTGTATTTTACCTTTCGAAGCAGATTTTTTTCGGGAATATGGCATCCCCACGCATTACATCGGAAATCCGCTTCGAGATGAAATCGCAAAATTTTCTCCACATCCCTTTTTTTACCAAAAAAACGAACTCGGTTACCGGCCGATTATCGCCTTGTTACCCGGCAGTCGCGAGCAGGAGGTGCGAAATATGCTGGATATCATGCTGGCACTACTTCCTGAGTTTAGCGAATTCCAGTTTTTGATAGCGGGAGTAGATAACCTTCCTCGTACGCTGTATGCGAAGGCAGAAGCTGCCGGAATCCGTGTGCTTTACAATCAGACCTATGATATCCTGCACCATGCCTCTGCGGCAGTGGTTACCAGTGGAACAGCTACACTCGAGGTCGCACTCTTTCGTGTCCCACAGGTGGTAGTGTACCGAACCAGCCCACTTTCGTACGCCATCGCTAAAAGACTCATTCGGGTTCCTTACATTTCCCTGGTGAATTTGATTTCTGGGGAGGAGACGGTGAAAGAATTGATTCAAGAAGATTTTAATCCCATAGCGTTAAAAAAGTACCTCATGGAGGCCTTACACCCGATGAAAAAACAGGGTATGCTAGCAGGTTATGCCCAAATATCGGAGAAAATTGGTTTTCAAGATGCTTCAAAAGAGGCCGCTCGATTGATTACCGCTTCACCTACCTAGAGGAAAGGGTTTTATGCTTTCCTATTTTCTTATGCGATAAGCAAAAGCCAAAACAAAACCAGTATTTTGACTACTTACTTTCAAAATACTGGTTTTGTGCTTAAGGCTATCGAAAGTGTCCATGCACTAAACGCGTTAGCGCTTAGGCTACTTTTACTTGTACGCGCTTAAACTTCGATTTCTCGAATTTTTCTTTTGCGTATGCGGCATCGATTACGAGCGTTTTCACCTCATCCTGAGAAGGAAGCTCGTACATGGCATCGTTGATGATCGCTTCGCAGATCGATCGAAGTCCACGGGCCCCCAAATTAAATTCTATCGCTTTTTCTACGATAAAGTCTAATCCGTCATCCGTGAACGTCAGGTCCACCTGCTCCATATCCATCAGCTTCTTATACTGTTTCGTTAGCGCATTTTTCGGCACTGTCAGAATACTGCGTAGGGCCTTCTTGTCTAACGGATCTAGGTGCGTGACTACCGGTAAACGTCCGAGAAGTTCGGGGATAATACCGAAAGATTTTAAATCCTGCGCTGTCACGTACTGCAACATATTCTCACGATCCACTTGCAGCTCATCTGTAGACTTGTTAAAGCCCAAAGGCTGCGTATTTAGACGCTTGGCGATGTGTCTGCTGACACCATCGAAAGCCCCTCCGCAGATAAACAGAATGTTTTCTGTGTTTACAGCGATCATCTTTTGGTCCGGATGCTTACGTCCCCCTTGTGGTGGAACGTTCACTACGGTTCCTTCTAATAGTTTTAGGAGCGCTTGCTGCACACCTTCACCACTAACATCTCGCGTAATCGAAGGGTTATCCGATTTTCTGGCTATTTTATCTAACTCATCGATGTAGACGATGCCGCGCTCGGCAGCTTCTACATTATAGTCGGCCGCTTGTAATAAGCGCGTCAAGATACTTTCTACATCTTCTCCTACGTATCCAGCTTCCGTGAGCACCGTAGCATCCGCGATGCAAAAGGGCACCTCTAAAATCTTGGCTAAGGTTTTGGCCAGGTATGTTTTTCCCGTTCCCGTGTCGCCCACCATGATGATGTTTGATTTTTCGATCAGGACATCATCCTCCTTACGCTTTTGCATCAAGCGCTTGTAGTGGTTGTAGACAGCAACTGTCAGCACCTTTTTGGCCTCATACTGTCCGATGACGTATTGATCCAAAAAGCTGGTCAGCTCCTTCGGTTTTTTTAAGTTGAACTGGGTTCCGACTTTCTTTTTCTTAGTTTTGGCCTCTTCTCCTATTATTTGAAAGGCTTGGTCTATGCAAAAATTACAAATGTGAGCAGAAATGCCAGAGATCATCAAGTCGACGTCTTTTTTATTTCTGCCACAAAACGAACATGTTACCTGAGGCATTTTTATTTTGTTCTAATGAGGACTTCATCTATGAGGCCGTACGCTTTCGCTTCTGGGGCACGTAACCAGTAGTCGCGGTCTGAATCGCGTTCGATTTCTTCAAAGGTTTTTCCTGTATGATGCGCTAAGATGTCATATAGCTCATTACGCATGGACAAGATCAACTTTAAGGAAATTTCCATGTCTTTCGACTGCCCTTGCATGCCACCACTTGGCTGGTGAATCATAACGCGGCTATGCTTTAAACCACTTCTTTTACCAGCAGCACCACCAGAAAGTAAAACTGCTCCCATGGAAGCGGCGATACCTGTACAGATAGTCGCTACATCAGGAGCGATATACTGCATGGTGTCGTACATTCCGAGACCCGCAGTTACAGAACCTCCGGGGCTATTGATGTACATCGTAACATCTTTTTTAGCATCCACAGACTCTAGGAATAGGAGCTGCGCGATGATCACGTTAGCGATTAAATCATCCACCTGAGTACCTAAAAAGATGATGCGGTCCATCATCAAGCGTGAAAACACATCTATCTCACGGAAGTTTGTCGGGCGCTCCTCGATAACAGAGCGGGTCATATTCTCTACGTGCGTTGCATACTGGTCGAAAGCGTTACCACTTATTCCTCTGCTGTGTACAGCAAATTTTCTGAATTCGTCTTTGTTAAACATATCCATCGTTGGGTTTGATACAAAAATAAAAAAAGTCCTCGAGAAAGGACTTTTATTAAACGCTTTTGTTCGGCTATTAGTTTTCGAGCATGCTCTTAAATTTCTCGACTGTCACCACCTCCGTGGCCGCCTCTGCCTTTTCACGCACGAAATCTAAAACCTTATCGTTTTGGATTGAGGTCAACATCTGCATGTAGTTGTTACCCTCTTTCTCCTTTAGATAGTTGTCTACGAACGTATCCATGTACTGCTCGATTTGCTCAGACATGCCATACATGCCCATTTGCTCACGAATCATAGCACGTGTACGCGCTAATACTTCTTCGTGGGTCGCCTGAATGTCATTCGCTTTCGCGATCGCATTAGAAATCAAGCTCCAGCTCAGCTGACGCGCATACGCCGGGTATTCTCGCTCCACTTCTTCCGTGCTTACTTTGCCCTCATTCGAGCGAATTAACCACTCTTTCAGGAACTCCTCAGGAAGTTGGATATTGGCTTGCGCCAAAAGGGTTTTTTTCAGCTCTTCATCCGCAAACACGCGTAGTTCACGGTTGTAGTTTTCCGCTAAAAGCTCTTTTACCTTCGCTTCGAATTCCTCTTCAGTGGAAACTACACCCGGACCGAATGCGCGATCGAAAAACTCTTGGTTTAACTCCACCGGTTGTGTGCGAGAGATTTTCTCAACGATAAGCGTGCAAGGACCCGCCAATTTCGCTACATCCTCTTCGCTCACATTAAAGGTCTCGGCTAAATTAGCTGAAATGGTTTTAGAAGGATCGAATTCTACGATGTCACCCACTTTTAAACCTAAGAATTTTTTCAAAGACTTTTCATTAACGGCGCTAAGCTCGAAAGAAACTTCCTCCTCGAATTCACCATTAACGGCCTTTAGCACACCCTTTAGGCTATCTCCCTCAGCAGAAGCTTCCGCATCTACCTTCTCACCATTTTGCTCACGTAAGTTCGTGATCGTGTCCTGGATCGTCTTCTCATCCAGCTCGATTTCATAGGCAGTGGCAGCTAAAGAAGCATCCACCTGAACCTGTACATCTTCTACGAAGCCGATGCGATAGGTGAAATCAAAGGTCTTCTGATTTTTCCAGTCGATAGCGTCAGCATCTTCGATCTCTGGAAGGGGCTCTCCGAGAATGCGGAAAGACTGTGCCTTGAGGTAGTTGTTTAGTTCTTCTGAAAGTATCGTGTTGATCTCTTCTACTAAAACAGACGTTCCGTACATCTTTTTAACGATGCCTACAGGAGCTTTACCTGGACGGAATCCTTTTATATTCGCTTTTTTTGCGTAATCTTTCAGTTTAGCATCTACCTTCGGTTGGTAATCTGCTTCGTTTAAAGTAATTTTAACAGAAGCTTGATTTTCGGTGTGCTTGTCTAATGTGATTTCCAAGGCTAGTGAATTTTGAATGGAGTAAGACTTAATCAAAAGCCCTCAATCACTGTTCTCTTCACCTTGCGGCTTCTGTTAAGAACCTTGATTGAGGCTTCGTTGTGCGGATGGAGGGACTCGAACCCCCATGCCTCGCGGCGCTAGATCCTAAGTCTAGTGCGTCTACCAATTTCGCCACATCCGCTTATTTTGCTTTTGCTTTCAGCTTTAATGTGGCACAAAGGTAGAGGGAAAAATTTAAAGTGCAAACACTAGCTCGAAAAAAATTTAAAAAAAAATTCCTTTGGCCGAAAAAGCGTAGCTAAATCAGAATGTGTTATCTTCGATTATATGATTACAATAGATAGAGAGGAAGAACGAAAAGAAATACTTAAGCGCTATCGCAAGCTTTTGCGCCTAGCAAAACCACTCTTAAAGCCTGGAGACGCCCGTTTCATCAAAAAAGCTTTTCATGTAGCCTCCGATGCGCATAAAGAAATGCGTCGGAAATCTGGGGAGCCTTACATCTACCACCCGCTCGATGTGGCGCTGGTCTGCGTAGAGGAAATCGGACTGGGAACCACGAGCATCGTAGCCGCCCTCCTTCATGATGTCGTGGAGGATACCGAGTGGGAGCTAGAAGATATCGAAAGAGAGTTCGGTCCGAAAGTAGCCACCATTATCGACGGGCTCACGAAAATTTCCGGAGTCTTCGAATATGGGAGCTCGCAGCAGGCGGAAAATTTCCGAAAAATGCTACTCACGCTGTCGGACGACGTGCGGGTAATCCTGATAAAATTGGCCGATAGGCTAAATAATATGCGTACACTCGAAAGCATGCAGCGCCATAAGCAGCTAAAAATAGCTTCTGAAACCATGTATCTGTATGCTCCTCTTGCCCATCGCCTCGGCTTATATGCCATCAAGTCGGAGTTGGAGGATCTTTATCTGAAATTTACCGACACGGAGACCTATACCTTTATCGCGAATAAAATTCAGGAGACGAGGCTATCGCGAAACAAGTTTATCCGTGGATTTATAACGCCGATAGAGGAAGAACTCCGCGATCAGGGCCTGGATTTTGTCATTAAAGGCGCCCGAAGTCTATCTACTCCATCTATAACAAGATGAAAAAGCAGAACATCCCTTTTGAGGAGGTGTTCGACTTGTTCGCGATCCGCATCATCTTAAACTCTGCTCCGGAGAACGAGAAGGCGGACTGCTGGAGGGCCTACAGTATCGTGACAGATTTTTACCGCCCGAATCCGGGAAGGCTTCGTGATTGGATATCGAATCCCCGAGCGAATGGCTATGAGTCCCTTCATACTACAGTGATGAGCACCACCGGACAGTGGGTGGAGGTGCAGATTCGCACGCAGCGCATGGATGAAATCGCGGAAAGGGGCTATGCCGCGCACTGGAAATATAAAGAACAAAATAACCGAAAAGGAGGTGGCCTAGACGAATGGATCACCCAGGTGCGCTCCATGCTGGAATCGAATGATGGCTCAGCGATCGAATTTATGGATGATTTCCGCGGAAATCTCTTCCATGATGAGGTCTTCGTATTCACCCCGAAAGGAGACCTGAAAGTCCTGCCATTCGAAGCCACCGCTTTGGATTTCGCCTTTGAGATTCACTCCGAAGTAGGGGTGAAATGCATCGGTGCGAAAGTGAATCAGAAACTCGTCCCCATCAGCCATAAATTAAAAAATGGGGACCAAGTAGAAATCCTGACGTCGAACAAACAGAAGCCGACAGAGGACTGGTTGTCGATCGTGGTGACCTCCCGTGCAAAAGCCAAAATCAAGGATGCGCTTCGAGAGGATAAAAAATCGGCCATCCTGGATGGCAAAGAAATCGTGCAGCGCAAGCTGAAACAGATGAAGATGGAGTTCACCTCTGAAGTGGTAGAGCAGCTCCGTGCCTTCTTCGAAACGAAAACAGCTGCTGACTTTTACTATAAAGTGGGGCGTGGTACCATCGATGCGACGACCATCAAGTCGTTTAAAGAGTTCAAGGAGGAGCGCAAGCAGAAAGTGAAACCGGCCCTGGAGCATGCTCGCGACGAGTCGTCTTTCACGAAGGAGCTGAAAAACCTGAAAGGCCCCGAGCATGATCAGCTGCTCTTGGGAGAGGACATGGATGTAGTCGATTATGTGTTGGCTAAATGCTGTAATCCCATCCCAGGAGATGATGTTTTTGGCTTCGTGACGGTAAATGAAGGGATTAAAATTCATAGAACTTCCTGCCCGAATGCCCTCGAGCTACTGTCTAATCATGGAAATCGCGTCATTAAGGCCAAGTGGACCAGCCAGCAGGAAATCGCCTTCCTCGCAGGCCTCAAGATCTTAGGTACAGATCGCGTGGGCCTCATAAACGATTTGACGAAAGTCATTTCCAATGAACTAAAGGTAAATATGCGTTCTATTACCGTAGATTCCGACAGCGGGCTTTTCGAAGGCACCATTAAGTTATATGTAAACAGTACGACGCATCTCGATAACTTGATGGCTAACCTGAGTAAGGTCGAAGGAATTATTAAAATTACGCGCTTCGATTAAGGGGAAAGTAAGTGGCTTATTTGAATTATTTCTAAATAACAAGCGTTATATTTGTAAAAAAAACGAACCATGGCCTTAAATCCGACACTCTTCGAGGAGGTAAAAAAAAATCTTTACGGCATACTTAGAAAATAAAAAAGCTTCGTAAAACACCGGAGCGGTATGCCATTTTAGAGGAAATTTACACGAGAACAGGTCATTTCGATGTAGAATCTCTCTACATCAGCATGAAAAATAAGAATTATAGAGTCAGCCGGGCTACTGTTTATAACACGCTCGATTTGTTAGTGGAGTGCGATCTGGTTACCAAACATCAGTTTGGCAAAAATCTCGCGCAGTATGAAAAGTCGTATGGATTTAAGCAGCACGATCATCTTATTTGCACGGAGTGCAATCAGGTCCTCGAATTTTGTGATCCTCGTATCCAAAACATTCAAAATACCGTAGGTGAAATACTGAACTTTAAGGTGCTGCATCATTCCTTGATTTTATACGGCACTTGCCAAAAAGAAAATTGCGAAAACAGAGCATTGGCATGAAACTAAAACACACTCTAGTGCCGCACGAAAGCTGGCACGAATTAAAATTAACCGGAGATCTGATCGGAGACGAGGCGGGGCCGCGCCTGGTAGAGTATGTCACCGATGCAGTGGAAGCTGGGCTACGGCAGTTTGTGATCGACCTTTCTGAGGTGCGCTACATCAGCTCCAGTGGTATCGGCGTGCTGATTACCATGCTGACGAAAATGCGAAATGTGGAAGGGGAAATGTACCTGACCGCACCTTCGGAGCATGTGAAAAAGCTGCTGATCATCACCAAGCTGCATAATATCTTCACCATTTTCGAGACGCAGGAAGAGCTCGAGGCGAAAATCAAGTAGGCAATCCCTCCACCATCATCGGATAGCGGGGCGATCTCCTTTCCTTTTCCTTAGGTGGCTGCCTGGAGAAGGGAGGGAGATTTTTTTTGCCCCAGGGTTCCCCGCTGTTGGCCAAGAGAGAATAATAAATCCGTTACTTTTCTTGCTATTCAGGCCGTTTCTTCCAAATTTCACAGCTTAAAAGAACGTTAACGCAATTAAGCATAATTTCACAGCGCATGAAGATGGATATTCTCCTGGGCTTACAGTGGGGCGATGAAGGCAAAGGCAAGGTAGTCGATGTCCTCGCACCGCAGTATGATGTCGTGGCCCGATTCCAAGGAGGCCCGAATGCCGGGCATACACTCGAATTTGATGGTATCAAGCATGTTTTACATCAGATTCCTTCTGGAATTTTTAGATCGAATATCTTAAATGTGGTCGGAAACGGGGTCGTACTCGATCCGGTCGTCCTGAAAAAAGAAATCGATGGCCTCGCTAAATTTTCCATCGATTACAGACAAAACCTCTGCATCAGTAAAAAAGCCACCCTCATTCTTCCTACGCACAAGCTCCTCGATGCGGCGTATGAGAAGTCGAAAGGCGATAAAAAAATCGGTAGCACACTGAAGGGCATCGGCCCTACCTACCAAGATAAAATCGGACGCATGGCCCTTCGTGTGGGAGATATGGTCGCGCCGAATTTCCAGGAAAAGTACCAGGAAGTGGTGCAGCACCACAAGATGATTCTGGGCTTCTACCAGCATGACCTTAGCCCTCTGGAGGCTTTGGAAAAGGACTTTTTCGATGCGGTGGACTTCTTTAAAACCCTAAAACTGGTCGATAGTGAGTACCTCGTAAACGAGCAGCTGCGGCAGCAGTCCCGCATCTTAGCGGAAGGTGCGCAGGGCTCTCTCCTGGATATCGACTTCGGTTCCTACCCCTTCGTGACCAGCAGCACGACCATGGCAGCAGGTGCCTGTACGGGCCTCGGCGTAGCCCCCGCTAACATCGGCGAGGTCTTCGGAATCTTTAAGGCCTACTGCACGCGCGTGGGTTCCGGCCCCTTCCCGACAGAGCTTTTCGATGAGGACGGGGAGCGCATGCGCAAAGAAGGCAACGAGTTCGGGAGCACCACGGGAAGACCACGGCGCTGTGGCTGGATCGACTTGCCTGCTCTGCGCTACAGCATCATGATTAATGGAGTTACCCAGCTGTTTATGATGAAGGCCGATGTCTTAAACATATTCGAGGAAATTAAAGTCTGCACCCAGTACGTGCTACCAGATGGCACGCAGGTGGATACGCTTCCCTATGAGGTGGATGCGGACCTCCAGCCGGTTTATGAGACACTGCCGGGCTGGAACTGCAGCTTGGAGGGCGTAAGCTCCTATGATGCTTTCCCTGAGGCGCTAAAAAATTATGTAAGCTACCTGGAGGAGGCCCTTCAGGTGCCGATTAAGCTGGTCTCCGTGGGCCCAGATCGTACGCAGACGATTTTGCGCTGAGGCGCAAAGGTGCCCGAAAAGCGCATCTAGAATGCGCGAAAGGGATACTCCCTGTACCTCGGACTAGAATGAAAGCCTAAAAATGCCCCCGATGTAGAAAAAGTCATGCATGGGGGCATTTTCATTTTCGCATTAGGTACTTTGCGGGAGCTGTACTAGAGTGCTCTGCAGAGAGACGGGGCAGGTGGTCCTTTCTATCCGCCATGTACCTTTCTACAGGACTTTATCGACAGTACCGGTCGAACAGCTCCTGATCTTTCCCGGATTTTTGACCTTCTTGGCCAAAAATTTGCCCAAAGGGCTCAGCACCTTAAACGCCAGCATGTCCACATGTGAATCGTTCAGTTCCCCTAGCCAAAAGGCCACACCCAAGTCCTTCGGGATGCCATTTTTATCGGTAAGGCCATCCTGCGCCAGGCCATACATGATGCGCAAAGCATTTTCGAAGCCACTATGCCCCGGGGCTAAACGGATCGAAAAGCGGATGGATTCCGAGGCGCTAGGGTTAAAAAAGCCATGCACCTCGAAGGGTTTTACCGTGTAGCTCTCTCCGGGCTGTAGGCGGCGTTCACCGCTTTTAAGCTTCAGCCCCAGTGTGCCCTCCACGGCTGTAAAGGTCTCGCTAAAGGTCTTGTGATAGTGCATGGGACTTCCCCCTTTTGGCTGAGAAGGAGTTCCAAAACAGTTTCCGTACCCCCAGATTCCATAGACAGGGTCTTAAAGGTTACTTCATCCTTAAATAAGGGATTTACGATAGTTCTTTGCATGAAGGAAAGCGTTTGTGGTTTTTGGAAGCTTTAAATTAGGACAAATAGACTTCTCAGTCAAGGGCGGCGGCCTAAAACTCAGGTGGAAACGGGCAGGGGAGCAGAGCAGCAGGGAATTCCTCCGCGGAAATGCCGTACCTGTCAAAATGTTCTCGTATCTTTATTGGCATGCCCCTTGCCGCTAATCTTGTTTGAAATAAATCGCGCCTAGCCGGCGCAAAGAAGCAGTCTATTCGGCAGTTCGCTGCCAATTTGTCTATATGAACGAAAACAATCCACAACCCTACCACATCCATAGTCTGGGAGACTTTCCTTCAGAAGGTGATTTTATCCAGCTGATTACCGACGAAGAGGAGGAGCAGGTTCTCGACACGAAAACATTAAATGATCGGATTCCCATTTTGACCGTACGGAATACGGTGCTTTTCCCGGGCGTCGTCATCCCCATCACTGTGGGGCGTGAGCGCTCGATAAAACTGGTGAAAAAGGCCCAAAAAACGGATAAGCTCATCGGCGTATGTGCGCAGATCAATCCGCAGGTGGAGGATCCAGGTTGGGATGAGATCTATCAAGTAGGGACGCTGGCAAAAATCTTGAAGATGATCGTACTTCCCGACGGAAACACCACGATCATCATTCAGGGGAAAAAGCGTTTTGAAATTCAGGAGCAGCTGACCGATACCCCCTATTTTCAGGCCAAAGTGAATTTCTTAGAAGAGTCTTTCCCGGAAGACGATAAGGAAATGGACGCCTTAGAGGAGTCCCTGAAGGAGGCGGCTGCTCGTATCTTGTACTTGAACCCAGATATTCCGCGCGAGGCGCAGGTGGCGCTGGATAATATCGATAACGCGCCCTTCCTGACTCATTTTCTTTCTTCCAACTTAAACGCTCCTGTGGGGCCGAAGCAGCAGCTGCTCGAGACCGAGGACGGTGTTCAGCGTGCCACCCTGCTGCTGGAGCTGATGATGAAGGACATCCAGATGCTGGAAATCAAGTCGGAGATCCACAAGAAAGTGCACACGGACATCGATCAGCAGCAGCGCGATTATTTTTTGCGCCAGCAGATGAAAGTGCTCCAGAGTGAGCTGGGCGAAGAGGGGCCTGAAAAGGAGGTAGAGGAGCTGCGTAAAAAGGCTGCCAAGAAAAAGTGGCCGGAAGCTGTGAGCAAACACTTCCATAAAGAATTAGAAAAACTTTTGCGCCTGAATCCGCAGTCACCAGAGTATCCCATCGCGCTTGGTTATGCCGAAACGATGGTGGACCTGCCTTGGAATGAGTTTACGCGGGATAATTTCGATCTGAACCGTGCGAAAGCCATTTTGGATAAGGATCATCATGGTTTGGAGAAGGTGAAGGAGCGGATTATCGAATATTTGGCTGTGTTAAAGCTGAAAAATGACTTAAAAGGACCGATTTTATGCTTATATGGCCCTCCAGGGGTGGGAAAAACCTCTTTGGGCAAGTCAATAGCCGCCGCGCTGGGGCGCAAATATGTGCGCATGTCTCTAGGTGGCGTGCATGATGAGGCGGAAATCCGCGGACACCGAAAGACGTACATCGGTGCTATGCCAGGGAAAATCATCCAAAACATGAAGAAGGTGAAGTCTTCTAACCCTGTGTATGTCTTGGATGAAATCGATAAGTTGAGCTCAGATTTCCGTGGAGACCCTTCTTCCGCCTTCCTAGAGGTGCTAGATCCGGAGCAGAACAGTACCTTCTCCGATAATTATTTGGAGGTGGAGTACGACCTCTCAAAGGTGCTTTTTATCGCTACGGCGAACAGTCTGGATCGCATCCAACCCGCTTTACGGGATCGGATGGAGATCATCGAAGTTTCGGGCTATACCCTGGAGGAGAAGGTTGAAATCGCGAAAAAGCACTTGGTGCCCAAGCAGCGCAAAGAGCATGGACTGAGTGGAAAAGAAATTAGTTTCGACAAGCAGGCGCTGGTGAAAATCGTGGATGGCTACACCCGTGAGTCGGGCGTGCGTGGCTTGGAGCGGGCTATCGGTAAGGTGGTGCGTCATGTGGCTAAGTCTGTAGCCATGGAGGAACCTTATACGAAGCGCATCGGCGTGGAGCAGGTGAAGGCCATTCTCGGCGCGGAGATGTTCGATAAAGAAAGTTATTTGAATAACGATGAGGCAGGCGTAGTTACGGGACTGGCCTGGACCTCGGTAGGTGGCGAAATTCTGTTTATCGAAACCTCCCTCAGCCGTGGCAAGGGCAAGCTGACCCTTTCTGGGCAGCTAGGCGATGTCATGAAAGAATCCGCCATGACGGCACTTTCCTATTTGCGCTCTCATGCCGACCGTCTGGGAATCGATTACCGGATTTTTGATCGTTATGATTTGCATATTCACGTGCCTGCAGGTGCAGTGCCGAAGGATGGGCCTTCTGCTGGTATTACGATGCTCACGGCTATGGCCTCGCTATACACACAGCGCCGCGTAGCGCCTAAGTTGGCCATGACGGGAGAAATCACGCTAAAGGGCCGCGTTATGCCTGTGGGCGGGATTAAAGAAAAGATTTTGGCCGCGAAGCGCGCCGGCATCGACCAGATTATCCTCTCAAAAATTAACCGCCGCGATGTGGATGAAATCGATGAGACGTACCGAGAGGGGCTGACCTTTCACTTCGTAGAAAAGGTGGGAGAGGTGCTGGAGCTGGCCCTTTTAGAGGAGCTGGTGCCGGATCCGATGCACTTTGTGCTAGAAGATAGCTCGAGCGCTGCGCCTGCAGTCCACGGAAATCAGTAGCCCATGCAGTCCTTGGTGCGCCTGTGGAACTACCGCCTATTCGGCCTGCTGCTTTGCCTATGTGTGCAGCAGCAGGGCTGGGCGCAACAGTTTTTGCGCGAAGCGCCACCGCTGCATCCCACCTTACTGGCTTTAGGGGGGACGAATCTCACAAAGGCCGGTGCAGGTGCACTGGCTTTGCAAAACATTGCTTTGGCAGACAGCCTTCTGGAGCATAGATTCAGTGTGAGTATGGCGCGATTTGGTCCCAGTTTTACGGGGGGGCAAGTGCAGTTTAGTCATGCCGCACCCCTTGAAGGGACATGGACGCATGCGATTAGCCTGCTTACTGTGGATGGTGGAGTGGGTGCCGACGCACAGGGCCAGCCACTAGCAGATCCGCGCGTGCAGTCGCTGCAGCTGCAGACGGGCTATGCGCGTGGTACGCAGGTACTGCGGTATGGGTTTGCACTCGGCTTGCGTCAAAGTACGGTGGCGCTGATTCAGGAGTCTGCCTTTTTTTTTCAACTGGGCTTTTTATACCAGCATCCGGTAGAAAATGTACGGATTGCGCTGGCATTCGAACAGGCTGGCTTACTTTACCGTTCTACAGAGGAGGAACTTCCCCCCGGGGGACTCACACGTCCGCTTTTGCGTTTCGGTGTAGGATTTCGGCCGGAGGGTTTGCCCATCGGGCTCCATGCCAGTCTGGGTGATCCACTCGGGCAGGGGAGCAGTCGTCCAGATCCTTTAGGTGGGCTGGCACAAGTGGCACGGCAACGACAGGGGCTGGAGAGTTTGGTTTTCGCTGCGGAACTCTTCATTCGAGAGCAGCTCACCTTTCAACTTGGATACCGGCAGGCCATGCGCAGTGGCTTGCAGGGCTTAGACGGCATAGGGCTTACGGGCATTTCTACGGGGCTGCGGGCCGCTGTCGGCGAGGTGACGCTCAGTTACGGACATCTTTTTCAGGCTTTCGCACCGGGAAGTTTCCATGCGATCAGCCTGAGTACCTCATTACAAAGAAAAAAACGATTTGACGAATGAAAAACGAATTTGATTATCTCACCCCACGGCAGATCGTGGCTGAATTAGATAAATACATCATCGGGCAGCAGGATGCGAAGCGGAATGTGGCGATCGCCCTGCGCAACAGAATCCGCCGCCTGAAGGTCAAAGAAGAGATTCAGCGCGATATCGTCCCGAATAATATTTTAATGATCGGGAGCACGGGTGTCGGGAAAACAGAAATAGCGCGTCGCCTGGCTAAGGTGGCACAGGCGCCTTTTACGAAGGTAGAGGCCTCTAAATTCACGGAGGTGGGCTATGTGGGCCGCGATGTGGAAAGCATGGTGCGGGACCTGGTGGAGCAAGCGATTCACGTGGTGCGCGAAAAGAAAAACGAAGAGGTAAAGGAAAAAGCAGCCGAGGCTGTGGAGGAGCAGATTCTGGACATATTAATTCCACCGGTGAAAAAGGCGGGCTTTGCGCCCAATTTTTCTCGGCAGAATCAGGTGGACACAGAGTTTAATCCCGAGCAGGCTGATTCAGAGGAGCTGAATGAGCGCACACGGGAGCGCTTCCGCGAAAAGCTTCGAAATGGAGACCTGGAGGAGCGTAAAATAGAGATTACCGTGAAGCAAAGCCCTTCCGTGGGTGTGGGCATGATCGGAAACGGTATGATGGACGATGCCAGCATGGCGGGATTACAGGATATGCTCAGCGGTATGATGCCCAAAAAAACGAAAAAACGTAAGCTAAGCATCTCCGAGGCCCGTAAAGTGCTAATGGAAGAGGAGACAAGTAAGTTGATCGACATGGATGACCTGAAAGAGGAGGCGATACGCTTGGCCGAAAATAACGGCATCATCTTCATCGATGAAATCGATAAGATCGCCTCTAAGAGCAGCAAGATGGGCGGCGGTGGCCCGGACGTGAGCCGAGAGGGGGTGCAGCGTGATTTACTCCCCATCGTGGAAGGCAGTGCGGTGAACACCAAGTACGGCATCGTACACACCGATCATGTCTTGTTTATCGCAGCGGGAGCCTTTCATGTGAGCAAGCCATCCGATCTGATTCCCGAATTACAGGGACGTTTTCCTATCCGTGTGGAGCTCCAAAGCCTCACAGAGGGGGATTTTTACAAGATTTTAAAGGAGCCGAAAAATGCGTTGACCAAGCAGTACGAAGCCTTGTTCGGTGCTGAAGAGGTGCATCTCGAATTTACCGATGATGCGATAAAAGAAATCGCGCGACTAGCGTATACCTTAAATGAGGAAGTAGAAAATATCGGAGCCCGACGGCTACATACAGTAATGAGCCACCTTTTAAATGACTTCCTCTTCGATGTGCCAGACACGATTACGCCGCATGCACGCTTGATGATTACGGCGGAGATGGTGCAGGAGCGACTATCCTCATTGGTAACGAATCGTGACCTTTCCCAGTACATTCTCTAAGCGCTTATGGTGACGAAAAGAACGTGGCTTACGGGTTGTAGCCGGGGTCTTGGCTTAGCCATGCTTCAGCAGCTGCTGCGTGATCCAGAAATGGAAGTTTGGGGTTTTTCCCGCACGCGCCCTGAGGTGGAGCATGCTCGCTTTTTCTGGCAGGAGGCCGATTTAGCAGCTCCGGGAGTGGGTTTCACTGTTCCGGAGGCGGCCTGTACGGCCAAAAGCCAAGAGGGAAATCCGCTACAGGCTGTTTACTTGATTAATAATGCAGGTTGGATCGGAGAAATTCGGCATGTGGGCCAACTTACCTCAGCTGGTATCGCTGCGCTGTTTCAGCTGAACACGACGGCGCCTTTACAGTTGATGAATCAGTTTTTAGCGCTTTACGGGCAAGACGAGAACCTGAAGCGGGTCATCCTAAACATCAGTTCGGGGGCGGCACTGAAAGCCATCGATGGCTGGTCCGCATACAGTGCTTCGAAGGCCGCTTTAAACCGTTATTCGGAGACCGTGGCGCTAGAAGCTGCACATAGAAATTCCTCGCTACGCTGTTTCAGTGTAGCGCCTGGGGTAGTGGACACAGAAATGCAAGCTGACATTCGACGTGCGCCAGCAGATGAATTTCGGAATTTAGAGAAATTCACGCAGCTAAAATCCAGCGGGCAGCTCTGGACTCCCGAGCGATCGGCATCCAGATGCTTAGACCTGCTGTTTCATCCGGAAGCCTTTTCGGAGACTTTAGTGGATGTACGTGCTGAAAACTGGCCTATAGCAAGTGAGCAGCGGCCTTAGTAGTGCACTGTGTGTGGTGAAGAAAGGCGCGAGATAAGTACGCAACCCTAGTCTCGCGCCTTTTCATTTTAAGTCTTTCGGATCGGGTAGCTTGAACCGAGATACTTAGGATTTCTTTACATTAATTGCATTTAAACCCTTTTTGCCGTCTTTGACGTCGTACACCACGCGGTCATTTTGTTCGACTTTATCGATAAGACCAGTGGCGTGCACGAAAACATCTGCTTGGGACTCATCATCTATAATAAATCCGAACCCTTTAGCGTCATTGTAAAATTTAACAGTTCCTGTAAGCATAATAAATAAGTGTAAAATTAACGTGGTTAAATGTATGATAAATGTAAACAAATAGCATAACAAATCAAAGATTTTTTTCTAAATTGTTCTTATGACCTCCAAAAACGCATCTAACATGAAAAAGATCACGTTTATTCGACACGCGAAATCCTCTTGGGCTGATTTAGGGTGTCCGGATCACCAACGAAATCTTAGTCCTAGAGGGATGAACGACCTAATTACTATGGGTGAACTGCTGAAAAAAAGAAATGTTTTTTTCGATCGTGCGATTTGTTCTGATGCAGTACGTACACGTCTTACATGGGAAGGACTACAAGCACAGGGATTTGGTACCCGAATACCCGTTTCCTATACCTCTGAGCTCTACCATGCTTCACAGAATCAGTTACTTAGCTGCATTCGGCACCTACACCCAAAGGACAGCCATGTAGCCCTAATAGGACATAATCCTGGATTTGAAAATTTGGTGAATTTTTTTGGTTTATCCGTTGATAAGTTTCCTACACTCGCCATCGCTACCTTTCAGGCATCGACGTCTAACTGGTCAGATTTTGGGCGACAGCCCCTGCAGTTGGCCCTCTTTACTTACCCGAAGAAAGAGGAAGGGCTTTAAAAAAACGACTCTTTAGTTGTTGAAAAAAAAAAGACCCCGAAGGGTCTTGGGCATAGGCTGTCTGTCAAATCATAAAAAAGTTTTGCTCTAAATAGCATTTTTTTCAGATCGAATTATTTTAAAGGCGCGTAAAAAGTTTTTCCTTTGCGCGTCTTACTTTCGGAGCATTCGCCAGGTGGTCTTCGGCTTCATTTCTGTAGCCCAAAGCCAGTAAAGCAGCGCTCCCCAAGCCTTTATCGCGTAAACCAAGGATGCGGTCCACCTCCTCTGCTTGGAAACCTTCCATCGGCGTGCTGTCGATGCGTAACTGTGCCGCGGCGACCAGAGCGGTTCCTAAGGCGATGTAGGCCTGCTTAGCGGACCAGTGGAACTGCTCTTCTGCAGACATGGCTCCAAAGGTTTTTTTCAAGTGATTTTCGTACTGGGCAAGTGCCCCATCCGCCATCTTACGCTGGGCGTAAACGTCCTTAAAATAGGCGGAAATGCGCTCGGGGCTCACTTCTTTCCAGGCAGCAAAAACCAGTAAATGGGAGCCCTCCACTAGTTGAGGCTGCTGATACGCTGCCTCCTGAAGCTGACGCCGTAGGGCTTCGTCTTGAATGACATACACCGAGAAAGGCTGTAAACCGTTCGATGTAGCTGTAAGCTGGATACTGGTTAAAAGTTGCTCCACCTGCTCCTCTGGTACCGCATGTCCATTCATCCGCTTGGTGGCATAACGCCAATTTAAATCTTCTAATAGTTGGTCAAGTTTCATAATACTTCTATTTAATGTATATACATCTAATACATTGAATTAGTTCCCTCGCCCAGTGTTTTTAGACCTCTGGGCAGTTTCGTGGTGTTCGTAATCGGCTGGTTCTAAAGGATAGGCACAGGTGACGTAGCGCATAAAAAATTACCCGACTGCCGAATTACGTCCTCCTAAAGCAGAAAAAAAAGTGAAGGCATAAAAAAAAGCAGGTCGAAAACCTGCTTTGTGCGCATGAGAAGATTCGAACTTCCACGCCCGTACGGGCACCACCCCCTCAAGATGGCGTGTCTACCAGTTTCACCACATGCGCTTGATTGGGAGAGCAAAAGTAGAAAATTTCACGAAAAGCAAGAATCCTCTTCGTGAAAATTAGCTCCTTTTGTAGCATTTTTTTCCAACGAAATGAAAATGAAGCGCTTAATTTTTCTGCTTTCCATACTTATTTGGCACCATACACTGCGCCCTTAGCCGCCAGCAGTGTATTATAGAGCAGAGAAGCGATCGTCATGGGGCCCACACCACCAGGTACAGGCGTGATAGCAGCGGCTTTCTCGGCTACCTCATCGAATTTCACGTCCCCGAGCAGGCGGAACCCTGATTTTCTGCTGGCATCTTCGATACGGTGAATCCCGACATCGATCACCACTGCCCCTGGCTTGACCATGTCTGCCGTTACGAACTCGGCCTTGCCTAGCGCCACGATTAAAATATCTGCCGTGCGGCAGATATCCGCTAAGCCCTGTGTCCTGCTGTGCGTAAGCGTCACGGTACAGTTACCCGGATAGGCATTACGCGCCATGAGGATACTCATCGGGGAGCCGACGATATGGGAACGTCCGATGACCACACAGTGCTTACCACTCGTTTCCACCTCATAGCGCTTGAGCAGTTCCACGATCCCGAAAGGAGTCGCCGCCACATAAGCTGGCCAACCTAAGGTCATGCGTCCCACATTAGCAGGCGTAAAGCCGTCCACATCCTTTTCTGGCTTTATCTTATCGGTAACCTTCGCCACGTCGATGTGTCTAGGGAGCGGCAGCTGCACGATGAGGCCATCGATGGCTGGATTTTCGTTGATATCGGCCACCACTTGGAGCAGCTCCTGTTCAGAGATGGCTGCGTCCAGCTTGACCAGCGTGGAGTCAAATCCCACCTGCTCGCAGGCCTTTACTTTCGCATTCACATAGGTGCGAGAGGCGCCATCTTCGCCCACTAAAATGGCTGCAAGATGCGGTTTTTTGCCGCCTGCGGCCACGTGAGCAGCCACTTCAGCTGCGATTTCTTCCTGTAAGGTCTTTGAAACCTTTTTTCCGTCGATTAATGTTGCTGTCATGTTTTGTATATCGAATAGGTCGTGCATAAATGCAAAACGCACAGCTTTCTTTCGATAGCTGTGCGCCTGCAGATGCTAGTGCTTAATCTAATTTTAGTACGGCCATAAATGCCTCTTGAGGGACTTCTACATTCCCTACTTGGCGCATACGTTTCTTGCCCTTTTTCTGTTTTTCGAGGAGCTTACGCTTACGGGAGATATCCCCACCATAACATTTCGCCAAAACGTTTTTGCGTAAGGCCTTTACGGTTTCTCGCGCGATAATTTTCGTCCCTATGGCCGCTTGAATGGCAATTTCAAACATCTGACGTGGCACGAGCTCCTTTAGTTTTTCGCAGAGGCGCTTGCCCCACTCGTAGGCCTTATCCCGGTGCACGATGGCGGAGAGTGCATCCACGATCTCACCGTTTAGCATGACATCCAGTCGCACCATGTTGGACTGCTGGAAGCCGATCATCTCGTAGTCGAGGGAAGCGTAACCCCGTGAAATGGTCTTCAGCTTATCGAAGAAGTCGAACACGATTTCCGCCAGCGGCATGTTGAAGGTCAGCTCCACGCGCTCAGAGGTGAGGTACACCTGATTCGTGATTTGGCCCCGCTTTTCCATGCAGAGCTGGATCACAGCACCGACATAATCGCCCGCCGTAATGATGGTTGCCTTCACGAAAGGCTCTTCGATATGCTTGAATTTATTCGGATCCATCATATCAGAAGGCGCATTTATCACCTGATAGGTATCGTTATGGAGTAGGGCGCGGAACTGCACAGAAGGGACCGTGGTGATCACTGTCATGTCAAATTCCCGCTCCAGGCGCTCCTGAATGATTTCCATGTGTAGCATGCCGAGGAATCCGCAGCGGAAACCGAAGCCAAGGGCTGCGGAAGTCTCCGGCTCCCACACCAGGGAGGCATCGTTTAGCTGCAGCTTTTCCATGGAGTTACGGAGCTCTTCGAACTCTGTCGTGTCCACAGGTAGATCCCCGCAAAAACCATCGGCTTCACGTTCTCAAAACCCTGAATGGCTTTCGCACAAGGGTTTTTTACATGCGTGATGGTATCCCCCACCTTCACCTCTTTCGCCACTTTTATCCCCGAAATCAGATAGCCCACATTTCCTGCCGCCATCTGCTGCTGCGGGATTTGATTCATGCCCAGCACACCGATCTCATCCGCATCATACTCGCGGCCAGTGTTCACAAATTTAATTTTATCTCCTTTGCGGATCTGCCCATTAAAAATCCGGAAAATAACCTCCACGCCGCGGAAAGGATTGTATACCGAATCGAAAATCATCGCCTGCAGCGGGGCGTCCGGGTCTCCCTCCGGGGCTGGAATACGCTCCACCACCGCATTTAGGATGTCTTCGATGCCGATACCTTCTTTGCCGGAGGCCAAAACGATGTCCTCTTTCGCGCAGCCGATCAAGTCGATCACCTCATCGGAGACCGCCTCAGGGTCCGCGCCCGGCAGGTCGATTTTATTCAGAACGGGAATAATTTCTAGGTCTTGGCCGATGGCCAAATAGAGATTCGAGATCGTCTGCGCCTCGATGCCCTGGGAAGCATCCACGATAAGCAGGGCCCCCTCACAGGCCGCGATCGAGCGCGAAACCTCATAGGAGAAATCCACGTGACCCGGTGTGTCAATAAGATTTAAGGTATATTCCTCTCCCTTATAGACATACTTCATCTGGATCGCATGCGACTTAATCGTAATGCCACGCTCCCGCTCCAGGTCCATATTATCTAATAACTGGGCCTGCATCTCCCGCTCCGTGACTGTCTGCGTGAACTCTAACAGCCTATCTGCCAACGTACTCTTCCCATGATCGATATGGGCGATTATACAGAAATTTCGAATGTTTTTCATATCCTTATTGGATGCAAAAGTAATGAATTACTATGGATTTTCGGCATTCTCTTCTAAAGATTGCAGGATTATCCCTAGGCTGAACGTAGGGGCAGGAGGAAAAGTTTGGCGGATGCTCCTGCCTGCATTTTCCGAAAGGCGCAGATTGTTGTAACTTGCGCCCATGGAAGCAGTAGCCGCACGAAAACGCGAGGAGCATATCGGGGAGTATCTCCTTTACATGTACCAGATGGAAGACCTTATTCGGGCTTTTGATGGGGATTTAGGCCTGATCGAGACCCATGTGGTGGCCCATTACCCGATCCCGGAGGCGGAAAAAAAGGCCTGTCTTGACTGGTTCGCGGGCCTCGCCGCACAGCTGCAGGCGGAAGGATGCATGCAGCAGGGCCATCTATCGACCACGCAGGCTTTAGTCGATGAGCTCGCGCACCTACACTGGGAGCTGGTGAAGTCGGATCCTCACTACCGGGAAGCCTACAGCCCCTGCCGCCCCCATGTGCTTTATTTTATGCTGGAGGCAGGGGAGCAGGCACCTGCTCATGAAGTACAGCTGTTCCTAAATGTACTGTATGGGCTGCTTTTAGCGAAACTACATGGCCGCGCCATTCCGAAAGAAGTGGAAGCAGCCGCCCCGCACTTTGGGAATATGCTGCGCCTGCTGGATCTGGCCTACCGGCCAAAAATCTAAATTATTTTTAGTCAAATATTTGTGTGGTTTGTTTTTTTTTTTGAGAATGAATTACCTTTTAGGCAGTAAATACTCAATTTTTATTTAAAAACCCGATATGATGCGGAATAGATTAAGCTTACGCGGATTTTTTGCCTGATTCTTAGCTGGAGTGCTCTCACCTCCTGCCAGCCGGAGAGAACAACCACAGATGCACTTCCTGTTTTACAAGCAGCAGAACAGCTCACGTTTCTAGATGCCTTTCGTGTGGTTCGGTTTACCGAACTGGGAGAGGAGGGGGGCATGGGCGGTGTGAATCGCTTAGAAGTAGGGAAACAGCACCTGTATGTCCTGGACGAGGAGTCGAGTCGCGCGCTGCATGTGTACACCGAAACCGGCGCCTTCTCCCATTCGATTCGCGGCTTCGAAGGGGGTAACCTTTATGATTTTGTGGTCGATGAGGAGGCAGGCTTTCTCTATTTGTTTACCCCAGGGCGGAAGATTGAGCAGTTTACGCTGGATGGCACTTTCGTGCAAAGCGTGCGCATCTCTTTTGGCTTTGAAAAACTGCTCTTTGCCGAAGGCGAAACCCTCTGGCTCTATGCGGGCTATGATACGGAAAGAGAGTACCTACTCGTACAAGTGGCTGCGGGCACCGGTGAGGTACTACAGGAGCGACTGCCCAAGCCAGAAGAACCACTGCTGGACTTTCTGCCGCAACAGTTTTCGGGGAGACTTCCGGGTGGAGGCTTCTTTTTTCATCTGCCACTGAGTGATATGTTCTACCTGTTCACCGCAGATGGGGAGCTGATACAAACGGTGACTTTTGATTTCGAAGGGCGTCTGGCCACAAGCTTCGAGGATCTGGCGCAAGAAAACCTTCCCGAGCATTTAATCACCCACGCAGATGCTTTCCTCCTAGTAGGTGATCAACTGTTGTTTTACTTTTCGGAAGCGGGAGTGCCCGCCTATCGCATGCTGGATATCAAGCGGCTTTCATTTCAGGAGCTTCGGCCTCAGGACAAGTCGGTAGATGATTTTATTCTTTCTTTTGCTTGCTTACAGCCGATGGCCAGTAAGGGAAATACCTTTTATAGTGTGATGGATGTGGATTATATCCGCTTGTTTCTATCCGAATCGGAGGGGAGCCAGTTTGAGGGGCTGATGGACTCCGACGCTTTGTTTGTGGTACTTGAAATGGAATTAAAATGAGCCTACTTTTTTTACTTATGCTATTTACTGCGGTGGAGTTTGACCTTCGGGGAACAGTCGTAGATACAGCGGGAGAACCTGTGCCGTATGCGATTTTGCAGGTGGCAGATCGCTATACTGTCGCAAATGCGCAAGGGGAGTTTATCTTTAAAGGTGCGCCGGATTCTGGGACGCTTCAGGTGTCTTGTATGGGCTTTTCTTCAGATGCTATCGCGTATACCCGAGATGCCCAGCAGCCACTGGTGCTCACGCTGACAGCAGTGACCCTAGGCTTAGAAGAAGTTGTCGTCCGTCCGGTGGACGAAGAAGAGCTGATGCGTGCAGTGATCAAAAAACTAGGCGACCCCAATGTCTATGGACCTATCGCTGTACGTTATGAGTTCGGAAGCTTGGAGCAAGTGGAAACCAAAGATACGGTATTCCAGCGCGAGCAATTTTTACTTCTTGACCGCGTAGATCAGGGGAGAAGACCGGCAACCTATCGTTTTCTTACCTCCAGGGAGGATACTTCACGCTGGGACGCTGACTTACTGGCACCTCTGTATCGACCGAAGGTACTGAATCGCTCTATCGATCTCTTCACCCATGCCTCCACTGTGCCCGACTTTTTGGATGTGCTGTACATGCATCATTTTAAGTATGCGTTAGAGCAGGAAGACTCGGAAAAGTACAGGATTCGCTTTAAGGCCAAGAAGGCTAAAGCGGAGTATGACGGCGAGCTTTGGGTGCAGAAATCCGATACTACGCTGCAGTATGTGCGCTATGAACAAAGTCCCAAATCCTTGCGTGCAGAAAATCTGCGATTTGCAGCCTTCAGCAAACTCACGGCGCTTAAATATGTGAAAGCGCAGCAGCGGAAGGTGGAGGCTTGGACGTCGCAAGATGCCTCGGGGCGTTATTTCGTAAAGGCGATGACGCTCCATATCCAAAATTTCCAAGAATTGAAAAGAGGGGGCTCCATGGCGTACGATGTGCAAACGAAGTTGCAAGCGGTGGCCTTGCCACCGAAAGAAGACCTCTCTGGGCAATTTTATACTTCCCATGAATTTTGGGAAACGGCCCCCCAAGTGGAAGCCTTACCTGCTTTCCGAGATTACCGCTTTAACTTGCTCTTCGACTCTTTTTTAGAGTAGTGGAGTTGGCGCTGAGAAAGCATCGCTGGCCCGCTCTCCTTTTGCTGCTTTACAGGCCTTCGATCAGGTCCGGTAGTGTGTAAATGCTGCTGTAGGATCCGTGGCGGTCTACATAGTCGATAAAATCAGCATAAAAGGGATGATGACTGAGCGTGGCGCTGTCGCCCATGACGATTAGCTTCCTTTTGGCCCGGGTGAGGGCCACATTCATCCTACGGATATCCGAAAGAAAGCCGATTTCCCCGGTTTCATTCGCACGTACCAGGCTGATCGCCATAATGTCCCGCTCCTGTCCCTGAAATCCGTCGATGCTATTCACGGTCAGGAGCTCCGAGAAGGCCTTTAGATTCGGAAATTGAAAGGTTTCAAAGATATGATGCCGCAGTGCACGCACTTGGGCGCTATAGGGTGCGATAAGGCCGATATTCCAACCTTCCTGCTTCATGTGCCCGATGCCCAGCCGCCTGATGCACTGCTCCAGGTAGCGCAGCAGGGCCACCGCCTCCCGTTCGTTTAAGGTGCTGAGACTRTCTTTTTCCTTATGTTCCAGAAATCCTGTGCCCGCTGTGTCGATAAATTCTAAGATGGGCTCATTGGGATGCAGCCGGTGTGTTTCGGTGATGGGCGCCGCCTGCAGTTTTCCCTTATAAAAGGTCTGAGCAGAGAAGCGCATGATCACCTCGGGCATCCGGTATTGTACTTCGAGCATGACGGCCGCTTCTGGCTGGCGCTGAATTACCTTTTCGAAAAGCGTCCGCGATAGGCCCGCACGGCCTGCCTCGAAGGATTTTATGGTTGGGGGAAGCTGGCAATGGTCACCGGCCATGACCACACGATCCGCACGGAGAATAGGGATCCAGGTGGCAGGTTCCAGTCCCTGGGCTGCCTCATCGATGAAGACGAGCGGAAAGCGGTAGCCATCTAGCTGGGCGCTGGCAGCTCCCACGAGGGTGCAGGCGATTACCTGCGCGCGCTGAAACACATCGTAGTGGATGTAGTCCTCGAGATGACGCGCATTTTCCTTTAGCATCCGCGCTTCCTGAAGGGCATGATTGCGGGCGGCACGCTCGGCTGCGCCAAAATTCCGCTTGTACTTGCCGGCTTGTTTCCGTAGGGCTTCCGCTTTTTTGCGCAGGAGCTTGAGCTCTTTATAGCTATCGTGTGCTGCGATACGGGCATCTAAGGTGGAGGCAATAATGGGCGCATCGATCCGCGCAGGATGGCCTAGCCGCAGCACTTCCAGCCCAGCTTCTCCGAGGCGCTCCGTCAGCAGGTCTACCGCCGCATTACTGGGGGCGCATACGAGCACTTGTGGATAGGTATAGCTCGCCGTCAGGATGGCCTGCACCAGCGTACTGGTCTTCCCCGTTCCGGGAGGGCCATGGACTAAGGCCACATCCTCCGCCTGCTGGATGAGTTGGCACGCCTTTTCTTGTGGTGGATTCAGGGCCCTGTTCGGAGCGATTAGGGTAGCGTGCGGAGAAAAGCGAGCAGGTTGAGCCCCGAGAAGCACTTCTTTAAGCTCCGCGGTTCGATCTCCCTTCGCTTTGATTACCCGCCGCATGGCCGATTCCATGTGCCGGTAAGAGGCCTCGTCGAAGAGCAGATCCACACCGATTTTTTCGTGCAGCAGCCACTGAGGTACCTCGTCCACATTTAAGGTGATGGCCATTTTTTCCTTCCGCACATAATTGATGACCCCATTCAGACTGGCGCTGCCACTGGCGCCCTGCGGCGCAAAGGTGAAGACCGTTACCGACTTGCCACTCTGGAAATCATGGTCCAACTGATCGAAACGCTCCACTTCGATGAGCACACGGTCGGCTAAGGTGAAGCTACTGGTACGCACCTGCACGGGATACCAGCAGATGCCTGCTTCTTTTTTTTTCCGCGATGCTGCTGCTTAAAAATTTAGTCTTATAGAGGGCTAAGTCTGCTGCCCATTCCTGCTTGAGAAGGCTTAAAGTATGCTGTAAAGCCTCTTGGTAATCGTTTTGCATAATCGGGTTGTAAACCTGATGGAGAAAGGATTTGTTTCCAGCCCTAGCAGGTAGCTTAAAGATAAACTGCATTTTTTTGCCTATGAAATTCTACAGCATAGGTTCATGCATCGTTTTTTTTGAATTCCTACAGAAAAGGCTATCTTTGTTAGTCTTCAAAAGTCGCTGACAGGGAAGTAGCCCACGGCTTCCACATGCAGCGACTTAGGACCTAAAGGAGGTTTGCCTTTTGCCTATAATTTGAACCCAGTACTGTGAACTATTTAGCCCACGCGTACCTATCCTTTGACGAGCCTAAGGTTTTAGTTGGAAACTTTATTGGTGATTTTGTTCGTGGGAAAGTGGAAGAAATGTATGAAGCGGAGATTGCCATCGGCATCCGCTTACATCGTGAGATCGATGCTTTTACGGATGCGCATCCTGAGGTAAAAGCCGCCCAGCTCCTACTCCGAACACGTCATGGCCGCTACGCCTCCGTGATTACGGACATGTTTTTTGATTATTTCTTAGGCCGTAACTGGTCTGAGTACCACGCGAAACCACTGGAGGTTTTCGCCCAGGAAAGTTATGCCCTTTTAGAAAGCCATCGGGAGATTCTACCCGACAAGTTCCTTCCTGCCTTCGACATGATGCAGCGCTATAATTGGCTCTATGCCTACAGCACCTTAGAGGGTATTCGTAAGGCCATGTCCGGAATGGCACAGCGCACCCGCTTTGAGTCTAATATGGAGTATGCACATGTGTCGCTACAGGAGAATTTCGATACTTTCGAACAGCATTTTAAGGCCTTTTTCCCCGAATTAGTTACCTTCGTAGACCGAAAACTTGCGGAACTAAAAGCCCTACATGATTCACTGTAAGCCGAAAAGACAAACGTACTTCTCCCTCACCTTTATCACACTCCTCCTGCTTACAGGGCTGGTGTTCTTACTGCGGGATTTTGCCATCTCCAGAAACTTCCACTTTCTTTTCTACCTCATCGGGACGACCGTGCTTACCCTGGTTATCCTGCTGCTAGTAGTAAAGATTTTGGCCGGCATGAAGTTCGTCGCCGCAGGCGGCAATAAAATCATCCTGCGATGGCCCGTGAAAAAGTTGACCAAAACCTATACGCTCCAACAAGTGCTAGCCTGGGAGGAAGAGGTGGTGCAAGCCAATAAGCGGGAGTTTCGGCAGCTTACACTCGCCTTTCAGGACCATTTTTCTATTCAGCTCAGTAATCATGAACATGAAGGTTACAGCGCTTTCGTGGAATACTTGCGCAAAAAGTGCCCCAAGGCGCGTGTAAAGCCGAAAAACGCTAAAAAAGGCAATTAAAACCCTTCCCCGAAAAATAAACTAAAGGAAGCAGTGAGCGCACTGTTAAAACGTGAGACGCCTGCATCAGGCAGTAAAAAAGAAGGTCGATCGGAGGCCAGCTGTCGGTATTCGATGCGAAAGAGACTCTGCGCACTTGTTCGATAATCCAGATTTAAAGAATAGCCGCTCAGACGATTAGGGTCCACTAAAATCGTTCCGGCCGGATCAGCATATTGTTCTAGGCGTCCTGCCAACGCCAGCCGCTCGCCTAATGTTTTGCGTACTGATAGTGTGGCTCCCTGCCAGTAATCTACGGGTCGTATCAGCCCTGCCTGTATCCCATAATCGAAGCCAAGCGTGAACTTCCAGCTCGGAAGTCCCTCGAAATGCGTGTAAAAGTTTTGGAAAAATCGGGGCTGCTGAACGGGCTGCAAGCCCTCATTCCCGTAATAGTTGGCATAGCTTATGGTCCAGTCCTCTCGGGGTCGCGACTCCACCTGCAGTCTCCAGTCCTATGCCTTGGACGCCAGGCTGCCGCTGCACATTTTGCCAGCCATTCGTCGCCCAGAGTACCAGGGTATGCTGCGGATGCAGCGCATAGGTGAGCCGCGCACCTGTCAGAAAGTAGGGGCTATTTTCGGCCAGTAAGCTGCGTGTCAGGTGATCACACACTGCGCCGATAGCACTTTCAAAACCGATATGCGAGGGCATAATCCCCACATCTAGCCACATTTTTTCATGCAAGCGATAGCCCACCGAGCTTCGTAAAGGAACTGCGCCCAAGTGGGTTCATCGGCCAAGTTAAACTGGGCATAATTACCCGCCATCAGTGCTAAGGTAGCCCGATGCCGCCCATCCCTGTAGCTCGCCTGTGCCAGTGCCAGATTGATGTTAAATTCATTATGCCGCTTGAAATTAAAGAAAAAGTCGGGGCGAAGTTGATCGAAGGGCTGCCCGAAATCAAAGCCATAGTAGCTTTCGATATAGCCTGATAACGTCCATTTTTCGGAGGTAGAGGTCTTGTGCGCGCTGCTATCTACGGCGCTGCGTCCCTGTCGTCGCGCTTGATTTTCGGTGAGCGTCTCTTTTGTGCGTTCGTTTTGGCCGAAGGCCAAAGAAAAAATACCTCCCCACAGCAGCAGAAAGGTAAAAAAGCCCGCTAGAATCAGCGGGCTCTTCTGATGTTTAGGCTTCCTTACGGAAGGTTTTATCGTATAGCTCAATGCTCTCTTGGATAATGCGGTAAGCTTCAGCCTTCCCTAAGAAGTCCTCCACTTTTACTTCCTTATTCTCTAATTTTTTATAGTCTTCGAAGAAGCGGTGCACCTCTTTCATCAAGTGAGGAGGGAGCTCGTCGATGTCGTTAATGTAATTTACGGACTGATCGTCTGCCGCTACAGCGATGATCTTATCATCTGCCTCGCCACCATCGATCATGCGCATCACACCGATGACTTTTGCCTTTACCAGGCACATGGAAGGGATGTCGATCTGAGAGATGATTAAAATATCCAGGGGATCGTTATCGTCACAGTAGGTCTGTGGGATGAAGCCATAGTTAGCGGGGTAATGCACCGCAGAAAAAAGCACACGGTCTAGGAGAAGCATGCCCGTCTCCTTATCTAACTCATACTTCCCCTTGCTACCCTTAGGGATCTCGATAACACCCATCACATATTCAGGAGCATCTTTTCCGATTTGCACATCGTGCCATGGATTCATCATATCAAAAACTTTTTATAAGAATGGTCAATTTTAAAGTGGGCGCAAATTAAACCCTTCTGTTATTTTAACAAAATTATCAACAGTCTATTTACTGATAAATTGATGTAGGCTGGGCGTTAAAAGGCCTTTTTTAGTAGCGGGCGGCTAAAAGGAGTTGGAGCTCCTTATGTGGCAGCCCAAAGACCCTGCCGAGGTAGGCGTTCGTGAGGCTGCCTCGATAGGTGTAAATCCCTTTTAAAAACCAGCGATAATTAAAGATCATCTCCTCGGCGCCGCCCAAGTCTTGCATCTGCAGTAAGATCGGGGTGAAGATGTTACTCAGCGCGATGGAGGCCGTTTGGGGCACACGGGAGGGGATATTAGGCACGCCATAGTGGAGTACCTCATATTTTTCGAAGGTGGGGTTTAAGTGTGTCGTCAGCTCAGAGGTTTCGATGCAGCCCCCCTGGTCGATGCTGACATCGATGATCACACTTCCGGGGCGCATCTCTGCTACCATTTCTTCGGTGACGACCAACTTATTTCGGCCTTTTTCAGCGCGAAGGGCGCCGATGACCACATCTGCTTCCCGTAAGGCCTGTGCGAGTCCCACGGAGTCGATGGTGGAGGTATAGACCTGCTGGCCCAGTAGCTGCTTGATACGGCGCAACTTGTACAGCTGGTTGTCAAAAATTTTTATGGAGGCACCTAGGCCGAGCCCTGTTCGGGCGGCATATTCCGCTACGGTGCCGGCGCCGATGATGACCACTTCTGTAGGCGGGACACCCGTGATGCCGCCGAGCAAGACTCCCTTGCCCTTATGGGCGCTGCTAAGATAATGGGCGGCGATCTGCATCACGGAGCTGCCGGCGATTTCACTCATGGCACGCACCACGGGCATGCCGCCAACTTTATCTTCTAAATGCTCGAAGGAGAGTCCTGTTATGCGTTTTTGATTGAGGGCATGAAAGTAGCCGCTTTCCTGTTTTCCTACCTGCAGGGCAGAAATAAGCGTGGATCCGGGTTTCATGTGTTCGATTTCCTCGGCAGTCGGGGGATCTACTTTCAGCACGATTTCCTGTTCTAAGGCCTCCTTTGCACTGTAGACGACCTTTGCGCCAGCTTCTGAATAGGCTCGGTCGCTAAAATGCGCGCTTTTTCCAGCATCGGTTTCCACGCAGACCTGGATTCCGTTAAAGCTGAGCAGGCGGATGGCTTCCGGGGTGAGCACCACACGGTTTTCACCCTCGCCAAGTTCGCGTGGAATTCCTACGCGCAGCTCCTTTCCCTTCTTTTTTACCGCCTGCACTTCTGTCTGAGGGAGTATTCCGATCGTTTGTTCTGAAATCTTTTGTTTCATGCGGGTAGTGCTTAAATGTGTGTCGCTTGAACTTTTCGCTCTGCGGGGCCTAAAACCTCTAAATCGATAAGCAGGAAGTGCTCTGGAAGGAGTTCCGGAATCCGCTCTGCCCACTCGATAAAACAGTAAGCACCACTTTCGAGGTACTCATCTAAGCCGATTTCTAAGGCCTCCTCGAAGCCTTCGAGCCGGTAGCAGTCAAAATGATAGACAGGCGCGCCGTCGGCTAGGGCGTAGGCATTCACCAAGCAAAAGTCGGGCTTTGGACGGAGTCCGTCACTCCCATCTCGGCTAAAATGGCCTTTATCGTGCTCGTCTTTCCGGCGCCCATAGCACCACGAAAGACCCAGATGCGCTCCATGCCCGCGAAGGCAATAAGGGCCCGCGCCAGCTCCGGCAGCTGCTCTAAAGAGGAAATCGTTTCTGTCTTCACTTCACTCCGCTTACTTCGGCTTAAGATGCACCAAAGGTACAATCATTTCCTCTAAAGACACACCTCCATGCTGAAAAGTATCCTTAAAGTAGTTTACGTAGTAGTTATAATTGTTCGGGTAGGCGAAAAAGTAATCTTCTACCGCGAACACATAGCTGGTCGTCACATTAAAGCGGGGAAGCTTGGCATCCTCCGGGCGCTCGATTTCGAAGACCTTTCCGCTCTCGAAATTCAGGTTCTTGCCCTGTTTGTAGCGCAGATTCGTCGTCACATTTCGATCGCCAATAATTTTATAGGGCTTGTTCACCCGCTTGGTGCCATGGTCGGTGGTCACGATCAGCTCGGCGCCAGCATCGGCCACACGCTTAAAGAGCTCGAAAAGGGAGCTGTGCTCAAACCAGCTTTTCGTCAGCGAGCGGTAGGCGGACTCATTCGGCGCCAGCTCACGCATCATCTTCATGTCGGTACGTGCATGGGACATCATGTCCACGAAGTTATAGACCAAAGCATTCAAGTCATTGTGCAGCAGGTTGTTAAAATTATCGAGCACCTGCTTGCCCTGGTTCGCCTGTAAAATTTTATGGTAGCTGTATTTCACGGACAGGCGATGTTTGTGGAGGTTTTCCCCGAGAAATTCTTCTTCCTTATTGTTCTTCGCCTCGTCGGTGTCTTCCCCTTCCCAGAGGTCCGGATGGAAGCGTGCCATATCTGAAGGCATGAGGCCGCTGAAGAGCGCGTTCCGCGCAAAGGCCGTGGTCGTAGGAAGGATACTGTAGTAGGCATCTCGGGATTTAATCGAAAAGTACTGCAAAATGAGGGGCTCTAAAATTTCCCACTGGTCCATGCGCAAGTTGTCGATGACCACTAAAAACAGGGGGCGCCCGCTTTTCAGATGGGGGAAGACACGCTCGCGAAGTACGCGGTGAGAGAGCAGTGGCTTGTCTTCACTACGCTCCTTCAGCCACTCCACATAGTTTTTTTTCACGAACTTAGCAAATGCCGAATTGGCCTCTACCTTTTGGGTGTCGAGGACCTCCTGCATGCTTTTGTTTTCGGTTTTGTCTATTTCCAACTCCCAGTAGGTAAGTTTTTTATAGATTTCCGTCCATTCTTCATGGGTATCTGCATCGCTGCAGGCCATGCTGATGTTCATAAAGTCCTGCCGGTAGCTTAAGTTGGTTTTCTCAGTGATGAGCTGCTTGTTTTGTAGGATTTTTTTTGCCGACAGCAAAATCTGATTGGGATTGATCGGCTTTATTAAATAATCAGCGATTTTCCCTCCGATCGCATCGTCCATGATATGCTCTTCCTCGCTTTTCGTGATCATGACCACGGGCAGCTGCGGCCGCATGAGCTTCACCTGCTGTAGGGTTTCCAGCCCCGTCATCCCGGGCATCATTTCATCCAGAAAGACCAAGTCGAACTCTTCCTCTTCCACCTTTTCGATAGCGTCTATTCCGGAGTTCACCGTAGTAATCTGATAGCCCTTTTGGCTCAAAAATAATATATGTGGTTTCAGCAGGTCGATTTCGTCGTCCGCCCATAAAATCTTATAGTTTTGCATACTTGTCGTTTTTTCCTTTTAAATTTAGCATTGTTTACACTAAAGGCCTTTGTAGAACCCCATTGAAAAGTCAGAAAATAATCAATGATCCCGTGTATGGTTTCATCACGATCCCCAGTGAGTTGATTTTCACCCTCATTTCACATCCCTACTTTCAAAGGTTACGGCGGATCAAGCAGCTGGGTTTAACTGATTTCGTTTATCCCGGAGCGCTCCATACCCGATTCCACCATGCCTTAGGCGCTATGCACCTAATGCGGGTCACCCTGGATCACCTTCGTGCCAAAGGCACAGAAATCACGCCAGAAGAGTACGAAGCAGCCATAATCGCGATTTTATTACACGATGTCGGTCATGGCCCCTTCTCCCATGCCTTAGAGTTCAGCATTTTACAGGGCATCACCCACGAAGAACTCTCCCTGATGATCATGGAGGAGCTAAACACCCAGCATAGCGGACAGCTCAGTCTGGCCATCCGCATGTTTACCGATACGTATGAGCGCCGCTTTTTTCACCAGCTGGTCTCCAGCCAGCTGGACATCGATCGCCTGGATTACCTGCAGCGCGACTGCTTTTTTACCGGCGTCTCGGAGGGTACTATTGGGGCTGATCGT
Source organism: Nitritalea halalkaliphila LW7 (assembly GCF_000265075.1). Lineage (GTDB taxonomy): Bacteria > Bacteroidota > Bacteroidia > Cytophagales > Cyclobacteriaceae > Nitritalea > Nitritalea halalkaliphila. The sequence goes on along the minus strand of NZ_AJYA01000028.1, from coordinate 9,009 downwards.
ATCATCAAGATGATGGCCATCGTAGATGACCAAGTGGTGGTGGAGGAGAAGGGTATTTACAGTATCGAAAACTTTCTTTCCGCACGTCGGCTAATGTACTGGCAGGTATATCTGCATAAAACCACCGTCAGTGCCGAAAAAATGCTAATCAATCTTGTCCGTCGCGCGCAGCACTTAGGGATGGAAGGTGCAGCAGTTCCTGCCACCGATGCGCTCGCGGTTTTCTTAGCACAACCTGCTCGGCTACAAGATTTTAAATCCGATCCTTCCCTTTTAAAATCCTTTCTTTCCCTAGACGACTATGACATCTGGGCAGGTGTAAAAACCTGGAAGGGCAGTGCGGACCCTGTGCTGCGCGGCATCTCTCAGATGCTTTTGGAACGTAACTTGTTTAAAGTGACGCTATCGAGTCAGTCCTTTTCTGTGGAGGAGCTGGAAGCCCTTCGGGTTAAAACCAAAAAGCGCTGCGGACTACGTGAGGAGCATGTGGACTACTTCTTCACCCATGGCGCTATCAGTAACTTCGCCTATGTCGCCAAAGAGCGTATTTTAATTCAGACCAAGAAAGGTGAAATCATCGATGTGGCGCAGGCTGCGGATCTCCCTAACATCAAAGCCATGAGCAAAATCGTGAAAAAATATTATGCCTGTAAAGCGAAAAGCCTAAATTTGTGAGCATAAAAACGGAGGAATGGAGTTTAGTTTAGAGCAAGTTGCACAATTATTAAACGGTAGCGTAGAGGGTGATGGCAGTCTAAAGGTTTCGCGTTTAGATAAGATTCAGGAAGGGAAGCCTGGTGGCATCAGTTTTTTAGCGAACGAAAAGTATGTTCCTTATCTGTACGAAACAGAAGCTACGGCGGTGATCGTGTCGGAGGACTTTGCGCCCCAGCGCAAAGTAAACGCGGCGCTCATCCGGGTAAAAAATGCGTATACGGCCTTTACAGACTTGCTAACAGCCTACGAACAGCTCAGCCAGCAGGAGTTAAGCGGTGTGGAGGAACCCAGTTATTGTGGGGAGGGTACCCAGGTAGGAGAGGGGGTTTACCGCGCGGCTTTTTCCTATATCGGTCGTAACTGTAGCATCGGTGATGGGGTGAAAATTTATCCGCATGCCTACATTGGCGATGGGGTAAAAATCGGCGCTGGAACGATTATTCGTGCAGGGGCTAAGCTTTGCAAGGAGGTGATCGTCGGTGCCTACTGTGACATCCATGAAGGTGCGGTGATCGGCTCTGATGGTTTTGGTTTCGCTCCGCAGGATGATGGCTCTTATAAGGCTATCCCGCAGATCGGCCAGGTCATTTTAGGGGATCATGTCCGCATCGGGGCGAATACGACCGTGGATCGCGCTACGATGGGGGCTACGCGCATAGAGGAAGGAGCGAAAATCGATAATTTAGTGCAGCTGGCACATAATGTGGTGGTCGGTGCACATACGGTCATCGCTGCGCAGGCGGGGGTTTCCGGTTCTTCTACTTTAGGGAAAAACTGTGTGATCGCCGGCCAGGCAGGGATCGTCGGGCATCTGAATCTGGCAGATCGCACGACAGTGGGTGCTAGCACGGGCATTTCTAAATCAGTAAACAAGCCGGGAACTACGCTTTTTGGCTATATGGGAATGGATTTAAAGGGCTTCCTAAAGGCCTATGCCATCTTTAAAAAACTACCTGAACTCCAAGAGAAGGTAAAAGAACTGGAAAAAAAGGCTTAAATTTGCCGATCTAAAAAAAATCGCAAGGAAAAAAGTACCGATGAAGGTAAAACAGCATACGATCAAGAAGCAGGTGACAGTGTCTGGTGTGGGACTGCACACGGGTGTGATTTCAAACATGACCTTTTTACCTGCTCCGCCTAACCATGGCTACAAGTTTCAGCGCGTGGACTTAGAGGGGATGCCGACGATCGACGCGGATGTCGATAACGTGGTGGATGTCTCTCGGGGGACCACTTTAGAGCAAAGTGGCGCTCGTGTGTACACGGTGGAGCATGTGCTGGCTGCACTGGTTGGACTGGAAATCGATAATGTGTTGATCCAGCTGGACGGACCGGAGCCGCCGATTTTGGATGGTTCTTCTATTCAGTTTATCGAGGTGCTGGAAGCTTCCGGTTTCGAAGAGCAGAATGCGCTGAGACGCTTTTTTGAAGTGCCCGAAAGTATTTCTTATCGGGATCCTGCTCGGGAGGTGGAGATGGCTGCCTTGCCGCTAGACGATTACCGCGTGACGGTGATGGTGGATTATAACTCTCCAGTGCTGGGGAGTCAGCATGCGAGCATCACCGATATTTCTCAGTTTAAACCTGAAATCGCTTCTTGCAGGACCTTCTGCTTCTTGCATGAGCTGGAAATGCTCTACAATCAAAACCTGATTAAAGGCGGAGATTTAAATAATGCCATCGTGGTGGTAGATCGCGTGGTGGAAGAGCAGGAGTTAGCGCATTTGGCGAAGATGTTCAACAAGGACCGCGTGGAGGTTCGAAAAGAAGGGATCTTGAATAATGTGAAGCTTCGCTTCAAAAATGAGCCTGCACGGCATAAGTTACTGGACGTGGTAGGAGACCTCGCGCTGGTGGGACGTCCCTTGAAGGCCCAGATTTTGGCCGCCAGGCCTGGACATGCAGCGAATGTGGCGTTCGCCAAAAAGCTGAAGCGGGCGATGGAGAAGTTAGGCCCTAGCCATATTCCCCATTATGATCCCAAGCTGCCACCGGTAATGGATATTAATCAGATTAGTAATATTTTGCCGCATCGTTACCCGTTCCAGCTGTTGGATAAAATCATTTATCTGGATAGTACGGTAGTGGCGGGGGTGAAAAATGTGACCATAAACGAACCGTTTTTTATGGGGCATTTTCCGGATAATCCAGTGATGCCAGGCGTACTTCAGGTAGAGGCGATGGCGCAGACCGGGGGTATCTTAGTGCTTAGCACGGTAGATGATCCGGAAAACTACTGGACCTATTTTTTAGGGATCGAAAGCTGCAAGTTCCGTAAGATGGTGCTTCCAGGGGATACCTTGGTTTTTAAGTGTGAGCTATTAGCCCCTATCCGCAGGGGTATCGCCAAAATGAAAGGGGAGGCCTATGTCGGGAATACCCTGGTTTGTGAAGCTGTGATGACAGCTAGTATCGTAAAAAAAGAAGCATGATTAGTCCCCTCTCTGTCATTCACCCAGATGCTAAACTCGAGGAAGGAGTCACTGTAGATCCTTTCACGATGATTCATGAAGATGTAGAAATCGGTGCAGGCACCTGGATTGGTTCTAATGTGACCATTTATCCGGGAGCACGTATCGGTAAAAATTGTAAAATTTTCCCTGGTGCTGTGATCGCTGCGGTGCCTCAGGACCTGAAGTTTCAGGGGGAGGCGTCCACCGTGATGATAGGGGATCATACTACCATTCGAGAGTGTGTGACCATAAGTCGCGGAACCCTAGACCGTCAAACTACCCGTGTGGGCAAGCACTGCCTACTGATGGCTTATGTGCATATCGCGCATGATTGTGTGGTCGGAGATCATGTGATCATCGCTAATAGTGTGCAGGTGGCTGGGCATGTGGTCATCGACGACTGGGCGGTAATCGGTGGCAGTTCGGCGATTCATCAGTTCGTAAAAATCGGCATGCACTGTATGATTTCTGGGGGTTCACTGGTGAGAAAAGATGTGCCGCCCTTTACGAAGGCTGCGCGTGAGCCGCTGAGCTATGCGGGTGTAAATAGCCTCGGGCTGCGGCGAAGAGGGTTCGACTCTGAAACGATCGCTCTAATCCAGGAGGTGTACCGATACCTCTTTTTAAATAGCATGAATAATTCGAAAGCGCTAGAGGAAATCGAAATCAACCTCCCCGCGACGCGTGAACGGGATGAGATCGTGAACTTCATCCGTTCATCCGAGCGTGGGGTGATGAAAGGCTATATCCAGTAAGTTCAGCATGGGGGTAGAGGGGATTCGTGTAGACCAGCTATCGAAAAGATACCGCTACGAATGGATATTTAGAGGGGTGTCGCTGCAGATTGCTGCAGGTGAAAAGGTGGTCATCACAGGAAGTAATGGGTCCGGTAAATCCACTCTACTGAAAGTCCTCTCTGGGATATTACCCCAGACGGATGGTACCCTCCACTATCGATTCGGAGGAAAAGATGTGGACATAGAAGAGGTATATCGCTTCTTGAGTTTTGTCGCCCCCTACATGGAGCTCCCCGAAGAGCTCAGCGTCCGCGAGCTCATCCATTTTCACTTTCAATTTAAGTCCCTACTTCCTGGCTTAACGGAACGAGATGTGCTCGCCATTACCTACTTGGAAAGCCATGGAGATAAGTTGGTCAGCGAACTATCCTCAGGGATGAAGCAGCGCCTGAAATTGGCGTTAGCACTTTTTTCCGACGTGCCTCTTGTCCTTTTAGATGAGCCTACTTCCAACTTAGACCTGCAAGGGGTGGACTGGTACCTCGAGCTCATCGCGCGTTATGCAAACGATCGCACTGTTATCGTCTGCAGTAACGATGCGCGAGAATATGCGTTTTGCACGAAAAATATTGCGATTAGCGTATATAAATAGCGATTTTTTTTTTGATTCCAGAAGGAAAGAGAGTATTTTACGCCATAATTTACATGTATGAAAAAGCTTTATTTTATCCTACTCCTATTCGTTTGGGCTGCTTGTGGCTCGGACAGTGGAGCGCCCAGTTTGACCCCGGAACAAGAAGCCACGCAGCGCTTGGCGAATACCAACTCTGCTACTTGGGAAGTGTCCCTCGTCACCCGAAACAGTCAGCAGGAGACACAGTTTTACCAAGACATGACGGTCACCTTTACGACGGAAAAAGGCTTTTCCAGCTCGAATGCCAATGATCTTTTTCCTGCCTCCACTACCTTCAGTTTTCCCGATGAAGAAAATTTAGGGCGCATCCTGTTAGCAGGAAATCGCCCAGCCTCCGGAGTGCCGATTACCTTTACCCGTAATGCGAATACCCTTCGTCTCGAGTTTACGGTGAGTGCTGCGGGAGCAGAACAAGAGACTAGCCCTGTAAGCCGTATTCAGGCCATCGGTGGTTCTTACGTCCTACAGTTTACCCTGCGCCAGTAAAACCCCGCAGGCCGCCCTGTCATCGGCTAGCAGAAACGCAGCGTCAGAAGTAAGGCATAGGCAGAGAATACGAAGGGCATAAAAATACCCCCAAGAGCACACTGGTTCTTGGGGGTATTTTTATGCGTATTTGTGCGATACAGCGGATTACGATTCGCTACCTCAGTCTTTTAAGGTTACCAGCGTCACGCCAGAACCTCCCCTGTCTGCATGTTCATCTTCCATCTTGCGAACGGCAGGCATGTGCTGCAGCATGTTGCGGGTCACCTGACGTAGGATACCGTCCCCTTTACCATGCACGATGCGCAGGTTTTTAACCCCGAGCATGTTCCCTTCGTCGATGAAGTTCTGCACTATGGGCAGGATTTCTTCTCCCCGCCGGCCACGAATATCTAGGTTCGGGGAGAAATTTAGCATTTTATCCGTAGCATAGGAGGCATGTCTGCTGCTACTTACGCGTTTCTCTCGCTTGGCCTCACCTGCGCTGATACGCTCCAGCCGCTTCAGTTTCACGAGTGACTTGAGCTCGCCGATGCTGATTTCCGCTTCTTTGGCCGATAGGCTCAGCACCTCCGCTATGGCTCCATTATCCTTTAGCCGCACGGTGTCACCTACCTGAATAGCCCCTTCCATCACCTGTATGGGCTCTGCAGCGGCTTTTTTGGGTCGGTCTTTCAGTGTCGGGCGGACCTCTTGCTTGAGTAGTTCCAGCTCCTCGCGAATGGCCTTAGTACGTTCTTTATCCGCCTGCTTTTCACGAATTTCCTTAATGCTCAGCTCGATTTTACGGTTTACATCTACGAGCAGCTTGGCCGCCTCTGCTTTGGCCTCAGCCAAATATTTTTTCTTATTTTCTTCTAGATCTGCAGCCAATTTTTCATAGCGGCTAAGCTCCTGCTGCAGCTGCCGCTCGCGCTGCTTGTGCTCCTGCGTGCTACGACGTAGGGCCTGCTGCTCATTTTCTAACTTGGTCAGCATGCGATCGTAGCGAACGCGGTCTTCCCCGATATGCGTTTTCGCATAATCCAAGATCTCCCTATCAATCCCGATTTTCTGGGCGATTTCCAATGCAAACGAGCTACCCGGCTTGCCGATTTCCAACTCATAGCGCGGTTCCAGTCGCTCCACATCGTAGCGCATGGCCCCGTTCACCAAGCCCTGCGTCTTGGCCGCCACCTGCTTGAGGTTGCCGTAATGAGTGGTAATCACCCCATAAGCACCTGACTTGGCTAGGTGCAGCAAAATCCCCTCTGCGATGGCCCCGCCGAAAAGCGGCTCTGTACCCGTACCGAATTCATCGATAAACAGCACGGTTTTTTTATGTGCAAAACGCGTGAAGTGCTTCATGCTCATCAGGTGCGAGCTGTAGGTACTGAGGTCATTTTCGATGTTTTGCTCATCCCCGATGTCGATAAAAAACTGATCGAAAAGGGTACAAGTGCTGTCAGCGTCCATCGGCACCAGCAGCCCACACTGCAGCATGTACTGCACCAGCGCTGTGGTTTTCAGCGTCACCGATTTCCCCCCTGCATTCGGCCCGGAAATTACCAGCAGGCGATGGTTATGGTCCAGCTTCATCTGCAGGGGCACGATGCTTTTTTCTTGCTGGCGCAAAGCCAACTCTAAGATCGGATGCCGGGCATTTCGCCAGTCCAGTACACGCTGCTTCTCTAATTGGGGTTTGACTGCTCCGATTTGTCGGGCAAATTTGGCTTTCGCTCGGATAAAGTCCAGCATCCCTAAGAAATGGTACGCCTTCCGCAGCACCGGAATAAGTGGGCGCACGCGATCCGTCAGCTGCGTAAGGAGCTTGCGAATCTCCCGCTTCTCCATGTAGGCGAGATCCTGCAGTTCATTGTTGATGTCGAGCACTTCAGCGGGTTCCAGAAAAACCGTTTGGCCCGTGGCCGACTCATCGTGGATAAAACCCTTGATCTTACGTTTGTTTTCGGCGAGCACGGGAATAACCATGCGGCCTCCCCGAATGGTCACAGCGGCATCATCTGGTGTAAAACCACGCCCTTTCGCCTCTTTAAAAATGCGGTCGAGCACCTTGCGCAGGCGGTTTTCCTCGTAGAGAATTTGGCTGCGAATCAGAGAAAGCTCACGACTGGCATTATTTCGGACCTTCCCTTTCTCGTCGATTATCCGATCGATGGCCTTATACAAGCTGTCGTCCAGCTCCACGAAGCCCGTCAGCTTCGTCAGCTCGGGATACTCCTCACCATGCTTGGCAAAAAACCGTACGCAGCCATCTAAGGTGTGGAGGGAAGCTTTCAGCGCATGAAATTCATCCTCATAGAGGAATGTCCCCTCGAGGCGGGCCTTGTCCAGGTAGGGATGCACATTCGTAAAGTGGGCACTGGGAAAGGCCTCACCAGAATTTAGGATTTGTACGAACTCATGGGTCTGCTCCAGAAAGCGGCTGACCTGTTCGTAGTCTTTTGAGAACTGCACCTTGTCCACGAAATCTGTCCCCAGACTCGAGGTGCACTGCGCTTTAATGAGCGCTTTTACTTTATCAAAATTTATTTTTTCTTCCAGATTTTCCGGATATAACTTCATGTAAATCAAGGGTTACGTAACTTTTCTTTTACGTTTAAGGAATCGATCGTACGCTCGTACATCCGATTAATCTTACGCAGGTCTGTCATGTAGTACAACAGGCTCTCATGGAAAACAGAATCGGGGATTTGATGTTTACGGAAAACCTCATTTTCCAAATACGGATACAGCACGCGTGCCGAGTCGAATGGGATCGGGAAGGTGCTGGTCAGGCCTTCGGCCAAATGCAGGTCGATGAGTAGTTCCACCATCTTTTCCTCATCCAAGATGCCCTCCGGAAGATCGGGCTCCGAACAGGCTCCCAGGCCCAGAAGAAGTAATACAAATAAGATTCTTTTCACGGCTTAAAATTAGTTAATTCCATGTAAAATCGGGCAAGCTTCCTGCCAAAGCAGTTTTTTTATTCCCATTAGAGCTGTAAATTAGCCTGCTTAATCTAAAATCCATGAATCAACTCCTCAAAAAGCTGCGCAAGTATGAGATCATGATCCGTAAAGTGGCGAATAATCACCTCCAAGGGGACTATCGCTCCATCTTTAAGGGCGCGGGCTTGGAATTCGATGACCTTCGTCCCTATCAGTATGGGGATGATGTGCGGACCATCGAATGGAAGGTTTCCGCGAAGGGTCATGGGACCTTTGTGAAGACCTTTAAAGAGGATAAAGATCAAGCCGTATACTTCCTCCTCGACGTGTCCGCCTCTCAGGAAATCGGCGAGCGGGGGAAAAAGAAAATGGACAAGGGCCGTGAAGTGGCTGGCGTCCTTACACTCGCCGCGATCGTGGAGGGCTCGCAAGTGGACTTATCAGCTATTCGGACGAAAAAGAGGTGATTATCCTACCTGGAAAAGGGCCGAAGCAGGGTGTAAAAGTGGTAAAAGGCATCTTTCAGTCCACCCAAAAATCAAAAAAAAACAGATCTTACCGGGCTTTTCACCTTCGCCCTCAACCTAATCAAAAAGCGCAGCATCCTCATCATCATCTCAGATTTTATCGATGAGGGGTACGAAAATCGCTTGAAAGCTTTAGCCGAAAAGCATGACGTGATCGTTATACAACTCGTGGATCCACGGGAGTCTCGCCTGCCCTCACTGGGGATCATTCCCCTGCAGGATCGGGAAACCGGGAGCATCACCTGGGTGAACACCGCCTTCGGTGCCTTCTCCAAGCGCATCGCTGACACGTTCACGACCGATCGTGAAAAGCTGCGTGAATTATGTAAAAAAATCAAATCAATTACCTGCAGTTGAACAGCCGTGATGACATCGTCCTTCCGCTCATCGACCTGTTTAAAAGCAGAAATAAATCCATGAAACGTGGTTAAACGCTTAATCGCCTTCCTTATTTACGGAACCTTC
>NZ_AJYA01000027.1 GCF_000265075.1 Nitritalea halalkaliphila LW7 | reverse complement strand
ATTCCGGATCCGATGGCTCAAGAACGTTACGGTAAGCTTGGTTACAATTCCGGAATTCCGGATTGGCCTCCAGAACGGTAACCGTTAAGCCTGTACAATCCGGAATTCGGATTGGGCTCCAGGACCGGTTATCTGTGCATGCTGACAGGGGTACCTGTACTGCTGCATTAGTMTKATTTGAACTTTAACCTTGSCTTGGHTCCAAATTTTTCGGCTTATTGGCCTCTTTAGCAACGTTTTTGCTTGTTTATAAAATCGAACAGTTGAATATTAAATCTACACATACATGAAAATAGAAACACTTTCTACCCGAGATAACGCTACATACATCCAAAAAAAGGAAATAGCAGACTTCCTTTTTGTGCACTTAGATCAATATGGCGATGCACATGCTGATATTATGAAGTGTCTAGACTATGCCTTAGATCAAGCAAAAGATAAAGGGGGCTTTGCCGTCATCGCCCGAGAGGGACAACAAATCGTAGGAGCCGTCATCATGAATAAAACCGGTATGTCGGGCTACATCCCTGAAAACATACTGGTTTACATCGCCGTAGATGCATCCCAGCGCGGAAAAGGCGTCGGAAAAAAATTAATGGAAACAGCCCTGGAAATGGCTCAAGGTGACGTAGCGCTGCATGTAGAGCCCGATAACCCGGCACGTAAACTTTACGAAAAGCTTGGTTTCACGAACAAATACCTCGAAATGAGGCTTAAAAAATAATATGGCGTATCTAAACTTAAAAAGAAGTAAACTCGAAGCTAATTTTAACTACCTCAAAGAGCGCTTCCAGGAGCAAGGAATCGCCTGGGGTGTCGTATCAAAACTCCTCTGCGGTAACCGCAGCTTCCTGAAGGAGCTTGTCCGACTCGGTGTGGATGAAGTGCATGATTCTCGGATCAGTAATTTAGCGAAGCTCAAAGAAATAAACCCGGATATCCAAACGGTCTACATCAAGCCCCCTTCGAAGCGTAATATCTCCAAGATGGTGAAATATGCCGATGTCAGCTTGAATAGCGAACTGAACACCATTCGCTGGATCAGTGAGGAAGCCCAAAAACAGGGTAAGCTGCATAAAATCATTATCATGGTGGAAACCGGCGACCTCCGCGAAGGAGTCATGGGAGACCATTTGGTGGACTTTTATGCCTCCATCTTCGAGCTTCCAAATATCGAGGTAATCGGTCTGGGGACCAATTTAAACTGCCTGAATGGTGTCATGCCCTCTGCCGATAAGCTCATCCAGCTATCCCTTTACAAGCAAATCATCGAACTGAAGTTCAATAAATCCATCCCCTGGGTGTCAGCAGGTACCTCGGTGACGATCCCGCTTTTGCTGCACCAGCAGCTCCCTAAAGGCGTTAATCACTTCCGCATAGGCGAAACACTCTTCTTCGGCGTCGACCTCTTCGAAGAAAAAACCATCGAAGGGATGCACCATGATGTTTTTGAGCTTTATGCTGAAATTATCGAAATGCAAGAAAAACCCTTGCTGCCCACAGGAACACTGGCCGCGAATCCACAGGGGGAGGTGCTAGAAATAGACGAGAGCCTGTACGGAAAGTCTTCTTTTCGTGCCATCTTAGACATCGGGCTCCTGGATGTGGATCCGAAATACCTCCTGCCTGAAGATGGTAATTTCGAAATTCTGGGCGCCAGCTCGGATATGTTGATCCTAAATTTAGGAACGAACCCCAAGGGCTATCAAGTCGGTGATGTCTTAAAATTCGGCCTAAAATATATGGGTGCCCTTAGCATTATGAACTCCTCCTATGTGGATAAAAAAATCAGCGAATAGAGCCAGAAGGAGTCGGATTAGCTCTTGAAAAGCGCAGTTGAAATGGTATTCGGCTGCGCTTTTTTATGCACAGCTGTAAAGGGCCTTTTCCATTCTTTAAAAATTTAATTCTGATTTTTCTGTGCTTTTTGTACCTCTTTTTAAATGTTTCATTTCGTAAAAAAGCTTGTTGATTTCAATTTAATCCCTATTGGAATCAATTTCCACCTCGGGCGCAGCCATTTTTGGCATGCTTTTTTCTCTTTATGCATCAACTAAACCAGATGAAATATGAAAAAAGTAACCATTTTGACTGTATTTGCGCTATTTTTTGGAGCCGTATTTTCTGTACAGGCCCAGGAAAGTAGAACGGGCGTCGGCGTACGTGGTGGCGCCAACTTTTTTACCTTTGGAGGCTCAGATGCCTCAGGGGCTGACTACGATAATCGAGTAGGTTTTCACGCGGGTGCCTACGCTACCTTAGGATTAGGGCAGGCCTTCGCCATCGAGCCAGGGGTTTTCTACTCCATTAAAGGTACCCAAAACGATGACCTGGTAAACTCCCGCGCCGTCCTGGGCTACGTGGATGTGCCCGTCCTAGCAAGACTTTATTTGGGAAATGCCTTTAATGTATTCGCAGGTCCTCAGGTTTCTTACTTGGTGAACTCCCGCTTCGAAGGAGATCTCTTCGGTAGCTCGGTAGGATTCGACACCGACGCCATCCGAGATACGGACTTCGGCCTGGTATTCGGTGTAGGCTTCAACCTGCCACGCGGATTTAACCTTCAGGCATCTTATGACTACGGAACCACACCGGTATTCAGAAATAGCGAGGCGAATGTCTACAATAGAGGCTTTAAACTTTCTCTCGGACTTACCTTATAAGGCGTCCTTCGGATTTACAGACTAAACCATCCTATTTTTCTATCTACACGGGATTTATTTTTCCCACCGCTTTCGGGCGGTGGTTTTTTTGGCCCCCGGCCAAAGGGTACGCGGCTAAAGCCTCAGCACGCTAATTCCTCCCTATTCGGGCTCCTTCTTGGGGCGTGTAGGCTGGGCCAAGCGACTCGGGTTCGACTCTAAAAAAGATTTCCACCCCGAGGCAGTTCCGCGCGTCTGTAGTCGGCCCGAGTGAAAATGATGGCAAATCGCCACCGCTAGGGCGTCGGTAGCATCCAGCAGTCCCTTCTCCTCTGTGATGTGTAGCAGCATGCGCACCAGGGCCGCCACCTGCTCCTTAGAAGCATTACCATTTCCGGTGACCGACATCTTCACCTTTTTTGGGGAATACTCTGAAATCGGAATATCGCGCGCCAGGGCTGCAGCCATCGCTACACCTTGGGCACGCCCTAACTTAAGCATGGACTGCACGTTTTCACCGAAAAAGGGTGCCTCCAGCGCCACATGGTCGGGTAAAAATTCGGTGATAAGGCCCGTGATTCGTTCAAAAATCTTTTTCAACTTCAGCTCGTGGCTGCCATACTTTTTCAGGTGGATGACCCCATACTGAAGCAGTTCGTAGGCATTTCCACGTACGACGATGAGCCCGTAGCCCATGATATTCGTGCCCGGGTCTATGCCTAAAATGATCTGCTCACGCGTATTTTCCTTCTTCATGCGCACGCAAGATACTCCAATTTCTGCTGAAATGAAATCCGTTCTGAGCCTTCCGCCAGCGATGTGGCTAGCGGCATGCATTGCTGAGCCATCGCTCCCACGGAACAATGCCGCATAGTTGGGGTTTAATTTCTTAAACTCTTGTTTTCTTTTTAACTTCACAGAAATTTGTCTCGATAATCATGACAGACCAAGAATATGAGCTTTTGGATGAGTTGTACTTTGTGCAGCACTTCGATGCCTTACATCAAGCCCTGCAGTGGGAAGAAAAGCAGCTCCGAGAACAGCTGATCTCCCTGCATAAAAAAGGCTGGGTGAAATGCCTGAAAAGTCCCGATGAGGAGCTCTTCGATGAAACTGCCTATGCGGATATCCGCAACTGGTATTTCTTGGCCACCAAACAGGGTTAAAAGCCCTTCACGCACTATAAACCGATACCTTGATCTCAGAATCTTTAAAATATCAGCGCAAGGAGCTGGAACTTAAGTCCCTCCTCGAAATCACGCAGGCCATAAATGAGAATAAAACGGCCGAGGTGCTGCTTCATATTTTCAAGTTTACCTGTCTGGTGCACCTTAATATCAGGAGCTTGGTACTCTATGGAAAAGAAGCCGCTAGCTTTACCAAGCTGATCAGCCATGGACTAAGTGGCACCGTCCCCAGTCGGCTGGCCGAAAAGCAGATCAGCCATGACCGGGAGCAGGGGCAGCTAAACATCGAAGTGGGGGAGGAGCAGTCTTTCGAGGAGCTGGAGTTGTTTGTGCCTGTGTACCACAAGCAGGAGCTCCTCGCGATTCTCCTGCTGAAGCGCAAAGATGCCAATGCACCCATAGATCTCGATTTTACGAAGGCCCTTACGAATATTTTGGTGGTAGCCTTAGAGAATAAGCGTTTTGCGAAGCGGCAGCTGGAGCAGGAGCGCTTGCGCAAAGAGGTGGAAATCGCCTCATCCGTGCAGCGCATGCTTTTTCCGGAGGTGCTGCCCTATACCGAGACGCTTCGAGCCATGGTGACCTATTATCCACATTCTACTGTAGGGGGCGACTATTACGATCTGATCTGGCCTGAACCGCAGACGGTCTACTTTTGTGTGGCAGATGTATCGGGGAAAGGGATGCCAGCTGCCCTGCTGATGAGTAATTTTCAGGCCGCTCTGCGCACGCTTTTGCGCAGCTTCACAGACATGCGGCAGATCGTAGAACAACTGAATGCCACTGCCTATGACAGCACGAAAGGCGAGCGCTTCATCACCTTTTTCCTCGGGCGCTTTTCCTTTTCGGATCGGGAACTAACCTTCGTGAATGCGGGCCATAACCCGCCGCTGCTCAGCATTCCCAGCACGGGATCTTGTGAGGAGCTTAGCGCTGGTACGACCATATTAGGTGCCTTCGAATCCCTCCCATTTTTGGAAATAGGTACCCGTAGAGTGCCGGAATCCTTCCACCTGCACCTTTACACCGATGGACTCACCGAAGTGCTGAACCCTGCCGAGGAGGAGTTCGGGGAGGAGCGTTTCCATGCCTTCGTACGCGAAATGTGTCGCCTGGAGCCGAAGGATTTTCATACGCGCTTCCTCGAGGTGCTCAATGCTTTCTCGGCGGGCACCCCGAGGAGAGATGATCTTACCCTCTTAAGTGTAGAGCTGCCGGCATGAAACTCCCGCATCGCATGCCCCGCCTGCTACAGCCCCTCCTGCCCGGAATTTGCCGCAGGCCCAGCCCCTCTTCAGCAGGGGAAATGGCCCCGGATCCTCACACACTGTATCTCACCTTCGACGATGGTCCCGTACCGGGGGTGACGGACTATATTCTCGAACTACTGGCTAAATCCGCCGCTCAGGCTACTTTTTTCGCCGTAGGAGATAATGTGCGCAAATGTCCCGAACTGGCACGCGAGGTGGTCGCCGCCGGGCATGGGCTGGAAAACCATACCTTTCATCACCTGAAAGCCTGGAGCACGCCGAAAGGCCGTTACCTGAGCGACCTCGAGCAGACCCGAGCGCTTATTTACGCTGAGACGGGCTATGCCTGCCGGTTTTTTCGTCCGCCCTATGGGCAAATTCCCCTGCGTAGCCTCCCCGCCATCCAGCAAAACTATGAACTGGTGTTTTGGGATGTGCTCAGCGGAGATATAGACCCCAGGCAGACCGATGCGGAGGTGCTGCATGCCTGTGTGCGCTACATGCGCCCGGGAAGTGTTTTGCTGTTTCATGACCAAGAAAAAACCAAAACCCGGCTGCGGCGTGTGCTTCCCGACCTGCTGCGCCATATAACGGATGCCGGGTATACCTTAAAATGCCTATGAGTGTGTACCTGAGTCTTTTGCTGCTCGGCCTGGTGCTGCTGCAGTACCTGTGGCTCCTCTTTCGGCTGCAGCGACATTTTCGCGTACACGTTACCCAAAAAAAACCTGATGCCGCACTTCCGGAGGTCAGCCTGCTCCTTCCCGCTCGCAACGAAGAGCAGATGCTGCCTGCCTGTTTGGAGGCTTTGGACAGGCTCGATTACCCGCTGGATAAGCTCCAAATTCTTTTAGGGAATGATAATTCTACAGACCGTACAGGAGCTATGATGGAGGCCTGGGCAGCCACGCGACCGCATGTGCAGGTGGTGCATGTGCCCGCATATACCGTGGAGGGCGCTTTCCAAAACGGTAAAGCAGCGGCGCTCGCCACCATGGCGCGGCAGGCGAAGGGGGACGTATACCTGTTTACGGATGCGGACTGTCAAGTGCCGCCTACCTGGGCACGGCACATGGTTTTGGGCTTGCGCCAAAGTGCGGCCGGCTATCTTACAGGCGTGACTCGGGTGCGGCCTAATGGGCTTTGGGCACGGCTTCAGGGGGTGGACTGGTGGCTGACCCTCGGATTTATGAAGGTGCTCGATGACTTATCCATTTCAATTACCAGCATGGGCAATAACATGGCTATCACAGCGGATGCCTATAAGCGGGTAGGCGGTTTTGAGAAAGTGAAGTTCGCGCTAACGGAGGATTTCGCCGTGGCAGCGGCCATACGGCAGGCAGGATACGCCGGCCGCCATGAAGTGCAGCCCGAAGTCTGCATCGAGACCGCACCCAAGCCGGGATTTTTCTCCCTCCTGCGGCAGCGGAAGCGCTGGATGTCTGGCGCCATAGGGCTGCCTTTCTACTGGTTGGCGCTACTGGGGCTGCAGGTGCTCTACTATCCCGCCTGGCTGGTCTTACTCTTTTTTCATCCAGCCCTGGCGCTAGGCATTGGAGGCTTAAGCTCCTGCTTCAAAGCCATTTTCTCCGCTCCTTTGCCCGGAGGGCGGGCACTCTACTGCCGGCTCTCGACCTGATTTTATTTGAAATTTATTATGCCCTTTTCTCATGGGCCACGATAGTTTATTATTTTTACCCGAGTAAAATCGCATGGAAGGGGCGGCAGTATGCCCATCCGAAGCGCTAAACCAACCCGAAAGAAGCTGATTCATGTTCACAGACACACACGCGCACCTGTATAGCAGCAAGTACACCAAAGAGGAGATGCCGGCCCTTATGGAGGAAATTCAGGCAGCAGGCGTTCACCATATTTACCTGCCTAATGTCGATTTAACCACCATAGAGCCCATGCTGGAACTTGCAGCGCAGTACCCGAAGCGCTGCCACCCGATGATGGGGCTGCATCCCTGCGACGTGAAGAAGACCTTCGAAAAGGACCTTTATCGCATGGAAGACTGGCTCAAGCAGGAGAAATTCGTGGGCATCGGCGAGACGGGCATCGACCTCTACTGGGATAAAAGTACCTATGCGTGGCAGTGTGAGGCGTTAAAAGTGCAGGCAGCTTGGGCTGTGGAACGGCAGCTGCCCCTGATCTTGCACTGCCGCGAGTCCATCGACGAGACCTTAGACCTGCTGGAAGCGCTGGACTTAAAAGGATTATTTGGTATCTTTCACTGTTTTACCGGGAATGTGGAGCAGGCGAACCGCATGAAGGCGCTGGGCTTCAAGCTCGGTATCGGCGGTGTGGTGACCTATAAAAATGGTGGTCTGGATCAAGTCCTGCCCAAGCTGGAGCTGAGCGATTTCGTGCTAGAAACGGATGCTCCCTATCTGGCTCCTGTGCCACATCGCGGAAAACGGAATAGCCCAGCCTATCTGCCTTTCATCGCCCAGAAGTTAGCGGCGCTGCTGCAGGTGGAGGAGCAGGCGCTCTTCGCGCAAATAGAACGTAATGTAACCGATGTTTTTAGCAGTCACGGCGCATGAATTATAAAATAGTACGACTGAATACCACCGCCAAGCGGGAAATTTCCTCTTCTATCCTGATTATTTACACAGGAGGTACATTGGGCATGGCTTACGATGAGACGGGGAGTTTGGTGCCCTTTAATTTCGGGCAGATCCTGGAAAAAATCCCTACGCTTACTTCTATGAACATTGCCATTACGGTGATTTCATTTCCGGAGCCGATCGACTCATCAAATGTGAACATGCAGCACTGGATCGATATGGCCTATATCATCTACGAAAATTACGATAGCTACGATGGTTTTGTGGTGCTGCACGGCACGGACACCATGGCCTACTCCGCCTCTATGCTAAGTTATATGCTCACGGGCCTGTCTAAGCCGGTGATTTTCACGGGTGCCCAGCTGCCCATTTCGGCGATGCGTTCGGATGCGCGGGAAAACCTCATGTCTGCGATAGAAATCGCCACAGCGAAAGCAAACGGAAAGCCTATCGTGCCCGAGGTGTGCATCTTTTTTAACCACATGCTCCTGAGAGGAAATCGTGCGAAAAAGGTCCAAAGCGTGCATTTTGATGCCTTCGAGTCGGAAAACTACCCTGCACTGGCGGAGTCAGGAATCGTCATCGACTACAACTATGCCTCCATTCGCCCTTTTGTGGAGGGTAAAAAATTGCGCTATTCGAATAAGCTGGATAACCGGGTGATGGTGCTCAAATTATTCCCCGGCATCACGGCAAATGTATTGGAAAGTTGTTTTGCAACCCCTGATTTACGGGGCGTGGTCTTGGAAACCTATGGTTCGGGGAATAGTCCCAGTGAGCCTTGGTTTATCGAAGTCCTCGAAAAAGCGGTAAAAAAAGGCCTAATCATTTTTAATGTCAGCCAGTGTAATGGGGGCCGTGTGATCCAAGGGCGCTATGAAACCAGTAAGGACTTGAAGCGTGTAGGCGTGCTGAGTGGAGGGGATATCACTACGGAGGCGGCTATCACGAAAATGATGTATCTCCTGGCGAATGAGTCCAGTACCATCGAAATCAAGCGAAAACTCATCACTCCGCTCGCCGGCGAAATGTCGCTGACGAGCATGAGTTGATGTCGTATATTCCCTTCCCCCTTAGCCTAGAAGAGCGAGGTCTCCCTTAACCGACCTCGTGTAATTCCCGCTTTTCGATCATCTCGGCGGCGGCATTTAGCAGAATTAGGGCCACCATGCTGAGCCAAACCCCCATGCCCAGAAAGCCATAGACCGCTTGGTTCGAGATGATGTACAGGAAAAAGGCGATGCCAAAGGCGGGCAGGAGCCCAAAGGAAAAGAGCGCAAGGGTAATGCCCGACTTGATGAATTTTCGATCCCAACTTTCCTTCACGCCGATTTGTGTGATTAGGCTGATACTAAGGACCGAAAGGTAGAGCGCCACCATGGCCAGGGGCACATAGAGCAGCAGGAACCAGCTGAGGTCTGCGATAAGGACGGCACCGACAGCCATCAAGCCGCCCACTAGGAGGCACTGCACCACATCTATTTTCAGCAAATTCCACATTTTCGCATTCCAGGAAGCTGGCAGCAGGTAAAAATAGTGCTTTTTCAGGTCCCCGACATTGGTTTTACCTAAGCCTCCGAGGCCGTAAAGGGTGTAAATCGCGAAAATATAGAAATAGAGGATTTGATGGTCCCAGCCCAGAAAGCGGCTGCCCAATGCGATGATCCAGCTGATTCCCACCACGCCAAGGCTGTACAGGCCGAAGTAAGGGTGGTAGTCGGTACGGATATTCCCTACATAATTACGCCAGTAGATGGCCTGGGCACCTGTCCCGAAGAGCGGCACATCGACCTTTTTCTTGGCGGCTAGAGCGCCAGCACTTTCACTTTGCGCCTGCCGCGTCTTCACTTTTTCCTGCGTTTCCTCATTCGCTTTCGTGGTCTCCAGCACATCCTCGTAATAGTCTCCTGCGAAGTGGATCACCAGGCGGATGAGCCCGATGAAGGACAGGCTATACACACCGAGGAAGGCGGCGCTGCGCCAGAGGTTCTGTTCGAACAGGTAGCTAATCAGTCCGCGGCTCCAGCCGATGAAGGGGAAAAATTCAAAATACGGGGAGCCTAGCCAGCTAAACATGCCGATGTAAAAGGTTTCGGCCAGCAGCCCCGGGATACCTACCGCGAGGGCAAGTAAAATGATGACACCCCAGAGCACCTGCCGGATGCGGTCCGGGCGCTGATAGCGGGTATTCAGCGTGTAAATAAGGAACTTAATGGGGGAAAGGATAAAAATCAGTAGCGTGATGCCGATCAAGATATGGATCACATCCAGTGCACCGAGGTCCAGCATGCCGATGAGCTGCCCAGAACTGTAGACCGTGAATAGCGCGGCGATGCCCAGCGTGGGGATCAGGGAGCGGATCATGTAGTAGATCAGGAGCTGGGGTGGCGCGTGGGCGCCACAAAGAGGAAGTTGACGTCCGCCATTTTAAAGAAGCTGACGTTCTTTTTCGTGGCGGCATAGCACTGCCAGATGACGAGGGCGAGGGCAAGAAACGTCAGCATGCCATAGATGGAAAAGTCGTCTAATTTGGCCGAAAGGCCGGCGTTACGAAACTCTTCCTGCATCTCTAAAATCTCGTCCATGGACTTATCGGCATTACTTTTTTTTCCTAGGTTCAGAAGGAAAAAGAGGTAGAGGACGAAAAAGCTGTAGGGCAGTAGGCGTAAGGGTTTTTAAGGATCAGGAGGATGTTATTTTTCAGCACCCAAAGGTCCTTTTTTAGTAGGAGTAGGAGCTCACGCATCTTTGGTCAATTCTAAAAAGAGGTCTTCTAAAGAGGAAAGTGCATCTCCGGAGTACTGTTCGCGGAGGCTGGCTACGGTGTCGTTATGCACTACTTTGCCCGCCTTCATGATCATGACACGGTCGGCGATGTGTTCTACGGAGTCGATCAAGTGCGTGCTCACCAGAATGGTTTTGCCCTTTTCTTTGAGCTGCTTGAAGATGAGTTTGGTTTGGCGGATGGCTTTCGGGTCCAGTCCGATCATGGGCTCATCGAAAAAGAGTACCTGCGGGTCATGCAGGAGGGCACAGCAGATAGAGACTTTTTGGCGCATGCCTTTCGAGAGGTCTCGGCCTAACTTGTCCCGCTTATCGAGCAGGTCATAGGCTTCGAGAAGTTCTTCCGCATAGGGCTGCCAGTGGGTGAGGCTATAGGCCTGTGCGATAAATTTCAGGTGATCGTCGATGGTGAGCAGGTCGTACACATTTGGGGTTTCGGGAATGTACGCAAATAGTCTTTTGGCCTCTAAGGAAAGGTGATCATGGCCACCGATGTAAATTTCCCCGGCATCTTTTCGCAGGAGGCCGACGATACACTTGATTGTGGTGCTTTTTCCGGCGCCATTAGGGCCGAGGAGGCCTACCACCTCGCCACCTTCCAGGCGTGCATCGAGCTGATCTACGGCGAGCTGCTTTTGGAAGCGCTTCACCAAACCTTTTACTTCTAGCATGATTTCAGTAGAAAAATTTTTAGGATTAGCTCAAAATAGCATAGAAATGCGCATTTAATCAAGTAGATTTTTCATTTTTCTTTCGAAATTTTGGAGCAGTTTAAGGTATTTTTTGCGGATTTTTCCGCGAAGTTCTTCTTGCACGTCCTCAGGGTAGATGTCGGTGGCTTTGATTCGGCTGATGACCATGTCGAGCCAGCCCTGCCCATCGTCGATAAGGTCATCGTGGAAGGCTTCCACAGTGAGGTCTCGGCTGCCTGAAAACAGTCCGCGACCCTGAGCCAGATAATAGCGGCTCATGCATGCTAGGGCTGCTTCATGCGTTTCCTCGAAGCAGACGACCAGGTCCGAGGGTTGCTTGAGCAAGCCTTTTTCATCTTCACGTACCAGTTCTTCCAGCTCCTGCAGGTGACCGATGAAGGCGAGAAAATACTCGTCGAGGGTATGTTTGGTAGATGTTTTCATGGACAGCAAAACGTACGTTATAAATCCCTTAACGCAAAACCTTTTCATAGGGTTATCGGTGCTGAGGGCTATTTTAGAAACATAAAAGGCATGAACGGGCTAGGTTCATGCCTTTTACAGAGCGGAGGGCTCAGCTACTCCATATCAGCACTGCCTCCGCGCATAGAGGGAGCTACTGGAGCTTCAGAGTCGCCCTTAGCGGATGGTGTAGGACTGCATAAAACGCTGCCCATTCGCTGTGACACCCTCCAGACGGAGCGTCCGCTGTATTCTTCGAGGAACTTGCCCACCTCTTTCGGGTTGCTCGCTGGCTGATCATTAATGCGTGTCAGTACGAATCCATTATTCAGGCCCAGGTCGCGCAGGTATCCGCGTGTCATGCTACTGATTTTCACACCATAGTCCACATTCAAGCGATCCCTTTCGATGGCATTTACGGCCTCCAAGCGCGCGCCGAGGAGTGCGCTACTGTAGTAGGCCCGCTGGATGACGCCGGTACCCCCTTCCAAGTTTTGCAGCTGCAGGCGCAGTTCTTTCGTTTCGCCTTTGCGCAGCAAGCGCACCGTGACCTGATCGCCGGGGTAGAAATAGGAAAGCTGCTCCTCGAAGCTGCCCTTTCCGCCGATGCGCACGCCGTCGATGGAGAGGATCACATCATCCTTTCGCATGCCAGCCTTTTCGGCGGCGCCATTACGGATCACATGGGTGACGATGACCCCGTCCAGCGTATTTAGGCGCATATCTTCGGCTAGCTCAGGGGTGATTTCCACCACATCCACGCCGGGGAGGGCTTTCTGTACCTCTCCGTATTCGATGAGGTCATTGGCTATTTTCGTAGCGATATCCACGGGAACAGCAAAACCATATCCGGTGTAACTTCCTGTCCGTGAGAGTATCGCGGTATTGATGCCGACCAGCTCGCCTTGGCTATTTACCAGGGCCCCACCGGAGTTTCCAGGATTAATCGGAGCATCGGTTTGGATAAAAGACTCTAAAGGGAACTCGCCGCCGAGGATATTAATCTGTCGTTCTTTCGCTGAGACGATGCCCGCGGTGACGGTGGAGGTCAGGTTAAAGGGATTGCCTACGGCCAAAACCCACTCACCGATTTTCAAGTCGCGGGAGCTGCCTTTCGGGATGGCGGGGAGGTCTGTGGCCTCTATTTTCAGCACGGCGATATCGGTGTTTTTATCGGTGCCGATGAGTTTAGCGGGATAGGTGCGCTTTTCATGAACTACTTCGATGGTTTCAGCCCTTTCGATGACGTGATTATTCGTGATGATGTAGCCGTCTTCGCTCATGATGACGCCTGAGCCGGTGCTGACGCGCTGTGTGGGGCCATTTCCGAAGAAGTAGTCGAAGATGCTGTAGCGGCGGGAGTCGGTGCCGGAGAAATTTTTGATGAAGACGACAGAGGACTTGCTGCGCTCGGAGGCTTCCACGAAGGATACGGGTGCAGCGGCTGCGGAGCTTTTCGGGGTAGGGGCTGGCGCCAATGCTGGATCCTCCCAGTGGGTGGTGTAGGAGCTGGCGGCTGTCCAGTCGCGTTCACTTTGGCCGATAGGCCCGTTGTACACGTCCTTACGGAGGTAGGTGTCGTAGAAAAAAGCGCCCATGATCCCTGCAAAAAAGGCTACGGACGAGAACAAGAGGAACTGGATAGAGTTTTTCATAGCGTAAAGATCTTATCGTTACGAAGCGAAAATACGGCCATCAGGTTTCAGGAGAAAGGGATAAATGCTTAAAAAATCTAAAAATCCGCATGAAAGTCCGGTATACCGTGTAATTTTGCCTGTAACGGGATGAACCGTTTTAATTTTACTCATGTCAAAAATCAAGCATATTGCCCTTTTAGGCGCCACAGGGAGTATCGGGACGCAGACCTTAGAGGTGATCGCTGCGCATCCGGAGTTGTTTAAAGCGGAAGTGCTGACGGCGCATCGAAATGCGGCATTGCTGATTCAGCAGGCGCGGACCTTTCTGCCGAATGTGGTGGTGATCGGGGAGGAGTCGCTGTATGAGCAGGTGCGGGATGCTCTGGCTGATCTGCCGATCAAAGTATATACTGGAGAGAAGGCGCTCTGTGAGGTGGTGCAGATGGAGCAGATCGACGTGGTGCTGACTGCACTGGTCGGGTATGCGGGACTGCAGCCGACACTTCATGCGATTCGAGCAGGGAAGCCGATCGCGCTGGCTAATAAGGAGACTCTGGTCGTGGCGGGGGAGCTGGTGACTGCGCTGGCGGAGGAGTATCGCGTGCCGATTTTGCCGGTGGATTCGGAGCACTCTGCTATTTTTCAGTGTCTCGTAGGCGAATTTCATAATCCGATAGAAAAAATTATCCTCACCGCTTCGGGAGGGCCTTTTCGCGGTATGCGCCGTGCGGAGCTGGAGACGGTAACGCGCGCACAGGCGCTGAAGCATCCGAACTGGGAAATGGGGGCGAAAATTACCATAGACTCGGCGTCCATGATGAATAAAGGCCTGGAGGTGATCGAGGCCAAGTGGCTTTTTGGCCTAGCGCCCGAACAGATCGAGGTGATCGTTCATCCGCAGTCGATTATTCATTCCATCGTGCAGTTTCAGGACAGCTCCATGAAGGCGCAGATGGGCCTACCCGATATGCGGGTGCCTATCCAGTTTGCGCTTAGCTACCCAGACCGATTACAGGCCACTTTTCCGCGTTTCGATTTCTTAGCTTATCCGGCTCTGACCTTCGAGCAGCCGGATATGGAGACCTTTCGGAACTTAAAATTGGCTTTTTGGGCTTTAGAACAAGGTGGTAACGCGCCCTGTGTGTTAAATGCGTCGAATGAAGTCGTGGTGGAGGCCTTTCTGAGGGAAAAGATTGGATTTTTAGCCATGTCTGAGGTGATTGAGGACTGTTTGGCACGTGTGCCGTATCAGGCTAATGCCAGTTTGGAGCAGTTAATCGCTTCGGATGAGGAGGCGCGTGCGGTCAGCGCAGAGTTAATTCAAAAATTAGTAAACAAGTAGTATGGATACATTAATAATGGTCGCGCAGCTGCTTTTGGGGCTTTCCATCTTAGTGGGGCTGCATGAGCTGGGGCATTTGCTTACCGCCAAAATGTTTGGCATGCGCGTGGAGAAATTTTCTATTGGCTTTCCACCAAAACTTTTTGGTTTTCAGTGGGGGGAAACGGAGTATTCGATCGGGCGGTGCCGCTAGGAGGTTTCGTGAAAATCTCGGGTATGGTCGATGAATCGATGGACACGGAGCAGCTGGCTTCGGAGCCTAAGGACTATGAATTTCGCGCTAAGCCGGCCTGGCAGCGCTTGATCGTTATGCTTGGCGGTATTATCGTCAATGTGGTGACTGGTATCGTGATTTTCGTGGTGCTGGTCTATCAAAACGGGGAGACGTATTTTTCTCGCGATCAGGTGTTAGAACATGGCATCGTGGCGTATGAGATCGGAAGGGAAATCGGTTTTCAGGATGGAGATCGGGTGCTGGATATTAATGGTCTACCGTATGAGAGTGTGAATGAGCTAAGTTCGGGTGACGCACTGTTAAGCAGTGGCGGTTTTTATACCGTGGAGCGTAACGGAGAGACGCTGCGTATCGAGATACCTCGCGGCTTTATTAATCGGTTCTCAAATGAGGAGGCGATGGCTAACTTTATTAACATCCGCTATCCATTCGAGGTAAGCCAAACCCAGCCGGGTAGTGCGGCTGATGCGATGGGCTTACAGGAGGGGGATCGTATCACCGCGATTAATGGGCGAGCGATCGCTTATTTTAATGAGCTGCAGGAGAAACTTTCCACCCTAAAAGGGGAAGAAGCTCGTTTTTCTATTGCCCGTGGCTCGGAACAGATCGAAAAAACGGCGCAAGTGTCTGAGGAGGGGATGATAGGTATCGCGATAAATCCACTTATAGAGCCTGTGCGTCGTAAGTATGGCATCGGGGAGTCGGTGGTGAAAGGCACAGAGCGTGCGTTTAGCGTGGTGCTTATAAATGCGCGAGCGCTCGGTAAGATGTTTACAGGTGAGGTATCCACGAAAAATGTGAGTGGACCGATCGGTATGGCGAAGATTTATGGCAATCAGTGGGACTGGGTGAAGTTTTGGAGCATTACGGGATTGATCTCGATGATATTAGCCTTTATGAACCTGCTGCCGATTCCCGCTTTAGATGGTGGGCATGTGATGTTCTTACTTTATGAAATGATTTCAGGACGTGCTCCATCTGATGCTTTCTTAGAGAATGCGCAGAAGGTAGGAATGGTGTTGCTGTTGGCCATCATGGTTTTTGCGATAGGGAATGATATTTTGAAAATTTTCACGGGGGGCTGATCGTGCTCGTTTCGTGATGCTTGAAAAAAGTCCGGTAGTCTTTCTGCCGGGCTTTTTTTTTGGCTTGCGGTGCAAAGATATCCATGCCACCGGTACATCGGCCTAAATGCCTAGAGGTAGAGGGCTGGTGAAGAGGTGACTTGATGTCTGATTTTTAGATGCCTATGCTTTTTGTAGGAGTTAATAGTCGCATATACTTGCTTTTTAGTGAGAAGAAGCTATATTTGAATATTGAATAATTCTAAGTGCTAAAAGTTGTTTTTCATGTAGTTTGAGGGGAATTAATTTTTAATAGGTATAAGATATGAAATATTATTACATGCTTTTGTTGCTCTTCTTGCTGGGATGTGCCGGGGAGCAGCGAACGACAAGCGAAGAGCTGTCTGTGGGCGACAGGTTTTCGCTTCAATTGGATACTGTTTTTGTTCAGCCGTCGCGGAGTTCGCAGGTGGGAAGATTTGAATGGGCGGACGGAGAGGTGCTGTACGTGGATCACTTGTATGGTTTTATAGAGTCGTATGCTCCTGATGGAGCCTTTTTAAAGCGAAATCTGCGGCTCATGGAGGGGCCTGAGGAACTGGCTAACATTAGTGCTGTTCATGCACATGCTGATGGTTTTCTGGTAAAGGGCAAGGATGGACCTTCTACGAATACGATACAGACTGGCAGTTTCAAAAGAAATATACTGTGCATGCGGATGCAGACTTTGAGATAAGTGACTTGATACAAAATCCAGTAGCAAACTCCCCCATGATGTATGAGTTACAGCATTACAACGCGCATTTTCCTGTATCAGCTGACTACATTTATGCGAAGGTAGACTGCGAACATCCGACGTTTAATGCTTTCATCACGCCAGAATTTTACAAAGAAGCCTTTTTGGTGGCGAAGATTAGTCGAAAAGATGGGAAAATCGAAGAACTGCTTCATCATTTTCCTGAAAGTTATCAGCAGTATCGCTTTGTTCCCTTTCATATCTTTTTTGATTTTCATATAGGGAGTTCTGGCAAGCAATGGATGACTTTTGAGGTGGATCCGACTATCTATGTGTTCGATGCCTCATCGAACCTGGTTAGTTCTTTTGGGGAACCAGGAGTAAACATGCGCAACAAATATCCCGAGACGCGTACCTTGGAGGTAGCGTTTGAGACGGATTTATATCTTGAATCGCGTTTTAAGGTTGGTTTTTATAAGGATGTCTTTGTGGATGAGGAAGCGGATATCGTATTCCGCACCTACAGGACAGGGAGTACTGAGCAGGCGACAGGTGAGGAGTTGAAAAATCCATTACGTTTACAGATTTATCAAGGAGAACAGTTGATTTCGGATACTACAGTTCCTGAGCGCTTTCGATTAATTGGCAAGGTTTCGGAGCGAAAGTACATTGCCGATGGTTATTTTGATGAAATGGGTGAACAACAGGGGTTTTATGTATTATCCATTTAAGATGAGAATTTTTTTAGTTTCATGGCTGTGTTGCTGTATGGTGCTGAGTTCAGCGCTGGCGCAGCGCGAAGTGATACGGGGTAAGGTGGTGGATGCCGAAACGGGCGAGGGCCTAGCCCATGCGCATTTGGTTTTGGTTCAGCAGGCCAAGCAAGCGGTAGGAAATGCAGAGGGGGCATTTTCCTTTGCGCTTCCATCCGAGGTGAAGGGCAGTGATAGTTTACGGGTTTCCTATATGGGCTATGCCTCGCAGGTATTTGCGCTAGCAGAGCTAAAGCGCAACACTTCTTTTGTGGTCTCTTTAAAAAAAGTAGAGAAGGAATTGGATGCAGCGGTTGTTCTGGGATATCCATTAAAGGACTTGATGAAAAAATTTCTCGATAACATGGGAAATACCTTTTACCCAGACCCTTTAGAAATAGATGTGTTCTATCAGGAAGTGATCGAAGAAGAGAGGCAAGTATGTAGGATTCGCACGTGCGGCGGGTTACATGCACTATGCGGGCTATGATCGAGCGTTTTTTGATAAGGCAAAAAAATCAAGTGACGCAAGGGTCCATTACAATACCTTTTACCAGGTACAAAAGTCGGATTATCTCATGTTACATTCATTTACAGG
>NZ_AJYA01000026.1 GCF_000265075.1 Nitritalea halalkaliphila LW7 | reverse complement strand
TTTGTCTCACGAACACGAACATCCATAGGAGGTAAAAGTCGCGCTTTTCGGCTATCAAAAACTTGTATCTGCTCAAAACGAGTGCTCGGGGGCCCCTGAGCGAATACCATCCAGGAATACAAGATTGCTGCTGCAGTGAGTAAAAATTTTCGCATAGTTAGTCGATATGATGGGTAATATAAGCTTTTTCTTTGGAACTCGACCCGAAGTGGAGAACATTTAAAAAACAGCCGGCACCCCTACGGATGCCGGCTGAAGGATAAACTAGCTGAGTTGAACTTTACTGACCTTCTACATACAGATCCCAGTTGAGCTCTGCCTGTGGGTGAGGGAACTGTCGGAAAACGCTCCCCCCGTCGAAAGAGGTGTCGATTTCTTCCATGCGGTCGTAACGCCGTGTATCGATCCAGCGATGTCCCCATGGTTCAGCCCACAAGGAATAGCGGCGCTGATACAGGATTTCATCGATTAGTGCTTCCGTAGAGCTCGCTCCTGTATATTCCCCTATACCTGCGGCAGCACGGATCACATTGATCGCTTCGATCGCTGGACCTGCCTGGCCTAAATTCGCATGAGCCTCCGCTTTTAACAGAATAAGCTCTTCGTTTCGAATAAAAGGTACAGAGGTTTCATTTGTAGGCCAGCGCTGATCCTGGTGCGTACCCGTAAGCGGAGCTGCATCTGTCGTAATGATGACTGGATTTGTTCTTGGAAAAAACTTTTGGCGCACGCGCAAATCTCCTGCTGTCGTATCCCTTAAAACCGATGGATGCACCACAGTAAGGGTATTAATGGCGGCATCCAAGACAAAGAAGAGTGGGTTAAACAGGTCGGGTGCAGCACCATAAGGATGTGTCGGCCCCACCTGCATATCGCCATTCATATTAATAAAAGACCCTTCCAATGCGGTTAACACACCATTCCAGTCTTTTCGATAGGCATTTAAGCGTGCAGCGATCGCACGGTTTATCTGCTGTAAGCCTGCGATAGTATTAAAGCCATCAAAGCCTCGCGTCAAACGAAAGGGAAAGGGACCAGCGCCCGCAGCTTCCAAATCAGTAAAACCCTGATCCAATAAACTTTTCGCATGATCGAGCGCTTCTTCGTAGGACACAAAAGGCCCCGGGTTAAACGGGTCTGCCACATCGATACGAATACCGTTTTCAAACACGAAGTTCGCTGGAATCATAAATTGAAATCCCTGTATCGTCCGTGCAAATCCACGCGCAGAAGCACGCTCTCGATCGTTTAAGATACTAGCGTTAGTGGCCGCACCTGCTAGAACTTCTGCTTGGTTAATTGCCTGATAAGGCGCCGCCCAAGAGCCTCCTCCCGTGGCACCAAAACCAAAATAGGCGCGATCCGGCTGACGCCCCCCCTGCCCTAACCAGTCGGTTTGAAAGCGTGGGTCAGAACCGTTTAAATACCAAATCTCCCTACCGAATGTACCCCAGGAAGTGGTTACATTAAAGACATACGCTCTATGACGTGCCTCTAAACCAGTAATCAAAAACTGCACGGCTTCCCGTGAAGCATCTTCTAACACAACCTCCACGGCAGGATTATTCGGGTCGATTACCTCATCTATTTGAAGGGGATTGCAAGCCCATAGCGTTGTCGCTGCCAAAGCTGCTGCCCCTATGCTATTCATATATCTTTTCATATGCTTCTCTTGCTAAAATTAAAAGTCTATGTTAATGTGGAAAAACACACGACGTGGCGTAGGATAAGGCGTAATATCAACGTTATTCCCGATCGCCTGTGCCCCGAAGGTGGATGTCTCTGGATCATAACCTTCATAATTCGTAAACAGGAAGGCATTATTCACAGAAGTTCCTAAGCGAACTCCAGAAACCGAAGATCCGAAGGTGTTACGAACGATCTCCATAGGAACGGTGTAAAACAAACCAATCTCACGTACTTTTAAGAATGTGGCGTCTTGAACCCAGCGGCCCGCATTATTAAAAGGTGCCGGCGGACGCGGATTCAGCGTATTTGTTTCCGGATTGAAAAGGCCTGGCGTAGTTCCCCCTGAATCCGTCAAGAAGGAGGTAAGGTTAATGTTATCCCCACGGTGACGGTACTCCATCAAGAAAGATAGTTCTAGATTACGCGCAATCGTGAAATTATTCACCCAAGACATGTTGAAACGAGGCTGGGCATCTCCCCAAATGGTAAAGCCTCCTGGAACACTCGGATCCGCTGGCGTACCTACGATCGTAGTCGGAGAGAACCCTTCCGCATACAAGAACGTACCCAAAGCAGCACCAAAACCTCCACTTAAATACGTAGGAATTCCTAATCGTGTCATGTTGAGACGGTTATGCCAGTATAACACGCGGGTATTCCAACGTAAATTCGGTTTGTCCACTACTGTACCGAATAAACCTAACTCCAGACCTTTGTTCTGTAACTCTGCTTCATTACTCGGCGTAGAGTTCACGCCCGTAGAAGGAGCTAAACTTAAATTTTGGATGTTGTTTTGCGTATTTTTAATATAGTAGGTGGCCTCGATCCCAATACGGTTATTAAAGAAGCCTGCATCTACCCCAAACTCTAGCTCGGTAGCAGACTCAGGTAAAATAGCCGTATTCCCAATAGAAGTGGAAACTACCGAGCCTAAAAGGCCCCCGATATTCGTTCCACCAAGGGGCGTGAAAGTAGCCCCAAAACCCACAGGACCAGCGGTCTCGCCATAGGCGATACGTGGTTTTAAGGCTGCAATAACTGGCACATTGAACCACTCAAAATTGGCGATATTAACAGCCAAAGAGGCTCTTGGAAAGGCATAAAACTGATTGGGATCTCCATTTAGAGAAGATTTATCCCAGCGAATCCCTAAGGTTCCGATGATTTTATCGTCCCAGTTGGCCTCCTGCTGCAAGAAAACCCCTGCATCGGCCACTTCAGAGAAAAACTGCTGATTGATCTCCTGAATATTTGCCTGCTGCAAGTTGCGCTGCCCCGGAGCTAAACCCCTACCTCTATTGAACAAGACATCTTGCTGAAAATCTAAGCGAACGATACCTCCCGTGGAATTCATGTTCACATTCCCCAAGTTCCAGTTGTAAATTAACGCCGCCTGCAAATTGGTATTAAAGCTCTCCTGCTTACCCCAAAGGACATCACCTGGATTCGCCTGACCACGCTGAAACTGTAAAAACTCAGGCAGATAAACTAAGGTAGTATTTTGTAGAAAGTCTAAACCACCCGCCACCTGCGCCTTGAGAAAGCTGTTTTTCGTCTGTAAAATATCGATATCCAAACTAAAAGACTGAATAAAGCGATTGACTACGGAATTATTGATCCCATGATCCGTTACCGCTACCGGATTTTCTGCGAAATAGGGATTATCAGGGTAGGTACCATCCGGTCTTCTTCTTAGGTCAAAATAGTTCGGCACATAGGCGATATTATAACCGATAGAGGCTCCAGAGTTATTCTGGTTACCCGTAAACCCACGATCGGTATTACTGCGCACATAATTGGATGAAACGGATAGTCGGATCTTGTCTGAAATCTTCTGATCGATATTCGCACGGATCGAGTAACGCTCGAAACCTGTGTTACGCACATTACCATCTTCGCTCACTATATTTCCGCTTACAAAAAACTTGGTGCGCTCATTTCCGCCAGAAACATTAATCCGCGTATTGGAGAGCAGCGCCGTATTGTTATAGAAGAAATCCTCATAATCGATAAAATTACCCGTACGCTGCGCCTCGCGGAAGCGCTCTAACTCGATAGGTCGTCTACCTTCGGGAAAAAACACATTGATTTTCTCTTCACTCCAGTCGTCCACACCCAGAAGGCGTAAAGGCTGCGAAAACCCGATATCCTGGGATAAAGAAACTGTCGTCCTACCCTCTGCTCCACGCTTGGTAGTAATAATAATTACCCCGGCATTCGCACGCGTTCCATAAATGGCAGCAGCAGAAGGTCCTTTTAACACTTCGATAGACTCGATATCATTTGGGTTTAAATCCGCCAGCCGGTTGGCCCCATCATCCTGATTGGCACCACCAGCACCCGATACCGCTGCACGGCCCGTACGCTGAAAGGAGTTGTTAATGTATACCCCATCCAAGATAATAAGTGGCTGCGAACCTCCACCCAGCGTGGAAATACCCCGTAGCTGAATCGAAAATCCTCCTCCCGGAGCACCCGAGTTCGAACGAATGGTCGCCCCCGCGATCTTCCCGTAAAGCGCTCCATCTGTTGTCTGAAGTGTGGTCGTTCCTGTTAGCTCCTTACTCGAAACCGAAGAAACTGCATTCGCCAAGTTACTTCGTTTGACAGAGGAAGCCAGACCCGTTACCACCACTTCTTCTAAGTTCGTCGCATCCTGAGATAGGCGCACATTTAAAGTCCCCGTAGATGCATTCACATTAAAATTACGGGACACGTAACCTAAAGAAGAAACGATCAGCGTTCCCGAATCATTTCCCGGTACCGTTACAGAAAATCTGCCATCTAAATCCGTAACAGCACCGATACTCGTTCCTCGAAGTAAAATATTTGCCCCGATCAGGGGCTCCCCGGAACGATCATCCGTCACCGTCCCTGTGACTGTGTACTGCGCCATGCTCCAGCCCGTGGCTAAAAGCAGCAGCACCAAGCTCAGTGTGAACCTGTAAAATTTGTGCATAGGTAGTAGTATTAAGTTAAAGAAAAGGGTTACCTACGCGTCGACGAAAAAACCAGACAGCATGCCCGTCACTACCCTAAAAAAGAGCTCCTCGCTGAAAAACACGTCCGTTTAGTTGATCCGTTTTCACGTATACAAGCAATATAAACCAAAATAAATAGATAGCCGTGTAGAAAATGACAAAAGGAAAAAATGTTACTTGAATAAAAACACACATAAAAATAAACTTTTTCATTAATAAATTACACTATTTTACTATTCGGGAAATTTTATTTTGTACACAGCTTAGACAAACCAATACCCAATATTTTATTTTGTTTTTACCCATGATAACCAAACTTATTTTATTCTAAAAAATCTTGTATCCCACAAAAAAAAGCTAATCTTTCTCGAAAGAAGGATTAGCTTTTCAGAACTGCCGCCGCCACCGCCTCGCTCAGCTTTCTAATTCTTCAAGAAGGGTTGCGAACGCGGAATCGGCATAATTTCCTTTTGACGCCCATTCAAGTAAATCACCTGCTCACCATCCCAGTAAGCCCCCTCTTCTAACATAATGCGTACATCCTTTCCCCACTCTTCTACATACACGACTGCATTTAGCTCGATCGCATAGGCTGTCATCGGATATAACGGATAGTCCCCCGCGCCAGGCGTGTCCCCCTGATTGTCCCACATCCCGATCGTCGGCCCAGCAGCATGCCCGTGGTAGCCCATCGGATGGGAATAAATGCTCCCTCGGATGCCTGCAGCCTCCATTTTAGCGCGCGTGGCGCGCAAAATCTCATTCCCCGTCTTCCCATTCTCAAACGACTCGGTCAGGAAATCCTGAACCCGATTCCCCACCTGAAAAGCAGCGCGCAAATACGCCGGAACCTCGTCTTCCCCCGGCTTAAGCACATACGCCAACTGCTGCGTATCGGTACTTAAACGCAGATAGCTTATCCCAAAATCAATATGCAAAAGATCTCCCGGCATGATCACCGATACATCAGGGCGCTGGTCAAAAGTCCTCAAATGTTCCTTGGAGTCCGGATCCGCCCGCTGAATGTCTACCGTAGGCTGAAACCAAGTGTCCAATTTCCGCTCTTTTATCCGCTCCCGATAAAACCAAACCACGTCCTCCGTGGTCGTCACGCCGGGCGTAATCACATTTTCAGATAAACCCTCCGCTATAATTTGATTCGCAATCGACTGAATATGCCTGTACGTCGCCAACTCCGATGGCGTGCGGCGCTCTAACCAACCCACAGCCAGCTTCTCAGCCGAAACGACTCTGTCCTTCAGTCGCTTAGGTAGCTTGTCCATCAGCAAAGCATGCTCTTGGAAAGTCAGCCCATCAGCATGTCCGTAGGTATCTGAAAAGTTCAGCCCGATGCGCTCCGGATTACGCTCCTGAATGAGCGCCGCCAGGCGTGCGTACTGATCTGGCTCTGAATCGGGATCCCAAGCCTTCTTAAATCGCTTGCCTACATCATAGCGTGCCACCGCCAGCGCCTCCACAGTAGAACTCCCCTTCGGCTTGTATAACACTAAAATGGTCCTGCGGCGAGCCGCAAACCACGTCGCGGGCAAAAAGGTCCGAATGACTGGGTCTTCATTGTACTCCCGAGAAATCAGCACCCACATATCGATGCCCGTACGGTCCATTAACTCCGGAAGGACCGTGTCGATGCGCTCCTCTAACCATGCATCTAAAACTCGCGCCTGCGCGCGCTGATCTAAAACAGCGGACTGCATCTGCTGAGCTTGAAGTTGACCACTGATCAAAATCAGCCATAAAACGAAAAAGGGAATATACTTCATATCATTCATCTATAAGGTTGCGTAAAGAAAAGCAGATCAAGAAAAGGTACAAGGAAATTGTGCTAAGCGGTAAGCCTGCCGAAGAAAAAAGGGGTTCGAAACCCTCCTCCCTATGAATACTCCTGCTTTCGGGGCACCTAACGCAAAAAGGGCGGTAAAAAAGCCTCGTCCACTTCCTTACCGCCCATACGCTCCTGCTTAGCAGATCTCACGCTCGCATCTTTTTATACGCATTAATCAAGCCATTCGTAGAAGCATCATGCGTATCCACATCCTCATCGCCTGCCAACTCAGGTAAAATACGTTTGGCCAGCACCTTGCCCAGTTCTACTCCCCACTGATCGAAGCTCAAAATATTCCACAGAACCCCCTGTACGAAGATCTTATGCTCATACATGGCCACGAGCTGCCCCAGCGTATAAGGCGTGATTTTTTTCACCAAAATACTATTCGTAGGCCGCTCCCCATCAAAAACCCGATGTGGGGCGATGTTCCGAATCGTTTCCTCATCTGCTCCGGCAGCACGCATTTCAGCCTCCACAGCGGCCAGATCCTTTCCATTCATAAGGGCCTCCGTCTGCGCGAAGAAATTCGATAGTAGCTTCACATGATGGTCGCCGATAGGATTATGGCTTTGCGCTGGCGCAATGAAATCACAAGGAATCAAGTGCGTCCCCTGGTGAATCAACTGGTAGAAGGCATGCTGCCCGTTCGTCCCCGGTTCGCCCCAGATGATCGGGCCTGTGCTGTAGGAAACGCGCTCCCCAGTTCGTGTTACGTACTTGCCATTGGACTCCATGTTGCCCTGTTGGAAATAGGCAGCAAAACGGTGCAAATACTGGTCATAAGGGAGTATAGCCTCGGACGTGGCGCCAAGGAAATTACAGTTCCAAATCCCAATTAAGGCCATCAGCACCGGAATATTTTGCCCGAAGGGCGCCTCCTGAAAATGCACATCCATGCTGTACGCACCCTGAAGCAGTGCTTCAAAATTAGCAAAACCCACCGTGCAGGCGATAGGCAAGCCAATAGCGGACCATAAAGAGTAGCGTCCGCCTACCCAGTCCCAGAAGCCAAACATGTTTTCAGGAGCGATTCCGAAGGCCTCTACCGCCGCTGCATTCGTGGAAAGCGCCACAAAATGCTTTGCTACGGCCTTTTCATCCTGCGCATGGGTTAAAAACCAGTCCCGCGCCGAGTGGGCATTCGTCATGGTTTCCTGCGTCGTAAAGGTCTTCGAAGCGATAAAAAACAAGGTTGTCTCCGGATTTACCCGCTTCAGCGTCTCTGCTAAATGCGTGCCGTCGACATTAGACACGAAATGCGTCGTAATATGTGGTAACTGATACGGTTTAAGTGCTTCGGTTACCATCACAGGGCCTAAATCTGAGCCCCCGATACCGATATTTACGAGCGTGTCGATGGGCTTACCGGTGTAGCCTAGGTGCCGCTGCTGTTCGATCGCTTCAGCAAAACCCTTCATCTGCCCGAGCACCTGCCGAATATCAGGCATGACATCCTTTCCCTCCACCAGAATAGGGCGGTCGGACTGATTGCGGAGCGCGGTATGAAGAACGGCTCGACCTTCGGTCAAATTGATAGTCTCACCGCTGAACATGGCTTGAATGGCCTCAGCGAGCTTGCACTCCTCTGCCAGAGCTAGCAGCTGCTCCCGCACCGCATCGTTTATCTTGTTTTTACTGTAATCGAAAAGAAGGGACTCGAACGTCAGAGAATAATCGGAAAAACGAGCAGCATCTTGACATAACGTGCGGATACTGAGCTGCCCCGAAGTAGCGGCCAGTTGCTTAAGCGTCTTCCAAGCAGATGTGGTCGTGGGGTCGATAGCATGTAGCATAGAAAATATCTGTTTAATAGGTAGCTCAAAAGTATAAAAACAATGCCCGAAGAACAAAAATTAAATTGGTGTTTAAAAATAAATGCCGATTTTTCAGCACCTTTGCCATTATTTTAAGGAAATAGCTTATATTTAAATAATACAAACTAAACCCCACGCTGCACTTATGAACTCAGACGAGAAGCGTACCCTACTTTTAGTCGATGATGAACCGATAATCGGAATGATCGTAGAGAAGCAATTCAGTGAGGACCACCAGGTTACCATCAAACAAAATGGTGTGGAAGCACTCAGTCATATTATGAAGGGCGAAATCCCTGATGTGATCGTTATAGACCTAAACATGCCGAAAATGGGTGGCATGGAGTTTTTAGGCGAAATTAGAAAATTCCATTACCTCGAAAAAATTCCCGTCATCGTCCTCTCAGGTGAGGATAGTGTGAACGCCCGCATAGAGGCCTTTAACGCTGGGGCTGATGACTTTTTAATCAAGCCCTTTAACCCGAAAGAACTACGCGTGAGAATCAAGCGCTTTTTTGATCGTTATAAATTTCACGAGGTATGAACCCTACCCTGGCCATTATACGCCCGGATCTACTTTTTACGAAAGAAGTACGCAGCCAACTCGC
This sequence comes from Nitritalea halalkaliphila LW7, assembly GCF_000265075.1. GTDB lineage: Bacteria > Bacteroidota > Bacteroidia > Cytophagales > Cyclobacteriaceae > Nitritalea > Nitritalea halalkaliphila. The sequence goes on along the minus strand of NZ_AJYA01000026.1, from coordinate 46,343 downwards.
TGAAAACTATCAGCTAGCGGAGGAGTTTAGCATCTTTTCCTTCATCGAAAAGTTGAAGGCGGGTAAGCTCCAAGCAGTCGGCGTATGCTTATTCGGAAAGCTCTCAGACCCTTCTTTTTTAAATACCGTAGAGACAGTTAGTGCTTTTAAATCGCTGCATGCTTTTAAAGTCATCGTGTTTAGCGATATGGTCGCGAAAGAAGATCGTGGAAATGCTGTGCGCCTGGACGTGGACGGTTTGCTTAGCGCAAAGGAATTGAAGAAAAACCATTTTCTCCAAGTCATCAGCCAGGCCCTAAAACGAGAACCCTCTAAACTAAGAGAAGAGCTCACGGACGATACGCAGACACTCGCCTCTTTTGATTACAAAACACCACTAAACAAAAGACTTTTCGATATTTTCTTTTCAGGCTTGGCACTCTTACTGCTCTCCCCTATTCTGCTGACCATCGCTGCCCTGATACGCTTGGAATCGAAAGGCCCTATCTTTTACAAATCCAAGCGTGTGGGTACCGCTTGGAAAGTCATCGACTTTTACAAGTTTCGCTCCATGGTACCCGATGCAGATAAAAAACTGAAAAGCCTCGATCACCTGAACCAATACAAGACGGGAGAGGCGGATCAGACGAAAAATAAATACATCAACAAGCGCTGTGACACCTGCCTCCGCTACGCTATTAGTTGTGAAAAACCCCTCTTTAACGACAGTGGGGACTACATCTGCGAAACCTTTTATCCTGACTTTAAAAAAGAGAGCGATAATACCTTCTTTAAAATCGCAAACGATCCACGCATCACTAAGCTGGGCGCATTTCTGCGGAATAGCAGCATCGATGAGCTACCGCAGCTCATCAATGTCTTTATCGGAGACATGTCAATCGTCGGGAATCGTCCACTCCCCATATACGAGGCTGAAAAGCTAACGACAGACAAGTATTCCAAACGCTTTATGGCACCTTCGGGCATCACGGGCCTTTGGCAGGTCACCAAGCGCGGAAAAGGTGGCCCCATGTCCGAGGAGGAGCGCATTGCACTCGATAATTATTATGCTGATAACTTTAGCTTTTGGTTGGATATGAAAATAATTTTAAAAACCTTTCCTGCCTTGTTTCAGAAGGAAAGCGTCTAAGTCACCTAATTGCAGTCCCTTTATGGATAGAAAATGGTCCTATCTTATCTTTTTTCTCCCCTTATTTTTTGGCCTTCAGGCCAAAGCACAGAACGTCCTGCCCTTTTCTGACCGGGACTCAGGAATAGAAGTATTTAATATCCTAGAAGATCTCGCCCTACAGCTGCCGCCTTTAGATGAACTCTTAGACATGGGCGAAGATTTTAACCCTACCATCAAACGAGAAGAAGCTTTAGCCAGAGCGGAAGAGCAGCGGATAAATGTGCAGAAAAGGTTATGGACTAACCATATTCGGCCCTTTGTCATTCTTTCTCAGGGCAATCAAGGCATTCTCGTTACCGGCTCCGCTGACGTCTTTACGAATACTGTGGCCAGCGGCTTTCTTTATGGCTTAAATGTAAGTATTCCGCTTTACGAATTTACCACAAGGGGAAACCGCATCAAACTGGCCACAGCAGAAAAGGAAGCTGCCCTCCACATGCGGGATGCCATGGCGATAGAAACCAGGCAGGAAATCGCTAAGGCATACTATCAACTCTTGGCTGCCCAGAAAACCATGGTGAATCACCACGAATTTTCGAAAAGCTACCACCAGTGAGCAAGTGGGGGAGCTGAAGCTGCGAGAAAATCAGCTTTCCCTAACCGATTACACGCGCTTGGCTGAAATCAATTCCCTGGCCCGAGACCGCTATTATAATGCCTATGCGGATTTTATGACGGCCTATAAAAATTTAGAAATTTTGCTGGGCATTAAATTGTCTATGTTAAAGCGATAAGCCTTAGATGTTAAAAATTAAAGAGTTATGGTGGGAGATTAAGAAATACTGGTACCTGTTTTTACTTGTACCCGGGATCTTGGCTGCGGTCGTTATTCTGATGACGCGCAATCTCGAAAAAATCTATGACTCCCATACCATTATTTATACCGGCATCTCCACCCGTAAGACCGCTGACCTCACCGAATCCCTTAAGATCGACTATTTTACATCGAATAACTTGATGGATAACATCGTCGAGTTGATTAATAGCCGGCGAACCTCTGAGCTGGTGGCGCTCAAGCTACTCTCCCAGCATCTGAGTATGGATGCTTATGATCCGAAAAGAATGGAGCGGGATACCTTCGAGCAGCTGCAGAATAATATCCCCGATTCTCTACGGAAGCTGATCGCGGTTCCTGGTGATCCTGTTCGCACCCAGCTGCGAATCGAGCGCCTGTTACGCGAAGAAGACCCTCGTATGGGACCGGTCCGCTATGTGCTGGAAAATCACAAGTATTACGGTATTTCGAACATTTCAGGGCGGGTGCGCGTGCTGCGTAAAAGGAGCTCGGATATGATCGAAATCAGCTACTATACAGATGATCCAGGAATCGTGTACCAGACCGTTCAGGCGCTCGCAGATGTGTACCTCAGCCGCTATGGAGACCTGAGGGTCAGTGAAACCAGTGGGGGAATAGACTTTTACATCCAAGAAAGAGATCGTATCTTCCAAAAACTACAAGATTCCGAAGAGCGCTTGAAGGAGTTCGTGAGTGCTAACCGCATCATGAACTTCTATGAGCAAGGAAAAAACCTGGATAATTACATCAACGAGATCGAAAAAGAAGTCATTCGGGCACGACAGGTTTCTGAAGGTGCTGACGCCAGCCTGCGAAAACTCGAGGAGAAATTACGCGTGAACGAGCTACGTGCTTCGACTATCGACTCCCTATCCTATTACCGCACGCAGGTTTCGAATAAGCGCGTCATGCTAAACACGCTCATGACCGAATTAGGCCCTGACAGTTATGAAATCATCGAGCTGAAAAAGGAAATCCGTGAGATATCAGATAAGCTCAGCGATAAAATCGCCAGTCTGTACCGACAGGATTTTGCTGTGGATGGTATTCCGCTCAATCAGATCCTGGGAGAATGGCTGAGCACCTATTTGGAAAAGGAAAGAGAGCTCAGCGCTTTAGAAATTTCCCTGAGCTCGAAACAAGAAATCTCTGACCGCATCGACCGTTTTGCCCCCTTAGGTGCAGAGCTCAAACGTCTGGAGCGGGAAGTGCAAGTAAACGAAAACGAATACCTGGCGATTCTTTCTGGTCTGAATCAGGCACGACTTCAAAGCCAGAACCTAAAGATTTCTCAGACGCAGGAAATTATCGATCCACCTTTTTTCCCAACGCAGGCTAGGGGCTCCAAGCGTAAAATCATGGTGGCTGCCTCCTTTATGTTTGGGCATATCCTTTTGATCGGCTTTTTTGCTGGAAGGCTCCTCCTCGGCGTGAATCTACACGAGCCGCAGCAGGCCGCCAAGCAGACCGGCCTACGCGTGATCGGTGCGTTCCCAGCCCCTGCCAAGGAGCTGCCTACTGCCGTGATGGCACGTCTTTTCGTTAATGAATGGAAGAAGCGACTTAAGCAGCAGCCAGCGGGTAATGGGATGCCTTTCGTGATCGGCATTCATCCGGTGAAAGAAGACAAGCGTCTCCTCCCGCTTTTAGAGGCGATCATCGCACAGACGCGCCTGCATTTTCCACAGGTCCCTGTCTTGCACCCAGAAAGCTTAAGCTCAGGGGAATACGCCTATGGCTTGGAAGCATTCCATGAAGCCTACAGTTGGGCAGACCTGCTGCCCGAGCAGCTCCGCTTCGACTGGTTCGAGCAGACCTGCAGCATCGTTATCTTTCCACCTTATCGGGCAGAAAATGCGAATTTAGACCTCATCGAAAAGGTAGATTGGCACCTCTTTGCGGCGCCAGCCGCGTATACCTGGACACGCAGCGATGTCATCCATAAGGAGTGGCTTGAAGACAGTGGAGCCCTTCAGCCGGAGCTGCTGCTCTACCAAGTGGATGTAAATTTCATTCGAGAAATTATCGGAAATCAAGCCTAAGCATGCAAGTATCGCAGGCCAAGACCCATATCGCGTTTACGGTCGGGGGCATCCTCCTCGCACTAGGCTCCGCCTTCATGATTTTGAAGATGGAAGTGCTCTTCGTGATTTTAGCGACCGTCGGCCTGCTGAGTTTCTTTTTGCTCTACTACATCCTGATGAACCCTTGCGGGGATTTTATCTTTCGCTGAGCCTGGCCTTCGTCGTAAATGGCGCCACCCGCTACCTGACCAGCCTGCCCCTGGGCCTAGGTGTGGATTTCCTGTTGGTAATCGCCCTTATCCTCGCCATCGTCAGCCCACGTCATCCACGCCTGACGCTTCTTAATAATGGCGCGATATATCTGAGCGTCATTTGGTTAGGCTTTGCTGTCCTCGAGCTTTTTAACCCCGAAGCGCCCAGTAAAGAGGCCTGGTTTTATGCTGTGCGGGCAGTCGCCTTCTACCAGCTTTTTACCGTGGTACTCATCCTGCTCTATGTAAAAACCAAAGAAGACATCTACTTTTTCACTCATTTCATCTTGATTTGGTGTGTAGCTGCCGCCTTCTGGGGCTTTAAACAGATTTTTATTGGGTTGGACAACTATGAATGGGCTTGGCTGCTGGAGGGGGCGATTAAAACACATGTGCTTCGGGGCGTCTTGCGTGCCTTTTCCTTCCTCTCCGACTCTGGCCAGTTCGGGGCTACCATGGGCTATGCTGGCATCATGAGTATTATTTTGGCGCTGGGGCCATTTGCGCTGCGCAAGCGCCTGCTTTTCCTGGTCGCCTCGCTGATTTGCTTCTACGCCATGGGACTTAGCGGTACGCGGGGAGCGCTTTTTGTGCCCGCTAGCGCGGCAATGGCCTACCTCGTGGCAACGAAAAACTTCCGCAGCGTGGCTGTGGGCCTGATCGTGCTCGGAGGAATCTTTTTCTTCCTGAAATACACCACGATCGGTAACGACAACTATACCTTGCGCAGAATGCGCTCCGCCCTGAACCCGGAAGACCCCTCGCTGAAAGTCCGCTTGGAGAACCAAAAAAAGTTCAAAGCCTACCTCAAAACCCGTCCTTTCGGCGGTGGAATCGGGACCTCTGGCACCTGGGGGCTGCGCTTTAGCCCGAACACCTTTTTAGCCCAGACTCCTAACGACTCCTGGTATGTGAAAATATGGGCAGAAACTGGCGTGATAGGCCTCACCTTGCACATTGCTATCATTTTATTCTTTATCTTTAAGGGCTTCGCAGTGATTTTTTCCCTGCAGGACCCCGTACTCAAGCACTACCTCATGGCCCTGCATTCAGGCTTTATCGGAATCGCCTTTGCCGCCTATGGCAATCCTATCCTCGGGCAGTTTCCCCTAAATCTTATGCTCTATTTACCTGGCCGCCATCTACATTATCGAGGATATCGACACCAACAGCCATGAAGAAAGCACCACAAACACTTCCGAAGGTCTCCCTGGTGACCGTCAACTTTAACACCACCGCCGTCACGCGCGAGCTCCTGTGCTCCCTGCGTGCGCAGCATTACCCGAACCTGGAAATTATCCTCGTGGATAATGGCTCTAAGGAACCCTGCGCGGTCTTAGCCGAGGAGTTTCCGGAAGTCATCTACGTAGATACTGGCCAGAACCTGGGCTTTGCCGGAGGCAATAACGCAGGCATGGAAAAGGCCACCGGAGACTATTTTCTCTGGTTAAATAATGATACCGAGGTAGCTCCCGACTTTCTTTTCCCCCTCGTGGAGCGCTTCGCGCAAAACCCCACTATCGGCATGGTATCGCCTAAAATTTACTTTTACGATGCGCCGAACACCCTGCAATTCGCCGGCTTTGGCCCCATCAGCAGCATCAGTGGCAGGGGCTTCTCCATCGGACTAGGGGAGCAAGACGAAGGGCAGTTTGAGGAAGCCCGTGCCATCAGCCGCCCCCATGGCGCCGCGATGATGTTTTCACGCGCGCTTTGGGAAAAAATCGGCCCCATGCCGGAGGTGTACTTCCTTTATTACGAAGAAATGGACTATGCCGCCATCGCCAGCCGCGCCGGATTCAGCATCTGGTACGAGCCGAAAAGCCGCGTCTGGCATAAGGAAAGCATGTCCACCGGCAAGCAGTCCCCCCTAAAAGCCTTCTACTATGGCCGTAACCGCTTGCTCTATCTCCGCCGCCATACCCGCGGCTCCAAAAACTGCTGATGTACGCCTTCTACCTCTTGGTAGCCGTACCGAAAAACCTCCTACAGATGCGTAAAAACGGAGAAAAGGAGCAAGCCGCCGCCTACTGGAAGGGCGTCAAATGGAATTTCACCTCAGCCGGTAAAGCGGCTGCTAACTGGCAGTTACCATGAACATCGGAATAGAAGCCCAGCGCATTTTTCGCCCAAAAAAGCACGGAATGGACATCGTCATCTTGGAGGCCCTTCGCGCCATGCAGCGGCGTGAAGATCTGCCTTCCGGGCAAAGGTCTTCGTCCAACCCGATGCCGATCCCTGCTTGCAGACCTACGGGCAGGTCGACGTGCAGCAGCTCGGGCCAGCAAATTACATCAAGTGGGAGCAGCGCCTTTTGCCGCAGGCGGCCAAAGAAACAGGCGTACAGCTCCTCCACACCACGAGCAATACAGGGCCTACGGGGAGTAAAATCCCCCTTATCGTGACCATTCATGATGTTATCTACTTGGAAAAATGGATGCTCAGCGAGGGCTCTTGGTACCAGCGCCTCGGCAACCTATACCGCCGGTGGAATGTCCCGAAAGTGGCCGCGCAGTGCCAGCATATACTAACCGTTAGTGCCTATGAAAAAGAGCGGATCTGCCATTACCTACGCGTACCTGAAGAAAAAGTCAGTACCGTATATAATGCCTGCAGCGCGCACTTTTTCGCCTCCCACCGCCCTGAGCAGATCCAGCAGTTTCTGAAAGAAAAAGGCCTGCCCGAACGCTATGTGCTTTACCTAGGCAATACCGATCCGAAAAAAAATCTAAAAAATGTCTTGCGCGCCCTGGATACCATCGAAAGAGCCGGAAAGCTTAGCTATAAGCTTGTCATGCCTGACCTGGAAGCCGGCTATCTGCGAAAAGAACTGGCCCTTATCGGAAATCCCCGGCTGGCAGATGCCATTCACCTAACGGGCTACCTGCCGAATCGACAGCTCCCCTACCTGTACCAAGGGGCGCTTTGCTTCCTGTACCCCTCGCTTCGGGAAAGTTTCGGTATTCCGATGCTGGAAGCCATGGCCTCTTCCTGTCCGCTGATCTGCAGTGACACCTCCGCCATGCCTGAAATCGCTGGGGATGCGGCGCTGTACGTGAACCCCCATGTTCCCGGTTCCATCGCGGAAGGCTGATGCAGCTGCTGGAGGATGAGGGCATGCGCCAAAGCCTCATCGCCAAAGGAAAAGCAAGGGCCGCGACCTTTTCCTGGGAAAATACCGCCCAAAAGATGATAGACATTTACATGAAATTTGTACCTTAGAGAAAGCCGCCTCGCGTGCGGCGCTCAGCCTATAGCGTAACCTGAAGACCATGAGCCTTTACGACCTTAAAATCAAGATTCAAAACAACTACCTGCTTCCCATCGTGCGCAAGCATCGCAAGCTGGCCGATCTTTACTATTTTCTGTTCTCGAGTGATTTTTCCCGTGAGCACCAGAAGGTGCTGGAGGGCAAATTCCTCCACCTCAGCGCCCTGCGCGCAAACCAGCCGAATGCGTTCCATTTGCGCCGCCAGGTGCACCGCCTCGAAAAAGGGCTGATTATGAAAAACCGCCGCCGTTCCTTCGCGCGCGACTACATCGGCGACACGGTTAAAAATTACATCACGCTGAGTGAAAACCGCCACCTCGGTGGAGACATCGATGAAGGGCTGCTACTCTGGGGGTACAGTGTCTTGACGGCCTACTTCGAAGCCGTAGAGCACGATGCGGAAATCCAAGCGCTCCATGCGCAGTTTGTGGCCTGCGACCACCCCCTTTCCATCCAGCAATCCCCCGTAAAGGCGGCACCCTATAAGCGAAAAGAAGCACACCGCAGCCAGGTTACTTATGAAGATTTTCTAAGTCTGACCAAGCAGCGCCGCTCCGTACGCTACTTCCTGCAGCAGGAGGTTCCGCGTGAACTTTTAGAAAAGGCCATGGCCGCTGCCACCTTCTCCCCCTCGGCCTGTAACCGACAGCCTTTTTATTTTCATGTTTTTACCGAAGAGGAGAAAAAGAACCAAGTCGGTGCCCTGCCGGCAGGTATCCGCCCCTTCTTTAAAAATATTCCCGTGATCATGGTCTTGGTGGGACGGCTCAGCGCCTACCTCAGCGAACGCGACCGCCACGTGATTTACTTGGATGGAGGTCTGGCTTCGATGAGCTTTGTGCTTGCACTCGAAACCCTCGGGCTCAGCTCGGTCACGATCAACTGGCCGGATATCGAATACCTAGAGGGCAAAATGGATGAACTGCTCCCCCTAAAGCCGGATGAGCGACCGCTCATGCTTATCGGCGTGGGCTACGCAGATCCTGAAGGCGGTATTCCATACTCGCAGAAAAAGACTCCGGACCAACTCATGCGTTTTAATGAGCTCCGGTCCTAAGTCGGCGAACATACGACCCGAAGAGTGGTTCGAGCGGGGGCACCTCATGGATAACATGAAGGAGCGCTCCGTGAAGGGAGGCTTACGTACGGTCGGTGCGCAGCTTTTTTCCTTCAGCACGAACTTGCTCACGACGATTTTTCTGGCTCGGCTCCTGCTTCCCGAGGACTACGGGATCGTGGCCATGGTGACCTCCTTTACGGGGTTTATATTGATATTTAAGGACTTAGGCATCGCGCAGGCGGTCATTTCTCAGGATGGTCTTACGCAAAGATTGGTCAGTGAGCTCTTTTGGTTTAACGTGCTCATCAGCATCGTGCTGGCCCTTTTAATCGCCGGAACGGCACCGCTGGTGGTCTGGTTTTATGGAGAAAGTCGCCTGGCACCGATCACCTTTGCCTATGCCGGAATCGCGATTTTAGGGGGCTATCCGTGCAGCATCAGGCACTGCTTAGCCGGCAGATGCAGTTTCAGCGGATTTCATCGATCACGATGCAAGCGGCATTTTTCAGCCTGCTGCCCGCACTCGCTATGGCCTACTTAGGCGCTGGCTACTGGGCACTGGTAGCTATCAGTGCACTGAATAGCCTGATTACCTGTGCCTTGCTCTGGGTAAAGTGCAGCTGGCGGCCTGACTTTCACTGGCCCTCGGCACGCATAAAATCTTTTCTGGGCTTCGGAGCGGGCATCTCCGGGTTTAATATCATCAATTATTTCAGCCGAAACCTGGACAATGTCCTCATCGGAAAGTACTTAGGGTCGGGGCCTTTGGGACTTTATTCGAAGGCCTACCAGCTGCTGATGCTCCCCATCACCCAGCTGCGCGACCCCCTGAATAGCGTAGGCATCCCCGCCATGAGCTCCCTGCGCGCAGAGCCTGGTCGCTATCGGCATTATTACAGCCAGTTTCTGTTTTTCATGGCCTTTTTCTCCATGCCCATCACGCTCTTTCTGCTGGTAAATGCAGAGGCACTTATCCTACTTTCACTGGGAGCACAGTGGGTAGAAGCCATCGGAATCTTCCAGCTGCTGGCCATCACTGCCTTTATACAGCCCGTGGCCTCCACTCGTGGGATGGTCATGATTTCCAGTGGCCTAAGCACCCGGTATTTCTACTGGGGCTTGGCTAATGCCATCGTGGTCACGCTTGCCTTCGTCATCGGAATTCGCTTCGGGCTAAGTGGAATCGCTATCGCGTATGCGATCGCCAACTACCTGATCCTCATTCCTTCGCTGTACTACTGTTTTGCTAAAACACCTGTGACCGTCGGTCAATTTCTACGGAGTATTTTGGCGCCGGCCAGCACCGCCCTTTTTGCGGCAGGCATGAATTATATGGCCCTGCGCAGCCTGGCGGTTGATTCCCTTTGGCTCCAGCTGGGCACTGGGCTACTCAGTTTTGGACTGAGCTACTTGGGGCTTTGGGCCCTTTTGCCGCCCCTGCGGCCCCGACTAAAAGAACTCCTCACCATCGCTAAATCCATTAAGAAAAAACCATGAAAGATGCCTATTTAATCGTCGGAACGAATTTTATCAACAAAGGCGCCGAGGCCATGATGAAAACGGTGGCGCATTTTATCCGCCAGCAGGATCCTGAGGCTTCCCTCCATGTCATTTGCCATGCGGAGGAAAAGGAGATCGCCGAACGACAGGGCTTCGTACCGCATTACGTTTCCAGCTCCGGTCTGCTCCACCTCATCAGCCGCGTGGAGGGCAAGGTGAAGTCCAGCTTGAAGCTAAAAACCAAGCCCTATGCCGACTATAGCCCGATGCAAAGCATCAAAAAAATCAAGCAGCTTCGCATGGTGATCGATGCGAGTGGTTTCGCCTATGGCGATAAACGAGGCTATCAGCAACCACTCGAAACGCAACTGATCATCGATTACTGCAAGCCAAAGGGCATTCCCTATTACTTTATGCCCCAGGCATGGGGAGGGTTTAAGGAGGAGGCGGTGCGCCAAAACTGCCGGCGCATGCTGGAGTCCGCAGATGGCTTTTATGCCCGCGATGATCAGTCCAGGGCCTATGTGGCGGAACTGCTGGAGCGCCCACTCGAGGAAATTCCGCTTATGCCGGACATCGCCTTTCACTTCCCTGTCCCGACCCTTGACCCAGCGACGGTGCTACCAGAATTAGCAACGATAAAGGCCTCTGGCAAGCCTCTTCTGGCCCTTTCGCCGAATATGCGCGTGCTGGAGCGGATGGGAAAGGCCGATGGCCAAAACCCGTATGTGCAGACCTTGTTAGCGCTGATTTCTTCACTCCGAACACAGTACGAGGTGCTGCTGGTGCCCAATGAAATCCGTCCTCCCGGGGCACCACAGAAGGACGATGCCTTCCTCTGCCAGCTGCTGCATGACTTGACTCCTGAGCCGGAAAAGATTTACCGCATAAAAGGGTACCGCAGCGCGGAGGAGATCAAAGCGGTTATCAAAACCTGTCACTATGTGATCGCTTCCCGCTTTCACACGCTGGTCTTTGCGCTGAGCTTAGGCATTCCCTCGCTAGCGATTTCGTGGTCGCACAAGTACCGAGAGCTCTTTAAACTCTTTCAGATGGAAAGTTTCGTGATCGAAGATAAGGAGATGGAGGCCAGTTTCATCTTGAAAAAGGTGGAAGAAGGCTTGGGCCGCCATGCCGAGCTGAGCGATCATATCCGCCGTACGGTAGAAGCACTAAAAAATACGAACCGCCCCGTTTTTGACATCTTTGAGCAGTAAGCGTGGACAGCCGGAGGAAGGGAAACTTTCAGGCTCTTTCTCCGGTTTATTTTGCGACTCCAAGCCCGCCGTGTTATGTTGCGCAAATTAAAGCAGCTCATTTTACCTTTTTTCCAACAGGGTCTTGGCCCTAAAGAGCTGGCGCTTTGTTTAAGCATTACCTTATTCATCAGTACGATCCCGCTAATAGGACCCGTTACGCTGCTGTTGACTTTCTTTATCGTCAAGTTTCGTTTGAATTTGCCTCTGGCAATGGGTTTCAGCTATGTTTTGACTCCTGTTCAACTGCTGGGGATTTTGTTTTTTATTCGTGTTGGCGAGGGGATGATGGGCCTACCTCCACTCCCATTAGACTGGGAAGGCTTACAGGTTTTACTTGGGGAAGGACCTCGAGCCGTTTTTCAAGTGCTTTCCGAGCGCATTTTCGTCGCCCTTGGGGCTTGGTTGCTGATCGCAGCGCCTGTTTCTCTTCTATTTTACTTTTTAGTTTACCAAGGTTCACGCTACTTTCTTCGGCGCAGAATGCATGGCTAAATCAGCAGGTCATTTGGATGCGATTCGACTTCACGAAAATACCTAAGAAAAAATAAGCGCATATGCCCCTACAAGCAGGAAAAGTCGATTTTCCGAGTATCCACTCAGATAGAATTTTATCATTTGACCGAAAAAAGCTGTTGAGTAAACCGTTTTTTTTCTATTTTAGGACATGATTAAAACATTGATTGTGGATGATGAGGTCCACGCCCAAGAATATTTGGCCAGCCTTCTCGAACAGTATGGTGATGACAAGTTTCAACTTATTGGCACCTGTGGTTCTGTAGATGAAGCCATCCCAGTGATCACGAAAAAAAAGCCCGACCTTGTATTTATGGACATCCAGATGCCCGGAAAAACAGGAATCGAGCTGTTCGAAACCATTAAAGACCCAGACTTTTCTGTGGTGTTTACAACTGCCCATAAGGACTATGCCATCGAAACGATTAACAAGGTACGGCCTTTTGACTATCTCTTAAAACCGATTATCGGCAGCAACTTCAAAGCCTGCCTGGAGAAATTTCTTGATTTCGTGGAGCCCAAAAAAGAGGACCAAATCAAGAATGAGAATATTTTATCCATCCACATGGAGAATCAGATTCACTTCGTTCAGACGAAAGAAATCCTCTACCTAAAGGCGAATGGAAGTTACACCGAAGTGCACAGGGAAGGGCATGAGCCGCTCCTCGCCTCCAAAAACCTCGGACAGCTGCTCGAAAAGCTCTCGCCGAAAGATTTTCTGCGCATTCATAACAAGTTTGTGGTAAACATTAATAAGGTCGTAACTTGGGACCGGCAGGATCACTTTTTAAAGCTCATCAACGGGGAAGAGATATCTGTTGCCTACCGCAAGAGTAACGAGTTGCGCCGCATGATGTGAACACCTTACGCTTCTTATCAGGCAGGTTTCAGCCCCCACCTGCGCGTTTCGCACGCTCCCAGGTGGCGGGCTGCGCTTTTTTCAGCCACCGGAAAAAGCCTAAGACCGCCGCATAATTCATTACATAGAAATAATAAGGCACAAAAAAACCCTTGATCGAAACGGGAGCGTTACGCAGCCTATATCCAAGAAAGGCTAAACCATAAAAAGCCAGCTGCCCGATGAAAAACAGCGTGTACCCCCAGCCCGCCCCCTGAACTACCAAAAGTGCATTCGTCACCAAAAGAACAGGCAGTAAAAAGGGCGCCAGTGTCCAGCGAAGCACCCGGTGGGAGACATACTGAAACCATAATTTGAAATCGTGAAAAGGATTTGCCGCCAGCGGCAAACGACTGATGCTTTGCCAGCCACCCGCCGCAATACGAATTTTACGCTTAAGCTCTTCCTCTACATTCGCACTCGCATACTCTGAAGCACGCGCCTCAGGAATATAAAGCACCCGATTGCCTTTTTCGGCGATTTTCATCGTCAGCATAAAATCATCCAAAATCGTATCATCCGGCAAAAACTCGAAGCAGGAGCGGCGATAGGACATCAACTCCCCTGCACCGCCCACTAAGGTGTTCCACTGGGCATCCATTCGCTTCAGAAAAGACTCATACTTCCAGTACACGCCCTCGCCTTTGCTGCTGGCAGCGTCGCCTTCATCCACCAAAATGTATTTTTCACCCGTCACAGCGCCCACCTGGGGGTCTGCGTAGGGGCGCACCAGCGCCTTTATGGCCTCAGGGTTTAAGACCGTGTTCGCATCGCAAAAGACCAAAATCTCTCCTTTCGCATACTCCACAGCTCGCTTCATCGCCGCCAATTTTCCCCTACGCTCGGGAGAAAAGAGCGTTGTCACCTCAGGAAAAGAGGCTGGAATGGCCTCGGAACCATCATCGCTACCATCACAGATGAAAATCAACTCCCGCCTGTCTTCCGGATAATCGAGCGCAAGGGTATTATGTACTTTTGACCGCAGGTCAGGACCTTCGTTAAAACAGGGCACGATGACGCTCACAAAAGGCAGTGGCTCGGGTAAGGGGGCCTCCTCGGGCTTGCCCTTCATTTTCGCCAGTACGGTGATCAGCAGGCCGTACCCCAAATAGGTGTACACTAAAATCGCCAAAGAAAGAAAGAAAAGAAATTCCATAGGAGTAAGATTAGCGGTAAAATAAGGTGTCGATAAGGGACCAGAAATGTGCGACACGTGCCGTCCAGGAGTTTTGAGAAGCTCGGGCATAGCGCGCCTGGATGGCTTCGGGAGACTGGTCGGCGATGGCCTTCGGCAAAGCCTCCAAAAAGGCTTCATGGTCTTCTGCCAAATAAATAGCATCTGCAAAACCAGCAATGTCCACAGAGAAATTCGTGCTCACCACGGCCCTGCCCGCTGCCAGATATTCATTGATTTTTAATGGATAAATGCCTGCGGTTAATGCGGTCTTTTCAAAAGGAATCAGCGCACAGTCCATCTGCTTAAGGTAGGCCGGCAGCTCGGCCAGCTGACGAGGGCCGACAAAGTGCACATTCGGATAATCGGCTAACCGAATGGAGGTATGCAGATGATCTTCGCGAGGCCCTACAAATACCAAGGAGGCCTTCGGAAAGCGCCGGGCGATTTTCTCGAGTAAGGCATAATCTTGGCGCTGACATACATTACCTGTGTAGCCGATAATCGGCCGAGGCAGTCCAGCAAGTGCCGACGGGCAGGGCAAGTCCTCCCGCCAGGCTTTGGCGAAAAGCTCCGTATTACCTCCATTCGCAAACACATGCACCTCGCGGCCAGCACGTGCGGAAAGGTCTTGGGCCAAGGCGCCAGAGGAGGCCAAACTAATGGCGTAATCTCCCCGGATAGCAGCGAGTTCAGCCGCCACCCCATGCTTACGCGTGTAGGCATTAATAGCACCGATGGCATCGCGTGAGTGGTAAACGCTCAAGGCAGGCTGCAGAAATTCTTTGAATGTGGATAAGTAAATTGGATTAAATGAGTTCCACAAAATGAAAGACTTATGCCCCTCCGACGCAAGTGCTGCTTGAATAGAATTCGCCAAGACCCTGTCGTTTCTCCTCTGCGCGAAGCGGTAGAGAGGCCCGGGCGGAAGCCAGTTGACCGGCCACATCAGCGGCGGTGTCAGTGCCTTCAACCGCCCGCCTAAGGCTGCGTCTCCTACCTCGCGGAGTACCTGCTCGCCACGGCTCAGCGCCGCCTGTCTATGGGCCAACTCCGGCTGCCCTTTTTCACGCTGAAAGTCCCGAAAAGTATAGGGATAGTCTACATAATACACCGGCTGCTGCTTGGCAAACTCCTGCGCCAGAGACCAGGAAGCCGAAGAGATCGGGCTGTCCCAGCGCGACATGGAGAGCATGACGATGGGAAGCTGCCGAAGTTGTTCAAGGGACCTCATGCATCCAAGTTTAAATGGTTAAAATCGGCTTTGCGCTTCTTCCAGACTTCCGCTATGGACCACACCCGATCATGGGAAGTGGCCATAAAGTCGGTCTTGGCCTGCTTAAAGCCCAGTAAAGAAAGGACCTGTCTCCCAGCAAAAATCGGGATCCAAGGCAGGGCTTCCCAAAGGATTGGAGGTGCGTGCAAGCCCCTCAGGGCTATCACCCAGCCACCTAAAAAGGCCAACCAAGCCAGCCCAAAAAGCGGTAAAAGTGTGGGAACACCGAGCAGAGACACCAAGGTCCATAAGGCCAGTCCCCCCACTAAAAACACAAAAGGGGGTGTAGCGATCATCAGCGCGAAAAAGGCCCCTCCTCGGTCGCCTTTGCGCCAACAGGCGCATCCTAAACGGATAACATCGCCTACATGATCGAAATAAGACTTTAGCCAGCGTGTCCGCTGCCGCTGCACCTGGGCACCGCTGGTACTTTTTTCATCGAAGATCAAGGCGCGCTCCTGAAAAGCGATGCGCCGGCCACTTTCCACCAGTTGCATCTGCAGCAACTTATCCTCTGCCAGCACCACCCCTTCGGTGGACAGCAGGCGGTCCAGGTAGTTTTGGAAAAAATGACGTTCGATTAGCATTCCTGAGCCGGCGATGGTGGCTGAGCTACCCAGTTTATAGGGCAGGAAACGCTGGTGGTAGGTGTAATACAGCTCTCCCAGCGCATCCAAAGCGGCTATTTTGGTGTCCATGTTTTTAGCCACCCGATTTCCCTGAACCGCCTCGAAGCCAGCAGAAAAGGCTTCCGCTAAGGCTTCCAGCGCCTGAGGATGCGCTAAATTGTCGGGATCCAGCACCAGAACAGCATGATGTTCTGACCGAAAAGCTTGGCTGGCGGCATGGAGGGACTTTAGTTTCGAATCCAAGGGCTCCTCTGGCTCGATGACCGTTAGTCGCGCATCCGAGGCTGGTAAATCTGCGGATACGCAGCGATCGGCGACAAGGTAGATATGAAAATTTTGTTCCCCATACCGCTGCCTACGAAGGGACTCGATCAGCGGAAGTGCCACATGCCCTTCTTTATAGGCCGTGATGACACAGGCGATGCTGGGCGGGGTAGCAGCAGCCGCGACAGCTGTATCGGCCTGAAATTGAAGAGAGGTGAAATTTGACCTTCGGTCAAAATGAGTTTTTCGCACCCGATAGAGGCCCTGCATGAGGGGGTATAAAAAGGCAAAAAACAACCATGGAAGGGCGAAAAGGGTTAAGATTGTGGTACTCATGCTGGGGGCTTTACAGCCTTGAAAGTATAAAATTATTTCGAAAATCCCCTTTATCTGCTTAAAAATATGTGGCGCGCTCGTATATTAAAGGGTATCTTCGACTTTACTCTTTTGATTGAGCAGATATGCAAGAAAAAACCATCACCCTGGTACGTACCAAGGCGCTAGAGAATGTGAATGCCCTACAGGTCAGCAAAGGCAGTCGGCGGCTGGCTTTTGATCGAATGAAACAAGAAATTTCCCTGCAGGCCGGGGAAAGTCTCCGCGTGCATCAGGACTGGTGCAGCAGCCCGGAATACCCTTTTGAGCGTTTAGAAGATGGGGCTACCTATGAGATTCACACTGTGCTGCGCAAACTCATCCGTGCAGCCCTTCTTATTTTCACCTTGGTCGGCCTTTACTTGACCTATAAAACCAAAAATCCACTTTTTCTTCTGCCTACCACACTCATTATCGGCTACCTCATCCTCTACCTGACCATTTGGAAGGACCGTTTTCTTTACCTCAGGCAGGTAAGTACATAAAAAATGTCCGATTCGGGCCTTACACCCCAACCGGACATGCGCTAGTTAGCACTTGAGCCACTACGCTCCAGGAGCCCGCCCAGCAAGTCGCTACTTCTTAGTCCTTAGCTAAAAACTGGCGAAGCACATAATGCAAGATGCCTCCATGGGTGTAATAGGCCACTTCTATCTGAGAATCTAAGCGGCAGCGCACCTGGAAGGTTTTACTTGAACCATCAGCAGCTACAGCCTTCACCTCCAGTACCTTTTGGGGCGAAAGCCCCTCCGCTATACCGGTCACCGTAAAGGATTCTTCACCTGTCAGGCCCAACTTTTCTGCCGACTCTCCCTCCATATATTGTACAGGGAGCACGCCCATCCCCACCAAATTACTGCGGTGGATGCGCTCGTAGGATTCAGCCAGCACCATACGGATACCCAGCAAATTAGTCCCCTTAGCGGCCCAGTCGCGGGAGGATCCGGAACCGTATTCCTTGCCCGCCAAAACAATCAGCGGGGTACCCTGCTCCCGATACTGCATGGCGGCATCATAAACAGGCATTTCCTCACCATCCGGCAAGAGACGGGTAAAGCCTCCCTCCTGCTTGGCTAAGGCATTCTTAATCCGCACATTCGCAAAGGTCCCGCGAGTCATGACCTCATCATTTCCCCTGCGCGATCCGTAGCTATTAAAATCTTTAGGGTCTACGCCGCGCTCTTGTAGGTAGCGACCCGCTGGACTATCTGGCTTAAAAGAGCCTGCTGGAGAGATATGGTCGGTGGTGATAGAGTCCCCTAAAACCAGTAAAACGCGGGCCTCCTCGATGTCCTTTGGCGCAGCCGGCTCCTCGGAGATGCCGTCGAAAAAAGGCGCCTCCTTGATGTAGGTACTGGACTCATCCCACTGATAAACAGCATCTTTAGGGGCATCCAGCGCCTTCCACTGTTCATTTCCTTCGAAAATCTCCCCATAAGAGCGGGCATAGTCCTCTGGACTGAGCACCTTGCGCATCTGCTCGTGGATTTCCTCATTCGAAGGCCAAATATCCTTCAGGTATACCGGTTGTAAGTTCGGATCATACCCGATGGGCTCCTCATTCAGATCGATGTCCACGCGGCCTGCCAGCGCATAGGCCACCACCAGCATGGGCGACATGAGGAAGTTCATCTTTACCTGTGGGTGCACACGTGCCTCAAAGTTCCTGTTGCCAGACAGCACCGAGCTGACCACCAAATCATTTTCCTCCACGGCTTTGGCGATATGCACGGGCAGCGGTCCAGAATTCCCGATACAAGAGGTGCAACCGTAGCCTACCACATGGAAGCGAAGTGCCTCTAAATCATCCAGTAAACCGGATTTTTCAAGGTAATCGGTCACCACCTTAGAACCGGGAGCCAGGGAGGTCTTCACCCAGGGCTTTACATCCAAGCCATGCTCGCGGGCTTTTTTGGCCACCAGGCCGGCCCCTAACATGACGGATGGATTCGATGTATTCGTGCAGGAGGTTATCGCAGCGATCACGACCGAACCATCATATAAGGCGAATTTCTCATTATGTAGCTTGACGATGACTGTTTTAAGCCCATCCTTCACCTTCGTTTCGTATTCCACAGCGGCTGGCGCCTGACTACTCGCGGTAGGCATCTGAGAGCCCCCCTCATCGAGCCAGCGCCCCTCTGCCTTGTCCCGATCGTCGATGGGAATATAGGTACGGCCATAATTAGCAAGCAGCAGCTCTTGAAACTTGTCTTTAAATTCACGCACGAGAATCTTATCCTGTGGACGTTTCGGGCCGGAAACGGTGGGAACGACATCGTCTAGATTCAAGGAAACCACGGTGCTGTAGCGGATTTTCTCCTCATTTTCCCGCCAAAGCATATTGGCCTTGCAGTAGGTTTCGACTAACTCGATCTGCTCAGCACTGCGGTTCGTCTTCTCCATATAGTCTACCGTGCGCTCATCGATAGGGAAAAAGGTCACCGTACAGCCGAATTCTGGACTCATATTCGAAATGGTCGCTCGATCCGGGACGCTGAGGCTGTCTAGGCCAGGCCAAAAACCTCTACGAACTTGCCCACCACGCCATGTTCCCGTAAAAGTTGGGTGATGGTCAGCACCATGTCCGTGGCCGTAGTTCCGAGGGGCAGGCTCCCACTTAATTTAAGGCCCACCACTTCTGGCAAGATAAAATAGATCGGCTGCCCAAGGATCGCGGCCTCGGCTTCGATACCGCCCACACCCCAAGCCACTACGCCGATACCATTGACCATCGGCGTATGGGAGTCAGTGCCCACTAATGTATCGGGAAAGACGGCACCATCACGGGCGATTACCCCCTGCGCGAGGTACTCCAAGTTAACCTGATGACAGATGCCCATGCCGGGAGGCACCACTGAAAAGTTATCAAAAGCCTTTTGCGCCCACTTTAAAAACTGGTAGCGCTCACCATTCCGTTCGTATTCGACATCCACATTCTTTTTATAGCTATAATGGGTGCCAAAATAGTCGACCTGCACCGAATGGTCGATGACCAGGTCCACTGGAATAAGCGGATTGATTTCCTCGGCATTCTTGCCCTTGCGCACCGCTTCCGCACGCAGCGAGGCGATATCCACCACTGCCGGAACGCCCGTAAAATCCTGCATCAGCACGCGGGCGGGCTTAAACGGAATGTCCTTATCGGATGCTTCTGGCGACCAGTTGGCCAGTGTCTTGATATGTTCCTCGGTCACCCCGAAATCGTCAAAATTCCTTAGGGCATTTTCCAGCAGAATACGTATGGAAAAAGGCAATGTCTCGATCGGATAGCCGGCTTCTTGCAGGGCCTCCAAACTCCAGTAGGTAAGCGGGCCATTTTTCGTCTCCAGTTCTCGCTTACTCTTAAAAGGATTTTGTTTCATGATGATATGGTTTAAGGTTGTTCGCTGCTTCAGACTCCCCTCACCCATTTCCCTGCCTTCCACTGTCTAAAAGTCTTTTAAATTAACGATTTAAGTCCAAAAATCATTCCTTTTCTCCTAATCCTTTTCTTTTTCAGTCGAGAAACTTGCTTTTCTCACGAAGCGGGACATACGAATAACCGTGAAGGAGCGGTGCCTACGTCCCTTTCGGGACAAAGGAAACCGAGGAGCTAGCTCAAAAAATTCCCCCCATGCCCCATTTTTTCTTTTCCGTTCTTGATTGAACACGGAAGGAGGCTTTCTTTGAAACAAGGATCTAAAGCCATACACCTTGCTAGCGGGCAGTGGGACTTCCTTCCTTAGGATAAGCTACGTTCCTTTAAACGTAGGGATTTTTAAATTTTTATAGAATGAAATTTGTAGAAAAACTAGATTCAGAAGAAATGCACAGCATTCACGGCGGCACCCTATGGAATATAGGCAGGTTTATGGATTATCTATTCAAAGCTGAAGGCATCAGACAAGCTATCAACGATTTTGTGGATGGCTTTAATGAAACGCCTTGTTCTTGTGAAGAAATAAAAGAAAATTAAATAAGCATGGTAGCAGAAATCATTAAATCTTGGCGTGAATCCCCTTCCCCTACTTCTGAATATCGCCACCTTAGACGGGGGTTAGACTCCTCTTATTTTAAAAATATCGGATTTCACTTGCTTTTAACGGGTTTTTTGATCGGTATACTTTCGCTTACAGGGGGAATCGATAGCGTAGAAGGTCTGACAAGTGAAGAAGAAATTTGGGATACATCCTATATTGTCGTTATCTGTATCGGGTTACTTTGGATTCCTTTGGATGAGTTTCTGCTACGTGCTTATTTGCATGCGCGCAAATTCCTGTGGTATTCAGGTGCTGCGGCAGCCCTCTTTTTTGTCGCAACCATTTTACTGGATGCGTCACTGCAGGAACAGGTACTCGCTGCCGGGCTACTACTTTTTTTAGGGTCTTTGGCAGTTTCAAAACGACTTTACGATTGGACTTTTTACAGTATAATCGGTAGTGCACTCTACTATGCCGGCATACGCCTATTGCTACTCCCCGAACATGAGCTTGGTTTATCCCATGCGGCTATCTCGATTGTAGCGATTCAACTCGTATGCTCTGGAATATTTACAGGCATTACCCATCTTCGCCATGGATTTTGGCTAGCGGTGCTCCATCGTACTGTCGTTCAATTTGTATTTTTATTACTTATGCTTGCATCCTTTTGGATAGCAAATTAGAAAAACTTAAATTTTTATGAAAAATCAAGAAAATGGCATGCTAATGCCTCTGTCCGAGTCGGAGTCCAATACAATAGTGGGAGGAGGCTCAATCTTTCACAGTTTTGGAGTCTTAACAAAAAAAGCGTGGTGCGCTGTAAAAGACGCTTACACGTCGTTTAAAGAAAGTCCTGGTGGTGGACAATCTGGTGTTGTTGGCATGAACACCTATGGAGGAAATTCAATAAAAGAAGCCTGATGTATCGAAGCCCTTTTAACTATAAATTAAAAGGGCTTCTTTTATAACACTGATAAAAGAATTGCTTTGCGTCCAGCCAACTACTTAGGAGAAGCAGCTTCTTCCGCTTTGGCTTTTCGCTTGAATCCCCTTCTAAATGGCCAAGTGTACTCCAGAGCATCTAGACCTGCATTTAGGGAAGTGGCGGACTCATCAAGCTTATTCACTAAACTTTTCATCGTAGCGGCGGTCTCTTCATCGTTGAGTAAAAGACCAGCTGTGTTATCCGATTGTTGCAATTTTTCTGTGATCGCGTTTAAACTTTCGGTCATGCGCTCTAATTGACCAGCGGTCGACTGAAAAGAAGCCATAGTTTCTTTTAATCCTACATACAAGGCATCGTCAGTGGTAAGGTCATGGATCAGATTGCCTTCTTTATTGAGTTCTTTCGAGAAACGATTAAGCTCTACAAGCATTTGATTGGCAGTTCTTGAACTTGATTCAAAATTCAAGAGCATCGTTTTAAAGCTTTCAGCGATTGTCGTATCCATAAGGGTGGATCCGATGATCCCTTCACCTGCCGCTATTTTTCCAGTTAGTGTTTTAAGGTCATTCGTGATGGACACCAAGTTTTGATTATTTTCCTGAAGAGTAACCATCATCTGCTCTGTATCGAGCGGCATTTCAGTCATCAGGCGATCACCATCCTCGATCACACCTGCCGCAGAAGTCCCGCCATAGAGTACAATGATTTTATTTCCAATAAGTCCATCAGAACTAATCGTAGCCTTCGAATCCTTGCGGATAAACTCTTTCGTCTTCGACTCGATGTTCATCTCGATTTCTACCTGAGAATCGCCGTAGAAGTTGATACGCCGTACATTCCCGATTTTAACTCCAGAGAACCAGACATTATTCCCTGGCTGAAGCCCCGCTACATCGTCAAAGACTGCTTTTAAGCGGATACTTTTTACAAACTTCTTTTGCTGGCCGCCAAGCGTCAGTACACCGGCGACGAGGATGGCAATTCCGATAAAAACGAAAATACCTACTATGACATTCTTTTTATTATCGTTTCTCATTATTGAATGAAGTTATAATCATAGAAAGACTTTATGCGAGGGTCAGCCTCGGCATGAAATACCTCATCGAAGGTACCCACTGCACCGAATTGGCCATCCAATAGGACAGCCATCCGGTCTCCTGTTACTTTCGCGCAAGTAAGGTCATGCGTAATGACGATGGAAGAAGTATTAAACTCCTCACGCACCTGGTTGATGAGATGATTGATTTCCATACAAGTAATCGGATCCAGACCAGCGGTAGGCTCGTCATACAGCATGATTTCTGGTTCCAAAACCAACGTCCGCGCGACTCCGATACGCTTTTTTTGACCACCGGACAATTCCGATGGCATCTGATTAGCCGTTTGTGGAAGGCCTACCGAATTCAGCAGGCGATCTATTCGGTAATCAATTTCTTTACGGGTGAGCCCTTTTACGTTACGGGTAAGTGGAAACTCCATGTTTTCACGCACCGTCATACTATCGTAAAGCGCCGAATGCTGGAAGGCAAAGCCAATGCGTAAACGTAACTTGTTTAGGGCACCGAGCTTGAGTCCTTTGATGGACTGGCCGAAGATGGTGATATCGCCAGAGTCGATCGGTAATAAGCCTACCATGATTTTAATCAAAACCGATTTTCCGGTACCTGATTTTCCTAAAACGACCAGGTTTTCTCCTTTATACAAATCCAAATCCACTCCACGGAGAACATGGTTGTCTCCGAAAGATTTGAATAAGTCACGAATTTCAACAACCTTCTCCATATTATAGTGCACGTATGGCGTTTACAATTTGTAGCGCCAACAGCTCCTCGATAAAGATGAGGAACATGGCCATTACTACCGCCGCATTCGCCGCTTTCCCTACCCCTTCTGTTCCTTTCGAAGAGTTGTAGCCCTTATAGCAGCCCACAATCCCGATCGTAAAGCCAAAGACCAAAGATTTTAAAATAGAGGAAAAGATATCCAAAAAGGAAACGGCCTCAAATACCTGTACGAAGAAAGTGGATAAGGAGACCATTTCATTCGCATTTACATTTAAAAAGGCACCCATGAGCGCCACAAAGTCCGTGTACATCACCAAAACCGGAATCATAAAGGTAGCGGCAAGGGTTCGTGTGACCACCAGATACTTGAACGGGTTGATGGCGGATACCTCCATCGCATCGATCTGCTCCGTTACCTTCATGGAGCCTATTTCTGCGCCGATACTTGACCCTACCTTACCCGCAGCGATAAGGGCAGTCACAAGGGGCCCCATGGCACGAATAATCGCGATCGATATAAGTGCCGGCAACCAGGAAGTAGCTCCAAATTCAGAAAGAGAGGGACGAGACTGGTTGGTAAATACGACACCCACGATAAATCCTGTTAGGGAGATAAGCGGTAAACTGCGGTATCCGATTTCATAACACTGGCGAGCGATCTCCTTAAACTCGTACGGCGGCTTCCATACCTCCTGAAAAAATCGCTTCACAAATAAAAAGGCGCTTGCTAAACCAATAAAAAAACGGTCAATCTTTTTACTGATTACAGGCCCCTTAGTAGCTGGCATCTGCCCCATAGTCATTTATTCTCTAAAGCTTGTAAAAACGTGTAGCGGAGCACCCACACGAAGGGGCTGCTACTGAATAGTTGTCACCGAAATATGCAGCTAAACTAACAAATAACATTCCAAAGCATGTGCTGCTGACACGAATGTGGCGAATTCTTTTCCACCCTTTGCACAAAGTTAACTTTTTCAAACGCCTTTCGGATCGGAAAGCGCTATTTTTTTGATTTAGGACAACCTAATTATTTTAGGGAAGGCTAATTTAGTCGTGTCTAAATATTATTTATAGTGCTTTTTATCAATTACTTAGATAAATAGGCTTCATTCCATACATAGGGGCTTCACGCGAGCTATAAAGTAGTTAGGCTGAGGTCGTTTTTTTGCTTCTGAACCCCTGAAAAAAACCCCGTCATGCATTTTCACGCGCAGATTTTCTGGCAGAGTCTCCTCCAATCCTGTTTCTCCCCTCTCCTTTCCGGATTAGGGATTCGAAAAAAAAGTGTATTTTCGGATCCTATATAAGAGTTACAGCATATGCAGAAGTCCCCCACTAAGGCCCGTTGGACAGACAAGCTTCAAGACATTTGGTTCTTCATTCGTGAGCGCTTCGACTTGCATGAAGGCAAAGAAGAAGAGGCCGAAACCATCGACTATATCCGGAAGAATGTGGAGTTCCGAGGCGCCAACCTTTGGATCCTGATATTTGCCATCTTGGTGGCTTCTGTAGGATTAAATGTGAACTCCACCGCAGTCATCATCGGGGCCATGTTAATTTCCCCTCTCATGGGGCCGATTATGGGGATCGGACTGGCGGCGGGTATAAATGATTTCGAGCTTGTAAAAAAGTCTTTTAAAAACTTGAGCATCGCTGTACTCATTAGTATCCTGACCTCTACCCTTTATTTCAGCTTTACCCCGCTCGATGATGCGCAGTCTGAGCTACTGGCAAGAACGGAGCCCACCATCTGGGATGTGCTCATCGCCTTCTTCGGAGGACTAGCGGGAATCGTGGCAGGGTCTCGAAAAGAAAAAAGTAATGCCATTCCCGGCGTGGCCATCGCCACCGCCCTTATGCCGCCACTCTGTACGGCTGGTTTCGGATTGGCCACGGGCAACATGTACTACTTTTTCGGAGCGTTTTACTTGTTTTTCATTAACTCTGTTTTCATCAGCATTTCTACCTACCTCATCGTGCGCTTTATGCACTTCCCTAAAAAGGAGTTTTTAGACCCGAGGAGAGAAAAGCAGGTTCGGCAGTATATCACCTTCTTTGCGCTAGCCACCATCATCCCCAGTGTTTATCTCGCGTACAACATCGTCACCCGAACGTTCTGGGAAAAGGGAGCAAGCACCTTTATCGCTACTGAATTCGATTTCGAACGCACACAGGTGATCAACACGAAGCTGTATTATGCGGCAGACAGCAGCCATATCGAAGTAGTGCTGATTGGAGATAAATTGAG
Organism: Nitritalea halalkaliphila LW7; assembly: GCF_000265075.1. Lineage (GTDB taxonomy): Bacteria > Bacteroidota > Bacteroidia > Cytophagales > Cyclobacteriaceae > Nitritalea > Nitritalea halalkaliphila. Next base: position 20,942 of record NZ_AJYA01000026.1, on the reverse strand, counting down.
TGAGGACCAACTTACCGCCATTAAAAAGAAAACGGAAGCCTTCGGATTAAAAAATACCTTTGTAAGTATCAAACAAAGTGGAGATGCGGCTGCCGATATGAACGTGCTGCGCTCAGATATTTTAAAAGATCTTTATGATCGCAACATGGCCACCCTCGAAGATAAGGACAAAAAAATAGCCCTCTTGGAAAGAGAGCTGGAAGGGTATGTGGCTACAGCTGGACAGGCCCCCCTCTACTTGCGCGAGGCCCGCGTGCACCATAAAGACCTACAGCGCTTCACCCTCAACCAGGTCTTGCTGGCGAATGCGGAAGGCAAGGTAGATACTTTACTTATGGCCTATGCAGGTTTCCAGAAGCGCCCCAGCCCAGCAGAGCTAGCGCGCTTCCAGGAATGGCTGAAGGTGCGCACGCAGGCAGACACTGTGGCGCTGATCGTCCAGTGATGGAGCAGAAGCGGTGTAAGCCTGCTCCCCACCTGCCTCATGCGCAGGGCAAGTGGGCGTACTTACCAAGTGGTAGCCTGCAGGCGGGCAAACACCCGAATCACGTCACTGATACTGATCTGACCTACTAATTGCCCAGAGGCACTGAGCACAGGGAAGCGGCGCACTTTCTCCACACGAAAAGCCTGAGCAGCCTCGAAAAGCGACATGTCCTGCTGAAGCGTGCGCACTTCACGCGTCATGTAGTTTTCTACCGTACTTGGGTACTGAGGCGTGTTCGAATACTTGCCCCGAATCACTTCCTGCAAGCAATCCCCTTCGGATATCATGCCGATTAATTTCCCCGCATCATCCACGACCGGAGCACCTGAAATTTTCTTTTGGGCGAAGACCTCCACGACCTTTAATACCGGGTCCTCCGGCCGAAAAGTAATCAACTTCGTACTCATACAGGCGCCCACCGTGAGGGCCGCCTCATTTTTTTTGGTTTCTACCACACGTACTCCTTGAAAGCTCTTGACCATAAGACATATTATTTAGATTGTGAAATGGAATTTAAGAAAAATTTTTGGGAATAACAAATCTTAAAGACCTTATTTTCAAGCATTCCCAACCTTTTTTCCCGAATTTTATCTGTATTTTCCCTCTCCCTGTCGTAAACAAAACGGCCACTAAGCCCTTTAAGCGTCACTTTTATGGAAAAAAGCATGCGCCCCAGAGAGAAATGGTGTATTTTTAGAAAAAAACAACGATATGAAGCCACGCTATCTCTTGACGCTGGTTCTGTTCTTAAGCCTAGCAGTGGGCTTTGCGCAGCAAAACACAGCGGAAAAAAATTACGTCAGCACCCACTATACCAAAAAAACCTTTAAAATCCCCATGCGGGACGGGGTGCACCTCCACACTGAGGTCTATGTCCCGAAGGACAAAAGCCGCGCTATCCCGTGGTCATGCAGCGCACCCCTTACAGCGCTGGCCCCTACGGTGAGGCCATGAAAACCAGCCTCGGCCCCTCCGAAACCATGATGAAGGAAGGCTATATTTTTGCCTACCAAGATGTGCGGGGACGCTGGATGTCGGAAGGTACCTATGACAACATGCGGCCTACACGACCTGACCGGAGTTCAAATGAAGTCATCGATGAAAGTACGGATACCTATGATACCATCGAGTTTTTACTTGAGGCTCTCGGCGAAGAGAGCAATGGACGCTTCGGGCAGTGGGGCATCTCTTACCCGGGCTTCTACTCGGCTGCCTCCCTACCCTATGCCCACCCCGCCCTGAAGGCTGTCTCCCCACAGGCACCCATCGGAGACTTCTATTTCGATGACTTCCACCATAATGGCGCCTACTTCCTGAGCTACTGGGTGGCCACCGCAGTGTTTGGCTACCAGCATGAGGGCCCTACCGATAAGCCTGGTATAAAATGGTCGATACTGGCACGAGGGATGCCTACCAGTTTTTTATGGACATGGGCTCACTGAAAAATGCAGACCAGTACTATGGCCCCGATAATTTCTTCTGGACACAGCTGAAGGAAAATCCCGACTACAACAGTTTCTGGCAGGAACGCAGCATCATCCCACACCTGAAAGAAAATATCCGCCCTGCGGTGATGACTGTGGGCGGCTGGTTCGATGCCGAAGACCTCTACGGGCCGCTGACGATTTACAAAACCATCGAAAAACATAACCCCGACACCTATAATACCCTGGTCATGGGCCCTTGGTCGCATGGAGACTGGGCACGCGAGCGCGGCAGACAGCAGGTGGCGAACATTTACTTTGGCGACAGCCTGAGCACGAACTACCAGCGCGAGATCGAGGCCACCTTTTTCCGCCACTTCCTGAAAGAAGAGGGCGATGGCAAAACCGGTCTCCCCGAGGCCTACGTTTTCGATACCGGCAAGCATGGCTGGGCCTCCTTCGAGCAGTGGCCGCCGAAAAATAGTGCTGAAATCAGCTTTTACACCCATGCGAATGGGCGGCTGAGCACTTCGCCTGCGGCAAAGGCACAAAAAGCAGCTTCATCTCGGATCCTTCCAAGCCCGTTCCCTACAGCCAGGACATTAAATTTAATTTCACCCCGAGGAAGTACATGGCCGATGACCAGCGCTTTGCCGCCAGGCGGCCAGACGTGCTCGTCTTCGAAACCGAAGTACTGGAGGAGGACATTACCCTAGTCGGCGAGGTGCTGGCCGAACTGCTTGTAAGCACCGATGCAGGAGATGCCGACTGGATCGTGAAACTGGTAGATGTCTTCCCTGCGGACACCCCCGATCATCCCCATGTACAGGCAGGAGTGCATCTGAGCAACTACCACATGATGGTGCGCTCCGAAGTGATTCGAGGACGCTACCGCGAAGACTTCAGTAGCCCGAAACCTTTCGAGGCGAATGTTCCCACCGAGGTGCCGCTCCTGCTTCAGGACGTTTTCCACACCTTTAAAAAAGGACATAAAATCCAGATCCAGATTCAGAGCACGTGGTTCCCGCTGATCGACCGCAACCCGCAGCGTTATGTGGAGAACATTTTCCAAGCGGAGGATAGCGATTTCATCCCAGCGCTCCATAGCGTGTACCATGAAGGCACGCGGATTAAAACCCGTCGCATGCAGCCCTAAACTGAGGCCCAGAATGACTGCAGTTTTTTCCCTTTTGGGCTAGGCCCAAAGTCCAGGGGCACAAAATGGAAAGGCCCCCTAAACCGCATGGTATAGGGGGCACTTTTTTGCTTCCAGCCGTGTCGGGTTCCTAAAAAATGCGTATCATACCGAAGCATGGGCCACAAAAAAATAAAGTATAAAAAATCCGACTTTCCGCCATCAGTTCAGAAGAAATGCCAATCCTTTTCTCTGTTCTGATGCTTTAAAGGTACGCAGCCCTTCGCAGGCTAATCGGTAACAAAATACTTATGATTCATTGACAGCAGATTTTTTTTCATTTCGCGAAAAACACCTTTTGTCACAGGGGGGCCATTTAAGAAATTTTCCACTAAAAAAGGTGCCTTACAGCACCTGATGAATAACCTCTGTGAGCTCCTTCGGATTGATCGGCTTCGAAACAAAGGCCGCGGCACCCTCCTCGATCGCTTTCGCGGCGATCTCATCATCCCCATAACGGGTGATCAAGATGACTTTGGCCTCGGCCTTCTCGGCACGCATGTGCTGTAAAATCTCGATTCCATTCATATCGGGCAGCCGATAATCCAATATGGCCAAGTCAAAGGTGTTTAAAGCAATCAACTCCTTCGCGTCTTTTCCGTTTTGCGCATCGCGCACCTCATAGCCCTGCTTGGACAAAAAACGTGTCAGCATCTTGCAAAACACCACATCATCTTCAACAATTAATATCTTCGCACTCATCTGATTCCTTTTTTGGTTAATTTAGTGATTCCTGTTCTTTTCTCCAAAGGTCCGGATCGCATGCTGGTCGATCGCATACACAGCCATTACAGACTGTACGAAACCTTTAATCAACTCATCCACCCCTAGCCCCAGCTGGCCGAAGTTACGAATATCGAAGAGCATCAAGCGCTCATCCGCATAGGTCCAGCCATCTTCACCCTTCACCGAGAGATTTGTGCCGTACACCTCCCAAGAGTCCATGCCCTCCGGCAGTGCCTGATTCAGCGGAAAACGCGAGCGCCGGCTATACACGGCCAGCGGGCGTACACCTTCTTCTGTCGCATGCATCATTAAACGCAAGTCAAAAGCAAAACTTCTGCCTTTCGAGTCAGGAATCGTACCGACGTGGTACCATGCATTAGAGGTATCCTGCCCGGGAACATAATTGCTTTGGATCAACTGCTGCACCAAAAAGCGATCTTCCTTATTTATAGCTTTCAGGGCGCGTGCTAATTCTTCCTCCGAAACCACGGTATAGACCCCTTGACCGGCGTTCGAATCGGGAACCTTGATGACCATGGCGCCCCCTAAGGCATGAAAATGCTCTTCTATAGCCTCATACGGCACATCACGGACAGTTTGCGGCGTAAAAATACTCAATCCTTTCGAAGCAAAGGTCTCATTAAAGGCATCATAGGCCTCACTGGCCACCTTTTTATTACGCCCACCGGACAAGCAGGCCTCTATCGGGTTTAGAAGCAGCGTTTTCGCCTGCTCCGGAATCCGCGTCCAAGGTTCCTGAGTCACATACCGGAAGGCTGCGCGGACCTCTTCCCAGCGCTCCTGCTCCCCACGAATATGAAGCTTTCCGTCGATAAACTTCGCAGGAGGATCCTGATCCGCCTTATCGAATTTCGCGATCAAAACATCCTCTCCCATCACATCAGCTATCGTAGCCGCATAACCCAAATTTTCCATCGGGTTTTTATCGTAAAGCACGGCCAGCTTACCCGTTTCCGGATGCGCATCGATCATCGGCTTGAAAGTCTTTTCGATCAACCGACGGTAGCCCCCCTGCTCCACATTTAGATCCAAAAGCGGCATGGACTTTTGGCCCGAAGGGCAAGAGTTGGTCTCTATCAGCGTCAACTTCCGATTGCCTTCATGGTTGATGACATGCATCATATCCGTTCCCGCCCAGCGGAAATACGTAGGCTGATAGCGAAATAAACCTAACAGCGCCTCCTTATCCGTCTGCGGATGGATACGATGATAGCGCTCCGCCATCTGCTCGTGACTCAAGTTGAGAAAATAGGCCACCAGTGGATGGATGTTCGAGTTCAACACCCGCGGATACCAATGGTCCGTAGCCTCGAAATCTCCCTGTTCCACCAGGTGTACATGATTGGAAATACTTAATTTCATCTTTAAATCGCTTTATGCTTGAAAGTTTTCTATAAATTCGATAACGTAATCGCGGTTTTTCCACAGCATCAGCACCCCACTGAGCACCATGCTGGCCACCACGATCTTACGGAAAAACAAGTCCGACATGCGGGCCAAAATCTTCTTGCCCACATACACCGCCAAAATGGAGGACACCCCGATCAGTAAACCGTAGGTAATCACCTCCCCCGTCACGTAACCAAAATAAGCGTAACTGATAATTTTCGTGATATGCAGCACGATTGCATTGGCACTACGCGTACCCAGCAGGCTTTCCTTGCTAATACCATAGTTCAGGTAAGCGGAATTCATCAGGGTCCCACCCCACCGATCAGGCCGGAGAGAAAGGAAACGACTAGCCCCATGGGGCAAAATGCCATGCCTTAATTTGAAATCGAGGCTTTTTTTCCTTCCGATTAAACTGGAAAATGGTTGAAACGAGTAATAAACCGATTAACACCTGCAAGAAATCTGCCGATAAGCTGGCAAACAGGCTCGCACCGAGAATGGAGCCCACGATGGTGGAGGGGAATAGCCAGGCGAAAAGCTTCCAGTCGATGTCCCGCCAGAAAAACAAGACCTTCGAAGTCGAGCTCATCCCGATGCTGATGGCCATCACGGCGCCACCGCCTTCACGCCCACCACTACCGCCACCAGCGGCATTAATAACAAGCTAGCCCCACCTCCTGTTAAGGTACTAAGAATAAAAACAACAAATGCTCCCAAGAGCACGAGAAGGAGTTGGATCATATATTTTCTTACTTAAAACTAATTCCTAAGCAATTAAAAGAAAATAGCATGCCAGTTTTCTGTTTTGCTCCCTTTTCTTAGTATCTTCATTTAAAAATAACACACTTTATGGCATTACACGAGGTAAATGTCGCCCTGCTGGGCCAACTTTGCGAAACTCCGGGCGCTCCCGGCTTTGAAAAACCTATCCGCGACTTGATTTTAAGCGAGTTAAAGGGCCTCGCCGACGAGGTGTACGTCGATAACCTGGGCTCCGTAGTGGCCGTGAAGCGCGCTGCGCAAAACCTTCGGGTAAAAAAGTGATGCTGGCCGCCCACATGGATGAGATCGGCTTTATCGTCACACACATCGACGAACAAGGTTTCGTACGCTTCCACACCTTGGGGGGCTTCGACCCCAAAACACTGACCGCCCAGCGCGTCATCATCCATGGTAAAAAGCCTCTCATCGGCGTTATGGGCTCCAAACCGATTCACGTGATGAGCCCCGAAGAGCGCAACAAACTCCCGAAAACCAGCGATTATTTTATCGATCTCGGCCTATCGAAAGAAGAGGTAGAAGCCTGCATCCAAGTAGGCGATCCCATCACCCGCGAGCGCTCCCTCATCGAAATGGGGCACTGCGTCAACTGTAAATCCATCGATAACCGCGTGGCCGTATATGTGCAGCTGGAGGCTTTGCGCCAGCTAAAAAACCCTTCTGTAGATGTCTATGCCGTATTCACCGTTCAGGAGGAAGTGGGCATCCGCGGCGCCATGGTGGCTGCCCATCACATCAATCCTGATTTTGGAATCGCGCTGGACACGACCATCGCTTTCGACGTCCCCGGTGCGCAGCCGCATGAACAAATTACAGCACTGGGGAAAGGAGCCGCGATCAAAGTCATGGATGCCATGAGCATCTGCGACTACCGCATGGTCAGTTTTATGAAACAGGTGGCCCAAGAGCAGGAAATTCCCTATCAGCTGGAAATCCTCACTGCGGGAGGCACCGATACCGCCGGGGTGCAGCGCATGGGCAAGCAGGGAGCCATCGCCGGAGCGATCTCCATACCCACACGCCACCTCCATCAGGTGATCGAAAGCGCGCATAAGGCAGACATCGTAGGCAGTGTGAACCTCCTGGTGGCGTGCTTGGAGCGCTTGCACACCTATAACTGGGAGCATTGACAGCTAATTTGCGCCGGGGCGCAAAATAAAAAGAGGGCTTCATCAGCCCTCTTTTTATTTCTTATAACCTGTAAAACAGATTGACTCTTGGTCAAGAAAGCTTTTGTAGGCTTTCCTCCAGGGCTTTGATCTTAGCCTCCGCATCTGCCTGTTTTTGTCTTTCGTTCGCCACCACCTGCTCTGGCGCACCTGCTACGAAACGCGCATTGCTCAGTTTTTTCTGAACGGAAGCCAGAAAACCTTTGGTGTACGCCAATTCTTTCTCGATCGTTTCGCGCTCTTTTTCCAGATCGATCTGTTCGCCTAAAGGCAAAAAGCACTCATCAGCCTTCACGACGAAACTGATGGCTCCCTCTACCTCTGAGCCGAATTGAACATCGGTCAGGTTTGCTAATTTCATCAAAATCGCTTTGTAGGCTGTGTAGCGCGTTTCCTGCTGGGTGTTGACCGTAAGCACAAAGGCCTCCTTCGGAGAGATTCCTTTAGCGCTGCGCACATTACGTATCTGCGTGACTACATCGAAAATTTGGGCTGCATCCTGAAGAATCGCTGGATCGAAGGTCTCTTTTTTAGGCCACGAGGCTACGATCAGGGCATCTCCCTCCTCTCGGTCGCGCAGTGCATGCCAAAGCTCCTCGGTGATAAAAGGCATAAAAGGGTGCAGGAGTTTTAACACACGCTCGAAAAAGCCGACTGTCTGCTCATACGTAACCGGGTCGATCGGCTGCTGATAGGGGGGCTTCACCATTTCCAGGTACCAAGAGCAGAAATCATCCCAGACCAACTTATACGTAGTCATTAACGCATCGGAAATGCGGAATTTTTCGAAGTGATCTTCGATTTCCGCGAGGGCTGCCTGGAAACGGTTTTCAAACCAGCTACCTGCTGCGGGGGCCTGCACTTCGGCGGTCTCACTTACCTCCCAGCCTTTTACCAGACGGAACGCATTCCAGATCTTATTCGCAAAATTACGCCCTTGCTCCACCAGTTTTTCATCGAAAGGCAGGTCATTGCCCGCAGGGCTACTGAAAAGCATGCCCGTACGTACGCCATCTGCCCCGTAATCGCGAATGAGCGCGAGAGGGTCCGGAGAATTACCGAGTGACTTCGACATCTTACGGCCCTGCTTATCGCGGACGATACCTGTGAGGTAAACATTTCTAAATGGCTTCTCTCCCGTGTATTCATAGCCTGCCATGATCATACGCGCCACCCAGAAAAATAAAATTTCAGGTGCCGTCACCAGGTCATTCGTAGGGTAGTAGTACTTGAGCTCCTCATTCGGTGCCTCTCCGCCGAAAACGCGCGTGTCGAACACCGATAGTGGCCAGAGCCAAGAGCTGAACCAGGTGTCCAGGACGTCTTCATCCTGCCGCAGGTCTTCCGGGGCAAAAGACTGTCCGTAGGTTTCTTCCGCGATACGGAGCGCCTCCTCTGCTGTTTTGGCCACGACGAATTCCCCATTGGGAAGGTAGTAAGCCGGAATACGGTGCCCCCACCACAGCTGCCTCGAAATACACCAGTCGCGCACATTTTCCATCCAGGCGCGGTACATGTTTTTAAATTTTGGAGGATGCAGCTGGATTACATCCTCCATCACATTTCGGAAAGCTGGCTGCGTGATTTCATCCATTTTCAAGAACCACTGCAGGGAAAGTCGCGGCTCCACCACGGCATCCGTGCGCTCCGAGTGCCCCACATTAGAGGTGTAAGGCTCCACCTGCAGGAGATGCCCTTCCGCCTCCAGCATTTTGGCGATTTTCTTTCGCGCCACGAAGCGATCCTCCCCGACGAGGATTTCCGCTTGTGCGTTCAGGCGGCCATCTTCGGCCAATATATCGATGACGGGCAGCTTATGCCGCAGACCGATTTCATAGTCATTTAAATCATGTGCAGGAGTTACCTTTAGGCAGCCGGTGCCGAACTCCATATCCACATAGCTGTCGGTGATGACAGGAATGCGGCGCTTGATTAGCGGGATATACACCTCTCGACCGTGCAGATGCTGAAAACGGGAATCTTCCGGATGCACGCAGATCGCCGAATCTGCCATAATCGTTTCGGGACGCGTCGTCGCGATGGTCAGAAACTCCTCACTATCTGCCAGCTGGTACCGAATGTGGTACAGATGAGACGCCACCTCTTTGGTAATCACTTCATCATCAGAGAGAGCCGTTTTTCCTGCCGGGTCCCAGTTGACCATCCGCACACCGCGATAGATTTTCCCCTTTCGGTACAGGTCGATAAACACATCGATCACCGCCCCGCTAAGGTCCTCATCCATGGTAAACTTCGTGCGCTCCCAGTCGCAGGAGGCCCCCAGTTTTTTCAGTTGTTCCAGGATAATACCGCCATACTTCTCCTTCCACTCCCAGGCATAGTGTAAAAATTCCTCACGGCTCAGGCTACTTTTTTCGATGCCTCGTTCCTTTAGCATGGCCACCACTTTCGCTTCTGTAGCGATGGAAGCATGATCAGTTCCCGGCACCCAGCAGGCGTTTTTACCCTCCATGCGTGCCTTTCGGACGAGCACATCCTGTAGCGTATTATTCAGCATGTGCCCCATGTGCAGCACACCGGTCACATTAGGAGGTGGGATAACCACAGTATAAGGCTCCCGCTCCGGATCTACAGTGGAGCGAAAAAAACCCTTTTCCTGCCAGTAGGCGTACCACTTGTTCTCCGTTGCTTCCGGTTGGTATTTCGTATCTAAAGCCATGATTCTCTCGTATAAAAACTAATTTCAAAGCGCAAAATTAAGGGAATTAACCATTTTATATGTACTTTCAGGAGCCTTTTCCTCAGGAAAGCCATCCAGATAAGGAATTACACCCCTATACAGCACTTGCCTACGGCGGGAGCTTTGGCCTTCGGCCAAAACCCAATGCCCGTAATCCATAGATTTTCTTAAATTTGCTGTTAAAAGCTATTCTTCATGACTAAATCGACTATAAACCCATTAACAAGCTGGGTAGAAATCCCCAAAAACTCTGATTTTACGATTTACAACCTCCCCTTTGGAGTTTTTAAAAACAAGCGCTTGTCTCCACGCATCGGGATCGCGATCGGGGATAAGATCGTAGATTTAGCCGTCCTGCACGATACCGGTTTTTTTTCCGACCTTAGCCAGCTACCCGCAGATATTTTCCTCCGAGACAGCCTAAATGCTTTCATCGCCTTAGGCAAGCCGGTTACGCGTCGTGTGCGTGAAAAGGTGCAGGAACTACTGTTAGCCGACAATGAAGCCCTGCGCGACCATCAGATTCGTGGGAAGGCGATGGTCAACAGAAAAGAGGCCACCATGCTCCTCCCCGTCCGCATCCAAGACTATACTGATTTTTATTCCAGCATCGAGCACGCTACGAATGTAGGGGCCATGTTTCGGGATCCGGAGAATGCATTACTGCCCAACTGGCGCCATCTTCCTGTCGGCTACCACGGCCGCGCCTCTTCCATCGTGCCTTCGGGTACCGCTATCCACCGTCCAAAAGGGCAGTACAAGGACCCTTCCATGGAAAACCCGGAGTTTGGCCCTAGCCGAAGAATGGATTTCGAACTAGAGCTGGCCTTTATCACCGGTAAAGCCACTAAGTTAGGGGATAGCATAAGCACTGCGGAGGCTGAGGAACATATTTTTGGTTTTGTGCTGTTTAATGACTGGTCCGCGCGTGACATACAGGCTTGGGAATATGTGCCTTTAGGGCCCTTTTTGGGTAAAAATTTTGGTTCCAGCATCAGTCCCTGGGTGGTCACACTCGAAGCGCTGGAGCCTTCCGCGTGGCAGGTCCGGTTCAGGATCCACCCGTTTTGCCCTACTTGCAGTGTGAGGCTCCTCATGGCTTTGACATCCAGCTGGAAGTTTATATCAAACCCAAGGATGCTGCTTCGACGAAGGTGTGCACCTCTAATTTTAAATACATGTACTGGAACATTGCCCAGCAGCTAGCGCACCACACCGTAAATGGATGTAATATCAATGTCGGCGACATGTATGCTTCTGGCACTATTTCCGGGCCTACGCCTGACAGTTATGGCTCCATGTTAGAGTTGTCCTGGAAAGGCACGAAGCCCCTAACACTTAAAGAAGGTGGTGAGCGTAAGTTTTTAGCCGATCATGATACCGTGATCATGAAGGGCTTCGCCCAAAAAGAGGGTATCCGCGTAGGTTTCGGAGAGGTAAGTAGCGAGTTACTTCCCGCCAAGGAGTAGGCAGGCGCTTCGTTTTCTACCAAGTGGGTAGATAGGGAAATAGTCTTTATCTACCCTCTCTCCACTCCCTACGTCTTATCCCGTGGGAGGCCCCTGGATATTCCGGAGCATGCTGCCCCCCTCGATGGGGGTGAAAATTTGCCCTATGAAGAAGTGAGGGGGCCCAATCAAACCGATGGGCCCAACACTCCTAATCATACGACTTCGGTGCAAAGGTCACCTTCGGTCGTTTCCTACTGATGGTAAATATCGTACAAAATGAAGCGATAAAGCAATATCAAAAATAATAAAGTCCGAATAATAGGGGGCTAGACCACCTTCCCTTGTCGTTTCCGAAATTTCCCGGATTTCTTTTAGGGATATCAGCTTTCCATAGTGCTTGGCTACGATGCGCAAGCAGGTAGGACCACAGTCCTTTGTGTCGGGTTGTTTGTAGAAGGGGAAGGAGGTTTTCAAGTTATTTTACAGAATATTGAATAAAAAAAATTTATGAAATGTTAGGCTATTCCATTAATTCTCTCATTGATTTTCAATTTTTAGCCCAACTCTAAACAACCTAATATAATCTTGCTCTTCTTCTTCATTAGGCTTCTCCATCATCCAAAGCTGTCCATCTCGGACCAACATGCTACTTGGCTCAAGACCTTCAGGCACAAAATCGTAGATTCTATTGCCTATGGAGTCCAGAACGGCGATCCTATAAGGGTATTTTAAATTCATCCTAGCATTAAATTCTAATGTTTCTTCTTTAGATTAATTAGAGAATCGCATTTCGAGATCTGCTTCATCATATCCTGGGAAATAGGCTACTAGGAAATACCCGTCAAGTTTTTTAACATTTAAAATTATCCCTGTATTAAACCTTAACCCAAAAAATGTCCAATCCGAAGAGAAACTATCAGCACCTTTGAAATGCCTATATTCTGGCAGATTAATGGGGAAACTTGTGATTAAAGAATAAGGAGGACTATTTTTGTAGACATAGATTACAGGCTCCAACCCAAAAATCACGTAGATTCGGTCATCAGCTAAATGAAATACCGGGTCCCATGCATTTCTAAAAAAACATTTTCCATTTCTGAAAATACTGCTTTCAGGAAATTGAATTATGGGGTCTTTTTCTCCCGTCTCCGAAATATCAACTAAATTAACCCGCGAAAGCGCTTTTCCATTAAAATCATATATCCAAAACGCATTGATACCATAAACCAAAAAACTCATGTCATCCAACAATCTCATAGAACTCAATAATATTCCATAAGAATCTGGAACATCTCCAAATTTTGAAAATGAGTTTATAATTTTTCCATCAAAGTCCGCCAGTACGATCTCTTGAGAATGAGCCCCCCCCCTCTTCTAAAAGCACAGTTTTAGAAATAAGATTCAAGTCATGAACTTTAAGATTGCCTATGTAATCAATTCGTATACTGTCTAATTTTTCAAATAAAATAGTTTCCTTTTCAATTTCACTAGTATTCTTTGTATGCTTCTCTTTCTCACAAGAGAGGAAACATATTGAAAATAAAATAAGAAGTCCAAAATTTTTCATGCAACACAAGAATTAATAATGTCAAAATCACTGGCTACCAAAAATAGGCAGCCAGTTTAAAACAACAAGTCATGTAAAATTACCAACCACTACCAGGACCGCAGTAACCGGTGGTACCACAGCTATCACAACACCAACGTGTGCCTGGATATTGCGAAGCTAATGCCTGAGCAGTTGCTTTATTAATTCCACAAAATCCACCCATTCCACTCCAACCACAAGTACCAGAAGTACCATATCCCCCCGTAATCTTCTTCATCTGACTTCTTCCCAATACCTCATCTGAAGTAAGTCTTAGCATTTCTAAACTTAACTTTTTCATGATTTTTTAGTTTTATTGAAAATTAAAATCTCCAGACATTTGGGTCAGCCGAAGCCTCTGACCATTCATCGCGACTGAATATTTTTTATCACCTAAAGGAGTTCTTTTAAACCAGAATATATTTTAGATCCTCCAAACTGTAAACTTTTGGCAGCTCATATCCATTAGTAAAGATTCCTGCTCGGGATGGGATGCTACTCTTGCTTTGAGATAGCCCTTTGAAAAAGGGATATCCAGTAGCAACAGAATTTTCTTCAAAATCAAAAAGGAATTCTCCATAAAACTTAAGTTTTAAAGCACCTAATTATTCTACCGATTGCTTGAAAAAATCAAAACATATTTAAAATTAATCATTATATTTTTAAATTCCAAATACGCGAAACACTGCAACCCTTTGAAAATCATTAAATTAAATTGCTACACACTAATATATCAGAATTAAATTTTATACMACACGTTTTACCCCCCCCTAATTCAAAATAATCAATACTCTAATTTACTAATTGCATAATTTAAAACTTTTTTCACTCTTTTTTATAAAAAGTAAAAGTACAATTTTATAAAAATCACATTTCTGAATGTAAGTTCACTGAAAATATCCGAAACAAGTGAAATATTGATACGGGTAGTCAGGTGGAGCAATATCCAACTTCGCAGCACTTCTGCGCTCATCCTGCCCAAAAACAGCATGATCTGGGCAAAAAGGACCAGGTAGATAAAGTTAATATCATGGTTTTGGATCCCCACATCGACAATACTCTGGGTCAGGAAAGGAAAAATCAACTGCAAGAGACTGCCTACCAGCAATCCGATGGTCAGTTGTGCAATGAGGTTTTTATAATTGAAGAGGTACTTGAAAAGGAAGCTGAGGGAACGTTGTTCATAATCCTCCCACATCATTTTCCTGAAGGCAGGGGTAGGTTCCAGCAAAAGGGTGATTCCCTCTTTGGTATTTTCATCGGCATTGTTGCCGATCCATCTGGAGATAAATTCTTCTTTGGAATACCGGATAAGGCCATAGGCAGGATCTGAAATATAGACGATATCATTTCTGATTTTATATACCACCACAAAGTGCTGCTTGTCCCAATGGGCAATCAGTGGCAGTGGCGCCTGTTTGAGTTTATCAAAACTAGGCTTGGCCCCGATAGTTTTAAAACCCATGGCTTCAGCAGCATCACTCAGTTTCAATAAGCTGCTTCTTTCCCTTGTCGTTTCCGATATCTCCCGGATTTCCTTTGATGATACCAGTTTGCCATAGTGCTTGGCTATAATGCGTAGGCAGGTGGGACCACAGTCTTTAGCATCGGGTTGTTTATAGAATGGGAAGGATTTCATTGGAAAAAGGAAGTGAACTTCTAAAACTTCATTTTTAAACTTCTCTTATAAAAAGTAATACTTAACATCTATTTCAATTTTACAATGCCAATGATGGGGTTTTGCTCTTCAAATTCTTTAGATGCATATTTTGAATTTTTAACAAAATAAAAAACATTATGAACAGTATCCAATGGACGCAACAGCACTCTATCTCCATCATCATCCAAAATTCCTAATTCAAAATTATATGCTCTTTCGTTTTTTTTATCAAAAATTAACATCATTATCTCATTTCCAGATTTAAAGTAATGAGAAGTGATATAATTGGAAGTATTTACGATGTTACAAATCCAATAAATTTTGTTTCCTTTTTCATCCTTATTAGGTTTAGGAAAGTTGAGTTTTGCAAATGGTTCCAACTTATTGTCAATATACTCAAACAGGGTATCACGAAGTATTGGTTCATTAGTTGTGACAGGAGTGTAAACAAATTTTTTCAAATTATAGCCGCTCCAATAGTGACGGTACCCTAATGTAGAAGCTGACCTTTTCTCTAAAAAAACCTTCCTTAGCATAAGGGTATCCAAAATATCCAATTCTGAATCCATGGTATATAATACTGTTTGATTAAAATATCCTCCATCTACTTTGATGTCATACATTTGGGTGATTGCTTTTAGATTTCCATCAGAGTATTCTAAAAAATCAAAATTTGTTGGTAACTTTCTCTCTATCAAAAGTTCGTGATTTTCCGAAAAAACCATCACTTTTCCACCACTGCCCAAGAAAAAGTTTCCTGTTCTACTGTCCCATGCAAATCCTGTTAGAAACCTATATTCTCCTGGACCATCTCCCTTTTTTCCCAGACTTTTTATATACTTACCATCATCATCAAAAATCAAGACCCTCCCTGTTCCATCAACCACATATAACAAGCCTCCGAAAAAATATACTTCTGATATTCGGCTTATTAAAACTTCCGAATTTGTTTCCAGTTTGACAATCTTTATTGATTTCGAAAGCATATCCAATTTTAATTCGTTGTCTATATTTTGAGGGACCTCTATATATAGCATATTTGATGTATCGGACCTATTACAGGAAGTCAAAACCAGAACCACAAATGAGATACTGAGTACAATTAAAATTTTTTTCATAATTAAATTAATAAATCATTATTTTTGCACTTAGTAATTTTTAATTAATTGACATGATGTTTAAGGTAGGGTTTAGAATCCCAAACCCTACCTAAATCCTGCTATGCTCCGTTGCAGGTAACGTCAGCTTGATCACAAACTACTTGAGCTACTTCTAGTGCCTCACTAGTATCATCGGCGGCTACTAAGAATTGGTCCCCTTGACCAGGACCACCTACATGTCCACAATAACATACCCATGATCCTCCACCTGCCCCCCCAGTAATTTTCTTCATCTGACTTCTTCCCAATACCTCATCTAAAGTAAGTCTTAACATTTCTAAGCTGAACTTTTTCATTTTCTTTGGATTTTTTTGAATATTAGACTCCCCGGACATTAAGGTCAGCCGAAGCATCTGACCATTCATCGCGACAGAATATTTTTATATCAAAATATATTTTAGATCTTCTATACTGTAAGCTTTAGGTAATTCATACCCATTGATAAAGATTGTGGGAGTGTAACTGATATTTTCCTGTTCGCACCAATTTAGCATGTCTTGTGTGCGGGATTCCTGAGTTTTCAGTTCTCCGTTCATAGGGTATTTGGCCGCAAAAGCTTCATACTCCTTCTTCTCTGGCAGGTACCAATCGTCAAGTGCCTGTATGATTTCCTCCTGATTGGCCTGAGCAGCTAATACCCAAATGATCTTTGCAAAAGAATCTGATTGCTATAATTCTTTTTTTCTGAGCTTAAATACTGAATACATGGAATGGGTGATTTCAGAATCTTCTCTGTCCTTTTCCCTCATTAGGATTTTTCCGCCACCTAAATTAAGGAGTTCGGAGTTAGGCTCGATACCGTCCGGAAAAAGCAGTTCTTTGAAGAAAGCATTTTCTCCATAAGTATAGCAAAATCGGTATAATTGAGTATCCTGTATCGGGGAATACATGGCGTTCAGCTCTTTTTTTCTTGCTAACTCCAGCTCACTCATCCCGGAATATCTAAGAATAAGGAAACCATGATCAAAAACCGGAAATAGCTTTACAGTCTTACCCTTTCCTTTATCAAACAATTCATTCTTTTCCAAAGTTATTTGCCGTTTCATATCGAAATCAAGATCCAATCCGTAGATTCCGATAGTGAGAGAGTTATCAAATGAAAGGTATAGAAGCTTGTTTTTGGAGTCAAGGTAATAAACTGGCGTAAGTTCGAATTCTTTATCTTTCGGTTTGTACTGACTGTACAGTTTAAAATCGATTGGCAGTTTCCAAATCAAATTGTCATTGGAAGAATCAAAAACCTCAATAATATGTCTATTTCCAGACTTTGATTGTATTTCGTCAAAAGGTATTTTAATATTGGGAAAAAAGGAAGTGAACACAAAAGGCTTCTTTGTATCCTCCCTAAAGTAGTAAGGGGTCTTGAATTTTGGCCCTCCATATACTGTCAAACCAAATTGGGAGCGTATTTCCATAGCTTTTTCACATCCCAATTTTCGTCATACCAAATAAGTGCATTTGAGCTTTGTAGTAGTACTCCCCCACCGACCTCATTAAATGCCGCTGCGCTAAGATTACTGTTGTATTCGTTTGGCCCCTCCCCAATTCTCTTTACTTCCTGAACGATCTGTCCTTCCTTATCTATGACCAGGAAGCTCCTCGTAATGGGATCGTATCCTAAGTAATTCCCGCTGAAGGCATGATGGTCTAAAATCCTGAAACGCGTATCTCTTCGGACAACAAAAGAGTCAACCTTTACCAAATCAATGTGATAGGCTTCTTGGTTAGTCTCTTTACCCTGACAAGCATAAAACATCAGTAGTATAACAATAGTATACTTCCCAATCCCGAAATAACCCAAATTAATTTTGCATTTCAGCGTCATGATTAAAATTAAATTTTACGAGATTTATATAGATATGATTTTTTTATTTCTTGTGAGTGGGGTTATTTCCCATCCGAAAATAACCCCAAAACTGTCAAGAACAACCCGTTTCAACACAATAAGCAGGGCCACCATTTTCAGAGCATTCAAGAGATGCATCAGTAGGACATTTGCCTGATCCGCTTGATTGGGTGCCGTCCTCACATGTTAAGGTATGACTGCAAGAAATACCCCCAGTAATCTTCTTCATCTGACTTCTTCCCCAGAATATATTTTAGATCCTCCAAACTGTAAACTTTTGGCAGCTCATAACCTTTGATAAAGATTGCTGCTCGGGATGGGATGCTACTCTTGCTTTCAGATAGCCCTTTGAAAAAGGAAGACCCAGTAGCAACAGAATTTTCTTCAAAATCAAAAAGGAATTCTCCATAAAAACTTAAGTTTTAAAGCATCTAATTATTCTACCGATTGCTTGAAAAAATAAAAGCACATTTAAAACTAATCATTATATTTTTAAATTCCAAATACGCGAAACACTGCAACCCTTTGAAAATCATTAAATTAAATTGCTACATACTAATATATCAGAATTAAATTTTATACAACACGTTTTACCCCCCCCAATTCAAAGCAATCAATAGACTAATTTACTCATTACAGAATTTAAAATTTTTTCCTCTTTTTATAAATAGTATAAATGCATCCGTTCGACGAATCCCATATTTTCTGTAGGCGTGGGATTTTGTAGTCTTGCAGAATGAAAGAAGAAGCAGAAAAGTACGATCAAGAGGCTGCGCAGTATGTCGTAGGGCAGTTGTATTTACCGATTACATCAAGCTACTGCCTTCTAACTGGGCCAAATACAGAGGCCAATTATAAATCCAATACGTAGTTCGTCGAACGGATACCCTTAATTGATTTATCTTGGAATGCTATGTTTTTCATATGAAACATTAGTTAAATAGGAGGCTTTCTAATAGAACCCTTAGCTCTTTAGAATCCGGCTTTGGCGCATTTTGATGGATCAATTTACCTTCTTTATCAAAAATAAGGTATCGGGGTATTAGATCGACATTTAATTTGTTGAGAAACTCAGATTCTTCTAAATTCATCACAACAAATGATCTATTGGGAATTGCAATATGATATTTCTCCACAACGCTTTCCCAAAATTTATTGTTTTTGTCAATGGACAAATAAACTACCTCAAACCCCAGGTCATGATAATCCTCATGCAAAGCCAATGAAGCAGGAAATGACCGGATACAAGGGATGCACCATGCTGCCCACAGATCAATGTACAGATAATTCCCTTTTTTCTGCTCTAAAACTTCCTCGAAAACAGTAAGTTTTTTCCTAGACCCATCAAGTCCATATCGGCTTTTTGTCCGATAAATGCGCTATTCATGGCCTTTAAAAAATCAAATTGGGCTTTATCAGTCAGTTCGGGCCCATACCGGTTTAACCAAACCTCTGCCTCTGCAAATGATAAAAAAGGAAGGCTTTGTTCCAGATATTTGAAGAGCATCGTCTTACCAAAGGGACTTTTGGTATCTTTTGTAAATACCGATTCCTGCCGGGACAGAACATCGGAGGCTTTTGAGGTCAATAGGAAATCCACGAAGTCATTCATGTAAACATTTTTAAAATTATACGGACTGTCCCACTCCGAACCTAGGATTGATTCAATTGCTGCCTCCGTGTCAAACTTTCCATTGTCCACATCAAAGAATTTTAACTTTTCCAGTTCAAATCTTGCCTTTGAACTATAAAATTCAGCGACCTTCTCGGACACCAACTTCGCTTTTCTCAAGGAATCGATCCAACTAAGTTCTGCATTAAGGCTATTTTTTGCCTCGTTTTTACCATGATTAAGTTCAACCTTGAGGTCTAATTGAATCACTGAGGCAACATTGGAATTCCATAAAAAGTAAAAATCCTGAAGTTTTGTATAGTTAGATGGGTAAAGTTCGCGGTTTCGCATTACTTCCATATTGTCTTGATAGGGAGTTGTCTTCCTGTTAATGGTTTTCATCCAAGGATTTCTTTGATGAATGCCCAACAACAAGGTGTCCCCTTTTGTAAACAAAAAACTGTATTGGGATTGGCTATTTTCCTTATATACCAACTCTATCATTTCCCGGTCTGTGGGGATAATCCAATGATTGGTGATGGTGTCCCCAAAAAACCGATAGTAACGGGCAATGATTCGTCATTAATATATTTCAATGAAGCTTTTTGTTGTCTCAAAAAGTCAAAAGAAAGGGTATCACTTATGATCAAAACAATTTGATTCCCCTGGTTTTCCTTTCCACTTATTTGACCACTATAATTACAAGAGCAAAAGAGTGCGATTGTAATACCCAAAAAAATCAGGGTCATGCAATTGATTTGGAATGTCAATTCAGTCTTTTGCATTGCTTTTAAATTGTTCTTCCAGACTTCGGTATCTTTCAAGACTTCTGATAATGGCAGTATCCAAGGCATGATTGTTAATCCAGACATTGTTTTCCCAAAAATCCTGTTCATACTTGAAAAGGTTTGGTTCCAAAATCTGGTCTCTTTTTTAAGATCTCCTTAAAAGGGATTCTTTTGAGCTTTTCGGTCTTCACTTCATCAAACCAAACGGTATGAATATCCATTTGATGAGCTCCAATGTTGCGATTTACAAATCGGATAGCTTTGTGGACCAGTTTTTCAGGATAGTACTTCTCTCCGAACTTTTTATATTTCATAAGGAACTGTTCATACAATTCTCTTTCTGCATCCATATACCTAGTCACCTGATACTCAACGACAGCAAAATCCCTACTGTTAACTTTGATATAGGAAGTTCCTATCGGAGGGTCTGTCGTTCCATAAGCAATGGTGTAAATGGTATCCTTATCCAAAATTTCATACCCAATAAATTTTTGATAAACAGGCTTTTCAATACTACCAAAGAATTCGTCTGAATATCCCTTTACGTTTAATGGACTACTCTCAAGGTAGTTTTTCCTGATAAAATTATTTTCATACAATTGAATTATTGGGTTATCCGGTACAACATTATAGCCGGTAAATGGCTGAGAATCCCTGAACTTTCTTAAAAACAGGAGGTAAGTAGAGTCTATTTCAGCAAAATCATCGCTGGCTCTAAAATTTTGTATTTTGACTTTCGCCCCTGTGACGTCTTTGTTATAAGCAACATCTTCTACTAATACTTGAGCTTCTACCAAATGGGTAAATTCTTCATAATTAGTAGAAACTTTCCGGTAAAGCCCTGTCATTTGATGTCTTTTTCAGGKATWATTTGGAATATTTTGAATAACCTTTAGAAGGAATCTCCGGGTAAATTTTCCTCCGGCCTTACGGTTATCTCTT
>NZ_AJYA01000025.1 GCF_000265075.1 Nitritalea halalkaliphila LW7 | reverse complement strand
CCCTCGTRTGCCTTGGCAGTCTCAGGTACGACTAGGAGGCTCTTCATCGGAGCGGCTGATGCAGCAGGCTGAGCTGGCCATGAAGGCAGGCCGCTACGAGCGTGCAAATGATTTTTTCCGCGAAATTATCGATAACAAGATGAGCATTCCACCCGAAATGCCCTATCTTTTTGCCAAAACCCTTTTCGAACTCGGTCAGTACCGGAATGCGGAAAGCTTTCTAGCGAAATATAAAGAGGTGAGTGGCCGTAAAGGCGTTCATTATGAGGAAGCTCTCGCACTGGAGCAAGCGCTCCTCGCTCCCCTAAAAGCCATACAAGAATGTCAGTTATGCGACTCCGAAGGCTATCGCCACGCGATTTGTGAACGCTGCGATGGTGCCCAAGAAGTGGAGCAAGACTGCGGCTGGTGTAAGGGTCGAGGCATCGTCGGCTGTACGGACTGTATGGCGACAGGCATTATCGTCCGAAAAAATGTCTTTAACATCGTCGAATACCACGAGTGTGGACGCTGTGATGCTTCTGGAAGAGTCACCTGCCCCACCTGCGAAGGAGATAAACAGGTCTTGGGCACTTGCCGCGTATGTACAGGGAAAGGCCTCACGCCCACGGAAGCGCTCTGCAATCATCAAGACAGTCAAAACCCACGCCATGTGTCACTGGCTTTTATGCGCTTAAAAAAGCAAGTGGAGCAGCTCCATCAGCAGCAATAAGGGCATCGCCAATCGTTCTATTCGGCATTTTACTTGTGCAGCCACGTGTTCCCCCCGGTAGAATGCTGCGGCTTGAAGCTAGCTAAATGACCGCTTCGCCTTTGGGGTTTTCTTTGGCCCAGGGCCAAAACCTAAAAAGCCCTCAAGTAGCGCACTACTGGAAGGCTTTCTATGATAATTCACATTCGGTAAAGGCTCCTTTAAGAGCAGTAATCAGCTAAAGCCTGCTGCGCTCCATCGAAATTGAGCCTGGCTGCCTGTCTAAAATCATCACAGGCGCCCTTCCGGTTTTCGGTGGCTACCTTCAGCATGCCTCTATTGTAGTAGGCCTGCGCGAAATCCTTATCCATTTTAATGGCTGTGCTGTATTCCTTAAGCGCCTGATCTGTATTTCCAAGCATGTGCAGCGCACGTCCTTTCATAAAATACACCATAACAGGAGCGCCAGATACCTCCGAAGCGTACTCGGCATAAAGCAGGGCATTGCTGTAGTTTTTTTGCTTGTGGTACAAGTTGGACAGCGCCAGCATCACCTGCACATTTTTATTATCGGCGTCTAGGGCGGCCTTGAAATCAGATTCTGCCTTCGCGATATCACCCAGTTCCTCGTACGCACGTCCCCTGTTGTAAAGGGATTTTACATGTTTGGGTTTCGTTTTCAGGTAATCGGTGTAGGCCTCTATGGCCTTATCAAACTGCCCAGCGGCGAACAAGCTGTCCGCATCTGAGCTTTTGCTTTCTCCACAACTGCTGACTAGCAGCAGAAGCAGAAAAAAGATACTCAAGTATTTCATTTTATGAGAAATTAAGGATTTGGTTTTGACCCTGGGTTAAACCGCTACATTATTTTCTCTAAGCGCATCATTTAATGACGTTTTCAGATCTGTAGAGGCCTTTCTTTGACCGATGATCAAAGCTGCAGCACTTGGTATTCACCGGCAGGAAACTTTTTCGTGATGGAACCTGGGATCACCACCGAGCGGGGAGGTACATATCCTTGATACGTTTTCGGTTCTGCTCCGGTTACATCGATAATCTTCGAACTGGCCGTAAGCGTAACACCTGCACCGATAACCGCTTCCTTTCCGATATGCACACCCTCCACGATAATAGCGCGTGAGCCGATAAAAGCACCATCTTCCACGATAACAGGGGCAGCTTGTACGGGTTCTAAAACCCCACCGATGCCCACACCACCGCTTAGATGCACGTTCTTGCCGATCTGTGCACAAGAGCCTACAGTAGCCCAAGTGTCAACCATCGTGCCACTGTCTACATAGGCACCGATATTTACATAAGAGGGCATCATGACCACTCCGGA
The DNA here is from genome assembly GCF_000265075.1 of Nitritalea halalkaliphila LW7. Taxonomy (GTDB): domain Bacteria; phylum Bacteroidota; class Bacteroidia; order Cytophagales; family Cyclobacteriaceae; genus Nitritalea; species Nitritalea halalkaliphila. The sequence goes on along the minus strand of NZ_AJYA01000025.1, from coordinate 17,247 downwards.
GGCCAAATATGCACCATAACGCGCCACAGCATGTGGTACCACGCGTACACCTTGTTTCGCATAATTTGTCTTCAGGGCCATCTTATCGTGAAACTCAAAAGGGCCTACTTCTATGGTATGCATTTTCTGAATCGGAAAATACAAGATGACGGCCTTCTTCACCCAGTCATTTACCTGCCATGTACCATCTGCTAAAGGTGCGGCGCAGCGCAATTTGCCCGCATCCAAGTCACTGATGACCGATTTAATGGCGATCTCCACATCTTTTTCTTGTAGAAGGCTTCTATCCTCCCAAGCTTTTTCAATAATTGCTTGTAATTCCATCGTAGGGTATAGCGTTACTGTTTGATTAAGATAGCCAGATAATAGCTTCTGGCCTTATTTTTTACTGCTGTTCGTATAATTCAAGCCGTGAAACAAATAAATGTTAGGTAAACTTCATAGTATTTTAGCTAAATAATACACAATTATTTGATGAACCGAGCCCCGCTTCGATAAAGCCCACGGGCTACCGCCCAAAAGCCACCGCAGCACTTATCCACAGCATTTAGAACTCCACCCACCGCGCTTATTTCACCTAACTGTGGATAAAGTTAACCTCGATGTGGATAAGAAGCCTCCAACGTAACAACAAGAGCGCGATGAATCGGAATGCGCCTGTAGGAAAAGCGCCAACTTCTTATGGACTACTTCTACTTTTTTTGCCTACATGACGGTGGCTGTTGCGAATTCACCCGAACACCCACGTACACACAGATGTCTCAAGACTCCTTTCCTGCACTCGTGCAATTCACTGCGATTCGTTCTTTGTCAAGGAAATCAACAAGAGGCAGGTGCTTTATTTTTGTTGATTTCACAAACAAAATCAGAACAGGCTCCACACAGTAGAACAGTTGGCTCCTTTTAGACGCGCTACGCTGAATAAAACACGAATCATTTTTAGAGCTGAAAATCAAAGCTTTATCGAACACCTTCTTCTAGTGGGCTTTTCACAGGAAAGAAGGAATTATCTTAAAAATGACCTGCGCCAGCAGCCAAAAACAGAAAACCGCTAAGCAGTAGGTATTGATTTTGGTAAACTAGTTGGAAAAAACCCGGACATAAAACGTGCGGCATACCCTGCAAACATACAAGGCATACAAGATAGTAGTTATGTTGGTTGATACTATTTTTGCAAGGCGTCAGCGCCTAAAGCCACTTCTTCTCTATCGACAAAAAAACAACATGATACTATTTTTGCACACCACCTTGAGTTACTAACTTTTGCTACTGACAGCGGTAATACTTTTTTTGCAAGTTAGCAGAATCAGCCTTTCTGGAGTTTATCCACTTGTACACAAGCTTTTCCACAGGTCGGGCGGGTAGCGAATCTGGATAGGGGAGTTGTTCACAAAACGAGGGCAAGAATGCAGCACAGGAAACCTACTTCATAGGCTGAGGAAACGCTACTACTGCACAAACCCCTCCTCCTCCATTCCCAGTAGCACTGCCAAAAACCCAAGATACTTAGGCTATAAACCATTTATTACAAGCCATTTACAGAATACACATGTCAGACAATACTTGTTTTTAAGTCGTAGCTAAATTTATATTTAGTAATATCTAACTACTAAAATCCGATACCCACAGTCTTATCCACAGCCGTTTTAGAAAATACGTAATTAATTTTTAGCCTTGACTAATCGTTTGTACCTTTGTTTCCATTAGAAAAAAGCTTACCCTAAATGGAGTTAACAGCAGCAGAAGAAAATTACTTAAAGGTCATCTATAAATTAAGCGATGGCGGCAAGACCTCCATCAGCACGAATGATCTGGCGGCGGCCATGAGCATGAAACCGGCCTCCGCCTCTGACATGATCAAGCGTTTAGCAGAAAAAAAACTCTTGGATTACCGCAAGTATTACGGCGCTGAGTTGAGCGAATTAGGCAAAAAGCAGGCGATCGAAGTGATCCGTAGAAATAAATTATGGATGGTCTTCTTAGCCGACCGCCTTAAATTTTCTTGGGATGAAATCGATCAAGTTGCCGACGAACTGGAGCACACCCGCTCCGGTCTTTTGTTGAGCCGCCTCGAGGAGTTTTTAGGCTACCCCAAAGTAGATCCACACGGAGAACCCATCCCTGATGTAAGTGGAGCCATTCAGACGCGTCCACGTATTCCGCTGCTGGCATTGCCCATCGGGCAAAGTGCCCAAATCGTCTCTGTAAAAGACAGCAGCCCTGCCTTTCTCAAGTACCTCGATAAAATCGGGGCCTACATCGGTGCGCAAGTCAAGTTACTCGATAAGGTAGAATTTGATGGCAGCATCGAACTACTCGTGGACCAAAAGCGAACTGTCTTCATGTCTTCCTCGATAGCGGCTAACCTGCTGGTCATGCCCTAGGTAGCCTCCCTCCTCCCCTGTCAAAGAGGAACCCCAGGCGCTGCGGCTGCGTTATGCTCTTCGGATGAGCTAAAGAAAATAGCTTATCTTTGAGCCCTTTCCGATACTCACTGAAACAGTAGTAAAACTTATTCTAATAAAATCGATTTTCATGCGCTTTCTGTATCTACTCGCTCTCCTGAGCTTCCTTCAACTCACCACCATCCGCCAGACCCAAGCCCAAGAGCAAATTCGCTGGATGCAATTTGAAGAGGCCGTGCAAGCATCCGCAGCGGTGCCTAAACTGGTGCTGGTAGATGTCTATACGGACTGGTGTGGCTGGTGTAAAAAAATGGACAAGGAAACCTTTACCGACAAAGATGTGATCGCCTTTATCAATGCGCACTTTTATCCCGTGAAATTAAATGCAGAAAGCACCGACCGCTCCTTCGAGTTTCGAGGGAAATCCTACACCGAGGCGAGCATCGCTAAAGCCATGCGTGTACGGAGCTATCCTAACTTTATTTTGATGGACGCCCGTATGGAAAATATCACCCAGCTTCCTGGCTACCGCAAGCCGAAGGATTTCTTAGAAAGCCTAGAGCGACTCATGGAAAACTTTATGCAAGGAGAAGACTAATGCAAGTACAAGATACCATTATCGCCCTCGCTACCCCACAAGGTGTGGGCGCTATCGCTGTTATTCGCCTTTCCGGCCCTGATGCGATTCGCATGTGTAATGGCGTTTTCCGAGGTAAAGACCTGGAAAAGCAAGACTCCCATACCATTCACTTTGGGACCTTACGCGATGGTGAGCGCATCATCGATGAGGTGCTCGTCTCCCTGTTTATCGCACCCCGCTCCTTCACGAAGGAGAATGTGGTGGAAATTTCTACCCACGGCTCTTCCTACATCATCCAACAGGTCCTCAAGCTCTTTTTACGGCAGGGGGCCGTCTGGCTAAGCCGGGAGAGTTTACACAAAGGGCCTTTTTAAATGGACAGTTTGATTTAGCGCAGGCGGAAGCCGTCGCCGACCTCATCCATGCCGACTCAGAGGCAGCCCATCGAGCGGCCCTGAACCAGATGCGGGGAGGCTTCAGTCATGAAATCAAAAGCCTACGCGAGGAACTGATTCATTTTGCCTCTATGATTGAGTTGGAACTTGATTTCACAGAAGAAGATGTGGAATTCGCGAGCCGTGATGATCTTCGCGCCCTTATCGAGCGCCTACTACGCGCAGTAGAGCATCTGATTAGTAGTTTTGACCTCGGTCAGGTCATCAAAAACGGAGTCCCGACCGTTATTGCAGGCAAGCCCAATGCAGGAAAAAGTACCCTATTAAATGCCCTGCTAAATGAAGAAAAGGCCATCGTCTCGGACATCGCAGGTACCACCCGTGACTTTATCGAAGATGAACTAAACATCGGCGGCGTCATTTTCCGCTTTATTGACACCGCGGGGCTTCGAGAGACTACCGACACGATAGAGGCCATTGGCGTGAGCCGCACCCAAGAAAAAATGAAAAGCGCCTCCCTGATCATCTATCTCTTTGATCTGGGCGATACCGACATGGTCGAAATCAACCGCGATGTGAATAAGTTGGAAAACCTGGGCGTACCCTTCGTGAAGGTAGCGAATAAATTGGATAAGGCCGACCCAGAATTTCTGACGCGTTTGCGAGCCGCTCATCCGGATGTCCTGTGCATTGCGGCAGGCCGCAAAGAAAACCTAGAGCAACTTCGGGAGCGCCTGCTGGAGCTAGTCAATGTGGACACCTTTAAAACTGGAAACACAGTGGTAACGAATATTCGGCATTACGATTCTTTGATCAACACCAGAACTTCACTTTTGGATGTGTTGGGAGGACTGGATCAAGAAGTGACCAATGATTTTTTGGCCATGGACATCCGCCGTTCGCTGCATTACCTAGGTGAAATTACCGGTGAGATAACCACAGACGACCTCCTAGCGAATATCTTTAGCAAGTTTTGTATCGGAAAATAAACCAAAAAATAACGCCCATAAAAAACACATAATTACTTGTCTATTTGTTAGTTGAATTTATAATATTAAAGTAAAAGTTTACGTAAATCTTCTCTTAATTTAATCTCTTTTCGTGCAGGCTTGTACCTTACGTGTGCCTGAAGTGCGGGATACAAACTTCACCGCGCAGAGGTCTGCACGGAAGTCTTCCCGTTAAAGGACGCCGGAAACTATCTCTGGCACTCCTTTTGATAAAAGGGAAATGTTTCACTACTTTTGTATCATGAAACGGGTCTATCAGGAAAATAAGAAAGCTCCCTCCGAAAAATGGAGTGTGGTGATTGTCCTTTGGGCGATCTTCCTGATGCTGCTTTCCTGTGCTGACCATGAAGAAGCGCGCCCTAAAAGCATTTCTTCCGACAACACCGCTTGGGAAGCGCTGGACTTCGATGAAGTAGATTTTCCCACCACGACCCTACGAAAAACAACAAGCTTTTCGCTGCTGAGCCCAGAGCGTGTGCTCTCGGATTTCGTCGTCGGAATAGCTAGACCCCAAGCGTACCTGCGTGCACTCGATCAGCCATTAACAGCCGCTACCGCCCCCCAAATGGGCTGGACATATTTTTCTTTTTTCCAACGTATTTTCCTTAACAGCTTCCAAACGCAGGCCCCTTAGTCATTTTTGACCTTTTGGCAGGGCCACCCTCTGTCTATAGAAAGATGCTCTTTCGGAGTATCTGCGCATGTTCGTTTCCGAATCATGCTAGCTTTTCCAGTTACTTACATTTTATTTCTTAGGAATCATGGATCATACGATCGCATGCAGCCAAGTGCGTGGCCCTCTATCGTTAACGGCCTCGCGAACACTTCTGGCTGCACTATCCCTTATGCTTATATTTGGCTGCTCTGACGGCCGCTCCGCCGTAGAAGAAACAGCCATCCCAGTAGAACTGTATCGCCTCGATACCGCTACTGTCCTGCTACCCGAGTACCATGTAGCCAGCATACAGGCGAAACAATTTATAGAGGTACGCTCTCGAATTAATGGTTTTATCGCTTCCATCGCGGTGGATGAGGGCACCACGGTGCAGGTAGGACAACTTCTATTTACCATTAGTTCACGGGAACTTTCCGAAGAGCTCAACAGTGCACGGGCACGACTGGCACAGGTGCAAGCCGACGCTGCAGCTGCAGAAATCGAAATGAAACGCCTCGCACCGCTGGTGGAACAAAAAATCATCGCCCCTTCGGCATACACCCTTGCGAAAGCACGCCACGATGCGGCGCTTTCTTCTATTCAGGAAGCGGAAGCCTTAGTCAATCATGCCGAAGCTTCCCTTAGCTACACGCAGGTGCGGGCCCCATTCGCAGGACTAGTGGACCGCATCCCGCTTAAACGAGGAGCTATGGTCAGCCAAGGTGACCTTTTGACCCACCTAACCGACATCGAAGAGGTATTTGCCTACTATAAACTTAATGAAAAAGCCTACCTTGACTTTATGCAGTCTGGTGGAGGAATGGAAGGAAAAACATCGGGAGAGCAACTGATTTCACTGCGGCTAGCAGATGGCAGCATGTATCCACATAGTGGCACCGTAGAAATTATGGAAGCTGATTTCGACCCCTTGACTGGCTCTATCGCCATACGCGCGCGCTTTCCTAACCCCGACGGTTTGCTTAAACATGGCAGCAGTGGCACCATCGTCACGGAAAAATCCATACCCGATGTCTTCCTCATCCCACAGGAAGCGACCTTCGACATCCAAGACTTTAGCTATGTATACCTGCTTCAGCCCGACAGTCGCGTCACTGCTCGAAGCTTCCGACCGCTGGCGCGACTGGAAAACCACTATGTCGTAAGCGGATTTAAGCCAGGAGACAAAATCGTCTATGCAGGCCTGCAATTCCTCAAAGATGGGATGCGCGTGCAAGAGAAAACGAAAGTATCCCACACAGACTAATTAGGAGCACAGATGTTTACTTTCTTTATCAAACGCCCCGTCATGGCGACTGTCATCGCCCTGCTGCTGGTGCTTATCGGTCTGTTCTCTCTCGTTCAGCTGCCGATTACGCAGTACCCGGATATCATTCCTCCTTCTGTCGTCGTCACTGCGAAGTACACAGGGGCTAATGCACAAGTACTCGAAAAAGCTGTAGCCACGCCTCTAGAGCGCGCCATCAACGGCGTGCCAGGAATGGCTTATATGTCTTCCGTACAAACCAATGATGGGGTATGTCTCATCAATGTGGTCTTTCAAGTAGGCACAGATCCGGATATCGCCGCCGTTAACGTACAAAACCGCATAACCACCGTACTCGATGAACTTCCCGAGGAGGTTATCAAGGCCGGTGTGCAAGCGGAAAAAGAAGTCAATGCCATGTTGATGTATCTCAACCTGTACACCTCAGATACGGCTCAGGATGAAAAGTTTGTCTACAACTATGCAGACATCAACATACTCACCGCCTTAAAGCGCATCGAGGGCGTAGGCTTTGCGGAAATCATGGGCATGCGCGACTATGCAATGCGCGTCTGGCTAGACCCTGAAAGAATGGCCGCGTACCAGTTGAGCCCGAAAGAAGTCGTAGAAGCTATCCGCTCCCAAAACGTAGAAGCTGCTCCCGGTAAAACGGGTATCAGCTCCGATCAGTCTCCTAATATGCTGCAGTACGTGCTCAAGTATACAGGGAAATTCGCAGAAGAGGAAGAATACGCACAAATCCGCCTAAAAGCACTCCCCGACGGCAGCATGCTACGCTTGGGGGATGTAGCCACGATCACCTTTGGCTCCCTGGACTATAACATGGTCTCGATGACGGACGGCAAACCCTCTGCCTCCATCATGATTAAGCAGCGTCCTGGTTCGAACGCCCGTCAGGTAATTCAAAATATCAAAGCCGAAATGGAAAAAATCGAAGCCGAAAGTTTCCCTCCCGGCATGCGTTACTCCATCGGCTATGATGTGTCCCGCTTCCTAGATGCCTCCATGAAGGAAGTCATCAAGACACTCGTAGAAGCCTTTCTCCTGGTTTCCATCGTGGTCTTTCTCTTTCTTCAAGACTGGAGATCTACCTTGATCCCTGCTCTAGCTGTGCCCGTGTCCTTGATCGGTACCTTCTTCTTTATGCAGCTCTTCGGATTTTCCCTAAACCTGCTCACCCTATTTGCGCTCGTCCTCGCGATCGGCATCGTGGTAGATGATGCCATCGTCGTGGTGGAGGCTGTCCATGTGCACCTGCAAAAGGGAAATTGCTCCCCGCGCCAAGCGACCGAACGTGCTATGGAAGAAATCGGCGGCGCCATCGTCGGCATCACCTTAGTCATGACAGCTGTTTTCGTCCCTATCAGCTTTTTAGACGGCCCCGCAGGGATCTTCTACCGGCAGTTTGCCCTCACGCTGGCCATCGCCATCGCCCTTTCTGGAGTCATGGCCCTTACCTTAGCGCCAGCGCTTTGCAGCCTGCTGCTCCATCCCCACGTGGAAGAAGTACATCCTAGAAATAAGTCGCTCCTAGCCCGATTTTTCTCCAAATTTAACACCCTTTTCGACCGGCTCACACTCGGCTACGGCCGGCTCCTACTGCGTGTGGCGCCACGAAAAGTACTTATCCTCGGAAGTCTCCTGCTCTTTAGCTTAAGTACAGGGGGAATTCTGCGCTTGCTCCCCACAGGATTTATTCCTACCGAGGATCAGGGGATGGTATATGTGCAAGTAAATACGCCTCCGGGCGCCACTGTAGAGCGTACTGCCCGTATCATGGATGAAATTCAAGCGAGCCTGCTGCCCTTGGAAGAAATCGAATCGGTGTCCACCCTAGCCGGATACAGTCTTGTCACCGAAACTGCCGGCGCCTCCTATGGGATGGGGATGATCAACTTAAAACCTTGGAAGGATCGAGAACAGGCTGTGCCAGAGCTCATCGCACGCTATGCCGACCGGGTCGCTCACCTAAAAGGAGCTGATATCCGCTTCTATGCACCACCGCCAGTACCCGGCTTCGGAAATGCCGACGGCTTCGAGTTGCGCCTCCAAAACAAGGCAGCCGCCAGCCTAGAAGAAACTGCCGAAGTGCTGGATACCTTTATGGAGGCACTAAATGCCCGACCCGAAATCGCCAACTTAAGCACCACCTTTGATCCCAATTTCCCGCAGTATCTGCTGCATGTGGATCATGACCAGGCCGCACGCCTCGGCATCCATGTGGAAGAGGCGCTAGATGGCCTTCAGCTGCTTATCGGTAGTTTTTACACGAGTAATTTCATCCGGTACGGAATGATGTACAAGGTTATGCTGCAGGCAGCACCAGAATTTCGGGCCGAGCCGGAATCTCTACTGCGCTTTCATGCAAAAAGTAAGGAGGGCGAACTGGTGCCTTACCATAACTTTATCCGCATGGAAAGGGTCTATGGACCGGAACAGCTTACCCGCTACAACCTCTTCCCTGCCGTCATGCTAAACGGACAGGCTAGTCCAGGATTCAGCAGTGGCGATGCCATAGCAGCTGTAGAGCAAGTGGCCAAGCAGACCCTCCCCCGCGGATTTAGCATCGACTGGGCGGGCATCACACGCGAAGAAATCAAAGCCGGAAACCAGACGCTTCTGGTTTTTGGGATTTCGCTGCTCTTCGTATATCTCGTGCTGGCTGCGCAGTATGAATCCTACATCCTGCCGCTAACGGTTATCCTGTCCCTTCCGACCGGCGTTTTCGGTTCCTACAGTGCACTGCTACTTATGGGACTGGAAAACAATATCTACGCTCAGATCGCCAGCATCATGCTCATCGGCCTTCTGGGAAAAAACGCTATTCTGATCGTAGAAATCGCCGAGCAGCGAGCAGCAGAAGGCTTTTCGACCCTGGCTGCTGCGGTGGCTGGCGCCAAAGCTCGGCTTCGCCCCATCCTGATGACCTCGCTGGCCTTTGTGGCAGGCTTGATTCCGCTGGTTTTAGCAAGTGGTGCCGGTGAAATTGGAAATAAAACCATCGGATCCGCTGCAGCGGGTGGGATGCTTATAGGAACCTGCTTCGGACTGCTTCTCATCCCCGGCCTTTATGTCTTCTTAAAACAGTTTCAACCGACTAAAACCGCTTCCCATGCAGCTTCTTCGCACTAGCCATCTCCTGTTCATGGCACTCCTACTGCTGGGATTGGCCGCTTGTAAAACACAGGAGCTGGCCCCCCTACAGCCTAACCTTAACCGGCTGGGCCTCGAACAGCCACTGATAGAAACACCTGGACTTGAAGGCAAATCCCTCCAGCCAAGCGATTTCTTTGCCGACACCTTACTCCTTCGTTTAATAGAGGTGGCCCTGGGCCAAAATCAACAATTGGCCATGGCGGCACTGGAAAGGGACATGCTGGGCCTGCAGTTCCGACAGCAAAAACGCAATAACCGGCCACAGGTCAGTGCACAAGCAGGCGCAGGTCTCACGCGTTTCGGTCGATTTACCATGGATGGAGTAGGAAATAAGGACACCAACTTAAGTGATGCCCTTCCGCCTGCCTTCCGCATTCCCGACCCGGTATATCGCGACTTCCAGCTCCTGCCCACCTTTTCTTGGGAAATAGACCTCTGGGGGAAATACCGCAACCTGCGCAAGCGCGCAGAAGCAGATTTCCTCCGCCAAAGTTATACGCAACAGTTTTTACGTAACCAACTCAGCAGTTCGGTGGCCACCCTGTACTATAGTGTCGCTGCCCAAAACGAAAAAGTTAGCTTACTGCGCCAGACCATTCGCAATCAAGAAGAAGCCCTGCAGTATGTGCGTCAACTAAAAGATGCTGGACAGCATAATGAACTGGCCGTAAAGCAGTTTGAAGCGATCGTTTTTAATGTAAAAACGCGCCTAATCGAGGAGGAAAGAGTCCGACAAGAGCTCTTACTTGCACTAAATCAAGTCCTAGGAAGCAGCCGGGTAGCCTACGCACCAGCAGCATTTCAGGGGGACTTTTCTTTGGAAAGCCTTCCTCTCAGCTACTCCCAAAGCCTGCAAGCACTCTATCAGCGTCCCGACGTGTTGGCCGCTGAGCAGGGGCTACAGCTCGAGCAGCATCAGCTGGCCGTCCTGCGCGCTGCCTTTTATCCCACGCTGCAGCTGCGCGGATTTCTAGGCCTCCAATCCTTCGATCCTACACGCCTCTTTCAGCTTCCCGCGGGCCTAGCCGCACAAGCCTTCGGCATGCTGCATCTTCCTATCTTCCAACAGGGTCAGCTGAAAGCCCAATTGGAGATCGGTAAGCTAAAACGCCAGCAGGCCCTTCTGCATTATGAAGACCGCTTGCTCCACGCACATACCGAATTATTGCAAACATGGAATAGCTTCTTTGCCTACCAGGAGGCCTTACAGGCCAAGGGCCAAGAGGTAGAAGTATTGCGACAGGCCACCCGCTATTCTCGTGAGCTTTTTGCCGTTGGCTACGCCAGCTATGTAGAAGTGATTCTGGCGAACCTTTCCGCTTTAGAAGCTGAAATAGAAGCCATAGAACTGAAAAAAATCCGCAATCATCAATACGTTAGCTTATTTCGAGCTACAGGTACTTAAACATCTATTTATATGCATGTTATCTCACAACTTCGCCAGGCGATTCGCATTTTCAGCCAATACGGAATTCCCTTACATGGCGACAAAAAGTATCTCAACCTATACCGTGACCACCGGATGGATGACGTCTATGTAAATGGCCTTATTTATGAACTGGAGCTGAAGCTCCAAAAAGAACTGCCTGAAGAGCAGGTGGCCCACTTAGACTCCCCCATTAAAATCGTTAGGCAGCTGCTCTCTGCTTAAATTAAACAGCGATCAACAGACCAATATACTGAAGACTAGAGTTTTCCCCTGCGCCTATCCACGTGGATAGGGTGCGGGGGATCCTATAGGCATGCCTATTCGAGTCCTCCAAACAAAACAGCAGGAATAACCAAACAGGCATTATACGTACCATGAAACAGCATGGCCCATAGCATGCCGTGCTGCAGACGAATGAAACTTAATACCAGGCCCACTAAAAACTGGGCAAGTACTAAAAAGGGGATAAGGTAAAAGTATTGGCCCCAGTCGACTCCTCCGAAGTTACCGATATGTACCAGTGCAAAAAGCCCCGAAGAAATCCAGATGACCCCTTTTAGACTCGGTGGATTACCCGCCTTCATGCGGTAAAAGATATAGCCAGGTGTCCCCAAAAAAGCAGCAAGATCCAGATGCCACTCTCCATGAATAGAAAGGAGAGCGCAAAAGCCACAAGCAAGCTGCTGGTCCGCATGTCTTGGTATAGGCGAAAAGTGGGTTCCTCTAGAAGTGGAGCACCTACGACAGCTAAAACCACAAACAGTCCGGGTGACTCTCGGAGTAACTCCTCTAAGGCGAAGGTGATCTCCTCCAGATCGAAGAGCTCTAAGATAGCCGCATAGGGAATGACCACTAAAAAGACGAGCAGTAGCAAGGTAAAAAAAAGCGCGCAAGGTAGGCGGACGCATCCCCTCTGGCCGATAAGGAGCCTGTAAAAACTGATAAAGTTCAAGAAATCGCTGCTTCATGGAAAATAGAAGAATGTGTTAGTTTTTTTCAAAAGAAAGCAAACGAAAGCGAAAAAGAAAGCAAACGAACATTTTTTCTATAAAATAGAAAGGAAAAGAAAGCAAACGAAAGCGAAAAAGAAAGCAAACGAACAATCACCTGCTTATACCGTTGAAATTCCTCCTACATCCAAAAGCGGCAACGGTGAATAATTAGTATATTTGGGCGTATCAGATTTTTACCAGTGTTCAAGTCCCATTCGCGCACAGCATTTCGCGCCCTCTTCCTCCTACTTCCTCTCTTCTTGGGTATCTTGAAGTTGACTTTGACCAAGGGTCAAAACATTCCATACGAACGGGTCGGCACACGAGGCGGTTTAGGTAGCGACATTATCCGCAAGGTCTTTCTTGACAGTAGAGGTATCCTCTGGATAGGATCGGAATTTGGGGTGTCGCGCTACACGTATGGCAATACGATCAACTATCAGCCAAAGCCGGTCAACAAGCCTTTACCAACTGCTGGGCCATCGTCGAAGCGCCAGATGGGGCGATGTGGATGGGTAGCTATGGCAATGGTCTCATGCGTATTCAGGACGAAGAGCAGCAGTTTTTTCGTACAGCAGAGGGGCTAGTGGATGATTTCGTGACCGAATTGGCCATTTGGGAGGATAAGCTGCTCATCGGAACCCAAAATGGCGTCTCCATTCTTCCGCTTCAGCAGGAGAATCCGCGCGCCGTAGCGGTAAATGGGAGCGTCATCCATCGCGATGGTGCGAATGTCAGTGGCTTCCTCATTCAAGACGGCCAGGCCTATTTCAGTACCTACTCACGGGGAGTATTTCGCATAGATAAAAGCCCTGAAGGGTATACTGCGGTTCCTTTGCATAACATGCATCGCATCTATAGTCTGTTTTCGCATCAGGGGCATATCTATGTGGCTACGGAAGAGGAACTGTTGGTTTACGATGCCGCCAACTTTATCGAAGCAGATGCTCAGCCTAAGGCACGCCTGGCAGCTCCTATTCTTTGGCAGTTTTTCGCCGATCAGTCGGGAGAATTGTATGCTGCCAGCTGGGGCATCCACCAAAATAACGGCGGCCTCATGCGCATCACACCGGACGCAGTGGAGCGCGTGGAGAGGTACGACTGGCCCAGCCGAAATTTCAAAACAGGCCAGTACGATCCGCGTCATGGGCGATTTATCCTGGGCTCCCTCACGGATGGCCTGTACATCGTGCCTGAAAAGAGCTTCCTCCGTACCTTTCCCCTGCAGGCGGGAGGCAGACGCGTGAAGGGCTTGGCCCTATTAAACGACAGCTTGTACACCTTACAGGATCAGGGGCTTCAGTGGTCAGAGGGCTTTCTGGACGCTCGGCAGTTTAAGGCTTTTCAGCGCAGTGCCTACAGTGAAGCGCTGCAGCAAGAAATCATGCGCACCCCTTCCCTATTTGCTTTGGACGCCAATACCCCCGCTGAGGAGGTGGTCTTTTACCGCATCGAAGCGACAGCGGAGCACCTGCTCATCGCCACCAATATTGGCCTTTTTCAGCTTGGGCCTGATGGAAAATTCGCGTCCTACCTCCCCCTGCACACCTATCATTTTGCCGCCTTGCCTGCTGGCGGGATTCTAGAGGCCAACCCCTATGGTGGCATCCGGTACCTGCCTGACTTCCGCCTCTCGACTTCCCGCTATTATCCAGAAGAGGAGCCAGAGACACCCACTTTTATTACCGACATTAGCCAGCGTGGAGGGACCACCTACCTGGCCTCCATCTTTTCGGGGGTCTTTCGTTATACGCTGGACGAAGGACCTACTCCTCTTCGAAGTAAGTTGCCAGAGGTGGCCTTACGGCTCAAACGAATCCGTGCCCTTCCGAATGGGCAGCTTTTACTGGGTACGGAATCTGGAGAGGTATTTTGGGTAGCGGAAACAGGAACTGACAGCCTTCAACTCCTGCAGCATTTTCCCGCTACGCAGCTGCAGGGAAACGGCATCCAATACCTGGACGCATACGAAGACTTACTACTAATCGGAACCGAGAAAGGTCTCCACGTAATCGAGGGGGAGCGGCAGCGCTTTATTAGCGGTACTTCCGACAAAACCGAAAGCTTTTATCCCTATTTCCGGTCCGAGCATCGGGTGTATATGGGAGGAGATGCCTCATTTTTTGAACTTGATTTAAAAAACTTTAAAGAACAGAAAAATAGCCCTTTACGCATCTCCATTACAGCTTTTACACACGAGCAAGAAGACCTTTTCCCAGAGGCTTACAGTTGGTTTGCGTTAGCGGATCAGGAGTACGCTTTGGCCTCCGGCCAAAACAACCTGAGTATTTCCTTTACAGCGATCGATCACCCCCATCCGCAGTACCTGCGCTACAGCTATCGCCTAGATGGAGCGGAGGCCTGGAAACCGCTGGGAGAGCGGCAGACGATTAATTTGTCTAACCTACAGAGTGGGCAGTATAATCTGGAGCTGCTGACCATCGATCTGCTATCGGGGACAGAGGAGACTCTAACCGTCTTGCGCTTTTCTATCGCCAGCCCTTTTTATCAGCGTTGGTGGTTCATTTTAGGACTCGTGCTGACCTTCTCGGGCATCACCGCTTTCATCTACCAAAAAAGGGCGGAAATTCTTAAAAACAGGACCAAGTTAGAGCGGGAGGTTTTGATTCACCGCCTCGATGCCCTTAAAAACCAGATGAACCCACATTTTACCTTTAATGTGCTGAATACCCTGCTCTATTTTATCATAGGAGGGAAAAAACAAGAGGCAGCGGATATGTTGGGTAATTTCGCTGCCTGCTGCGAACCACCTTAGAGCAGTCCGCCCAAGAGGAGGTTTCACTGAAGGAGATGATGGAGCTGCTGGAACGCTATGCTTCTGTGGAAAATCAGCGGTATCAGGGTGCTGTTCATGTGCAGATCCACCATGCACCGGGCTTAGACCCGACGGCTATCAAGGTTCCGCCCCTACTCATTCAGCCTTTCGTAGAAAATACCTTTAAGCATGCTTTTGGCGGAGATTACACAAAAGATGCCGAGGTGGAAGTCTATTTTCAAGAGCAAGGAAATCGACATCTTTTAGTAACCATAAAAGACAACGGAAGAGGCTTTCGTCCAGGGGAAACAAAAAACACCTCGATGGGCATGCGGATCGTGGCGCAGCGCTTGTCTCTTTTCCCGGAATTTGAACCGCATCACTTGCAGGTGGACAGCATACCCGGGAAGGGTACCACGATTTCTGTACTTATTCCCCGCTTGGACCAGATTGCACTTGTGCAGAAATAAGCTGCACTTATCGGTAAAAAGGCTACGTCTGTAAATGCAATTGTCCTTATTGAAAGAAAACATGTTTCTTTGTAAGGATTTAGTTAAAAGTGAACCAAGCTAACGCGGACATAGTAAAAGAGACGGCATCCTTTCATCATTTGTATGAGAAAGCGATCCAAAAGCACTGGGAAAAGGCCTGGGCGGAAGGAAAGCTCGTGCCCTTGTTTCGAGATGCCTGGACAGGTAAGCGCTTACTTCCCGATGATGCCTTCTGCTTTATGCATATCTTTTCGGAGCGGGAGTTACGTGAAGCCTTTCAGCACGAGCTCCACCAAGAAACCATACTCCAGATGCTGCATGCGCATGAAAACCTCATTCCCACGACGAAAGCCATTTTCGAGTCTAAAGGCAGCATGAATCCCAAGCTTTGGCTAGCCAATGATGCACACGTCAAGCGCTTTCACATCGATACAGAACTGGCGATAGCGAGTATCCAAACCGCCGAAACGCACATCACCACGATGTACATGGAATTCCGCGGGCAGGTACAGTAAGCATTTCCGCTAATGTGTTTTCAACACGTATTTTTTAACCTTCCAGCACGGCCACCTCAGGCGCTCTCAGTTGCCAGTCGATGACAAAGCGTATCAACTCATCCAAGGTTATATTCAGGCGCCCTACGGCATCATTTATATCCTCCCGACTCACCTGCGCAGCAAATGTCTTGTCCTTTAGGCGTTTTTTTACCCCTTTCACTTCCATTCCCTCGTAACCTTCTGGCCGCATAAGGGAATATGCATGTGTTAAACCAGAGAGTTCATCGAAAGCATAGAGCATTTTATCGAGTTCACTTTGGGGTTCCACCCCAAAATACCTCGGCCCATGACTGGCGATGGCGCGCATCAAGGCCGGATCCTGCTCTCTTCTCTCCAACTCGGCGATAATTTTCGCACAGTGCTGCTCCGGAAACTGGTCCCAGTCCGCATCATGAAGTAGACCTGCCAAGTGCCAAAGGTGAATGGTGGGCTCATTATAGCCGCGCTCAGAAGCCCAGCATTTCAACAGGTGACCTACCTGCTCCATGTGAAAAAGCAAACGCTGATTCAGCACCCATTCGCGTAGAAGTTGATGTGCTTCAGCTAGCTCCATAAGCTGGCCAGTATTTCGGGCATCCCCAAAGGTATCTCTTCCCAGTCGTAAATCCATCGTACACGTATTTTGGCTTTAAGTTACTGGATATCTCGAAGAAATTCCAAATATGCCGCACCAGAAATTTCAGGAACTTCTTCCATGGCGACGTGCCCCACCTCGGGCAGCACCTGAAACTGTGCATGTGGAAGCTGCTGATGCAACCATTCGCCACGGCGCAGGGGAATCCATGCATCCTCCTCCCCCCATAGTATATACGTGGGCAGCGTGGCGAATCGTTCATAGGAAATAGCCGGGCTGCCTCCACTTCGCAGGCGTGCGAGGGTGGCGGCACGATTGCCCTCACGCAGCATCATGTCGTAGTAGCGGCTTACCAACTCGTCTGTAATGCGGTCGGGCTGCGCAAATACCTGTTGCAAATTCCATCGAAACAAAAACTTAGGCGTCGCTTTACTCAGCAGCCCGCTCCAAGTGGGGTTTTCGAGTATGCGGAAAATCAAAGGTCTGCCAGAAGCATTTCCAGAGCTAACGGAGGGCTGTCCTGAGGGGGTGGGGTTCTTTGTCGAAGCGGCCGACGCATGATCTGGCGTAGGGAATCGAGCCTGCTTTTCTTCCGCGTCAGCAGACATATCCTTTGTGCGACGCGGGCGGGGGGTGGAACTGCTAATCAAGCCTAAGCTCAGGACACGCTCTGGCGCTTGATCCGCCATGATCAGCGCCACACCGCCCCCCATGCTGTTCCCCACCAGATGTACCTTTTCGATTCGCAGCTGATCGAGCATTTCCCAAAGCAAGTCTGCATAGCAGCTAGACGTATAGCAATTTTGGGGCGAAGGCCCTGTAAGTCCATGTCCGGGCAGGTCCACACTCAGCGTCCGAAAAGAAGATCCGAGTAGCTCCTCCCACCCTGCCCAGGTGTGAAGTGAGCTGAAGACTGCGAGCCAAGGAGCAAGAGCACATGTT
>NZ_AJYA01000024.1 GCF_000265075.1 Nitritalea halalkaliphila LW7 | reverse complement strand
CTCGAAATCCACCCTCACCCTCAACCATCACCACATAATATTCCCCCCGCCACACAAAAACCCAAAAAATAACCCTAAAAAACACGCCTCCACCCTAACCCAAGCCTTTCCATCAACGTTCAATCCAAAAAAATACCCAAAACCTTTAAAAAAGACCATAAAGCCAAACCAAGAACAAAGAGGCAATCGCAAGCATTAACCATTAACCATTACAGCATTAACAATCAAAAAAAATCCTATATTGCAGTACCATGTTACGATTACCCAAATTCCTACTCCTCACCCTTCTCTCCCTCTTAGCGGCTTGCGGATGGCAAGAACCCCAAGATCCACCCGAATTCCCGGGCGTGCCCCAACTCCCCTTCTTGCCCGAATCCATCGATAGCACCTTCTACATCGCAGGACACCAAATTTTCAGCAAAGACAAAGGCCCCATCAGCCCAAATGGCGTGAATGCCATGCAGTCTTTTGGCCTCGTGGACCAAGAGCTGATGGATGCCTGGAACATCCAAATCGTACGGGAATTTATTGGCAATTTTAACGAACAGCCTTTGGCCGGAGGCCCAATCCAAGGGACGGATGGCGTCTGGCTCCACCCCCTGCAGACCATCGTGGAAGCCAATAGACAGCATGGACGCATCACCATACTTTGTCCCTTCGGATGGGTGGATGAGCAGGGCCAACAGACACTCCTCACCGGGCTGAATCCCTCCGACCAAAGCTTCTACCCCCAGTACTTGCAGCGCCTAAAGGCACTGGCCGAGCAGTTTAAAGGACAGCCGGACGTGTGGATAGAGGTCTGGAACGAGCCTTACCACTGGAATAATGCAAATGGCTACAGCCACGAGCGCTGGCTGCGGGATATGCGCGAAATGAGCGATGCCCTGCGCGCAGTGCCCAACTTTGAAAATATCATCCTTATCCCCGGAAACGAGCAGGGACAGTCCGAAGAAGCGCTCCTCGAAAAAGGCCATGAGTTGATGGAAGGCCGCTACAACCTGCTCTTTGACCTGCATGCCTACGAGAAATGGACAGAAAATAGCAGCCAGCAGGCCATCGAAGCCCGCTTCCGAAGGCTCCAAGAAGCGGAGCTGCCCTTCCTCATCGGTGAGCTGGGGGTCTTGAATGTAGGCGAAACCCTGCCCGTAGCCCCCTTCCTGGCCGCTAGCGCCCGCCTGCAAGTGCCCGTGCTGGCATGGCTTTGGAACGACAATACCCCGTACCCGAATGCCCTGCGCCAAGCCGATGGAAGCCCGCATGCCGATCAGGCCAATAACTTCTGGGGAGAACGCATCTACGACTATTTGCTCGAAAATAATTCGAGCCCGACATCTTTCGTAAAGCCTTAAAGAGGACAAAACCCTAAAGAGCACCAAGGCCCTAACCATAAGCACCGAAGCGCCCTGCACCCAATAAAAAGGTGCAGCGCTTTTTTATTTTGCCCAGAACCAACCTACACAAGCCCTCTACCGTAAACTAGATAAATCCGATAGGTAATTATGTAATTTCTATCGAAATACCTAATTTTTAGTTTTAACCCCGAAGCCTATGGTTCTCCTACAGTCCCCCAAACTCCTACAAAGGGCCTCCCTTCTCCTTCTGGTAGCCCTCACCCTCGCAGCCTCTCAGCTTGCTGCAAGCGCAAGATGTTATTCAAATCCGCGGCATACTGCAGCGTAACGTTGGCGAGCACAGTGCCGGCGACACCGTGCGCCTCTTTACAAAAAGACAAAACCCTTCTAACCCACAAATCTACCAGTATGGACTGACCTCGAACAACAGCAGGCGCTACATCAACGAAGACCAAGTCATCGTGCTGGATGATGACCTGGACTTTTGGGAGGCGCGCTGGTTCGAAGAGCGCGGACAAGCCATCCAAAAAGCCGGCTGGGAACAAGACAAGCGCCAAGAGCTCTTCGAAGATGCCATGGACTACTATAAAACCGCTAAAAACAATGGCCTCATCTTCGAAAATGAATTTTTAAGCGACTACATGTACCAGTTGCTCTACTTCATCCATCCCACCCCCATCCTAAAGGAACAGGAGCGCAACCTCAGCCTGCTCATCCTGAAAAGCCCCGAGGCCGCTACCTTTGCCTTTGATAATGGCTTGATCGTCATCACCACAGGACTACTGGCGGGCCTCAATACGGAAAAGGAACTGGCCACGGTGCTGGCCGAAAACATCAGCCACGTGGTGCTGGAGCATAATTTGATCAACTTCAACCGCGCCCTGCGTCGAGAGCGAAACGCCCGTATCTGGGGAGCCGTAGCGGCCGCAGCGGTCACCACGGCCATGGTAGTAGATGAGGCGAAAACAGGCCGCTGGCAAGACTATGGCGCCGCTATTGATTTTGGCAATGCCATCTACTTCGTCGCCTCGGACACCCGCCAAAACATCGGTGCCTCCTATGATAATGCGCAACAGTTGGTGGCACGCCGTTTTGCGCTCCGCTTTCTGCGGGAGTACCCTGAGGTGCTGACTTTAGACGACACAGAATTCCTCTACCAGATCGCCCCGGCCGTCAGCCAGCATGCGACGGAGCTCTATGCCTTAAAAAATTACGATCAGGCCGCCCGCCTCTTGCAGCGCCTGGAACAAAACGGCCTCGCCACCGACCAGGATTATCTGTTGATGAGCAAGATTTTGCGCCGGCAGGCGCATGACCAGGAGAGCAATCAGCTGGCGATGGATTACCTGCTACTCGCCAAGCAGAAGACCATGCGCCCCTGGCCGGAAATTTATAAGGAAGAAGGCCTCCTCCAGCTGCGGCTAGGCGAAAAGGAGAAGGCACGCAGCGCTTTCGAGACCTATCGGGAGTTTCTCATCGCCGCAGATCAGGAGCAGCCCTCCGAGTTTTTCCAGTCCGAGATGCGTCAAGTGGAGCAGTTCCTGCAGCGCTCCGGAAACCGTATCCGCCTCGGAGCTGCTACTCAGGAAACCCCGCCCACGGAGCCTATCTTACCCGAGAAGCCGGAAGATGCTGGCGGGCAGGATAGGCCACTTTAAGCAGCTGCCCCTGAAAGCCGGCCCCTCCGCTGCTGTAGCTGTCCGTCTGCACGATATAATAGCCCTGCTCCCGTAAGGCCGTAACCTGAAGCCAAGCCCCTCCTCCCATGCGATGCTGCGGAAGAGGGGCTTCACTTTGGCCCCGAAAAGCTACGATCCGACCGACGGAGCCATTCGCCAGCAGCCAAGTCCCTTCCTGCGGACAGGCCGTGCAGTAAGCCGGTGCGCCCGGCGCAAAGGGCGGGAAACCCAGGGAACGCACCTGCCCCTGCTTCCAGTCCGTCAGCCCCGAGTGGCGGATCAAAATCCTTTCGCTGAACCGATCCACGTGCATCCAGAAGGGATCCGGCTCCTCATCGAAGGCCGTCACAACCTGTGGAGCCTCTCTAGCCCCTCCCAGGGCCAGCAAGCCACGCAGCCCCCAGCCCGTTCCGTACGCGAAAAATCCTTTGCCGCCAGGCCGCACCTGAGGAAAGCGCAGCTGAGAGATAAACAGCTGAGGATCCTCCTGCGCGGGATGCGGAAATATCCGGTGCCCCCCCTGTGTCTCCATAAACAACCAGCCCTCAAAGTCCGTCTGAAAGGTATTTACGGCCAGCAGGGCATTTCCCGACACATCGATGGCCAGTGCCACCGCAAAGAAGCGATCCCCCTCACTGAAGCCTGACTCCGGCAGGAGCACCTCCTGCACTTGCTGCCCGCTACCGGGATGAAAGAGGCGCAGCCCTCGCTGAGTGCTTACATACAGCAAGCCATTATGAGGATTAAAAGCCAGGTCGAAGACCTCCTCGCCCGGCTGCAGGGAAAGCGGAAATTTCCACTCCACCTCCATGCGTAAAAAATCCAGCAGCTGCACAGTGGCGGGATCGCGGGTGAGCACCCACTGCTTGTCCTGCAGGGGGTCCGTTTTCGTGTTCACGATCACCCCCTCGAAGGGCAGCACCTCCTCATAAAAGCGCGCCTCCACATTTTCTTGGTAGCGATTGCCATAGGTGTCCACATACTCCACCACGAAGGCATAGCTGCCCCCGATGCCCGCGCAGCCATACGAATAGTAGAGGGCACGCTTGTCTTCTGTGGGTGTCCAGGGGACAAAGTTCGGGATGCACCCGGTGTGTAGCGGGCGGATCTGCTCCACCTCCACTGCTGCGCTGAACTGCAACCAGAACCCCGCCGGCGCTCCTGAGCTTCATCGCCATAGTCCAGCTCGCCCACTTCTACGCGGGTGGGGGCGGGCTGCTCCAACTCTAAGGTGACCTGTGTGGCGCCCGAGCTGATGAGGATGGTGGCATGGCGTGGCTCATGCTCCGTATTCGTATCAAACTGCATGCGCAGGGGTGCATTTCCCGAGCCACTCGGCGAAAGCACCCGCAGCCAAGGGCTGTCCGTGCTGGCCACCCAGGCGCCGGAAGCCTCTAGCCCCAGCTCCTCCTGCCCCGCAAAGACGGGCAGCCGCAGAAAGGACTCCTCCAGCTTCAAGGTGCCCGACTCCGCTAATAGCAGCAAGTCTAAGGTCTGCACCACCTGCGCCTGAATCTGCACCGGAAAGGTCTGCTCCGCATAAAAGGGATGCTTGATCGCTAAGGAGTAGCTCCCCGACGGGATTTGCTCGAAGAGATAGGCCCCCGAGCTGCCCGTCTGCGTGCTGCGCTCGAATCCTTCCGAGAAAAGGCGCAGCTGCACCGCTTCCACGGACTGCCCGCCCTCATCGCGCACGATGCCAGCTAATTTACCTTGAGTGAGGGGATCTTCTGCCGTCTCACGGCAGGCACCCAGAAGCAGCAAGCCTGCTAGAAGCAGCCAAAGCCGAGATAGAGGAGTTCGTAGTGTTTTCAAAAAAATAGCTTGAATTAATTTCCAGCCAATCTAAAAAAAAAATCTTCGGAAAACACTATCTTGTCCCCATAAATAATTTCCCCCATGCACCTAAAAACACTTTTTCACACCATTATCTTTGGGTTTCTCCCTTTGATCCTTCTTTTCGGCTGCGGCCCAGAAAGCGAACCGCTCGGAAAGGGCGTGCTCAGCATCAGTGAGACAAGCCTTTACCTGGAGCATCGTGCCGATACCCGCACGCTCACCCTGCGTAACACCGGCAGTGGTCCACTTACTTGGGAAATAAAAAGCAGTGCCCCCTACCTCTTGGCCAGCCCCTTTTCTGGCACCTTGAAGCCCGGGCAGCAGGTGAACGCCCAGATCCAGACCTTGGCCGAGGCCGTCCCCCAAAACCCAGATGAATTTCTGCGGCTCCTGGTCATCCAAGACGGCGAACAGGTGACGCCCATCTTCACCCTAATTAATCCCCAGTCCGACCGGCAGCGGCGCATCGATGCCCAGCTCACGCATGCCCTCTACGACTCTACCCGACACCGCATCATCGCCTCCACCAAGCAGCCCGAATTGCTGTTGATCAACCCCACCACAGGCTCCATACAGCGCCTGGCCCTGCCGGTAAGCGCCAGCGCATCGCCCTCAGCCCAAACCATGAGTGGCTGGCCTTCACCTCCACAAACGGCTACGGCCTCTATGACCTAAGCCGGCAGCAACTGCGTGAGCACCATGGAGTGCACGTGCAGCCCTTTGACATCGCGGTAAGTAACAGTGGCTGGGTGTATTTCACGGACGACGTCCAAAACCACTCTGCCTCTACGCCATGAACCCCAGTCCGGAAGACGCCAGTATCCACACCTTCGAGGGCTACTTCGGGCAGGGGCGCCTCATCCAGCATCCTTCGGGCAGCCACCTGCTCCTAGCCAGCACCCTAATCAGCCCATCGGGCCTGGACAAGCTCGACATTCAGGCAGGCCTGCCCCAGTTCCGCTACCGCAATCCCGTGCATGGCGGACCGGCCTTTGCGGGGATGGTCTGGTTTTATCCGGGCGGTCAGCGCTTTATCAGCCGCGCTGGACATGTTTTTCAGTCGACCGCAGACCGCAGCACGGACCTGGCCTACCTCTTTTCCCTGCGCGCACCAGAGGGAGAGTTTCAGACCTTGGGCTTCAGCCACATCACCGTAGCACCCCGTCGCGGCCGGATCCTGGGCGTGTACGATATGGGCGTCTACCGCTTTGCGCATCAGAGTGGCACCGCACCCGAAGTCTGGCATTACAGTATGAATAATGAGTTGCTCCACCGCGATACGCTGCGCACCTTTCTTCCCGATCCGGATGGGCAGCGCCTCGTGGCGCAAAAAATGGACGTGGTCCTGAGCTTCCTCTCCCCCGATCAGCAGCAACTTTACCTGCTCGAAGCCAGTTATCCCCAGGAGCGGCAGCCCGAGTCGCGGCATTTCTTCCCTGAAAATGCCCACTGGAGCTTGCGGAGCATTCCGGTACGCTAAAGAGCCCGCTACATCTTTTCGGCAGCCGAATACGTATATGCAAGTATGAAACGAACACTAAACCCCCTATTTTTGAGCCTTGTGGCCCTGTTTTTCCTCGCCTGTCAGCCGAATAGTCAGGCGGCAGGGAAGGAGACGGACCCTTTGGCGCCGAGCGCCAAAGCCCCCGACCATAGCCCCTTCACCACCCTGCTGCAGCGCCATGTGGACCGCGAAGGCATGGTCAACTATAAAGGATTTATCCAAGACATGGCCGCGCTGGACAAGTACCTCGAGACGCTGAGCCGCAGTGCGCCGGATAAAAAAACCTGGTCCGAGGCCGAGCAGATCGCCTACTGGATTAATGTGTACAATGCCTTTACCATTAAGCTAATCGCGGACAACTACCCCGTGAAGAGCATACAGGACCTGCACCCCAAAGTAAAAATCCCCCTGGTCAATACCGTTTGGCACAAGAAATTCTTCCAGATCGGTGGTGAGGACATGTCGCTGGACCAGGTGGAGCATAAAATCCTACGCAAGGAGTTCGAGGAGCCCCGCATTCACTTTGCGATCAACTGTGCCTCTTACTCCTGTCCGCCCCTGATGAATGCCGCTTTTACGGCAGAAAATTTGGATAAGGAGCTAGACAAAATGACGCGCGCCTTCATTAACGACCCGAAGCGGAATAAAATCACGAAAGACCGCGCGGAGCTATCGAAGATTTTCTCTTGGTTCACGGGCGATTTCACGAAGAATGGGAATTTAATTGCGTATATTAACCGTTATTCGAAGGTGAAGCTGGAACCTAAGGCGAAAATCAGCTATATGGAGTACGATTGGTCATTAAATGAGCAGAAAAAATAAGCATTTGGTCATTATCGGGAACGGAATCGCGGGGGTTACCTGTGCGCGTCACGTTCGCCGCTATGATCCAGACATACGGATTACGCTGATCTCCGAAGAAAGCGCGCATTTTTATTCCCGCACGGCGCTGATGTATATCTACATGGGACACATGACCTATGCCCATACCAAGCCCTACGAGGATAGCTTCTGGCCAAAAAACCGCTTGGAGCTGCTACAGGCACGCGTTGAGTCCGTCCATCCGAAAGAAAAAGTACTACGCTTAAAGGGGCAGGAGAGCCCCTTTTCTTATGATATACTGGTCATCGCCAGCGGCTCCCGCCCGCGGATGCTCCCTGTTCCGGGCAGTGAGGGTCCAGGCGTGCAGGGCCTTTACCACTTGCAGGATCTGGAGCGCCTCGAAGCCATGAGCCCCTACCTGAAGCAGGCCGTCCTGATCGGAGGTGGCTTGATCGGCGTAGAATGGGCCGAAATGCTACTCAGCAGAGGGGTGCAGGTACATTTTCTGGTGCGCGAAAAGCACTTTTGGAATACTGTGCTTGATGCCCGCGAGGGACAGCTCCTCGATCGGCACCTCCGCGAGCATGGCGTGCAGCTGCACCTGGAAACGGAGGCCAGCGAAATCCTTCGGGATGCTACGGGGCAGGTAAGTGCCGTGCGCACCTCGAAGGGAGAGCTGCTACCAGCCCAGCTGGCAGGCATCAGCATCGGCGTGACACCTAACATCGACTTTCTGGAGGGCAGCGGCATCGTCTGCGGCCGTGGCGTGCGCGTAGATGCGCTGAACAGAACCTCCGAAGCAGACATTTATGCCATCGGTGACTGTGCCGAATTTCAGGAAGCTCCTGCGCCGGGGCGCAAAACCCTGGAGCAGGTCTGGTACACGGGACGCATGCAGGGAGAGGCTTTGGCCCATACCCTCTGTCATCCCGAGGATCCCAGCCCGTACAAGCCGGGGCCTTGGTTTAATTCGGCCAAGTTTTTCGACATCGAATACCAAACCTATGGCGATGTGCCAGCGGAGCTCCGCGCAGGCGAGCAAGATCTGTACTGGGAGCATCCCGAGGGCAAAATCGCCCTGCGCCTGCTCTTCAGCCAGGAGGCGTCCAGCGATGCAGTCCCCCGCTTTTTAGGCGTGAACAGTTTCGGCTGGCGCCTGCGGCATGCCTATTTCGATCAAGCACTTCGCGCAGGCTACCCCATCACACGCGTGCTGGAGGAGCTGGAGTCCGCCTCTTTCGATGCGGAGTTTAGCCCCAGACATGCGCCGAAGGTGCGCGCCGCCTTTCGTGCCGCCACAGGCCTAGCGGTCCGCGAGCCCCGAAAAAAATCATTCTTTCGCTTTCTGTTTTCCTCATGACCTATCTCCAAAAACCGGAACCCTTCTTGTCCTTTTGGGCTTGGGCTTGTTTACCTATATGCTCTTTCAGGGCAGCTACCGTCTGGAGCGGGAAGATGCCGCTGCGGTGATAAAAGACATCCATCAGGAAGCCCTGCTGCCGCTGCTGGAGCCCCTTTACGGCCAGGAATACCCTTCCACCCATGCCTTTCTAAGCGCATACGATGCCCTTTTCCAACC
This sequence comes from Nitritalea halalkaliphila LW7, assembly GCF_000265075.1. GTDB lineage: Bacteria > Bacteroidota > Bacteroidia > Cytophagales > Cyclobacteriaceae > Nitritalea > Nitritalea halalkaliphila. The sequence goes on along the minus strand of NZ_AJYA01000024.1, from coordinate 137,373 downwards.
CTATAACGAAGCCCTCAAGCAAGAAGAGCGCTGGGACGAGGTCATCTGGGACGACTACCACTTTGCGCTTAGCCGCAGCGCCGCCTCCGGAGGAGCCGTGGAAGCCCCCCTGCGCTGGCTCACCCTCACCGTGGGCCTGATGGTACTCGGCGGACTCCTGTATATCCTACCGCTGTACCGCGGAGAGCCCGCAGGCATCAAACATACCGGAATTTTCTTCTCCTCCATGAAAAATCGGGGCGTTTTAGGGATATTGACCGGGACTTACCTGATCAGCTTTTATGTGATCCTGTACTGGTTTCCCGCCTATCTGAACCAGGCCGTGTTTATGGTCGATCCGATTTCCAAAGCCATCTCCGGAAATCCTGCCTCCCAGTGGTTTCTCTATGGCTTTCTCTACACGCTGATCATTCTGGTAATGGGCATTCGGATGTTCCGCAAGTACCGGCATAGCCGCTACCACCTCCTGCGCACGGCCTCCCTCATGTTCTTTCAACTGGGCTTTGCCTTCCTGCTCCCCGAAATTCTGGTGCTGCTGAACCAGCCCTGGTACGATTTTAAAAATATTTGGCCGCTAGACTACTCCTTTTTCTACACCTACCGCATCGAAGACATGCTGGCATCGGGAGGCTTTGGGCTCTTTATGCTGGTCTGGGGCATCCTGCTGATCATCATCGCCGTGCCCATCTTCACCTATTTTTATGGCAAGCGCTGGTACTGCTCCTGGGTCTGTGGCTGCGGCGGGCTGGCCGAAACCGCTGGCGACCCCTACCGGCAGCTCTCCGATAAATCTTTAAAAGCCTGGCAGGTAGAGCGCTACCTGGTACATGGCGTTTTGGTTTTTGCAGTCGGGATGACTTTCGTAACTTTGGCAAATTATTTCAGCAGCTTTGCCCTTCTGGGCTACGCGACAGATCAGCTGCACACCGCCTATGGCTTCCTGATCGGGTCAGCCTTCGCCGGGGTGATCGGCACAGGCTTCTATCCCTTTATGGGAAACCGCGTCTGGTGCCGCTTTGGCTGCCCACTGGCTGCCTACCTCGGGCTGGTGCAGCGCTTTAAATCGCGCTTCCGCATCACCACGAACGGGGGGCAGTGCATTTCCTGTGGCAACTGTTCCACCTACTGCGAGATGGGCATCGATGTGCGCTGGTATGCCCAGCGGGGCCAAAACATCGTGCGCTCCTCCTGCGTAGGTTGTGGCGTCTGTGCTTCCGTCTGTCCGCGCGGCGTGCTTAAGTTGGAAAATGGTGCTGAAGCGGGCCGTATCCAGGAGGAGCTGCCCATCATCATCGGGAATGATTCCATCAAGATAAAACAGTAACATGTGGCTCCTTTATGTGGCCCTGGCCATCTACCTGTTGGCGATGAGCTTTGTGGCTTTTTACAGTCTGGCGCAGGCGCACCTGCTGGGGCAGTTTTTTCGCTTCAGGCGGGGATTCCGTCCGCCAGAACCTTTGGCCGATGAGGCCCTCCCCAGCGTCACTCTACAGCTTCCGCTCTATAACGAGCGCTATGTGGTGCAGCGTCTGATGGCTGCGGTGGCGCAACTAGACTACCCGCGAGAAAAGCTGGAAATTCAGTTGCTCGACGACAGTACCGACGACACGGGCGAGCTCCTGCGTGCGGAGATGCAGCGCTACCCGGAGGTCCGCTTCCGCTACCTGCACCGAGAGGACCGGGTAGCTTTAAAGCCGGAGCGCTGAAGGAAGGGCTGGCGCAAGCAGAAGGCGAGCTGATCGCCATTTTCGATGCGGACTTCGTGCCTGAGCCGGACTTTCTGCGCCGCATGGTGCCTCACTTTCAGGATCCCGAGGTGGGCCTGGTCCAAAGCCGCTGGACGCACCTAAACGAACACTATTCGCTCTTCACCCGCCTACAAGCACTGGCGCTGGACACGCATTTTATGGTCGAGCAGATGGGCCGCAACCAAGCAGGTGCCTTCATTAATTTTAATGGCACGGGCGGGATCTGGCGCAAGGCCTGCATCCTGGACGCCGGCAACTGGGAGGCGGACACGCTCACCGAAGACCTGGACCTGAGCTATCGGGCCCAGCAAAAAGGCTGGCGCTTCGTGTACCGCCCGGATGTGCCCTCCCCTGCGGAGCTCCCTCCTGTGATGGCCGCCATCAAGTCCCAGCAGTTTCGCTGGACAAAGGGCGGGGCGGAATGTGCCCGTAAGCACTTACGAAACGTTTGGCGTAGCCCTGCAGCCCTGCTGACGAAGGTCCACGCCACGGCACACCTGCTGAATGCAACCATTTTCATCGCCGTGCTGCTGACAGCCCTGAGCAGCATCCCCCTCTGGTGGGGTTTCTACGCAGGACACATTCCCTTCGACCTGTATGCGGCAGCCCTTTTCTTCCTGCTGGGCTTTGTGCTGATCGCGGCCGTCTATGCGGTGGCTAACTTTACGCTGAGCCCGAAAACCCCGGGGAGCCTGCTGCGCTTCCTCTACGAGCTGCCCCTCTTCCTTTCGGTCTCCATGGGACTTTCCCTGCATAATGCGGGCGCAGTCTGGGAGGGCCTGAGCGGCAAAAAATCAGCTTTTATCCGAACCCCAAAATATAATTTAGCCGAGGGACAGCGCGGGGCTTGGGCCCAAAACGTGTATCACCGCTTCCGTATTCCCCTGAGCACCTACGTGGAGTTTGGCCTCTTTTTAGTCTTTGGCGGCATGGTGCTGCTAGGCTGGTGGACGGGCACCCGCGAACTCCTACTCTTCCACGGCATGCTCTGCCTGGGCTTCGGCTTGGTCAGCATCGCCTCTTTCCGTAGTAGCTGATTCACACCTCTTTCGAACCACAAATCACCTGTATCCATGTTGATAGATGTCTTAATCCCCGCTTTTAACGAAGAAAATGCCGTAGGCCAAGTGGTGCGGGCGCTGCCCAAAGAGCTGGTCCGCCAGGTCATCGTAGTAAATAACGGCTCCCGCGACCGCACGCGGGAGGTGGCCGAGGAGGCCGGTGCTCTCGTGCTGGATGAGCCCCAAAAAGGCTATGGCAAGGCTTGCTTGACGGGCATCGCCTATTTGCGCGAGCTGAAAAGCCCCCCCGACATTTTAGTCTTCATCGATGCCGACTTCAGCGACTACCCGGAGGAGCTGCCCCTGGTGGTGGCCCCCCTGCTGGAGGGCAAGGCGCGCCTGGTGATCGGCTCCCGCGACTTGGCCGCCGCGAGAAGGGAAGCATGACCCTTCCCCAGCGTTTTGGCAATAAACTCGCCACCTTTTTGCTGCGCCGCGTCTATGGAGCGCACTACACCGATTTGGGCCCCTTTCGGGCTATTTTCTTTCAGGATCTCCTCGACCTGAACATGGTGGACGAAAACTTCGGCTGGACCATCGAGATGCAAATTAAGGCCCACCAGAGGGGCTTGCGCCACACAGAAGTGGCGGTAAACTACAAAAAACGGATCGGCATTTCGAAGGTCAGCGGTACTGTTTCGGGCGTGATCGGCGCCGGCTACAAGATTCTGTACACGCTGTACAAGTACCGGCCGAAAAAATAATAAGGCTAGTTTCCAAAGGCTTTTATGCCTTTATTTGATCGAAAAATCAGGCTGCTTCATCGAAAAAAATGGGGCTTGCCGTGCTTATCTACTAACTTCACCCGCACACCATGAAGAATGAACCGATGTACGACTTTGGCTATTTGAAAGAAATCACCGACCACGATCAGGAACTGATGCAGCAGGTGGTGGATGAATTTTTACTGCTGTGTGAGGAAAGCACTGCGGCCTTCAGCCATGCCAGCAGCGCACAAGATCCCGCCCTTCTCTATAATTTCGCGCATAAAATTAAGCCCAACTTGGTGATGCTTGGCGTACCCAAGTCCCTGGTGCAGGAAGTAGTCTACCTGGAGGCTTCCGGTAAAGCCGCCACTTGGACCGAAGAACTTCAGGCGCGTATCGAGCAGGTGATCAGCCTACTACAAGTCCTACGACGCGAGCTGGCTTCTGCTACACTTTAGTGGGAACGTACTGGTTTTTTCCTACTAGATTAGGTTTATTTTTTATTGTTACCTAATTTTAAGGCCACTGACCAGCTCCAACCACAATGGCCTACAACGACTCTCGACACGCGGCAGCCCGACTGTATCGTCGCCTGCGCCTGAATTGGATTTTTACCACCTCGACCTTTGCCGGCAATTTTCTTTTAGCGCTTTTCATCACCTACTTCTTCCGGCAGCTCGGCTATGATGACGGGGTAAATTACGTGTTTTTTATGGCCCTGCTGGCGATCGGGCTCTGGGTGACAGAAGCGATTCCGCCCTTTGCGGTCGGCATTTTCCTCATCGCGGGGCTCCTGGTGGGCTTCAGCACCGATTTTATCTTGGATGGCTTTTACACCCCGGTAGATGTTTACTTGGGCACCTGGACCAGTAATGTGATCTGGCTCCTCCTAGGGGGATTTTTCTTGGCCGAAGCCATGAGCATCGTGTACCTAGACCGCAAGCTTTACCAGTTTACCATCAGGCGCTTCGGCGCCAAACCCGACCGGCTCCTCTTGGGCTTGATGCTCACGACGGCAGTGGGCAGCATGGTCATGTCGAATACTGCCACCACGGCGATGATGATCTCTTCGATTTTGCCTTTGGCCAAAGGCCTGGGAAAGCAGCATCCCTACACCATCGCCCTACTCATCGGCATCCCAGCGGCAGCCACCCTGGGCGGTATGGGCACGATTATCGGAAGTACGCCGAATGCCATCGCGGTGGGAGCGCTGCAGGAGCGCGGCATCAGCATCACCTTCGTGGAATGGATGGCCTTCGGGCTGCCGACGGGCCTGCTGAGCGTGTACTTCTTTTGGCGCTTCCTGGTCTGGAAATTTGAGCTTAAACAGATGGAAGTTGCACTCGGCAGCCTGCAGGAAGAAAGCCGTGAGGTGAGCCGCTTCGAGGTAAACGCGGTCCTTTTCACCCTCATCGTAACGGTCAGCATGTGGCTTAGTGAGCCCCTGCACGGTATTCCCGTGGCGGCTACTTCCGCTATCCCGATCGTTCTGCTGACCCTTTTTCAGGTTATCAAAGCCGAGCATGTGCGTCGCCTCCCTTGGGATACACTGATGCTCGTGGCGGGGGGCTTGGCTCTGGGCATCGCCATGGTGGATGTGGGCCTAACCAGCATCATTATGGAGGAGCTGGACAAGCTGCCGATCCCGATTTTCGGTGTCGTCATCGTATTTAGCCTACTGAGTGTACTGATCTCTAATGTGATGAGTAACACGGCTGCAGCAGCGATCTTGGTACCGCTGGGGCTCTCGCTGCCGGGGAGTTTTGGCGTAGCCGTCCCCCTGATCGTGGCACTCAGCTGCAGCTGCGCCTGCTCCTGCCCGTTTCCACGCCGTCAAATGCCATCGCCTTCGCTACAGGAATGATCGAACAAAAGTCCTTTCGCTCCGGTGGCTTCCTGATGATCCTGCTGGGCCCGCTTCTGGCCATCGTCGCCGTGCTGGTCTGGGCCTGGCTATTCGTTTAGACAGAAAAAGGCGGTGGTGCTACGCGCATTCCTGCCCTTTATTCGTGTAGAAGCATTTCCGAGGAGGGATTAAAGCCCTACTGTCGGGGGTCCCCGTTAGTGGCCTCCCGGCCAAAGAACCTTGCTGTGGCTTCCTGGTAGTCTTTGGCGCTCTGCGCATACTCAGGCACCAGCGTTTTCTTCTCCGGAAAAGACTCCATGTGCAGCGTCTGCGTCGGAAACGCAAAACGCACGCCGAGGTGATTGGCCAGCCGCACCACCTGAATCAGCACCTCATGTCGGGCGCGCAACTCCTCCCCCCAGGTGGGCACCTGAAAGAATATGTAAAACATGATATCCTGGCTGTAGGCATTCAGGTCATTAAAATACACGTGATAGTTGTCCTTCCAAGTGTCTGGATGCTTGCGCACGATCTCGCGCAGGCCCTGCACGAACTCCTCGATCAGCTCTGGCGGCGTATCATAGGTGATGGTCAACTTGGTATAAAAACGACGGTAACGGCGCAGGCCATGGTTGTCGATGGTGGCATCGGCGATTTTGCCATTCGGGATGTAGACCAGGGAATTTCGGAAGGTGCGCACGCGGGTACTTCGGAAGCCCACCTCCTCCACGGTGCCGTCCACATCTCCTGAGGTGATCCAGTCCCCTACCTGAAAAGGCTTATCGATAAAAATCATCACCGAACCGAAGAAATTCTTAATGGTATCTTGCGCGGCGAGCGCAAAGGCCAAACCACCGATAGAAAGCCCCGTCAGGAAAGGCACGATATCCACGCGGAGGCCCTGCTTGAGGATAAACAGCGTCCCCACCAGCACCACGAAAGCCTTTAAAGTCTTGCGCAGCAGCGGGACCAGCTGATCATCTAGGGTAGAAGTAGTTTTCTCCGCCAGGCGCTGGAAATAAGCCGAGACGATATCCACGATCTTATAGAAGACCACCGTGATGATGAAGGGCTTGGCGGCATTCAGCAGTAAAATCAACCAAGCAAGCACCTCGATCGGCAGCTGGAGCACGCGAATAAAGAGCAATGTCAGCTCCACGATGATGTAAATACTGATGACCCGCGCGACGGGGAGCAGATACTTTTCGGCGACATTTCCGTAGCCAAAATACTGCAGGGTGTACAGGAGCCCCCTATCCAGCAGGATCGTCATGACCTTATGGGCAAGGAAAAGCAGCAAAATCAGCCCGAAAAGGCCAACGAGCTGCCAAAGGTGCAAGCCAAAATAACTATCTGTGCCGATCTCCGGTAGGAGGTTCAGGAGGCGATCCGTGCCGAAAGGGAAAGTCTCTTTATGGAGTTCCGGAATGCGATTCACCGTGAAGGCACTAAACTGCCAGCGATCGTCCTTTAGCTCCAGGTAAACGAGTGGAAGTGCCTGTGCATTAAAAAAGTAGCGGGGCTGGCTCCCTTGGTTTTCCTCTTGGAAATCCACTTCGCGTGGTACCTCTTGTAGGCGTACGAGCACCCCGTTCCCATCGAAAATTTGCTTTAATTTGAGGACCAGATCCAGGCGCTGCGTCTCGGACATGCCGCTGTAACCGCGTAGGGTGCGCGCTGCTAAGTCGGGATTAAAGTTATCCTCACGGAGGTTATAGAAAAAAGTCAGCGCAGTAGTGTAGGGCGAGCTGAGGTTGACATATCCCTCTTCATCGTTAATTTCGATGATTTCATCCCCTACGATAAGCTGTGCCTGGGCGGCTTGCAGTCCAAAAAAGAGAAAGAGCAGGAGTCCCATAAACTGGGTAAGCGTCCTTTGCATAGCACTTTATTTTTAGTTCTCTGCAAAATTACGCAAAATTATGGAGCTCCTGCCTCTCAGATCTGAAAACCTTATGGTTGTGAGAAAATCAACCCACTGTTGATGTTTTGCTTAAACCAGTCTCGATTTTCCGTACCGCCAGAGCGTGCCCAGCCTGGGAAATCGCGATAAGCCTCTGTCAAATCCGCATTTTCCACCAAGTGCGGCACGAATGCGGGCACATTGATGGCCCAGTTAAGGCCACTTCTACTTTGGAAAAAGCGTTGCGCGGAGAAGCTGGAGTTATCATCCCCCCGTCCGAAGAGATTGCGGTTAAACTTGTCGGTCGGCTCCTGTCCGGGGAGGTGGATTTCATGGCTCCGATCACTGCGGCGGAACGTGTAGGGGTTATAGGGGGCGCTGCCCAAAACCGCTCTGCTCACGGGCTCTTCGAAGATGATGTCCACGGTAAAGGTCTGCTCCTCCACTGGGGGACGTCCGACGAGCACATTAGAGAATTCCGGCATCACTGCGTTCGCATCCTCGAAGAAGATCACATTGGCAAGGCGCTGACCAGCCTCGGCCCCAGTGGGCAGCAGGCTGGTGATTTCTCCTACCTGCCCCGTACCTGTGACGCTGCGGATATTTGCCGTAGGCGTCTGAAACTGAATTCCAAAGCCTGTACGGAAGCCAGCGCCTGTGGCTCGGATGCGGAGATGGAAGCGAATGCGACTGATGCGCTGATTGGCGTCGAGATGTTCTTCCACGTGATAGCCCAGTACGAGGTCATTCATATCATAATCGCCGAAGAAGGGCCATAAATCCTCAAACATCAGTGTGGCTTCCCCCTCTTCTGATGGGTAATAGCTGCGGAAGGCCCGCTCTGGATCGGTAGGGAAGTCATCTGTAAAATCGGGCACACCGTCTCCATCGCTGTCTGAGGCACCATCTCCTAAGAGAGAAAGCCCACTACGCTGCAGTGCCGTGGGCGATCCAGCCGAAATTTGGAAAATGTTATCGTTAAAGTCATGATCGCTCTGATTACTGTCGCGGCGTGTTTCTTCCCATGCTAGCACGGCAGACTGGCTTGCGATATCGTACAGGAACAAGCCCTGATCCCGTAAGGCGGGATTGGTAATAAAGGTATTCAGCTGATTTTCTGTAAAGGCAGTAAAAGAACCTACCTCCAGACCACGGGCGGCGTTTTGCCATGAGTCGGCGATGAAAATAAAGCCCACGCGTGTTCCTGCGGGGAAGGTAGCTCCATTCGGTCCTTCTAGGCGCACCCTGTCTCCCGGGCGCAAGATGCCATTATGCACATGTGGGAAAATGATAGTCCTGTTCAGCACCTCTTGCACCGTCTGCGGGCGGTCTCCCGGACCGTAGTAGTAATAGCCGAGAGCGTTTCGGGAGCGATTGCTGTTTCCCGTTTTGAGTACCGTCACGAAAAGCTCGGTATCCTCCTGCACGGTCAGAACCCGCTGCCTATTCGCCCCTAGCAGTTCTGGGCTATGCACGCGAACATCTCTTCCTTCGGGTAGTGCTGCGGCCACACGATTCAGTAAGGCCGGAGCGGGAGGAAAGCGGCCGAGAAGATAATCCGGCGTACCATTTGGCCGCCAGGCCCCAAGGGTAAAAAAGCCATTTACCTGCTGCTGGGAGCGGCTGTCACTAAGGGCCTGCTTCGCGCTCGCTTCTGCTCCGGAGGGCAGCTCAGAAATCAACCGCTCGTAGCGAACGACCCCTTGCTGAACAGGCAGCCGGACGAAGCTTTCGACACCGGGAAAGGAGGTGCTCAGCCAGACACTATCCTGTGTACTCGGCAGGGCCAGTAGTCCAGTAAAGGTCCCCCCCTCATTCAGACGAAAACGGGTAATCAGTTGGCCTCCCGCATCCGGATCTGCGGTAAAGAGGCTATAGGGTACACCGGCGGCAGCCTGCTCTGGGCTGAAGCGGACGCGAAACTCTAGGCGCACCTGCTCTTCTGACTGGAAGAGAAAATTCGGGGGCACTTGGAGCCCGAGGAAGCCCGCATTCGGGTCATCGGGGCGGTCTACAGAAAGAGAATCATCCGGCGAACAGGCCATGGCCAGCCCAAGCCCCAAAAGGACCAGGAGAGAACATAAACGATGTGTGCGGATTTTTTTCATTTTGAGTAAAAGCATGTTGCGTATTGTTTTTCGGGTGACTTCATGTGCAAGGGAAGCAGAGAAAGGCCTTAAAGGTATAAACGCGTAAGCCTTTGGACCGGGGGCCCAAAGTGCTCGTACGTGGTACTATCTGATTTCCTTAGCGCTTAAAGAGAAGCGACTCGGTAACGTTCTCGCGGAACCAATTTTGGCGCTCCACGCCTGCTGAGCGTACCCATGCAGGGAAATCTGTGTAGGCGTCTGTCATGTCTACGCGCTCCTTCGGGTAGCGGACTTCCTGCGGGAGGTGCAGCGCCCAGTTTAAATTCGTGCGGCTGAGGAAGTATTTCCCTGTAGCGGGGTTACTGTCATCGGCGGCAGTTTTAAATAAGGCGGTATTAAAGAGATCGGTAGGGCGGAAATTCGGTAGGTGAATTTCATGTCCACGATCGTTCGTTCGGAAAATAAACGGGCTGTAAGGGGCTGCACCGAGGGCAGAGCGGTTCACGGCCTGGTTAAAGGTCACTTTTAGCTTGATGGTGTCCGAGTCCACCACAGGGCGGTCGAGGTAAACATTCGCCATGGAAGGCATCAGCATCCGCGTGTCGTCTAGGGCGATGACTACCGTTCCTGACTGTCCTGCTTCTGTGCCGTTTCCATTACGCTGTATGCTGTTTGTGACCAGTCGCTGCCCCGTAATCGAGGCCACATTTCCGGGGTTCATGTCTGGCATGAAGAAGCCGAAGCCTTTCGGGATGACGCCCCCGGTAGCACGTATCACCAGATCTAACTCCACATCTTTCACCTGATTACGGGCATTTAAGATTTCGCGGATACGGTACCCGATTACCAGGTCGTTCATGTCGTAGTCCCCAAATCCTGGCCATAAATCTTCGTACATAAGGGTTCCGAAATTAGAACCACTCGGGCCGAAGCTCGTGAAGGAGCGCTCTGGATCGTTTGGAAACTCATCGGCATAATCGGGGATGCCATCACCGTCGCTGTCGACATTATTCGTATCTCCTAATTTAGGATAATTATCCGGAGAAACCGAGGTAATGGGGTTCCAACTGGCATAAAATACCACGTCGTTAAAGTCGTGATCGGAGCCTTGGTTATCGCGACGAATGTCCTCCCAGCCCATAAGTAAGGTTCTGTTCACATTATTATAAAGGAACACCATGTGCTCCCGAAGACCTGCCTGAGGGATAAAAGTATTTAAGGTACGATCTGCATAGAGCGTCCAGCGTCCGTTACCAAGTGTGCTGTTAGGAGCAGACCACGCATCTGCCAGGAGAAACCAGCCGATGACGGTACCTGCCTCGAAAGCCCCATTATTAGGTCCTGCCAACTTGATTTTGTCCCCTGTACGTGCACCACTTCCTGAGTTTCGTGTAATGTTTGGGAACAGAATAGTTCTGTTTTTCACATCATCCGGTGTACGTGGCTTGTCGTTTTTGTTATAGTAATAGTAGCCCACAGCATTTCGATAGCCTGCACCAGTGTGCACGAAGGTAACCCAAACCTCTGCATCTTCTGTTAGCTCTAGCTCCCTGGAATAGCGCTCATCTAAGAGTTCAGGAAAGGTGTTACGCAGATCCTTGCTTTCGGGAAGAAAATGGTTGACACGGTCTAAAAGCTCTTTGGTAATGATGTCCGGTGTAGTCAGATAATTCGGTCTTCCATTCGCATCCCAAGTACCCATAGACTGAAAACCAGCAGGTACATTTTCCATCCGCGAAGTGAAATGCGCCATGCGTCCCCCCATGGCTGTGTACGCTTCACGAGACGTGGCTAGCATAACAGCGCCATCGTAACGGTACTGAATGCGCTGCTGCTCCACTTTTACAGGGGCCTGCGGCTCTATACCGATGTAATTGGTCTGCATGTAATAATTTTCTTGCACGCTGGGCAGTTCGATCTCGGTGTCCACGCGTCCCTGCGCATCTGTAGCGAAACGCGCGACTACACGTGCACCTTCCTCGGAGGGATTTCCTTGATACAGGGAATAGACCACTCCATTTAGTGGCTGCTTGTCCATAGAGGTGGCTTCTATCTGCACGCGTACCGTCTGGGTAGTGGCATAACTGAAGTTATCGGGAACTTGCATCGCTTGGAAACCTTCCGTGGCATCTAAACCCGGAGTTTCCTGCTGCTCTAAAGGAGAGCATGCCGTAAAGGCGAAGACGATAAGGCTGAAAAAAAGAAGGAGCTGTTTCATATGCTGTGCTATTCAGGATCGTCATATAAAGGTACGCAAAGCGGAAAAAAGGCATGTTTATTTTCGATAAAGGGGGCTTTTTCTTCGATTTAAAAGCTTAAAAAACGTCCGCCGCCAGAAAAAGTCAAAATATCCTCCAGATACTGCTACTCCCAGTCTTTTAGCGCCTTTTTATAGGCAGGTCCCAGAGGGACCTCTTTATCTGCCAACCAAAGCGAGCGCGCACCGATTTTGGTGATCGCTTTCGGATTCACGGCGAAACTTTTATGTACGCGCAGCAAATACGGAGCCCCCACACTCTCTACGAAGGCCTTCAGTGTACTATGAACCACATATTTTTTCTTTTCGGTCTGCACCAACATGTAATCGGAAGCCGCTTCTACGAGCAGCAAATCCTCCGCCGCGATACGCACCTGCTCTCCATTTACCTTTAACGTCAGCATGACCCGCTCTGCTTTTACACGCTCACCATGCAGGAGCTTGTACCGAGCACGGGCGCGAGAGATGGCTTGCTGGAACTTGTCTCGATCGACAGGCTTGGTTATGTAGTGTACCGCCTCCTGCTCGAAAGCCTTCAGGGCATATTCATCCTTGGCCGTCACAAAAATGACCAGCGGTTTTCGTTCCAGCTTATCCAAAAGCTCGATTCCTGAAATCAACGGCATCTCCACATCTAAAAATAAAAGATCTGCCTCCTGATGGGTTAAAAACTCCATGGCTTCGAGGGCGTGGCTGCAAGAGGCCACCAGGTCCAGATCCTTCTCTTCGGAGATTAGTTTTTTTAAAATTTCTCTAAAGATGATGTCATCATCCACAATAACACATTTCATTAAAAAGGCAGTTCGTAGTTATAAAAGGTATCTCCGTCCACCACCACTATCTCAAAAAGCCTTCTAGACGCCTGAAAAGCTACTGAGACTGCCAAGTCGATCCCGCTAATGGCAGCGTGTGCATCATTTCCCCTCTAAGATTGTAAATATATACAAATTCCTGAGTTTTATCTAAAAGTACTAAAATACTTGCTTCCTTGCCGAAGTTATAAAACTTAAAATCCACATCTTCCGAATAACTGGGAATCTCAAAAAGGGGCGCTTGCTCCTGATCCATCACAGTGATTCTCCCAAAAGACTGCACCAAAAACAGGAAACGATCTCCTAAGTTGTCCGGCAAAAGCTGAAAATTTACTTCCGCATCCGGCTTGGCCAGCTGATTGCGGTACGCCACCTCCCCTTTAAAGTTCACCTGAAGCACCTCTCCACCCTCTGAAACTGTCGTCAGGCGGCTATCTGAGGCCTGCCCCCGTAGCACTAACCCATAATCGGTGCCCAAAACAGCATTTACCGACACCGGGCTACCTGCTTGTGGCTCTCCTCGCCGATTAAAGATATACACCTGACCGTCCTGCGTCAGTGCCACCATGCGATCTCCTAAACCGGGAATACGATGATGCTGCGGGGCAGCGGCCAGTGGTGCCGACAGGGATATCGGGTCCCAGCCCTCTAAGAGCGTGCCTCGCTTATCCATCAGGAAGAGTTCCCCGGAACTTGTTCCCAGAAAATACCGGTAATTTTTATTGCGGTCATAATCGACGAGACTTAAATGGGTAATTTTGCCCTGCCCGGGCAAAGTTAACGGAAAGGCTTCCACCGTATTCCCGAGACGGTCTAACACATGCACCGCCTCTGCGGTCGCAAAGAGCATCTGCAGCTTGCCGTTTTGGTAGTAATCGATCTGATAAACAGGGCTCACCAGCTGTCCTTCGATCTGATAGGAGAACACGACCTGCTCCTCGTGAATGAGGTGCAGAACGTTTTCGGCATCCTGAACGAGGTAATCTACTGATTTATCTGTGAAATTCTGGAGACGGAACGGACCCTGTGTCAGCGATGTGGAGAAGCTTAGCCCACGCTGCAGAATAGCTGCTTGGTTTTCTCCTGCCTGTACAGAGGCTGCAGATCCGATCGGAAAAGTGATGCGCATAAAGGGTTTTCCCGCCACCTCGGCATACTGTCCCTGTAGGGAGTGAAATGCCCCTAGGCGTGCACTCTGCTGCTGCAGGAAGGCCTCCAGCCCGGCAGTGCCCGTTGCGCCAGCCCATTCCAAAAGCTTGTTCCATCGAAGTAAAAGGAAAGTCCCGGACTTTGGCCCAGGCGGGCCCACTGCTCCTGCCCCTTCGCACTATTTTCCCAGACCTGTCCCAGCGCCAAATCATCTAAGTACAGCCGCATGGCCTTACTGCTATTCGTAAACACGAGGAAATCCTCCACATGGGTGACATAGCTATCTTTAAACCCCTGAAAGTTCCCGTCCAGCAGATGGGCAGGAAACTCATCCTCCTCGATATACAGTATGAGGCGCTCCCGGTAGCGGTCGGTAAACTGATCCTCCTGACCGGGATTTTGGCTTTTCACGAAAGCGAGTAGGCGCTGCAGCTGCTCCTCAGCCTCCTGTGTCTGCAGTAAAAGCACCCGATCGCGCGCCTCCCCCAGACTTTGCTCGAGCACCATGAAAAGGCGCTACCGGTCAAGGCTGAAAGAAACCTTTAGACTTCAGCTGCTGCTCGATTTCTGCATCCAGCGTCGTCACGCGCTCGAATCGCGGATCACCGAAGCCTAAAAGTTGTACGGCATTAGCTAAATCATACTGGAAAACGTAGCTGCTTCTGTTCGAGAGATACCGCGCACTTCGGCTGGCCAGCTCCCCGCTTCCGGAGGCACCGAAGGCCCGCCCACCGATCACGCGGAGGCCGCCTTCCAGCTCCAGCCCTTGCTCGCGGAGCAGCACCTGGAAGCTCCCGCCCACCTGCCTGTTTTTCAGCAGGTCTAGCATATTTTCCTCCGCTGTATCCACGATGGAGCGGTTTAAAATGTAGAGCCCGTCCGCCGTCACCCGCAGCATTGCGAGCGGATCAGCTGAATCACGGCCGCTGAAAAGCTCGCTATAGCTGGCTCGAAAATTCGTTACCGCCTGGCCCCGCTGCACGCGAATCGCCTGCTCGATTAAAAAAGAGGTATAGCTCACGAGCAGCACATTATCCACTGCCGCCAGGGAAAGGCTGAAGTCGCTCCCCGTCTGCGTCACCTCGTACAGAGTAACCCCGCTGTAGGTTCGGGCCTGCAGGCGTACCCCTTCGGGCAAAACACGCTCCAGCTGCTGGATGATCCGCTCGGCTTTGCCATCGGCCAGGGCTAATAGATAGAGAAAATCAAAACGCTCTTTACCCACACTGTGCAGAGAGGCCGTGAAGCGCTGCCCTTTCAGCAGGGCATCCACCTCCCCGGAGCCTCCGAGCAGGGAATCTAAGGCTTGCAGCTGCTCACCTGCGGAGCGAATCGCCGGAAACTCCTCAAGGGTCTCGAAATACGGCATACTGCTCCAGCGGTTCCAAAGCCGGATGGGATCTTGCGTCTCGAGAACGAAGAGCGCATCCGAGGCGATAAAGGAATAATTTTCTTCTTTGTTCCCACCTAAGCTGCGGTACAGCCAGAAAGCGGCCGCCAGAAAGCATAAAGCAACGAGTATAAAGCTGATTTTTTTCACGAAGGGATGCTACGATTTACGTCGGGGCTACTGGTTATCCTCATACAACTGCGAAAGGCTAAAAAAGCCATAGGAGTTCCTGTAAGAGGAAAAGAGCACCTGATTATTACGATTATAAAAGGCTGCTAGCGCCGTCATCATCTTGGCCTGAATTTTCGGGTGGCTGGCGAAAATCTCCTGAATGGAAAAGTAGGGTATCACGATCAGCTCAGCCTCCTCAGAGTCCACGATCGCGCTGTAAATACGCTTGGTATCGGCTAGCAGCGCATTTTCCCCGAAAGCCTCCTGTGTACGTGCCACACGAATGACTTCCATGTTTTCCTGAATGTCGATATTCAGATTCACCCGTCCCTTTTCGATCAGGTAGAGCGCCTGACTAGGATCGCCCCGAAAGAAAACCACCTCCCCCTGCTGGTACTTGCGCCGATGGATAGCGGGCAGAAAGCGCGCCATTTCATTTGGACTTAAGGCCTGAAAAAACGGGATTTTACTTAGGAAATCAAAAATTTCCAGCTCGATGGCCTTAAAACTCTTGGAAAAAGGATTGATCATGGGCATAACGTATGGACAAATGCAGGCAGCGAGGCGCCGTAGCTGGAAGCTGAGCAGCTGCACTACTGCCTACGCCTGCCACCCACAGCGGAATTTCCTGTGAAATTAGGACTAAAATATGGTTTTTATGTAGCAGTGACAATTTTTTATCGATGAAATAATCGCTCAACTTTTTTTTGTCCCCGCATGCCGAAGGGCTGTATGCGGTCGCCTTGCTGCCAGGTGCGCAGGGTAAGGGGCGCTGCCAAAGTGTCCGGGTTGAGGTACACCTGAAAGGGGTCTTGCGGCCACTTTTCGGGCAGCGGCTTGTAGGCCCAGTCCACAACTCCTTTGCCGCCAGGCAAAACCAAGCTGCCCTCCCCTTCCTCGGGGAGCGAGAACGTATAAGGCGCAGCCGACTCCTGCGGGTGCAGGTAGAGTCTCCCTCTATCGATAAGCACCTGATGAGTAGCGGATTGTAAAAGCTCTTTCGGCTTATCTTCCAGGATACTAGCCGAGAGACGGAGCAGCTCGGCGGAAGAAAAGCCTAGGGGAAGCAGCAGCTGATGCAGGAAAGCGGTGAGGCCCTGTCCGAGGCTACGCAGGGCTTCCAGCCCAAAGGATCCGATGCCAAAACGGTCTACCTGCCACTCCTTTTGAAGGAAATAGCGGGAGAGCTGCTGCTGCAGCTGCCAGGCGCTTTGGCATTTTCGGCACTGCGGGAAAGGTTCGCGTAGGTCTGCGGAAATCGGGCCTCCAACTGGGGTAGGACCGTATTGCGCAGATAATTGCGCTGATAGTAGGTGCTGGCATTGCTGGCATCTTCGCGCCAGGAAAGCCCCTGTGTCTGCAGAAAAGCACGTAGCTCCGCCTTCGAGAAGGGCAGCAGCGGACGCCAGTAGGCCCCTTGAACGGCACGCATCCCGCCCATGCCTTTTAAACCCGTTCCCCGTAGCAGTTGGAGCAGCAGTGTTTCCGCCTGATCCTCCTGGTGGTGAGCCAGCAGGAGTGCCTGCGCCTCTGGATGCTGCCGCAGGAGGCTGTCAAACCAGGTATAGCGCAGGATGCGCGCGGCCTCTTGCACCCCGCCGCCCATAGCTTCGAGTGCTTCTGGCGAGGAGCGCTTCACCGAGAGGGGCAGCTGATACTGTGTAGCCATGGCACGTACAAAGGCCTCATCGCCATCACTTTGCGCCCCGCGCAGACCGTAATTTACATGCGCCAGCAGCAGGGGAAAGCCCGAAAGCCGCATAAGGTGCAGGAGCGCGGTGGAATCCATACCCCCGCTGATGGCCAGCCAAGTAGGTTTTTTCGGGTCAAAACCGGGGAATGTGTGAAGATGGGCGCGAAATTTGTCGAGCATAGATCAAAAATATTAATTTTGCGGGGACTTCTTACGACATGAAAAAAATAATTACGCTGCTGCTCCTGTTTGTGGGGGCCATTTCCCTGACGGCGCGGGCCCAAAATCAGAATGCCAACTACCTGGATTTTAAGCGGGCAGAGCGTGTGCGCGGCGGTGCGGAGGTGGAGCGTTTTTATGGGAATGTGCTCATGATCAACCAGAACACGATCGTGGAGTGTGACTCGGCCTTCTTTTTTAAGCGTGAGAACATGGCCAAGCTCTACGGGAATGTGCGCATCACCGATAAGGAGGACCCTGTGGTGACGACGGCCTCCTATGCCGAGTATGAAGGGGCTTCGCGGATGGCGCGGCTGCGCCAAAACGTGGTGATGGACAATGAGGGCACGCTGCTGTACACGGATTTTTTAGATTATGACCGCAACACGGCTACCGCGAATTACTTTAATGGTGGACGTGTGGTGGACTCTTTGAATGTTTTGACCTCCGAGAAAGCGGTTTACGAGACACAAATCGAGCGGATCACCTTCACCGAGCGTGTAGACCTGGTGAATCCCGACTATCACATGAAAACGGAGTACTTGATCTACCGCACCATCCCGAAGACCGCCGAGACGCTGGGGCTGACGAATGTGGTTTCTGCGGAGGGCAACAGGCTGAATGCGCAGAAAGGGGCCTACTATGAGACCGAGGGGGGAATTTTTCGCTTCTATGATGGCGATGCGGAAACAGAGGACGCCATTATTTTTGGGGAAACTTTATATTACGATGAAAATCGGGGTTACTATGAGGCGCGGGAGGATGTGTCGATCTTGTATAAAAAAGATGAAATAGAGCTCTTTGGGGATGAGGGCTATCACTTGGAGCTCGAGAAATACAGCCGGATGTATGGGCGGGGGCTGGTGCAAAAGTATTTGGAAGCCGACACGCTCTTCATGATAGCGGATACCTTGATTTACAAGGACGATGAGCTGCCGGCTAACCGGGAGCTGAGCGCCTTCTATAATGCACGCATCTTTAAAACTGACCTGCAGGGGCGTGGGGATTCTATCGCTTACGTGTTTGCGGACAGCAGCATCCATCTGTACCGCGACCCGGTGTTATGGAATGACAACAATCAGGTTACAGCCGACTCCATTCGCCTACTCATCGTGGATGAAGCGATCGAGAAGGCCTTCTTTGAGCGGAATGCCTACTTGATCGGGGAGGATACCCTGCAGAACTACAACCAGATAAAGGGGCGTCGGATGATTGCCTATTTTCGGGACGAGCAGATCCAGCAGTTAGATGTGAATGGGAATGGGGAGTCCTTGTATTTTGACTTGCTGGAGGACAATACGCTGCGGGGGATGAACCTGCTTTTATGTGCGCGCATGATTATTTATTTCGAGGAGGGGCAGCTGCAGCGGATTAAATCGCTGGTGAAGCCGGATGGCACGTTTACACCGCCACATGAGATCGACGATAAAAAGCGGAAGCTGAAGGATTTCCGCTGGAGGATAGAGGAGAAACCCGATCGGAGATGATAGCGGAGTGGCGTACGCCAAAGATTCGGCCAAGTGGGAGGCGAAATTTATTTGACCTCCCGGATGCCCGCGTGCCAGAGCCAGAAGATGAAGAAATCCAAAAATTATTAGACGAAACACAGATTCAGGAGGGTGAAACTGAATATCCGCTACTTTAAAAAATTTTCCAAGGAGCGTTAACGTTTCCGCTTAAAAAAAATTTCGCGGAGCTTAACAAAAATTAACCGGAAAATGAGACAAAAGCCAAACCTTCTGCGTATTTTTATAGTATAGATTAGCATACAAAATATAAAGATTTGCCTATAGAATAGTATTTACATGAAACACCTTTTACGCATCGTTTTTTTCAGCCTCCTGCTTTTCGGGGCACTTCCGGGATTTTCCCAGGTGGTGGTGCTGTCTGATGCTGTGGAGTTTAGTGGAAAGATAGGTACTTCTCAGCGGAAGACCCTTTTGATTCAGAATGAATCGGATGAAGTCAAGCACTATACCTTAAAATTTTTACGGGGGAATATAGTTCTTCGCAGCAGCTGAAGCTCTGCATCGGGGAGACCTGTTATAATCCGACCCGAGATTTAGCGAAGGTGAAGCTGACGCTGCGTCCGGGAGAGCTTTTCACGGAGATGTACTTAGCTTTCGATCTCGGCATCACCGAGACGAAGGGATATTTTAGCATGCAGTTCGTGAGCACAGAAAATATTCGAGAAGTATTCAATATCGAGGCTACTTATGACGTTTATGATCCGAATGCTGAAGGGAACGCCTTTACGCATCCAGACATTCGCATGGGCAACATCTATCCGAATCCGAGTAATCAGATCGCCACGATAGATTATGAATTGCTTAATCCTTCGGCTCAGGCGAGCATAGCGCTGACGAGCTTTATCGGTAACCCTGTGGCTACCTATACCTTAGATCCTATGCGTGAGAGTCTTGTGCTGAACACTTCAGACCTAAAACCAGGTGTGTACTTTTATACGCTTTACGTGAACAATAAAAACATCGTAACGAAGAAGCTTTTCGTAAAGCGCTGATCCAGCACCCTCTTTCCATTTGATAACCAGAATAAATGCCGTATATTTGCGGTTCTTATGATGAAAAGCGTACGCCATATTACCCTGATTTTGTTTACCGTAGGTTTTCTCGCCTCCTGTGGACAGTTTTACAAACTAGAGAAAAGTTCGGACTGGGAGGTGCTGTATGATGCTGCCAACATGTACTACGAAAAAGGCGAGTGGAATAAGGCCATCATCCTGTACGACAAGGTGTTACCTATCATTCGGGGATCCGAGAAAGCGGAAATTGCAGATTTCAACTATGCCTATGCGCATTTTCGCATGAAGCGCTACATCGAATCTGCAGGGTATTTCCAGACCTTTTATCAAACCTATAACCGCAGCCCTTTCGCAGAGGAAGCGCTCTTTATGAATGCTTATTCGCTGTACTTAGATGCACCGGATTACAACTTGGATCAGCGCAGTAGCCGCGATGCGGTAAATGCCATTCAGCTTTTCCTTTCCCGCTTCCCGGAATCTGATTCCTTCGAGCGTGCCACCACGATGATCGACGAGTTACAGCGTCGTTTCGAGGAAAAAGCTTACCAAGAAGCTTCGCTTTACTTGCGCCTGACAGAAGGATTGTTTCCTGGGGAATTCTACCGTGCGTGTATTATACAGTTCCAAAACTTCGCTAAAAATTATCCTGACAGCAAGTATAATGAGGAACTAGCCTACAAACTTGTAGATGTGGCCTACAACTATGCAGAGCGTAGCCGTTTCGATAAAAAAGAGCAGCGCCTGAACGATGCTTTGGATTTCGCGGGTAATTTTAAGCGCCGCTATCCGAGTAGCCCCTTTATCGGAAAGGTGGAAAATTTAGAAAAGAAAACCCAAGCGGAGCTAATCGCGCATGCCAAGCTCAAAAAAGAGTATGATGAGCGCATGGCTAAAATCGAGGAGGAGCGTAAGAAAAATGAGGCCAGCGAAGTGGCAGACCCGAGTGAGGCTCCCGTTCGCGCAGTTATACCAGAAACTATAAATAACAATTAATCTATATTATGGCGATCAATCCATCTATTGTTACCAGAAACTTGTCTAAGATTTCTGAGCAGACCGGTAATGTGTACGAATCTATCTACGTGATCGGTCAGCGTGCGCGCCAGATCTCGACCGCTCAGAAAGAAGAGTTGACGAACAAGCTTTCCGAGTTTGCTTCTTCTGTAGACAACTTAGAAGAGGTTTTTGAAAACAAGGAACAAATCGAAATCTCTAAGTTTTACGAGAAAATGCCGAAGCCTTCTACCATCGCGATGGAAGAGTTCTTAGAGAAGAAGGTGTTTTTCCGTAAGCCGGAAGGAAATACCGAAGAGAGTTTCTAATATGCTATTAACCGGTAAACGTATTCTCCTGGGAGTAACTGGGGGCATAGCTGCGTATAAAGCGGCTTTTCTTACACGTTTATTGATAAAAGAGGGAGCAGCTGTGCAGGTCATCATGACCACAGCTGCTCTTGACTTTATCACCCCACTCACGCTGGCTACCCTTTCCAAGCGGCCTGTTTACCATCATTTTTTTCAGCGTGACACCGGCCAGTGGACCAATCATGTGGATCTCGGCCTCTGGGCAGACCTGATGCTGATCGCCCCCTGCAGTGCCCATACGCTATCCAAGCTCGCGAATGGGGCTACCGATAATCTACTTACGGCCACCTATCTCTCAGCTAAGTGTCCCGTGATGATCGCCCCCGCCATGGATCTGGATATGTATGCCCACCCTGCTGTGCAGCGTAATATGGATACGGTGCGTAGCTATGGCAATATCCTGCTGGAAGCAGCCTCCGGAGAGCTGGCTAGCGGACTCAGCGGCCCGGGCGACTCATGGAGCCAGAAGATATTCTGCGTCATATCCAAAACTTTTTTCAGACACAAACTGCTAGCTTCCTTTCTGGGCAAAAGGTATTACTTACCTCTGGCCCCACACAAGAAGCCATCGACCCCGTGCGGTATATTTCCAATCACTCCTCCGGAAAAATGGGTGCAGCACTCGCTGAGGCCCTCCTCACAAAAGGAGCCGAAGTCCATGCCGTCATCGGCAAAGGCGCCGTAATGCCCTCCCCACATCCGCGGCTCCATGTGTACCCAGTAAGTAGCGCTGCCGAGATGTTTGCGAAAGCCAACCGTCTGCATCCCGACATGCAGGGAAGTATTTTTACCGCCGCAGTAGCCGATTACGCACCTGTGGAGGCCGCCGCAGAGAAAATCAAAAAACAGGGCGAAACGCTGCAGCTGACACTAGCCAAAACGGTCGATGATCGCCGCTCATCTGGGCGCTTCGAAAAAGGCAGGACAGTGGCACGTAGGCTTTGCACTCGAAACCGAAAATGGCCCCGCCCATGCACAGGAGAAGCTCGAGAAAAAAAACTTCGACCTCGTGGTGCTGAACTCCCCGAAAGAAGAAGGCGCTGCTTTCCAGCACGACACGAATAGCGTGCAGTTCTTTTCGGCCTCCGGCCAAAGAGGAAGCACAGGGCTGGCACCTAAAAAAGAAATCGCCTTCCGTATCTTAGAGGAGCTTGAAAGCGTTTTGGAAGAGAAAAGGACGAATTAATCCACCTGCACCCATGAAGTACTGGCAGCACATCCTCTTTTTATGTTTCTTCCTCGGTGGGGGACTTCCCCTGACGCTCGTGGCCCAGGAGCTTAATCTCCAGGTCATCATCAATTCAGAGCGCGCACGTACCCAAGAAAAAGAGGTCTTCGAAGACATGAAGGTGACGTTCGAGCAGTTTCTAAACAATAGAAACTGGACCAACGAGGATTTCCTCCCCCACGAGCGCATCAAAGGCAATGTTTTGATTACCATTAATGACATGCCCCAGGTGGGTTTTTATAATGCCACCGTACAAATTCAGGCCGTCCGTCCCGTGCATGGCACCAACTATGAAAGCATGTACCTGAATTTTATCGACCGCAACTGGTCCTTTGAGTACCTCCAAAACCAGCCGCTGGAGTTTAATCGTTTTTCCTTCCTCAATAATATCAGCAGTCTACTTTCCTATTATGCCTATATCATCCTCGGGTTAGATGCTGACACCTTTGCCCTGAGGGGCGGAGATCCCTACTTCGAGATCGCGAATAATATCGTGAATAATGCGCAGCAGTCTAACCGCGCGGGCTGGGGGGCAAGTGGGTCCGACCGGCGTAATCGCTACTGGCTAACCAATGATATTTACATCTCCTCCGTCTATGGCCCTATTCGGGAGGCGCTTTACCTGTACCACCGCCGTGGCATGGACCTGCTGGGCACACGGCAGGAAGAAGCGTTTATAAACATGTTGGAGGCAATAAAAAAGGTGGCAGATGCGAATGATGCCCAGCCAAATAGTATCTTTACCATCGCATTTATGGACGCTAAAGGAGAAGAAATCGCAAAAATTTTTCGCCTCGCCTCTCCTGAAATCCGCGCAGAAGCTGTAAAAGCCCTCTTGCGCGTAGATCCCAATAATGCCAAACGGTACAATGAACTCTTAAAAGGTTGATGCGGTCACCATGCTGAAATCACTTACGATTAAAAATTATGCCCTTATTCAGGGCTTACAATTGAGTCCACACCCGGGCCTGAACATGATCACAGGAGAGACAGGTGCTGGGAAATCCATTATGCTGGGCGCGCTCGGCTTGCTGCTGGGAAATCGTGCCGACAGCAAGGTGCTCTACGACAGTACCCAAAAATGTGTGATCGAAGGTTTTTTTGAGATCGCGGCCTACGGGCTGCAGCCTTTTTTTACAGAGGAAGAGCTGGACTATGAGAGTACCTGCATCATCCGCAGGGAAATAAGTGCCACTGGAAAATCCCGTGCCTTCATCAACGATACGCCTGTGCGGCTCGAGCACCTGAAAAAGCTAGGAGCCGCGCTGATGGACATTCACTCCCAGCACGACACGCTGCAGCTCGCGAATGGCGAGTATCAGTTGGCGCTCATCGATGCCTTTAGCAGCAGCCATACCCTTTTAGCCGCTTACCAAAACAGCTACCGTGCCTACCGAAAAGCTCAAAAGCGACAAAAAGAGCTGCAGGAGCGGGCCTTAGCACTACGTAAGGAAGCCGATTATAACCGCTTCCAACTGGAAGAGATCGAAGCGCTACAGCTGAAGGCAGGTGAGCAGGCAGAGCTGGAGCAGGAACAAGAGCTCCTGACGCATGCCGAAGACATCAAGTCCCGCATTCAGGAAGTGGTCCAGCGCTTCGAGCAGGAAGAGGTAGGCCTCTCCGACCAACTGGACGCCACAAAGCAAACGCTGGGGCAGCTGGCGCGCTTTAGTGAGCATTTTGCAAGTTATCAGCAGCGTTTTGAAAGCTGCCTGATCGAAATAAAAGACATAATGGACGGCCTCTACGAGGAGGATGCGCGTGTGGAAGTGGACGAGGAGCGCCTCAGCCAGCTGCAGGAGCGCCTCAGCCGACTGTTTCAGTTGCAGCAAAAGCATGGCGTAGACAGCGTGGAGGAGCTTTTAGCGCTCGCCGCCGACTTAGCCGAAAAGGTCATCGAAACCGACCAGCTCGACGAGCAGCTGGAGGCGGTGGCCGAGGAGGTGGCCTCCTTAGAAAAAGAATTAACTAAAGCTGCTGCTGCCCTTTCGGAGCAACGTCAAGCGTTTTTCGCCCCCTTCAGCGAGGCGCTGGCAGGATTAGTCCGGCAGCTGGGTATGGAAAACGCCCAGGTACGCATCGCCCACAGCCCCATCGCTCCAGGACCTGCAGGCACCGATGAGGTGGAGCTGCTTTTCTCAGCCAACAAGGGAGTGGCGCTGCAGCCGCTTCGGCAGGTAGCCTCTGGAGGGGAGTTTTCACGCCTAATCTTTGCGATCAAGTATTTGATGGCCGATAAGATCGCCATGCCGACGCTTATCTTTGATGAGATCGACACGGGGATTTCCGGGGAAGTGGCGCTGAAGATGGTGCTAATGATGCAAGACATCGCGCGGAAGCATCAGGTGATCTGTATTTCTCACCTGCCGCAGGTGGCGGCCAAGGGCGAACGTCATTATTTCGTGTACAAAGACCACAGCGCCGAAAAAACCGTCAGCAAAATGCGCGAGCTGACTGGCGAGGAGCGCGTTTTAGAGCTGGCGAAGATGATCGCAGGGGATCAGCCCCCAGCTGCGGCCTTAGAGAGTGCCCGTTCCCTTTTGGCCTGAGGGCCAAAAACCCCTACACGGGACAAAAAGCAGGAACTCGGCACTTGTTTATAGGCTGAATTGCTGTAATTTTACGGTTTAGCTTGCATGTAACCAAGAAATAAAATGGCAGAAAAACTACTTGAAGGAAAGATAGGCATCATCACGGGTGCATTAGATGAGAACTCCATCGCCTGGAAAACGGCACTGAAAGCGAAAGAACAAGGCGCGCGCTTTGTGCTGACGAATGCGCCGATCGCCATGCGTATGGGCTCCATTCAGACCTTGGCCGAGCAGTGCGAAACCATCGTCATCCCTGCTGACGCCACTTCCTTAGCAGACATAGAGAAATTGTATGCGGAAGCCAAAGCATATTTAGGAGGGGATTTCGACTTTATCCTCCACTCCATCGGGATGTCGCCTAACATCCGGAAAGGTCGCTCCTATGGTGACCTCAACTATGACTGGGCGATGAAGTCCTATGATGTCTCGGCGATCTCCTTTCACAAGATGATGCAGGTGGCAGAAAAGATGGATGTCATGAAAACCTGGGGCTCCATCGTAGGGCTTTCCTACATCGCCGCTCAGCGGGTGTACCCTTTCTACACGGATATGGCAGACGCGAAGGCCCTCCTCGAAAGCATCGCTCGTGGCTATGGCTATCGCTTTGGAAAAGCCAAAAAAGTCCGTGTAAATACCATCTCGCAGTCTCCTACTAAAACAACAGCGGGCACAGGAATCGGCGGTTTTGATAGCTTCTTTAACTTCGCAGACCAAATTTCGCCACTCGGAAACGCTTCCGCTGAGGCTTGCGCTGAGTACATCATCACCTTATTCTCTGACTTCACACGCATGGTGACCATGCAGAACCTCTTCCACGATGGCGGCTACTCCCACACGGGTATTTCCGAAGAAATCATGGAAGCCTTCGGCACTAAATAAGCGATAACGATGAAACACAAACGCAATCTACTCAGAAATTCTGCTTGGGCCTGCCTACTGGCCGCTGGACTCTTCGCCTGTTCCGGTGAAAAAGCTAGCGAATCCGAAGCGGAAGAAAGCCCCGCTGAAACTTCAGCGCTTAGCCGTCTGGAAGAAGAGCATCTCTTAGAAAAAGTGGCCTATGCAGACTCGGTAAACGCGGGCCTGCTGGAAGACACCTTTAAGGGAAGCGCCCGCCGCGAAGCGACTGGCACGATCGGCAAGAGCTTGATTACCGTCAACTATGGCTCTCCAGGTGTGCGGGGACGTACCATTTGGAATGGCTTAGTTTCCTACGATCAGGTATGGGTGAGCGGCTCCCACTGGGCCACAGCAGTATCCTTCTCTGCCCCTGTTTCCATTAATGGCAAAAAAGTGGAGCCCGGAATGTATGGCTTTTTCACCGTTCCCGGTAAAGAGGAATGGGTACTCATCCTAAATGAGGCCTACGACATGCACCTGGCAGAAGAGTATTTTGAAGGAGAAGATATCATCCGCCTCGTGGTAAACCCAGAAATTTTGGAGGAGCCCGTGCAGCGTCTCACCTACGAAATCGAAACAGTCTCCGACACGGAAGGCTTTCTCGTCCTCTCTTGGGAGAAAATTCGGGTGCGCCTCCCCATCACAGGGGTAAACGCCTAAGCGATAAAGCGAAGAGAGTGCCCTACACAGGAAAATAGCCTAAACAGAGGCTTTTGCCCCACGGGCCAAAAAAATAAAAAGCGGAAGGCAATCGATTGGATTGCTTTCCGCTTCTTTTTTATCTCCACCCCAGCCCTAAAATAGAGACCAGAAATGGAGACTTGGCACGCTTACGAACCTTAGTTGTTGTTAAACGACTTATCCGGGTAAGCCGGTGGGTTCGGGACGGGTCTAGGATCCTTTTCTATCTGTTTCTTTAAGTGTTCGATGGCCGCCTCCAGCTGGGCGTCCTTGCCTTCGAAGGTCGCCTTCGGCAGGTTAATCACCTCGATGTCAGGAACGAATCCGACACCTTCGATCAACCACTCGCCTTCTTCGCCATACACGCCCATCATCGGTGCGCGGGCTACCCCGTTATCGGAAAGCGTATTAGCACCGGAAAGCCAGACTTCGCCTCCCCAGGTACGTGCTCCGATCGTTTCGCCTAGCTTCAGTCTGCGGAATCCTTCCGCAAAGGCCTCTCCATCCGAGGCCGTAAATTCATCCACAAGCAGGACCAAATGTCCACGGAAAGCGTACTGCATGTTCCAGTAGGGCTCTCCCTCGCGGTTTTTCCAGTAGAAAAAGGCCTCCCGCATCAGGCGCGACAGTATAAAGCTATCGATATTTCCGCCCCTATTATGGCGCACGTCGATCACCAATCCCTGCTTCTTAAACTGAGGATAAAAATCGCGGAACCACTGATTGATGTCGCTGGCGCCCATGGCACGCAGATGGACATAGCCCAATGCCCCATCAGAGGCTTTTTCCACTTCCAATCTGCGGGTGTACTCCCAGTCGTTATAGCGCAAGTTGGACTCTTCGCGGGCATTCATCGGAATGAGCACCTTGTCCCCGAGCGCTTGCCCCTGACTGTTGCGCAGGGAGAGACGTACCTGCTGACCGGCTTTATCTCGAAGGAAATAATTAAAATCATAGGCTCCCTTCACTGGCTGCCCATCCACATGGGTGATGATGGTCCCCACAGGTATCGCGATGTCTGGGTGGGCTAAAGGCGACTGCTCATCCGGATAATCGGGATCCGTCTGATAGATGTAATCCACTTGGAAACCGCCCAGCTCCGCATGCGGAGATAGGCGTGCCCCCAGCAGCCCCATGCTGATGTTATCTTGCCCGCGACGAAGATCGCCACCGCCCACACTCGTATGTAGGACGCTTAGTTCACCGATCAACTCGCCCATCACGTCAGAAAGCTCCGCACGCGTAGTCACCCGCTTGGCGAGTGGTAGATACTTGGCATACATCTTATCCCAGTCCACACCGTGCATGTTTGGATCATAATAATAGTCCCGCTCCATTCTCCAAGCGTCTGTGAACAGCTGCACCCAGTCCTCGCGTGGGTCGATCGAGAAGTTCCACTTGCTCAGGTCCAGGCGGTACTCGGTCAGGTTACTTATCGGAGCGGTTTTTAGCTCCACGACATGATGAGTGCTGCCTACAGTAACCAGCAGATGCTTGTTATTCGCGGAAGGCACGAAGCGGCGCACATTATCGATAAAGACCTTAGGCTCCACTTTCGAGCTGATCGCCGTCATGGTAATGTTGGTCTTGCCGTCATCATTCGGATCATTCAGGTAATACAACGCCTTATCGGTCACGACTAGGCTGCGGTAGTTTCCGGCAGGAACGGGCACCTCACGAAGGCGCTCCATGAGCCCCTGTTCATCGATGCGCACCTTCACGGCAGCGTCGGCTTTTTTCTCGTCTTTTTTGTCCTCCTTTTTGTCCTCCGCTTTCAGCTCATGGTTGAAATGAAAAGGAGAAACCGCTCCCTCTGTAAGGGAGATGTGGTAAATTTTCATTTGCTTATGCCAGTAAGGCTCCGGCTGCCGCGTACCCCATGGAGAGCCCACTTTCGTTTGAAAGTTCCGATCCGAAAGAAAGTAGAGCCAGCTGCCATCTGGACTCCACTGTGGGCTGACGCTATTCGCCCGATCACTAGTCATGGCGATACGCTTGCCCGAAGAAAAACCGAAAGCGAAAATCTGATTAAAGGTATTGGAGGCAGTCTGCGAAAAGGCCAGCCACTCGCTGTCCGGAGACCAGGCCATGGCACCACTGACCCCTTCCCTGTTCGTGGACGCTTTCACCTGCTTGCCCGTAGCCAGCTCTAAAATCCACAAATCCCTGTTGAGGTCCGTATAGGCCAGTTTTTTGCCGTCAGGCGAAGGCGTCAAGTTAAAGCGCAGAGTGCTACCATCCTGCGTCAACTGCTTGCCGGCATCCAGCCCACGGCTATCATACTGGTGAATTTCGAACTCCCCGCTCTGATCTGAGAAGAGGTAGACGCTTCTACCGTCAGGCGCGAACACCGCATCCCGCATGCGCACCCCATCATTTCGGTCGAGGCGGACGATGCGCCCTTCCTTAGTGGGCAGTACAAAGCTCCTACCGCGCGCAGTGAGGGCCACGTGCTGCCCATCATTCGCCACGGAAATGCCTGTAATATAACTTTCTGGATTTTTAATCCACTTTTCCCGCATCTGCTCGAAGTCCGAGCTCAGCTGTACCGCTAGCGTTTCGCTTTGTTCCGTAGCTAGGTCGAGGACATGCAGATCCGCCCCTACCCGATAGGCGATGCGCCCGCCTTGGGGAGAAAATTCCCGCACATCGTAGCTGCTTTCTTTTGTGTGCTGGCGCAAATCTTCCCCGTCCGGACGCATAGACCAGATGTTTTGGATGCCATCACGGGAGGATAAAAAGTAGACGCGGCCCCGGTAGAAGGTGGGGTGATGGTCCTCACCGGTATAGTTTTGCGTCAGTTTTTGCGCTTCTGCGCTGCCTAGCGTGTAGGCCCAGACCTGACGGGCGGTGCCCCCCTCGTAACGCTTGGTTACATTATTATGAAAGGTCGGGCGAACGAAAAAATACTGCGTGCCATCCTCCGAAAAACTGCCCTCAGCGGCCATTTCCAGTGGAAGTACCTGCCGCTCTCCTGTCTCGATATGGACGGTCACGGTCTGCAGCCGCGGTAAGGTGGCGTACTGGTTGGTGGTGTAAGCCAGCTCCTTCTCTGACTTCCATGCTGTAGGCACGGAAGCGGAGGGCTCATAGGTCATGCGCTTAGGCAGTCCCCCATCGATGGGAATGATGTAGACCTCTGTGGGCCCCTCATACGATGCAGCGTAGGCCACAAATTTGCCGTCAGGCGAAATCTTAGGAGAAAATTCCTCCCCATGATGCGTGGTGAGGCGGGTGGCCTTACCGCCGGAGATCGGCACCTTCCAAAGGTCCCCTTCGGAGACGAAGACGATCGTTTCCCCATGAAGTGCTGGCTGCATATAATACCCTATTTCCTGGGCCTGCAGGCCGCCCACACAGCAGAAAAACAGGATTAGCTTCTGTAAAATTTTCATGTTCGCTTGGATTCAAGATGAAGTCTGGAAGATACTGCTTCGCGTAGGGGACTACCAAACCGTTCCTATAAAAGCCCTGAATTAGGCAGAATCGCAGGCGATCGACTAAGGTAAGTGCGGTCTAAAAATTACCCTCCAGCCTCAAGTGGTCAGGCGCTTTTGGCCGGCATTCGCTAATAAGATAATAGGGATGGCCGTTAAAAACATCAGCAGACTGTAAATCGCTACGGGGATCGTCATTTCAGCATTCCCCAGCAGGGTGGCGGTGATCATGATGCCCAAAGTCCCGTTCTGAATGCCTGACTCGATGGCAATGGTCTTGCGCTGCGCTTTCGGCAGCAGCAGTGCGCTCGCCAGTAGAAACCCTAAGACTAAGGTGGAGATATTTAAAAGCAGTGCGATGGGACCCGTCAACAGGAAAAAGGGCACGAGCGACTCCCTTTCTTTCAGGATAGCCGCTACTAAAATCAGCGTAAACAGCACTGCTGAGGCGATACGCACGGGTCGATCTGCCCGATCCACTAATTTCGGGAAGCGCTTATGGAGAAACATGCCGATGCTCACTGGAATCAGCGTTACCCCCATGATCTGAAGGATGCTTTGCCCGATGGGCAAAAACACACTGCCTTCTTCTCCAAAATATCCGATCGAAAAATTCACGATAAACGGAATGGTCACGATGGTCAAGATCGAGCTCAGGGCGGTCAGGCTGATGGAAAGGGCCAAGTCGCCACGGGAAAGATGGGCAATCAAGTTAGAAGTAGGTCCCCCTGGGCAGGCCGCGATCACCATGACGCCAACCGCCAGCGGCCCCGTCAGTCCGAAGGCCAGCACCAGCCCAAACCCCACCAGCGGCAGCAGAATAAGTTGATTAAAGAGCCCCAGCAGCACGGCTTTGGGCTGAAGAAAGAGCAACTTAAAATCATTTACCTTCAGGCTCAGGCCCATACCTAGCATGATGAATGCGAGGGCGAGCGGGAGAAATACAGCGGTGAGGATACTGCCTTCCATAGGATATTTTTGGGTTTAGATAGCCCAAAATACCTCCTCTGAAAGAAAAAACCTAATCGTGGCGGTGGGAAATTACAGTCCTCGGAAGTGCAGGCGGTGGAGTACAAGCCCATGCGCAGGCACAGCTGCTGCGAAAGGCTCCTTTTTTTCCGTCTGCAGGGCCGCTTTCAGGTCTTCCGCCCGTTTTTCGCCACGGCCCACCGCCAGCAGGGCGCCCAGCATCATGCGCACCTGGTGCATCAGAAACCCGGTACCTCTGACCTGATAATATCCATTGAAATTTCCCTTCTCCGTCGGCTCCAGCGCCACGATGCGAGACTGAAAAATCGTGCGCACATAGCTGGCACTGGTCTTTTGACGCGGACAAAAACAGCGAAAATCATGTGTCCCCTCGAAGAGTAGCGCCGCCGCCTGCAGGGCTTCTAAAGCTAAATCCTCTGCAAAATAACCTTGATAAGCACTTTCTAAAGGCGCCGGCTTAGCCCCTAAACGAAAATAATAGCGGTACTCCTTTTGCTCCACATCCTGAATGATGTTAAAGGTCAGCGGCACCTCTTGACAGCGCAGCAGTAGGATATCCGCCGGCAGCATGGCATTCACCCCTTGCAGAAAGGACTCAGGGTGGATCTGCTCTGCGCTGTGCAGCGCAAAGGCCCCTTCCGCCGCGGACACCCCAGAGTCTGTCCTTCCTGCCCCTAAAACGGTAAACTCCTCATGCCCGAGCACAAAGCGAATGACGCGCTCCAGCTGTCCTTGGACGGTTTTTTGGCCCGCCTGCTTCTGCCAGCCCCGATAGCGCAAGCCAAGGTACTGAAGGAAAACAAGATACTGGTAGGGCCGCTGCTGCATGAAAAGAGGTGGAAAAAAGGTGATAGGGTTACGCCTGAATTGCGCTTCCCAAGCGCAAATAACGGCTTTTCCCCCAAAAAGAAAAAAACACACCCCTCGGAAATGCATCCTGAGGGGTGAAGGCAAATAGGTTTGTATGTTGCATTTATAGGTTAGCAGCCAGCCAGTCCCCCACTGCAGAGGTGCTGTGTGCCTGCCCTTGGTCGGCGATATCCTCTGTCACGACTCCCGCCTCCAGAGATTTATTGACCACCGCCTTAATGGCCTCAGCTTCTTCCATCGCCCCGAACGCATACTCTAAAAGCATGGCAGCAGACAGGACCGTAGCTAAAGGATTCGCGATATTTTTCCCTGCCGCCTGTGGGTAGGAACCGTGTATCGGCTCGAAAAGCTTCACCTCGGCCCCTAGCGAAGCCGACGGCATCAGCCCCATGGAGCCCGAAATCACCGAAGCCTCATCGGTCAGGATATCGCCAAAAAGATTTTCTGTAATGAGTACATCGTAGGCTTTCGGCCACTGAATCAGACGCATCGCCACCGCATCCACGAACTCATAGGCCACCTCCACGTCTGGGTATTCGGGGGCCAGCTCTTGAACTGTCTCCCGCCACAGCCTCGACGTGGCCAGCACATTGGCCTTGTCCACGCAGGTGAGATGCTTACGTCGCTTCTGTGCCGCCTCGAAACCCATCCGCGCCAGGCGTGCGATCTCCTCTTTGGTGTACACATTTGTATCGAAGGCCTTCGTCCCCTGCTCATTTCTGCCCCTCGGCTCTCCGAAATAAATTCCAGAGGTGAGCTCTCGGAAAAAGACAAAATCCGTCCCCTCCACACGCTCTAACTTGAGCGGCGACTTATGGATCAAGGAAGGAAACGTAAACGTCGGCCGCACATTAGCGAAGAGACCTAAGGATTTGCGCATGCGCAGCAGTCCCTCTTCCGGTCGCACTTTCGCTTTGGGATTATTATCGTATTTCGGATCACCGATCGCTCCGAAAAGGACCGCGTCCGCCGCCTGACAGATGCGATGTGTTTCCTCCGGATAGGGATCTCCGTGCACATCGATCGCCGCCGCGCCCACCAGAGCCTCCTGATAGCTAATCTCATGTCCGAATTTTTTAGCCACCGCGTCCACTACTTTGACCGCCTGTGCGACCACCTCAGGGCCTATCCCATCCCCGGGTAAAAGTGCAATCGTTATTTTCATACCTGTATCTTGGTTTACTTACTCACTTCTTGATTCAGCACGACTTCCTCGGCTTCCGGCACCAGCCCGACGCTATTCAGCATCTTTTCTGTCGCCTTCATGGCTGCCACCGTCTGATCACTATCCAGTCCCTTGGTCTTAAAAATCCGACCAAAGTCCCAGGTAATCACCGTCTCCACGAAGGCATCCGTCTTGCCCCCCGGGGGAATCCGCACGTGATAATCCGTTAATTTAGGTAGGCGATAGCCTAGTTTTTTGTATATTTTCTTTACCGCCTGCATAAAGGCATCGTACTGACCGTCCCCGGAAGCATGCGCCTCATAGGCCTCACCGGCCAAAACCAACTTGAGCTGCACCGTAGGCTTCAGCCCCCTACTGTGGGTCATGTGATAGCCCTCGATGCGCACCTCCTGCTCGCCACTTTCCTGCTGGAGCACATCCGAAATGATGTAGGGAAGATCCTCCGTAGTTACCCGCTCCTTCCGGTCGCCCAGAGCGATGATCCGCGCAGTCACCTGCTTGAGCTCCTCCTCCTCTAAAGAAATCCCCAGCGCCTGAAGGTTTTTGAGGATATTCGCCTTCCCAGAGGTTTTTCCTAGGGCATATTGGCGCTGGCGCCCAAAACGCTCGGGCAGTAAATCATTAAAATAAAGATTTTTCTTCTGATCGCCGTCCGCATGGATGCCCGCCGTCTGGGTAAATACATTTTCCCCCACCACCGGCTTGTTCGCAGGGATATGCAAGCCCGAAAACTGCTCCACCAACTTGCTCACCCGATAGAGCTTTTGCTCCTGCAAGCCATGGCGAACCTGCGTGAAATCACTTAAAACGGCTAAAATACTTTCGATGGGAGCATTCCCAGCGCGCTCACCCAGCCCATTTACAGTGCTATGCAAGCCCGAAACACCCTGCTCCACCGCTTCGAGGACATTGGCCACGGCCAAATCATAATCATTATGCGCATGGAAATCGAAATGCACCGCAGGAAAATCCGCACAGAGCGCCCCGATGAATTCACGCACCTCTTTCGGTCGCAAAATCCCCAAGGTATCGGGAAGCATGATGCGCTCCACCTCTAAGGTCTGCAAAAACCGGATCAGACTACGCGTGTATGCCTGCGAATGCCGCATGCCACTGCTCCAGTCCTCCAGGTACACATTTACCCGCATCCCCGCCGCTCGTGCATGGCCGATCGTAGCGCTAATCCGTGCAAAATGCTCCTCTGGCTGCTGCCGCAACTGATGCTCCAAGTGGTTCAGAGAGCCTTTCGTGAGCAAGTTGAGCACCCGTGCCCCAGCCTCCTTCAGCCAGTCCACCGAGATGCTCCCATCCACGAAACCTAGCACTTCCACTCGGTCGAGAAAGCCCTTTTCCTCTGCCCAGCGCGTGATTTTTTGTACCCCGCGGAGCTCCCCCTCTGAGACCTTAGCGGATGCCACCTCGATCCGATCCACCTGCAGCTCCTCTAAGAGCAGCTTGGCAATCTGGAGCTTTTCACTCGGCAGGAAAGCCACCCCAGAGGTCTGCTCCCCGTCCCGCAGGGTGGTGTCCATTATCTCTATGCGCCTGTTATCCTCCTTCATATCGACCTCCGTAACTGCCCTGGGGCTTAACGCTGCTGCTCGAAGGCACGGATTTCCTCCTGCATGTGCAGCAGATAATCGATGTCATCAAAGCCATTTTTCATGTTTTCTTTCTTATAGCTATTGATCTCGAAGGCCTCCTCCGAGCCGTCCGTGAGCAGCCTGATGATCTGTGCCTCCAGATCGATTTCTACCTCCGCCTGTGGATCCGCTGCTACCGCAGCAAAGAGCTTGTCGGCAAACTCCACACTCACTGTCACCGGCAACACCCCGATATTCAGGCAGTTGTTTTTAAAAATATCCGCAAAGAAGCTGGAAACCACACAGCGGAAGCCATAGTCGTAGAGGGCCCACACAGCGTGCTCGCGGCTCGACCCTGAGCCGAAATTCTTTCCTGCCACCAGTACCTTTCCGGAGTAGGTGGCATCGTTTAGGACGAAATCTTCCTTCGGGCTGCCATCGGCATGATAGCGCCAGTCGCGAAATAAATTATCGCCAAAGCCCTTTCTTTCTGTCGCTTTTAAAAAGCGCGCGGGGATGATTTGATCAGTGTCCACATTTTCAGCTGGCAGCGGCACCATCGTGCTCCGCAGCTGGGTAAATTTATCGTAAGCCATAGGTTGTCTCGTTAAAATACTTCTCTCGGGTCAGCGATTTTTCCTGTCACAGCTACTGCCGCCACGGTAAGCGGGCTGGCCAAAAGGGTGCGCGCACCTGGGCCCTGCCGACCCTCGAAATTTCGGTTCGAGGTACTCACTGCATACTTGCCCGCAGGGATTTTGTCGTCATTCATCGCCAGACAGGCGGAACAGCCCGGCTGCCTTAACTCAAAGCCTGCTTCCTCTAAAATGGCCACTAAGCCTTCTTGCTGCGCCTGCTTCTCTACTTCGCGAGAGCCTGGCACGATCCAGGCAGTGATGTTAGGCGCCTTTCGCTTGCCTTTCACAAAGTGCGCCACGGCTCGGATATCTTCGATGCGGCCATTCGTACAGCTGCCCACGAAGACATAATCCACCTCACGTCCCTTAATCGGCTGCCCGGCTTCGAAGCCCATATACTGCAGCGATTTCACATAGGAAGCCTGCTCGCTACCACTGAAGCGCGAAACTTCCGGGACGGCAGCTCCGATTTTAATGCCCATGCCGGGATTCGTTCCGTAGGTGATCATGGGCTCTATATCCGCCGCATCGAAAACATACTCTTTGTCGAAGACGGCATCTGCATCGGTGCGTAGCGCAAGCCACTCGGCCTTAGCCTGCTCCCAGGCCTCCCCCTTCGGCGCATACGGTCTACCCTCTAGGTAGGCAAAGGTGGTGGCATCCGGTGCGATTAGGCCACCACGGGCACCCATCTCGATGCTCATGTTGCAAATAGTCATTCGGGCTTCCATACTCAGGCTTTCGATCGCTGAACCAGCATATTCGATGAAGTAGCCCGTGCCTCCACTCGCAGAAATCTGCGCGATGATGTAAAGGATGATGTCTTTGGCGCTCACGCCAGGGCCCACTTCGCCTTCCACCCGGATGCGCATCTTCTTGGCCTTGGCCTGCATGATGCACTGAGTCGCCAGCACCATTTCCACCTCAGAGGTACCGATTCCGAAGGCGATCGCTCCGAAGGCCCCATGCGTGGAGGTATGGCTGTCGCCACAAACGATCGTCATCCCCGGCTGCGTCACACCTAATTCCGGGCCGATCACATGAACGATCCCATGATGATCGCTCCCTAAATCATGCAGCTCGATGCCATACTTGCGGCAGTTTTCGCGGAGCTTTTCCACCTGCATGCGGGAAAGCGCATCTTTAATCGTCTTATCCTGATCTACCGTAGGGACATTATGATCTGGGGTAGCGATGGTGCGCTCTGGATACATGACGGGAATCCCACGCTTTTCCAGATTAAGAAAGGCGACGGGACTGGTCACCTCATGGATAAAATGCTTATCGATGAAGAAAACATCCGGCCCCCCCGGAACACTGCGGATGACATGAGCATCCCATATTTTATCAAATAATGTTTTCGCTGCCATATTACTTCGTGGCCAAAGCCTTTTCTTTAACAGGTATTTTATTTAACGCATCCACGAAAGCCTGCGCAGATGCACGGACGATATCCGTATCCGAAGCAAAGCCATAGAAAGGAACCTTGCCCTTCATCAGCCGCATGTGTACTTTCGCCTGGTCATCACTGCCGGCCGTAATGGCCTGGATCAGGAATTCTTCCAAAATGATTTGGGGCTGCACGATAGATTCTATCGCTTTCAGCGCCGCATCTACAGGCCCATTCCCTGTGGCGCTGGCATGCTGTAAGGCTTCGCCCACGCGCAGGGAGACTGTAGCTTGAATATGTCCATTCGAGCTGTAGGTTAATTGCTCAAGGGTGATCAGGTGCGACTCATCCATGTACTTGCCCACTAGGCCCATCAGTCCTTAGGGCCGATGTCGCGCTTTTTATCCGCTAGCAAAAGAAAGTCCTCATACACCAGACGCAGCTCCTCTCCCTCTAAGTGCACCCCCAGGGCATCCAAATGATGCTTCAGCGCCGCCCGACCACTTCTGGCAGTAAGCACGATGGAAGATTCATGTACGCCAACGGACTGCGGATCGATGATTTCGTAGTTTTCTCGATGCTTCAGCACTCCATCCTGGTGAATGCCGGAGCTATGCGCAAAGGCATTTCTTCCCACGATGGCCTTATTTGGCTGAACGGGCATGTTCATCAACTTGGACACCAGCCTGCTCGTCTCGTAAATCTTAGGGGTATGAATGTCGGTTTTGACAGGAATCGCATGGTGACACTGTATGGCCATCACCACCTCTTCCATAGACGTGTTTCCAGCCCGCTCACCGATTCCATTAATCGTTACTTCCACCTGTCGTGCACCCTGCTGCACCCCTGAAATGGTATTGGCCGTGGCCATGCCTAAGTCATTATGGCAGTGGGTAGCGATGATGGCCTTATCGATATTCGGCACCTCATTTTTTAAATGTCGGATGATGGCACCATACTGTTCAGGCAGGCAGTAGCCCGTCGTATCGGGAATATTCACTACAGTGGCGCCGGCCTTGATGGCTTGCTCTACGATCCGCGCGAGAAACTCCTTGTCCGCACGGCCTGCATCCTCAGCATAAAATTCCACATCTTCCACGAAGCGCTTCGCAAACTTCACTGCCTGCACGGCCCGCTCGATGATGGCCTCCGGAGTGGAGCGTAGCTTATACTGAATGTGATAGGGAGAAACCCCGATTCCCGTATGTATTCTCCCCTTTTTCGCGTAGCGAAGGGCCTCCGCTGCGACCTCTATGTCCTTCTCTACAGCCCGGGAGAGTGCACAAATAATCGGTTCGCTTACGGCCTTCGAAATCGCGACGACCGAATTAAAATCTCCCGGGCTGGAAATCGGAAAGCCCGCTTCTATAATGTCCACTCCCAGCGCTTCGAGCGCGCGTGCCACCACGATTTTTTCCTCTGTATGCAGCTGACAACCGGGCACTTGCTCCCCATCACGCAGGTCGTATCGAAAATCCATAGCTTATCACTCATCATCCGTTATTTTCAGGTCTTAACTGACGGACGGTAGCTCCCGCCTGCCACATCTCAGATTCTCTTAATTCCTTTAATTCCTCCTCTAGCTTCGCACGATAATCCGATTTACTATTGGAATCAATCGACTTCTGCGCCTCTTGGCCGGTTTTTACGCTTTCATAGAGCGATTCAAAAACAGGCTTAGTGGCATCACGGAAAGGCTTCCACCAGTCTAAGGCACCTCGCTGTGCGGTGGTGGAGCAGTTGGCATACATCCAGTCCATTCCATTTTCTGCCACCAGCGGCATTAGGCTTTGCGTCAGCTCCTCTACCGTCTCATTAAAGGCCTCAGAAGGACTGTGCCCATTCGCGCGAAGCACCTCATACTGTGCAGCGAAGATACCCTGAATGGCCCCCATCAGCGTTCCGCGCTCCCCTGTAAGGTCGGAAGTCACCTCCTTATAAAAATCTGTTTCGAACAGGTAGCCCGAACCCACACCGATTCCAAGGGCGATCACACGCTCACGCGCACGCCCTGTAGCGTCCTGATAAATCGCGAATGAAGAATTAAGCCCGCGGCCCTCCACAAACATCCTTCTTAAGGAAGTGCCTGAACCCTTCGGCGCCACTAAAATCACGTCCACATCTGCTGGCGGAATGATGCCTGTTTTCTCCTTATAAGTCACACCGAAACCATGCGAAAAATAAAGCGCTTTCCCTGGGCTAAGATGCTTTTTTACCGTTGGCCAAAGGGCTATCTGCCCGGCATCGGAGAGCAAAAACTGTAAAATCGTACCCTTCTCACAGGCTTCCTCCAGCTCGAAAAGCGTCTCTCCCGGCACCCAGCCATCGGCTACGGCCTTGTCCCACGTTTTGGAATCCTTCCGCTGCCCCACGATGACGTTAAAGCCATTGTCTTTCAGATTGAGCGCCTGCCCAGGTCCCTGAACGCCATAGCCTAAAACAGCGATGACCTCATCTTTTAATACCTCCTGGGCTTGTGCTAAAGGAAATTCTTCACGTGTTACCACGTTCTCTTCTACTGATCCGAACGTTAATTTCATAAGTAATTAGGTTTTATGGTTTGATGTTATAAATAAGCATTGATAGTCTCCATCGGCTTGGCCACAGCCACACGCCCGGAGCGGGCAAACTCTAAAATTTCATACGCTTTCAGCAGCTCTAGCAGCTGCTGCGTTTCTTCTTTATGGCCTGTAAATTCCAAGACGACAAATTCCGGCTCCGCCGCAATGATGTGGGCATTAAACTGCCGAATCACACTTTCTAAGCCCGCATCCAGACAGCGGGTGGGAATTTTATACAAAGCGATTTCCTGATACACCACTTCCTCATCTAGGTAGTAAAAAGCCTTTACCACGTCGATGATTTTCTCGATCTGCTTGGTAAGGTGGACGATCTTCTCCTCCGTGGTCGTCACCTCTATGGTGATCTTATGTATGCCGTCCTGCCGGCTTTCGGAGGCTGTAAGTGCATCGATATTAATCCCCCTCCGGGTGAAAATAATGGTGATGCGGTTTAAGATTCCGATAAAATTCTCTGTAAAAACAGAAATAGTATAACGTTTCATACGGGTTAGTTTAGGCCAAGCGAACTTCATCCACAGCACATCCAGTAGCAATCATCGGGAAGACATTGTCCTCTTTTTCTACCACGACTTCTAAAAAGGAAGGTCCTTCCTCGAAAAGCATCTCTGCCACCGCTTCTCGCAGTCCCTCCCGCGTCGTCACCTTGCGGGCCTTAATGTTGTAGGCTTCCACGATCTTTATAAAATCTGGATTTTCTAGCTCGGTAAAAGAATACCGCTTGTCAAAAAACAGCTGCTGCCACTGCCGCACCATACCGAGGTAATTGTTGTTTAAAAGCACCATCTTCACAGGAGCCTTGGTCTGCATAATCGTTCCCAGCTCCTGAATCGTCATCTGGATGCCACCGTCTCCCATCACGCAGATCACCTGCCGCTTGTAATCGTGTAGCTGCGCACCTAAGGCGGCTGGCAAGCCAAATCCCATCGTGCCCAAGCCGCCAGAAGTGATATTCGTTCTTCCCTGCTGGAATTTAAAATACCTCCAGGCGATCATCTGATGCTGCCCCACATCCGTAACCAGCACAGCATCATCTGTCTTAAAGGCATTAATATGGTGCATCACCTCACCCATAGTCAGGCCTGGCTTGCAGGGCTTCAAATCCCCGCAGACGACTTGCTCATATTCTTGCGCCTCCAAGGCGCGAAACTCCGCCAGCCACTCCGGATGCGCGTTAGGCTTCACGGCCTCCGTCAGAGCCGCTAAGCTCAACTTACAATCCCCCTGAATGGCTACAGTGGTTTTTACATTTTTATCTATTTCGGCGGGGTCTAGCTCTAAATGAATTACCTTCGCCTGTCGTGCGTACCGCTTTAAATCGCCTGTCACCCGGTCATCGAAACGCATCCCCACAGCGATTAAAACATCGCACTTGTTGGTAAGCAAGTTCGGCGCATAGTTGCCATGCATGCCTAATTTTCCTACATAGCAGGGATGATCTTCGGATAAAGAGCCCGTTCCCAGTAAGGTAGCCGCGGAAGGTATGCCAGTTTTTTCTACAAATGCCCTCAACTCTTCATCTGCCTCACCGATAGACACCCTTGGCCAAATAACAGGTAAGGACGCTCTGCTGCATCGATTAAGGCCGCTGCTTCTGCCACCCGCTCCGCACTAATCGGCACATAAGGTCGGTAACTCCGAATGTAGGTGCAGGGCGTGTACTGCATTTCTGCCAGCTCGATTTGTGCATTTTTCGTGATGTCGATAAGCACTGGACCAGGCCTGCCGCTTCGCGCGATGTGGAAGCCCTTCGCGATCGCTGGTGCGATATCTGCCGCGTGGCGCACCTGATAGTTCCATTTCGTGCCCGGCATGGAAATTCCCACCACATCTGTTTCTTGGAAAGCATCCGAACCGAGCAGGTGAGCCGCCACCTGTCCTGTGATACAGACTAAAGGTGTACTGTCGATTAAGGCGTCAGCCAGCCCTGTGATCAAATTCGTCGCACCAGGCCCGGAAGTAGCCAGCGCTACACCCACTTTACCTGAAACGCGCGCATAGCCCTGTGCCGCATGAATAGCTCCCTGCTCATGCCGCGTAAGCACATGCTTGATGCGCTCATGATAGTCGTATAAGGCATCATAAACGGGCATGATGGCCCCCCCGGGATAGCCGAAGATGTATTCCACCTGCTCGGCTATCAGCGACTGAACGATGATATCTGCTCCTCTGATCATAAAATTAGTGGTTAAAGATTAGTCTTGATCTGTCACACAGCCTTCAGAGGCCGTGGCAACTAATCGATTGTATTTTTTAAGTGTTCCCTGTAAGCCCTTCGGCTGTCGAGGTGTCCAAGTCTTTTTCCTTTGCGCCAGCTCCTCCTCACTTAGATCGACTGAGAGCGTAAGCCCATCCGAAGCGATCGTGATCAGATCGCCATCCTGCAGCAGCCCGATGGGTCCTCCCAGATAGGCTTCTGGTGTCACATGCCCCACCACAAAACCGTGGGTACCTCCCGAAAAGCGGCCATCCGTAATCAAGGCCACCTCTGAACCCAAGCCTGCTCCGATGATCATACTTGTGGGTTTTAACATCTCCGGCATTCCGGGGCCTCCCTTGGGACCTACATAGCGAATGACCACGACATCGCCCGCCTGTACCTGCTTGTCTCGAATGGCTGCATTTGCCTCCGCCTCGGAGTCATACACCTTAGCTGGCCCTTGGAAGGCTTTGCCCTCCTTACCGGATATTTTGGCGACAGCCCCCTCTGGGGCCAAATTCCCCTTTAAAATACAGAGGTGACCAGTCGGCTTAAGGGGCTGCTCTAAAGGGCGAATGGCATTCACCGTAGAAGGGATAATCGGACTGATCGCCGCTAAATTTTCCGCTACGGTTTTACCCGTTACCGTCAGACAGTCTCCATGGAGAAGGCCCTTATCCAATAGATAGCGCATAAAAGCGGGCAGGCCACCCTGCTCATGAAGATCTTCCATCAAAAATTGTCCGCTTGGCTTGAAATCGCCGATGACAGGGGTTTCCTCGTTGATCCGTCGAAAATCTTCCAGGGTAAAGGGCACTCCAGCGGTACGTGCGATGGCGAGAAGGTGGAGCACC
This sequence comes from Nitritalea halalkaliphila LW7, assembly GCF_000265075.1. Taxonomy (GTDB): domain Bacteria; phylum Bacteroidota; class Bacteroidia; order Cytophagales; family Cyclobacteriaceae; genus Nitritalea; species Nitritalea halalkaliphila. The sequence goes on along the minus strand of NZ_AJYA01000024.1, from coordinate 95,294 downwards.
GCATTTGTGCTACCGCCCAAAAGTACGACCACACGAACGGCGTTTTCCAAACTCTTTCGGGTGACGATGTGCGAGGGACGAATGTCGGCAGCAATCAGGCGCTTGATAGCGGCGGCAGCTTCGGCACACTCCGCTTGTTTCTCTGGGGACATCGCTGGATTCGTACTGCTATAGGGCAGGGACATGCCCATAGCTTCCGCCGCAGAACTCATCGTATTCGCCGTGTACATGCCGCCACACGCTCCTGCGCCGGGGCAGGCGTTTCGGATGACGCCATCGTAGTCCTCCTCTGAAATCTCACCCTTTAGGCGCTTGCCGAAGGCCTCAAAAGCAGAAACTATATTTAATTTCTCTCCCTTATAGAGTCCCGAGGCGATGGTACCCCCATACACCATGATACCGGGACGATCTGTACGGAGCATGCCCATAATAGCACCTGGCATGTTTTTATCACATCCCGCCACCGTGATGGAAGCGTCGAAAGAATGTCCACAAATAAAAGACTCCACCGAATCGGCGATTATCTCTCGCGAAACCAAGGAGTACCGCATCCCTAAGGTCCCCATAGAGGTTCCATCAGAGATACCGATGGTATTAAAAACAAGACCTGTCAACCCTTCTTTCCGTGTCGCTTCACGGATGGAGGCTGCCAGGTCATTTAGATGCATGTTACAGGGATTACTCTCATAACCGCAGCTTCCGACACCCACGAAGGGCTGGTTCATCTGCTTATCACTCATGCCAGTGGCATATAACATGGCCTTGCCTGCTGGATGCTCGGGATTCTGACTGATCTCCCAACTATGTCGTTTCATGTCGTTCATGTGCTACTTTGCCTGCTGTAATCGGTATAAAAAAAGTGCCTGTGTAGGAGGCACTTCCCGATTATAGTTGTTAGATAGGTAAAACAGTGCCTCAGTTCATTTTACTAATGAGCAGTAGAAGAATAAAGAGGACGCTGATTACGTGGTACATGTGTTGTTTCTGTTGTAATGGTGATACAAACATAAGGGGTTAATTCGAGATTTCACAAACATTTATTTCATTTTTTACCTTTTTAATAATTTTTTAGTGCTGCCAAAAAGCACTTTTGCAAAATAATATTCACTATCGATAATTTTTTTAAGACTTTATTCTTGAATCCCCTAAAAAAACCCCAGCAGAACCAAACAATGTTTCGATTGTATAGTTGCTAAAAAAAATATGGATACCATTACAGTTTTGGAAATATAAAATAAAGTTTATCGAATTTTCGTTAACGCACTCGCCCTTTTCCTCGAATGTCGTTCACGAACAAAAAACCGCTTCCTACGCACATAAAATACATTTTCAAGCAGACCACGCCCTTTTTCCCTATCTTTACCCGAAAAAAAGATGCTTGCCTTTCCCAACGCAAAAATCAATCTTGGCCTTTCCATTACAGCAAAACGCTCAGATGGCTATCATGAAATCGAAACCTGCATGGTACCCATCGCCCTGCATGATGCACTGGAAATCGTCGAAAGCAAGCAGCAGCGCTTTTTTGCCCATGGCATCCCCATTCCGGGAAATGAAAAGGATAACTTAATCCTAAAAGCATACCGTTTACTTAAAAAAGACTTCCCCTCCCTTCCCGAGGCAGAAATCCACCTGCTAAAAAAAATCCCTATGGGCGCGGGACTTGGAGGTGGATCTGCAGACGCAGCCTTTGCACTTACGCTAATGAGTAAGCTGTTCAACTTACACCTCGAGGACTGGCTGTTAGAAGAATATGCCGCTAAATTAGGAAGCGACTGCCCTTTTTCATTCAGAACACGCCTAAAATCGCAACAGGTAGAGGGGAGATTTTAAACCCCATCCAATTACCGACTCAGGAAGGCCACCTGGTGCTGATCTATCCACAGGTACACGTCAGTACCCGCGAAGCATACGCTGGCATACGTCCTAAAAAGCCGGCCTTTGTTCTCCAAGAGGTGCTGACCAAGCCGGAAAGCTGGAAGGAACAACTTATAAACGATTTCGAGCAGGGCATTTTTGAACTACACCCTGAGCTTGCTCAAATAAAAGAAACCCTCTACGCGGCAGGTGCCTGGTATGCGGCCATGTCCGGTTCTGGCTCCACCATGTTCGGCATTTTCGAACAAGGGCCCCCACCTATGGACTGGCCAAGGCACTATCAGGTGTTTACCTTGCCGTGGAAGTGGTAAGCGCAGGCTACAGACCTAACTTATCCATAATTTTGCCCTTCGGGCAAAGGTAAAGCCTTACGGGCCCTGAACCACCTGGTTAGCTTCTTAGAGGAACTGTTTTATTAGCTCTTCAACAGCTTAGCGATAGACCTACGCTGTAAAAAATCATCATCCAAGACGTGTAAATCATACATCCGAGTTCCATCTAATCGGAATAAGAAAGGTGTAGGCAATTCTACAAACCTGGACTGCACATTATAAACGTTGTGCTGTAATTTATATACTTTTTTAAATAAATTTACCCGCTGCTCCTCTTCGAAGTTGGTAATAACATGCACAGCGGGATTCTCCCTAACTTGTGAAAGTATCTCTAATTTGCATGTTTCGCAGGTTAATGCATCATCAAAATAGAGGTACCAGACCTCCGTTGAATGGGTGGAAGCGTGAAAGTCTATTTTTTCATAATAACTCGCAAACCAAGAGTAGATTTTTAACGTGTAGGCTTCGTCATTTTGCGGCCCACGCTCACATGAGATCAGAAAAAGTGCCGAAATAAAGAAAAGAACAGAAATTCGCATAGCACATTATAGCGTTAAGGTTAAGAAAGTGATGAGGCCATTTGATCCTGTTTGGACGTCCTTAGCCAGTTCATAAAAAGTTTTATGCTTACTTCTAAATTCCAAAGAATCGCTTGTGTTAAAATATGTTTTTAACATATTATCTACCAGCTCTGAAGACATTACCTTTACTAGATGCTCCTGGTCCATCGCTACAACGTCGCCTATGAGTAAAAAATTTTGCGTAACGGAACGATCGAATGAAAGGGCCTTATCCGTCGTTAGATCTATATAAACCTCTCTTAACTGTGGCATACCATACCTAAAATATAAGAACCTATCGGAACAATAGAAGTCATGGAGACCAAGCGTCAGTCCATTTGTAATAGCATAATCTAAGGCCTTATCTAATTTGGAATTACGCCTCGAATATTTGAATGCATCCGGAAGTTGATACTTCCCGAAGTCTATGGCAAATTTTGCACGGAGTCTTTGATCCTCCATCATCACTTCATAAATAGTATCATTAAAGAGCTCACTAAAAAAAATCTTAATCGCCGTTTCGTGAAAACGATAACGCTCCCTTATAATCATAATTTTTCAATCTCTCGTGGATCTGAAGTGCGCTTTTTAATGTTGAAAAACCACTCTCTACAAAGGATATATTGTTACAGCCATTTAAATTGCCACAGTGATTGGCGTGCATGGCGATATAGTGATCCTCCACTTTTTCAAAGGTATCAAAATAGGTGCTTATATCCAGCGGGACTGCCTGAATAAATGCTCCATTATTTCTATTATACGTTAAAATTTTCTTCCCTCCAAAGTCTAAAATATCGAGTGTCTGCGAATCGGAGCTTACTGTAAAATCACGGATTTCTCGGTATTCTTCAGGACCTTCACCAAGACTGGCTATTTTAAACAAAAATTCACCATTTTCATTAAATACAAAAAGAGAGTGGGTCAGCGTCTTGTCTAAAACAAAGATGTTTCCTCCTGCTAGTGACACTTTATCATAACTCCCAATAAAAATATCCGCTCCACCTTCCAGTTGGACAACTTTTTGCACTTCAAGTAAACTATCTAAAACGTATCTTTTCTGAAAAGGGATCTCTTCTACCCGTATAAGCACCTCATCTCCAGTCAGGTTCTGATAGCTCATAAACGCATCCTTACGCCCACATGCAAAGGAAAAAAAAATGAACAATTTAATGAAAATGTATTTATTCGACATCGTATTATATAAATAAATCAAAAAAGGCCCCATTAAATAATGGGAGCCTTATACTTAATTTCAATTGCAACCAGGAAACAAAGAAAATCCAGATTGTGAATTATCACATGTTGCAAAGGCCCAAGTGCAGTTTTTCATGACACCCACTGGATCTGTTCCATATTCTAAAGTAAAACCCATAGGCATATCTAATCCTAGAACATCAAGTCCTCCGTGAAAAAACGTTCCATATGCTATAGTTGAGGACAATTCTTTACCATATGTGGTACCTGATAGCGCTTTTTCTTGATTAATAGTCATTATCGTAAAAATAACAACAATAATCTTAAATGAAAATAATCTAAAAACAAACCTTTTCATAGTTTTTTTTTAAGTTGGATCGTAAAAAAATAAAAGTAATTCAGCGCTAAACACACTGTAATATAGACCTATCCGCATCGAAAAATAAGTGATATAAGAAAACATATCAGCAAAAAAAAAAACGATCATAACCCGTTGATTATCAGGTGAAAAAAAAACAAGATTTCAACTATTATAAAAGAACCTGTACACCCTATACATACACTATTCAATCTTTTATACCCAAAAACGAACGCTACACACCTTTATGCACGAGGGTAAAGCTTCGCAGCTGTAGCAGCACGTCGCGCTTGCCGCTTGCGGTATAGAAATTGAACCAAGGGATATAGCAGCACGGAAATCAAAATAATAAGCGTCCCCAAGTAAAAGCCCGGGGTCATCTGCTCCTTCTCCCCGAAGATCAAAACAGCCAAAACAATCCCGTAAACAGGCTCCAAATTGATGGTTAAATTCACCGCAAAGGCGGTAATTCTCCTCATCAGCTCCACCGAAACGGCGAAAGCGTACACCGTACAGACCCCACCTAACAGGAACAACCAAAGCCAATCCAGTCCCTTAGGCAGCAGCTGCAGTCCTTCTTCAGCGAAGTACATGCTGTAAATCGGCATGCATAGGAGCGTGAACAGGCAGGCACCCAGCATTTCATAAAATGTTAGCGTGTAAGGCTCATGTTTTTTGGTCAATTTACTGTTGATCACCGAAAAAACAGCACCCAAGAATGCCGAAGCGATAGCCATGCTTAGCCCCAACCAGTAGCCCCCTTCAAAGCGGAAAATCACATACAGCCCTGAAATCACCATAAGCCCCAGCAGCACCTCATACCATTTGACCTTAGACTTATAGGCGAAGGGCTCGATAAATGCCGTCCAGAGAGAGGTTGTCGCCATTCCAGCCAGACAGACCGAAGCAGTCGAAGCCCGTGCTGCGCCGAAGAAAAGCACCCAGTGCAGCCCGATCAACATGCCCGTCCCGATAATACGAATGAGAGAGGCGCGGGAAAGCCGCAGGCTTTGGCTCCGCCAAAGAAAAAAACCACCGATGGCCACTACGGCCAATAGTGTACGGTAAAAGACGATCTCTAAGGCCGGGAGGCTAATCAACAAGCCCAGAATGGCCGTAAACCCCCAGATGAGCACGATAAAGTGCAGCATGGCATAATCTTTTAGGCCAGCAGAAGTCGGAGCAGTAGACATTAGCGCGGTACTGTTTTATAAAGTGCTAAGCCGGTGACAGCGAACACGATATTCGGTAGCCAAACGGCTAAAATTGGGTAGGCTGTTCCTGCCTCAGCGAAGGTCTTGGAAAGCAGAAAGAGAATGATATAGATAAAGGCCAAAAAGAAGCCTAAAGCGATCTGAAAGCCCGAGCCTCCACGCGTCTTCTTCGAAGAGACAATAACACCGATGAACGTTAAAATAATCGCTGCAAAGGGCGACATATACCGCACATAGCGCTCAATCTTGTAGTAGTTGACATTATCAGCCCCACGCTCTTCTAAAATTTTTATTTGCCGGGACAGCTCGGGGGTCTTCAGCATTTCGTGGTGATTGAGTGGCAGGTCGAAGTCATAAGGCGTGATAGACAGCACTGTATCTAAGGACTCCCCCACTTCATAGCGCTCACCCCAGTCCTCTAGCGAGCGGATGCGGTAGTTTTTTACCGACCAGACCCGCTTCGCTGTATCCCATACGATGCGATCTGAAGACAGCTTGGCATGTAAAATCCCATCCTCTATATGTTCTAGGGTGAAATTATACCCCGTATTGCTACTCGTGTAATAGCGGGAGATAAAAGCATAGTGATGGGCTGCCACCTTCACGTGGATATTAGACTCATTATAATATTTGTCATCATCCAGGTAGCGTGCCTTAAAGCTTGTCACACCCTCGGTAGCTACGGGCAGCACCCAGCCGTTTAGGAAAAAACTAGCCGTACCGATTAATGCCGCGCTAAAAAAGAAAGGCACGAGCATGCGCACGAAGCTGGTGCCGCTACTTAGGATCGCGATGATTTCCGTGCGTCCAGCCATGCGCGAGGTAATAAAAATCACGGATATAAAGACCGTGATCGGCGTGAGAAGATTATTCAGGTACAGCCCATAATTCAGCAGGTACTTGATAATCTCTCCTGAGGGGACTTCATTTCGAATAAACGTATCATTTTTCTCGGTGAAATCCAGTACGAGGACCACCAGAACAAGTAAAAACACCACGAAGAGGTAGGTCTTCAGGAAGTCTTTTATGATGAGTTTATCGAGTAATTTCATAGTTTATAATCTTCGGCTAACCACTTCTACCATACGGTTTTTCCAGCCCGCAAAGGTGCCCGCCTGAATTTGCGCCCGCGCCTCTCCCACCAGCCACAGGTAGAAGCTCAGATTATGGATGCTAGCGATCTGGGAGGCTAAAATCTCCTTAGAAATCACCAGATGACGCAGATAGGCCTTAGAATAAAACTGGCTCACATAAGAAGGGAAGCCACTATCGATCGGAGAAAAGTCCGATTTCCACTTTTCGTTCCGAATATTTATAATCCCTTCCGTGGTAAAGAGCATGCCATTCCGTGCATTTCGTGTGGGCATCACGCAGTCGAACATATCCACGCCGAGCGCGATATTTTCGAGGATATTCGCCGGCGTTCCCACACCCATGAGATAACGTGGTTTATCCCGTGGCAGTATGCGGTTTACATGATCGGTCATCTCATACATCATCTCTGCCGGCTCCCCCACCGATAGGCCGCCGATGGCATTGCCCTCGCGCTCACAGGAAGCGATAAACTCGGCAGACTGGGCGCGTAGATCCTTATAGGTGGAGCCCTGAACGATCGGAAAAAGACTTTGGGCGTAGCCATAATGCGGCTCCGTCTGATCCACTCGCTCGATGCAGCGCTTCAGCCAGCGATGGGTCAGCTGCATGGACTGCTCCGCATATGCGTAGGTGGAGGGATAGGGGGGACATTCGTCAAAGGCCATGATGATATCCGCTCCGATGGTCCGCTCGATGTCCATGACCCCCTCCGGTGTAAACAGGTGCTTGGAGCCATCGATGTGAGACTTAAAGGTCACACCCTCCTCCGTAATTTTCCGGCTTTGGGCCAGCGAAAACACCTGATAACCGCCACTGTCCGTTAAAATCGGCTTGGACCAACCATTAAACCGGTGCAAGCCTCCCGCCTGGCGGAGCACCTCCAGCCCCGGCCGCAAATAGAGGTGGTACGTATTACCGAGAATGATTTGGGCCTGAATATCCGCTTCCAGCTCGCGGGTGTGCACCGCTTTGACCGTTCCGGCAGTGCCTACGGGCATAAAAATAGGGGTAAGAATCTCGCCATGATCGGTCTGGAGGCGACCAGCACGTGCCTGCTTTTAGGATCTTCGTGTTCTAAAGTAAATTTCATCTCGGGGTTTCCTACTGTAAAGAAGTGCACAAAAATAGGCTTTATTCATGAGCTTTCACATAGCGCGCGCCCTACTTCATGGGATCGAGCAGAAATAAGGCTTTGGATAACAGAAAAAAATGTAATTTTGTAGATTAGCTTAGCGCAAAGAGAATAGGTATTCTTTTTGTCGTTATTTATATCATGCAGAAAACCTTCCTGAACTAATTCGGGTAAAAAGAGGTAATGTAAATGGTTCTAACCTAAATTTAGCTGCTAAATAGATGGAAAATAAGCTGGTGGGGCTTCAAGCCGAGAACGAAACAACTATGGATGTAAATGAGCGAAATTTTTCGAACAAGGCTTTAGAGGATTTTGACCTTATCGACCAGGCGGTAAGTGGCAAAGACCAGCAGGCGTATGCGACGCTGATGAAACGCTATAAAAAGGCCGTCTTCTTCATGGTGCTTAAAATGATTCGGGATGCTGATGATGCGGAGGACTTAACGATGGAGGCTTTCGCCAAAGCCTTTAAAAACCTGCATAAGTTTAAAAAAGACTACACCTTTAGCACCTGGCTTTTTCGGATAGCCACGAATAATACCATCGATTTTATCCGCAAGAAGAAGCTGAAGACCATGAGCTTGAATACCACCCTCAGCGATGATGGAGGAAATAGTGTGACGATCGATGTGGAAGATGACGACAATAATCCCCAAGATGAGTTCATCCGTTCCCAGCGTATCGAGATGGTGCGCATCTTCGTGGATAAATTACCAGCTAAATACCGTAAGCTGGTCAAGCTCCGCTACTTCGATGAGCTTTCCTATGAAGAAATCGCTGTGGAGCTGGAAAAACCCCTCGGAACAGTGAAGGCGCAGCTTCACCGCTCTCGCGAGCTGCTGCTAGAGATCGCCAGAGAAAAGAAAAAACATATCTAAGCCTGCGAAAAAACAAAAAAAATCTTTAATTTCGCTAGACTTTCAAACCTTAAAGAGGCACGTCACGAACACGTGCCTCTGTCTTTTTCATTAACAAACTTGAAATAGGCGGACTTTTTGTGGATATTAGGAGTTGACAAACACTCATTTTATTATAAAATCCATAAAACAACCCAAATGACGGAGAGAAAAATCCAGCGTTTGCTTGTGGCGAACCGTGGGGAAATCGCCATACGCATTTTTCGAGCAGGTTCTGAGCTAAAAATTCGAACCGTAGCCATCTACACCCATGAAGACCGCTATTCTTTACACCGCTATAAGGCGGACGAGGCCTACCAGATCGGTAAGGAACACGACCCCCTGAAGCCTTACCTGGATGTAGAAGCCATCATTCAGCTCGCTAAAGACAAGAAGATCGATGCCATCCACCCTGGATATGGCTTTTTATCCGAAAATGTCCGCTTCGCCCGACGCTGCCGAGAGGAAGGTATCCTCTTCGTAGGCCCCTCCCCGGAAGCCATGGAAAAACTGGGCGACAAGGTGGCGGCGAAGAAAATCGCCCGCGAATCGGAAGTTCCTGTAATCGAAGATTCCTTGGTGGACCTACAGGATGCGGAGCTGGCCCTCGCAGAAGCCGAGCGCATCGGCTTTCCGGTCATGCTAAAGGCCGCCTCCGGGGGTGGGGGCCGAGGAATGCGCGTAGTACGCGAAGCTTCCGAGCTAAAAAAATCCTTTAAAGAGGCCAGTAATGAGGCCTTAAAAGCGTTCGGAGAGGGAACAGTCTTTATCGAAAAGTACATCGAAAACCCGAAACATATCGAGGTACAGGTTCTCGGTGACCAGCACGGAAATATCGTGCACCTCTACGAACGGGACTGCTCCGTACAGCGCCGCTTCCAGAAAGTGGTAGAAGTAGCGCCCAGCCCTACCCTCTCCCAGGCCACGAAAGATAAACTCTACGCCTATGCCTTAAAAATCGCCCATCATGTGGGCTACTATAATGCTGGAACCGTGGAATTTCTCGTGGATAAAGAAGAAAACGTGTACTTCATCGAAGTCAACCCAAGGATCCAGGTAGAGCATACCATCACAGAAGAAATTACGGGTATCGACATCGTCCGCTCCCAGTTGCTCATCGCGCAGGGCCACCCCCTCTCCTTCCCTGGCATCTACCTCAGCAGCCAAGAGGATGTGAAAGTAAATGGCTTCGCGATTCAGTGCCGCGTGACGACAGAAGATCCTACGAACAATTTTCAGCCTGACTTTGGCACCATCATCGCCTACCGAAATGCCGCGGGAATGGGCATCCGCCTCGATGAGGGCAGCTCCTACTCTGGGGTGACCATCTCCCCTTTCTTTGACTCCATGCTGGTAAAGGTCTCCAGCTGGGGCAGAACATTGCGCGGAGCCGCAGAACGCCTCGACCGTGCGCTTTCCGAGTTCCGCATCCGTGGGGTAAAAACGAACATTCCCTTCCTCCAAAATGTGGTCAAGCACCCCATCTTCGTGAGGGGGGAGCAGACCGTTTCCTTCATTCAGGATCATCCCGAGCTCTTAGAATTCCCAAAGGGGAAAGACCGCGCTACCAAATTGCTGCGCTACCTCTCTGATGTCATCATTAACGGTAATCCGGACGTGAAAACCATCCAAGAAGACAAGGTCTTTCGCTCTCCTGTGGTGCCGGACTTTGACCCTTACAGCCCCTTTCCGAAAGGTACGAAGGACCTGCTGACAGCGCTCGGTCCCGATGGCTTCAGCCAATGGGTGAAGGAGCAGCGCCCAATTTTATATACGGACACCACCTTCCGGGATGCCCACCAGTCGCTCCTGGCCACCCGCATGCGGACTACGGACATGCTGGCGATCGCCGAAAGCTATGCGCGCCACCATCCAGAGCTCTTCTCCGTGGAACTTTGGGGTGGAGCCACCTTCGATGTATGCATGCGCTTTCTGAAGGAGGATCCCTGGGAGCGCTTGCGCAAATTACGGGCGGCTATGCCCAATATCCTGACACAAATGCTCTTTAGGAGCTCAAATGCGGTAGGCTATACCTCTTACCCGGATAACTTGGTAGAGCGTTTCATCGAAGAGGCGGCAGGAAATGGCATGGATGTTTTCCGCATCTTCGATTCCCTAAACTGGACCGAAAACATGGAAATCAGTATCCGAGCGGTGCGGGAGCGGACACAGTCGCTGGCAGAGGCTTGCATCTGCTACACTGGAGACATCAGCAATCCTGAGAAAACCAAGTTCACGCTAGACTATTACATCGAGGTAGCTAAAAAGCTGGAGGACATGGGTGCCCACATCCTCTGTATCAAGGACATGGCAGGGCTGCTTAAGCCTTATGCAGCGGCAGAACTGATCGACAGCTTGAAGCAGCATGTGCAGCTTCCGATTCATCTGCATACTCACGACACATCCAGCATTCAGAGTGCCACTTACCTAAAGGCCATCGAGGCGGGCGTGGACATCGTAGATGTGGCCATCAGCAGTATGAGTGGCTTGACCTCTCAGCCCAACTTTAACTCTCTGGTGGCCATGATGCAGGGCCATGAGCGGGAACAAAAAATCGATCTGGGCAGCTTAAATCGCTTTGCCAACTACTGGGAGGATGTACGTGAGCTGTACTATCCCTTCGAAAGCGAGTTGAAGGCAGGCACAGCCCAAGTCTACGAAAATGAAATTCCGGGTGGGCAGTATTCGAATTTGCGCCCTCAGGCGCGCGGCCTGGGCATCGAACATAAATTCGAGACGATTAAAGAGAACTACCGTGTGGCGAACATGCTGCTAGGGGATATCGTGAAGGTAACGCCTTCCTCGAAAGTGGTGGGTGACCTGGCGCTGTTTATGACCTCGAATGGCTACACAGCGCAGGATCTGCTAAGTCGCGGTGAATCCCTCTCGTTTCCAGATTCGGTGATCAACTTCCTGAAGGGGGACTTGGGTCAACCTTATGGCGGCTTCCCGAGGGATTTCCAAAAAATCGTTTTGAAAGAAGTGCAACCCTATACCCACCGACCTAATGAGCTGCTAGAGCCGATCGACTTTGAGCGCGAGCTGCCAGCTTTCCAAGAGAAATTCGGTAAGGAAAAGGGCATCTGTGACTTCCTCTCCTACTCGCTTTATCCGAAGGTATATCAGGAGTTTCACAGTTTCTGTGAAAACTACGGAAATGTGCTCCCACTGCCTTCTAAAGCCTTCTTTTATGGCATGAAGCAGAATGAGGAGATCGTGTTTGAGATTTCCCCAGGTAAGAAAATCATCGTCAAATACCTGAACGTAACCGCGCCAGATGCAGAGGGTAAGCGCTATGCCTTCTTCAAGCTAAACGGACAGAATCGACAGATTCAAGTACAGGATCAGCAGGTGCTCGTGGAAACGGTGAAGCATGAAAAAGTAGCGAAGGAAGGGGATGTAGGAAGCCCTTTACAGGGCAAATTGACCCAGATCCTCGTAAATCGTGGCGATCAGGTGGAGAAAAACGATCCGCTTTTCCTTATCGAGGCCATGAAAATGGAAAGTACGGTGGTGGCGCCTTTTGCAGGCACGATCGAGGAGATCATGCTGCGGGAAAACACCATGGTACAGCAGGACGACCTGGTCCTTCGGTTGAAATAAAACCCTGTGGTAAGTAGTTTATGCGCAAATGAGGCCATGCACTGCGGTAGTTATGCCGCGGTGCATGGCTTCCTTATTTTACATTAGGTCGCAAAAAAAGCCGAGAAGCCTAAATAAACGCTTGTTTTTCATGGCTATTCGTAGAATTTCCTGAAATAAAAGTATCTTTGTTCCGATAAAGGAATTTTTATGCGAGCTTATTTAGCGATCTTATTGGCGGCACTCCTGCTCTTCACCAGCTGTAGCAGTGCTACTCTTATTCAATCCACACCCGGTGGAGCGAAACTTTACCTGAACGATGAGCTGGTAGGAACCACGCCACATAAACATCGGGACACACGCATCGTCGGGAGCGTCACGGATGTACGTCTGGAATTAGAAGGCTATGCCCCTTTTTACAGCTACTTCGCACGCGATGAGGAAGTGGATGTAGGCGCCATCATCGGCGGGATATTTTTCCTCGTCCCCTTCTTATGGACCATGAAATACAAGCCAAGCCGCATGTATGAACTCACCCCGCTTTCGGAACTGGATCCGCTCGAACAGCATCTACAGGAGGGACCGAAGCAAGTGTTAAAAGAAGCCGAGGCCATCTCCAATCTGGAGCAGCGCCTTCGGAAGCTAAAAGCCCTATTCGATGAGGGCCTGATCACAGAGGCCGAATACGAAATGGCCCGTAAACGTGCGCTCGAGGAGATGTAAAAAGAGGGGTAAAGCGAGTGGGCTTCGCTAAGTTTTGGCCAGCGGCCGGCTCCTCAAAGACTGTGCATACACATAGTCGTCCATGACATAGCCCGCTCCGATGTCGATGACCTCTTCCCGAATGCGCGTAAACCCGATCCGCTCGTAGAAACGAATGGCGGAGACATTGTACTTGTTGACATTTAAAAACACCGCTGCACTACCCGCCTGTAAAGCAAGTTCCTGAATAAAAGTAAAGAGGGAGCGACCGATTCCTGTCCCCTGCCGCTCAGGTAGTAGGTAGGCCTTATGAATCTTGGTGGCTGTGGCGCCTGCAGGAAGGTCTCTTAGCTCCTCAGGAGGAGAAAGGGCATGCTGAATGCCAAAAAATCCTATAGGCACTTCTTCGCCAGACGTGTACACCAAATAAAAACGGTGCCCCTCAGCTGCCTGCGCCGCTAAATGCGCCGGTGCGTACATCCAGTCCAACATATACGTCAGCTGTTGCGGGCTGAGTATCTCCCCAAAGGTATGGGGCCAGATGCGATGCGCTAGATCGGTAATGTATTCCAGCGCTTCCTCAGGAGCCTGCTGAAAAGATACCTGTACAGATTTAGAAGAAGAGGTTTGTTCCATTTTTTATCGCTGCATACACTACACAAAGCACTGACGGAATAACTATTTTGCGCTACGCCGCACTCCTCACGCGGGCAGCCGTAGGACGAGAGACTGCAGGGGAGCCAGGTCCACCCGAATAGTGGCCCGATCCTCCACCTGAAGTGCTGGCATGGACACCCCTTCCAGCAGTTCCTCCACCGCGTAGGTGCCCGGCTTCCAGGCCCAGGTGCGCACCAGTTCTTCTGGCAGCTGCAGCTCGAAACCATAACTATCCGAAGCGCTAAAATTACTTACTACGAGGATACGCTCCTCACCCTGCCAGCGCACAAAGCTGTACACGCGATCGTTATACCACTTGGTATGCTGCCTATTAAAGCCATGCAGCGAAGCATAGGACCCAGAAAATGCCGGCTCCTTTAGGGTAAGTTGCAAAAGTTTTCGGTAGTACGCGCGCAGCTCTCGCTCCTCCGTGGACAGCTGTCCCCCATCGAAGGCGCCACCATTCATCCAGCGCTGATGGTGAGGCACGCCGATGTAATCGAAAATCGAGGTGCGACTCGGCTTTCCAAAGCCCGCATCTTCAGCACCCGGCTCGCCCACTTCCTGCCCAAAATACACCATGACCGGCCCGCTGTCCAGCAGTGCAGAAAGCACCATGGCAGGAAGGGCCGCCTGCGCATTCCCCGCGAACTCAGGCTGGCGATACGCTGCTCATCATGATTTTCTAAGAAATGCAACATGTGAGGATGGATATCTGCGAGGTCCTGCTGCACTTTTTCGATGGCATCAGTGGAGCCTTTGCCCTGAATAATGCCTTTTAAGGTATCGTACAAAGCCACCTTATCGTACAGAAAATCCATTTTACCGCTGTAAATGTAATCGCGATACACCGAAGGGTTATAAATTTCCGCCAGCAGGAAAGCTTCCGGGTTCTTCACCTTGATCGCACTGTTCAGATAAGACCAAAACTCCACAGGGACCATTTCCGCCATATCGTACCGGAAGCCGTCCACGCCCTTATCCATCCAGAAAAAGGCGATATCCCTCCATTTTTTCCATGAAGCCGGCACATCTTGTTTCTCCCAAAACGCGAGGTGCTCCGCCGCGTCTGCCTGGCTGTAGCCTTCCGGCAAAGCAGGGAAATCCCGTGTCCCGTCTGGCCGGACGCCATAATTGACCTTCACCGTCTCGTACCAGTCGTAGAAATGTGGCTTGGCATCACGCGCTCCATTCCCTGTCCATTTGGCGGGATTTTCGTCGAACTTACCATCAGCAAGTGGATGCGCTTCCCCTCCGAGCGGTCGGTAGCCCGCTAAGGGATCGGGCACTTGGAAGGCCTCGCCAGGGATGTAATAAAAATCATTATCCCGCGCATAGGCGACCGAAGTGTCATCATCAGCCCCAAAGTCGCGCACCCCCTCTGGCTTGCCCAAACTTTCGTACTTGCGCGCCACATGGTTGGGTACGATATCGATAATAACCCGCATTCCTGCCGCATGGGTACGCTGCACCAGGGCCTCGAATTCTTCCATGCGCCGCTCCGGATCCACGGCCAGGTCTGGATTCACTTGGTAATAATCCTTCACCGCATACGGAGAGCCCGCCCGTCCTTTTACCACGTCAGGATCATCTGCCGAAATACCCAGCGCACTGTAGTCCCGAATCAGCGCATGATGCGGCACTCCTGTGTACCAGATATGCGTCACGCCGAGGTCCTTAATTTCAGCTAAGGCCTTATCCGTGAAATCCGCAAACTTCCCGACGCCATTTTCCTCTGCCGTGCCCCAGGCTTTTGGGCCGTGCCCGTATTTCCGAACAAGCGCGTAAACACTTGATAGACGACTTTTTTCTCTGTCTGCATGGTATGCGTTTCTATAGGTGCCGTCAGCGCAGTTTCTTTCGGGCTGCAGGCCATCAGGCTGGCTGCGAGCAGCAAAAGGCTCCGCCTACGCTGTAAAATTTCTTTTTCATAGCCCCAATATACTGGGATTTCAGTAAAGACGGGGCGCCAAAACAGGGAAATGGACTAAAAAATTGATGCAAACGTCTGCATACACCCTAAAAAACAAAGCCGAAAACCTGCCGCATGGGCTGAGGTCTTCGGCCTCCTGCTGCGCCTGGCGCAAATCACTTCACTTCGATATCTGTCAGCCAGATAAAGCGCTCTCCGGCGGCATTTCGGTGCATGGTCGATAGCGTTAACCCTGCATACTGCTCCTCCTGCTCCCAGGTGAAGGCCCGCCCCTCGCTGCCATTCCCTTTCCGAAACACCCACTCACGGATCATAAAACGCTCATCCAAGTACAAGTCGTACGCATCTCCCGGCGTATAGCCATCACTGTCGTTATAGACGATAACCAACTTGGTCGCCACAGCTCCTGAGATCGGAGACTCCGCATTTTCCTCCACCTTATAGGTGTAGCCCGTATCCCACATCAGCTGAAACGGAAACAGCGCCCAGTACTTGTCATTCACGAAAGCTGCATCGATTTCCGGTAGCGGCTCCGCTGTCAGCGCATACTGAAACGTCGTATCCGCATCGGCATAGGTGACCAGCTGCTCGGCCATATTCCAGGTCCATGTGCGGCTTACCCTGCGCTCTCCTGCCTGCACATTCCAGGTATAGCGTACCTGCTCTACACCTTCCAGTGCGCTAAACCCGTAGGCTTCAGCTACTTTTTCAGGTAAGGTTTGCTCCTTGGCTTCCGTTTGGCAGGCGGCTAGCGCCAAAACCGCCAAGAGGCACACATAATAGAAGGCGTTTTTCATCTGCTGTTTTATTGGAGAAAACATTTCCACACGAAATTGTTTAAATGCGCACGATATTCGCTCCCAAAGCATTCAAGCGCTCATCGATGTACTGGTACCCCCGATCGATCTGCTCGATATTGTCGATAATCGAGGTCCCTTTGGCCGATAAGGCCGCGATCAGTAGCGCCACACCCGCTCGAATATCTGGAGAGGTCATGCGAATGCCACGAAGC
Organism: Nitritalea halalkaliphila LW7; assembly: GCF_000265075.1. Lineage (GTDB taxonomy): Bacteria > Bacteroidota > Bacteroidia > Cytophagales > Cyclobacteriaceae > Nitritalea > Nitritalea halalkaliphila. The sequence continues at coordinate 78,752 of NZ_AJYA01000024.1, read as the reverse complement.
GGATACTTGCGATCCAGCCCGATAACGGTCGCCCGATGGGGGTCACATAGAATGATTTGGGCGCCCATGTCGATTAGTTTATCCACGAAGAAGAGGCGGCTTTCAAACATCTTTTGGTGCACCAGCACCGTACCTTTCGCCTGCGTGGCCGTCACCAAGATGATACTCAGGAGATCCGGTGTAAAGCCTGGCCAGATGGCGTCAGCTACCGTCAAAATAGAGCCATCGATAAAGGTCTCGATTTCGTAATGTTCCTGCGCGGGAATCACGATGTCGTCGCCATCGAACTCCAGCTGTATGCCCATGCGGCGAAAAGTTTCCGGAATGATGCCCAGCATGGGGAGCTGCACGTCCTTAATCCGTAGCGCTGAGCCCGTCATGGCCGCTAGCCCGATGAAAGAGCCGATCTCGATCATGTCGGGCAGCATTTTATGGCTGGTGCCGCCGAGACGCTTGACCCCGTCGATGTGTAAAAGATTAGAACCAATACCTGAAATGGATGCGCCCATGCGGTTTAGCATCGCACAGAGCTGCTGCAAGTAAGGCTCACAAGCAGCATTATAGATGGTGGTGCGTCCCTCAGCCAGAACCGCCGCCATCACGATGTTTGCAGTCCCCGTTACGGAGGCCTCATCGAGCAACATATAGGTCCCTTTCAGTGCACTGGCATCGATGTGGTAGAGCTCCCGCTCCGCGTCGTAGGAAAAACGGCACCGAGCTTTTGGAACCCTGTAAAGTGGGTGTCCATACGTCTTCTCCCGATTTTATCCCCGCCCGGCTTGGATAATTTGCCGAAGCCAAAACGTGCCAGCAGCGGCCCAAGGACCATGACCGAGCCCCGCAGTGAAGAAGCCTGCTTCAGGTACTCTTCCGTCTCCAAATAGGCCAAGTCCACTTCATCCGCCTGAAAAGTATAGGACTCCTTTCCCGTTTTCGTGACCTTCACCCCCATATCTGCTAGTAGCTCGATGAGCTTGTTCACATCGCGGATGTTCGGAACCTTATGCACATGCACTGGCTCGTCCGTCAGTAAAACAGCACATAAAATCTGTAGCGCCTCATTTTTGGCCCCTTGGGGCGTAATACTTCCGGAGAGGCGGGCGCCTCCCTCTACTCGAAAAGATGCCATAAATGCTTAACGACGGTTATGTTTTTTGTAATTTCCTCCCCCACTTCGGCCCTTATAATTTTTGTGGCCAAAAGATTTTTTGTTGCCATAGCTGTTTTGCTCGCGGATCGGCTGCGGCGGTGCGTTAAAATCCCGCTTCGTGGAGGTATCGAAAAGTCCCTGCTCTCGTACACGCTCCAAGTCAATGTGCAGGCGCCCCTTCGAAAGGGTTCTAATGTCTTCTAAAATGATCCCGTCATCGTAATTATCCCGGTTCCAGGCTGCCTGAAAGCTTTTCATCAGCTGACCGATATAAATAATGGCCGCCTCCTGCTCCTCATCGTTTTCCAGCTCGATGGCCTTCTCGATCAGCAGCTCGATGTTACGCCCATAATGCTTGAACTTGATCTCCGTCTCCGGGTAGCCTATCGGCAAAGGCTGCTTGCCTAAAAGTTCTTTTTCCGGCACTGGATAGGGGCCATCCACGTCTAAGGTGAAAGCGGACATGATGTACAAATCATCCCATAACTTCTGGTCGCTCTCCGACTTCAACTGTGGATTCAGCTGCTTCATCAGCTCCACTAAGGTGTAGGCACTCTGCGTCCTTCTTTCCCTGTCTTCCAGCCCCGCCACATGGTGCACGAGGGCCAAAATATTTTTCCCGTATTCTCTCAAAATGATTGGTATTTAATGCCTGATCTGCGCTCACTGGCGCTCTCTCGGAGGAAAAATCCTCTTGCTATCGGGTATATCCCCTTTATAAAATGCGTAGTTTAGCAAAGCTAAGCAATAATGTCTTTTCTCCAAAATTCTCAAACGTGATGCTGGCCTTTCGGTTTAGCCCCTCCACCTCGATTTTTTGCACCGTACCAAAACCGAACTTGGGATGCTCCACCCGATCACCCTCCTGCAGGTTCTGCGTATTCGAAGGTTTAAAGTCCGGACTAGGCGTATGGATTTTGGCCGTGGTGCCGCTGCGCTGCAAAGGCTTCTTCTTAATCCCCACATAGCCGTTCTGGCCCTCTGAGCCCAAGCCCTCCCCCCGAAGCGCTCCCATCGGCGCCGTGCTGGCACGCTTGCTGACCTGGAGGCAGTTGGGATCGATTTCATCCAAAAAGCGGCTAGGCTCACACTGCAGCAGGCGCCCATAGCGGTAACGCGTCAGGGCGTAGGTCAAGTATAACTTCTCCATGGCGCGAGTCGTGGCCACATAAAACAGCCTGCGCTCCTCCTCTAAATCCTCCCGGCTCTGCATCATCATCTGCGAAGGGAATAGATCTTCCTCTAATCCTACCACAAAAACCTGCTTGAATTCCAAGCCCTTAGAAGCGTGAATGGTCATCATCGTGACCGCATCAGATTGGTCTTTATCCCGATCGTTATCGGTAAGCAGCGCGATCTCCTGAAGAAAAGCCCCCAGCGACTTATCGGTATTCTCCTCATTGTCAACATACTCCTTAATCGCATTCAGCAGCTCCTGCACGTTTTCATAACGGTTCAGCCCCTCGATGGTTTTGTCCTCATAAAGCTCCTTCAAGAGCCCCGACTGCTGCGCCACCTTTTTAGCGGTCTCATACGCGTCCTTGCGCTCCGCCTCGATGCGGAAGCTCTTGATCAGCGTGGCAAAATCCGAGGTGCTATTGGCCGCACGGCCAGATAAAAAGTGGCTCGCATTCGACAGCACCTCCCAGAGGGGAATATCATGCTCATAGGCCGCTACCATGATTTTCTCCACAGACGTATCGCCGATCCCGCGCTTCGGGAAGTTAATGATCCGCTTAAAGGCTTCCTCGTCTTCCGAATTTACCGTGAAGCGCAGGTAGGCCATCAGATCCTTAATCTCCTTCCGCTGATAGAAGGAAAGACCTCCGACGATCTTATAGGGTAGGTTCATTTTGCGCAGCGCCTCCTCCAGCGCACGCGACTGGGAGTTGGTACGGTACAAGATCGCGAAGTCGGAGTTGGCCAACTTCTTATTGTTACGCTCCTCGAAAATGGTCGTAGCCACCAGGCGTCCCTCCTCATTATCGGAGGAGGCCTTCATCAGTGCCACCAGGTCGCCCTTATCATTTGCGGTCCAGACATGCTTATCCAGCTGCCGCTTGTTCTTGGCGATAATAGAATTCGCCGCCTCCACGATGTGGCGGGTGGAGCGATAGTTTTGTTCCAGCTTAACCACCTTTAAGTCCGGATAATCGCTTTCGAAGTTCAAGATATTCTGAATATCCGCACCCCGGAAGGCGTAGATACTTTGGGCGTCGTCCCCCACCACACAGATATTCTGATGCACCGCTGCCAGCTTTTTCGTGATCAGATACTGGGAAAGGTTCGTGTCCTGAAACTCATCCACCATCACATAGCGAAAGCGCTGCTGGTACTTATTCAGTACATCCGGATGATCGCGAAAGAGGACATTCGTATTAAACAGTAGGTCGTCGAAATCCATGGCGCCACTTCGGAACAGGCGCTGCTGGTACATCTTATAAATATCCCCGACGCGTGGCTTCATAGCAGCCTCATCGTCGGCCTTGATGTAAGGATCCTCTAAGTAGGCCTCCCAGGAAATCAGCCGGTTTTTTGCCCCCGAAATCCGCGATAGCACCGCGGCAGGCTTGTACACCTTATCGTCCAGCCGCAGCTCCTTCACGATCGTGCGCACCAGCGACTTGCTGTCATCCGTGTCGTAAATCGTAAAATTACTGGTGTAGCCCAGCTTCGGCGCCTCCACGCGTAAAATCTTCGCGAAAGTGGAGTGAAAAGTCCCCATCCAGGTATTCCGCGCCTCCAGCCCGATCAGTTTCTCTATCCGGTGCTTCATCTCCGCAGCCGCCTTATTCGTAAAGGTCAGCGACAAAATCTGGAAAGGATCCACGCCCTTCGAATAGATCAGATGCGCGATTCTATACGTCAGCACCCGAGTTTTTCCCGAACCCGCCCCTGCGATAATCATCAGGGGGCCATCGGTGTGTTCTACTGCCTCTTTTTGTGGAGCATTCAGCCCCTTTAGGTATTCCATATCCTCTTTTCCTACTCGCGTACAAAGTTAAGGCTTTTTAGCGAGCCATAAAATCACAAGGCCTTCCAGCGGTTGTGGCTCCATAAGTACCCCGCCGGATTCGCCCGCATGTCCGCCTCCACACGCTCCACGAATGCATCCGTGATGCTATGTTCTCGGCTCTCTGCATAAGGGGCTGCGCCAAAAGGGAATACTGAAACACATAGTGCCCCCGTTTCGGCTTGTGCACAGTACCGTACACGACCGGCAGCTCGAACCGCTTGGCCAGCTTCTCCGCCCCCTCAAAAAACACCGTCTCCCGATGCATAAAGGGCCTTCGGTAACGGATTTCCTGCTCCGTAGGACGCTGGTCTGCCGCCAGCACGATAAGGCGCGGCTGGGTGCGCTTACGCAAAAAATCCCGCTGAAAACCCAGTCGGGGTACCAGCTGCATCCCGAAACGGGTGCGTATCTGCAGCATCAACTCCTCGAAAAGGGGAGAATTTATTTTTTGATAGACCACATCGGTAGGGCTGCGCAGGTACTGCGAGGCACCCAGCAGGTGCATCTCCCAGTTGAAAAAATGCCCCGTCAGTCCGAGCACCACCTTGCCCTCGTCCACCAGCGCATCCACGAGCGCACTGTTTTCGATTTGCACACGGCGCCGCAGCTCTTCCTCGGACATGACGAGAAGCTTAAGCGTCTCAGCGAAGGAATCCGTAAGATTTCGGTAGAACGCCTTCGCGATCCTTTGCCGCTCGGCAGCGGACTTCTCCGGGAAAGCGGCACGAAGATTCTCTTCGACGACTTTGCGGCGGTAGCCGAGCACATAAAAGGCCAGCAAGAAGAGTACATCTGTCACCAAATAAAGCACCCCAAGCGGTAAAGAAGCGATAATGCGAAAGAAAAACATAAACTTTTAAAGTATCCAGACCCGCGCAAGACGAAAAGAGCTGCCGGCAAAATTGAATTTTATTCGTACACGAACTATATTTACAACATTAAGCACATTTGTAGGAGACTCCCACCCGTACTGCGTCTCAAAATAACGTAATTTCATAGACAATCCGCTGAAAAAATGGTTACAGTAAGTGAAGTTTATGTACATTTGAATTCTATGTCTGAAAGTCAAAGAAAAAAATACAGTCAAGAAGAGAAGGACAGCATCTTTGATGGGGAGTTCATGCCCCACATGGATAGCATGTATAATTTTGCTTTCAGGCTCACCTTCGACGAGGACGATGCCAAAGACCTCGTGCAAGACACCTACCTGAAGGCATACCGCTTCATCAATAGTTTCGAACAGGGCACCAATGCGAAGGCCTGGCTCTTCCGTATCCTGAAAAACAGCTTCATTAATGAGTATCGAAAAAAATCCAAGCAGCCAGCGAAGGTAGATTATCAAGAAGTGGAAACCTTTTACAACAGTGATGACGTTGATTATCAAGGAACCACTGACTTACGGGTGGATTCGGTGAAAGACATGCTCGGGGACGAGATTTCGAATGCGCTAAATAGCCTGGCTGTAGATTTTCGTACGGTTATTATACTCTGTGACCTGGAGGGCTTCACGTATGAAGAAATGGCGAAAATTTTAGACATTCCCATCGGAACGGTACGCTCAAGATTGCACAGGGCGAGGAACTTATTAAAAGAGAAATTACGTTCTTATGCCCAGTATATGGGCTATAAAACCGACTCCGAAGAAGAAGAGGAAAATTAACACCAGTAAAATTTGTATTATTAAGATTATCCGCCCTGCCGGGCAAAGAAAACAGAGTGAAATGGACAAAGAATTAGACAAATCGGGGCAAAGGAAGTTGGAATGTGCAGACGTCAGTCGCTGTTTTCAACTGTTAGAGCGCATCATAGACGGAAATAATATCCCTGATTCAAAGGAAATTATCCAAGAAAAACTGGCCAAATGCCAGCCTTGCTTCGAGCATTTTCACTTAGAAAAAGCGATTAAGGAGGCGATTCACACCAAGTGCACCAAGTTCTGCATGTCAGAGGACATGAAGTCGGATATCCGTAAAAAAATTCAAGAAATTAAATTAGACGCGCGCTAAGCCCGAGAGCTGGCGTTTGATTCCGTGCGAGACTTTTGTAATTTGCGCCCGTATTACGAAATCACGCACACGTCCTCACCCCCCATCCATCCTATGGCGACACAAGGTAAAGCGATCATCTTTTCCGCTCCCTCCGGTTCTGGAAAAACGACGATCGTCCGACATCTACTTACTAAATTTCCTCAACTTGGCTTTTCCATCTCTGCCTGTACACGCGATAAGCGGGGCCGCGCCGAGGTGCACGGAAAAGATTATTACTTTTTAAGCCCTGAAGAATTCAAAGCCAAAATCGATGCAGATGCTTTTATCGAATGGGAAGAGGTGTATGAGGGCAACTTCTACGGCACACTAAAGGAAGAAATTCAGCGTATCTGGGACAGTGGTAAGCATGTCATCTTCGATGTAGATGTAAAAGGAGGCGTAAATCTGAAAAATTATTTCGGAGCGCACGCGCTCGCCATCTTCGTAAAAGTGCCCAGTCTCGAGGTATTAAAGGAGCGCCTCACCGACCGCGGATCGGAATCCGAAGAAAGCCTCTCCCGCAGGCTTTATAAAGCAAAATTCGAGATGAGTTTCGAGAACAAATTTGATGTAACCATCGTTAATGACGATAGAGAGACTTCCTTTCAGCAAGCAGAGACACTTGTGGGGAATTTTCTTAACTCCTAAGGCAGCGTGAAAATAGGTTTGTTTTTCGGTTCGTTTAATCCGATTCATGTCGGACACCTTATCTTAGCGAATACACTCCTAGACCGCAGTGACCTAAATGAAATTTGGTTTGTAGTAAGCCCCCAAAATCCTTTTAAGAAGAGGAAAAGCTTGCTGCATGAATTTGATCGGCTTAAGATGGTAGAGCTCGCCATCGCCGATCATTTTTCGTTTAAGGCCTCGGATGTAGAATTTCACATGCCCCGCCCCAGCTACACGGTGGATACCCTGGCGTATCTCACCGACAAATATCCCCAGCATGCCTTCAAGCTCATCGTGGGCAGCGATAATCTTACACATTTCCATAAATGGAAAAATGCAGAGTGGATCTTAGAGCACATCGGGCTTCTCGTTTACCCCAGGCCAGGCGAAGCACAAGCCTACGAACATCCGAACGTGCAGTTTGTTCCAGCCCCCCTCTTGGATATTTCCGCTACCTTTATCCGTGAATCCATCGCTGCAGGACATTCGGTGAAGTACCTTCTACACCCGGATGTGGCCCAATATATCGCGGACAAAAAATTCTTTCAATAAGCGCTTTACTCAGCAGCTCACACACCTAAAAAAATGCCCCCAGAGAGGTTAAAGAATCTCTGGGGCATTTTATACTTTTTAGCTATATTTTTTTTGGGGCTTTCAGCCCAAAGCACTTACGCTTACACGTAATTATTTAGCATTACCGGCATAATCAGCATCAGCACATCTTCCGCATCGCCAGAGTCCGTCGGCACCAGCAGACCCGCACGGCTAGGCGCTGAAAGCTGTAGCGTCACCTCTTTCGCGTGTAAGTTATTCAGCATCTCTACGAGAAGCTTCGCGTTAAAGCCAATTTCAATATCCTCACCATCATGCTGGCAGGACAAGCGCTCGTTCGCCTCATTCGAGAAATCTAAATCCTCCGCTGAAATTTGCAGCTCGCTGCCCGTAATTTTTAAGCGCACCTGATAGGTCGTCTTGTTCGCATAGATGGAAATACGCTTCAGCGAGCCGAGTAACTCCTGACGGTCGATACGCATGTGGTTCGGATTATCTGTAGGAATTACATTTTCATAATCCGGGAAGCGCTCGTCGATAAGACGACAGATCATCTTAATGCTGTTAAAGCTAAAGTAGGCATTCGAACTGTTAAACTCCACCTTTACCGGCACATTTTCAGAAGGAAGCGTGGACTTCAGCAGGTTGAGTGCCTTACGCGGGATGATTAAGCTGGCAGGCTGCTCAGAAGTTACGTCTACTCGGCGGTAGCGCACGAGGCGATGCCCATCTGTGGCTACGAAAGTAGCATTCGTATCGCTGAGATTGATGTACACCCCCGTCATAGACGGACGTAAATCGTCACTGCTCGTCGCAAAAATCGTATTGTTAATCGCGCTACTTAACACTTCTGTGGACATATCCACCACCGTCGGGTTAGACACCTCCACTACTTTTGGGAAGTCCGTAGCGTTTTCGCCCGCCAGTTTATAGCGACCATTATCTGAGCTGATTTCGATGCTATACGTCTCGTGGTCGATGGTAAAGTTAACCGGCTGCTCAGGAAGGTTTTTTAAGGTATCGATCAAAATCCGCGCGGGCACTGCGATGCTACCATCTTCGCGCGCATCCACCTCGATGGAGGTCATCATCGACGTCTGCAAATCCGAAGCAGTGATGGTCAGCAAACCATTCTCAATCTGAAAAAGAAAGTTTTCCAAAATCGGCACTACCGGGTTTGTGGTCACCACCCCGTTAATGGCGGTCAGCTGCTTCAGCAAAGCGGACGAAGAAACAATGAATTTCATATATCTAGGCTATTTGAATACTAATTTTAAAACTGGGTAAAGTTAGAAATAAATTCAGAAACTCAGCCCACTCTAGGTGCATTCTCCCGGAAAAAAGCCGTAAAATTAGCGCCTTGCGTAGCGCATCCGACGCAGCTGCACGAGCCCCAGCCCCAGCAGAACCATCAGCAGTGGCGGCAAAAGCACATTTACCCCCTGCCAGTAGCGCCGCTCTTCCTGCACACGCACCTTATCGAGAGGCCGCACCCGAAATTCCTTAGCGCGGCTAGCGATCATCCCCTCCGGCTCCAGCAGGTACTGCATCAGATGCTGCACGAAGCGCCGGTTATCGTAGTCCTCGACCTGAAGGGGACTTTGGCCTAGGGCCAAAGGGGCCTGCCCCTCCCCGATCCGCTGGCTTTTAAACCAGGAGCCCGAGCCCGTCACCAGTACACGCCCCCTGCTCCCCTGCTCGAGAAAACCGGCAGCATCCACCCCCTCAGGTAAAAACCGATTCTTATAAAAGGAAGTAAATTCACCCTCTAAGAGATACATCAGCGGCAGGGAGCCCGCCTGAAAGCGCTCCACATCCGGCGCCCGCTCGGCATCCGATAGGGCCAGCCGCACAGGAGCTGCCTCCCGAAAACTATAGGGAGAGCTGAACAGCAGCGGTGTCTTACGCACACCCTCTGCCTTTACCGTATCCAAAGAAGATACATAGCGCACCAGCAGCGGATCCAGCCCCTTCGTGACCGGATGCTTGGCCAGCTGCGTAACCCGCACATAAAAGGGCCAAGGCAGGGGAACCAGCTGCTCCTGATTGCCAAAATTTCCCCCATAAACCGGCAGCAGGCCGAAATTCAGGTCTTGCACCAGGTCTTTATTTATCCGCACGCCATAGCGAAAGAGCATCTGATCGAAGCCATGGTCAAAGGGCATGGCGATCGTTCCCTCCGGAGCACTCAGCGCATCCGGATCGAAGGCTAGCGCATCCAGCGCAAACACCAGATGCCCACCTCGCATGAGGTACTGATCCAGAAAATACCGCTCCCGCTCCGTGTAGGCTTCCTTCGGCCCCATGATGAGCAGCACATCGAATGGGTCCAAGTCCTCCACCCGATTTGCCTGCTCCAGTGGCACCTTAAACACCTCAAACTCCTCGGACAGGGCTTCCACTAAGCCAAAACCCTCATCTTCGGCCATCTCGCCGCGACTCATCAGCATCCCGATGGCAGCACCGCCCTCCTGCACTAAATCTTTCAAGCCGCGCAGCAGCTCATACTCCAGATTCTCTATGGAAGTCTGTAAAATTTGCTCCGCCGGCATATCCCGCAGGCCCCGCAGCAGCAGGCGCCCGTCTCAAACTCCTGCGTACGCAGCAGCACCCCCGGAAAAAGCAGTTGCGTCCGCTGCCCGAGCTCATTCCCTGTAAACACATTAGTCGGGTTAATCCCGAATTCACTCAGCCCCACGATAAACTCCTCTTGCTCCTCCTTAGGAAGGTTCAGGGGGTTCAGCTCCCGCACCGAGATCTTCACGGGGCTATACACATCGAAGGTCTGTACCATTTCGCGGATGGCGCGCTGCAGCCGCTTCATGCCTGGCGGCAGTGCCTCTCCTGTCAGCAAAAGCTCCACCGTCACCGGCTCTTCCAGCTCCTCCAAGAAGGCGATCGTAGCGGGATTTAGGCTGTAACGCTTTTCTTCGGTCAGGTCGATTCGATAAGGAAAAAATTGCGCAAGCGCAAAAAGCCCCAGCAGCAGCATCCCGATCGTGGTGAATCTCCTCCAGCTTTTCTTTTTCATGCGCGTTCTAATTTTTCAATACTAATGCCGAGTACCAGCACGATTAAACCGGTAAAATACGCGACATTTTCCATGTCGATCACCCCTCGGCTGAGCTGCACATAGTGGTAGCGCATGCTGAGTGCCTCTAAATAATAAGCCAGCGGATGCTCCCACTGCAGGTCCACCAGCGCCGAAAGTCCGCTGTAAAGCAGGAAGCTTAAAAACACCCCCCAGAGGAAGGCGATCATTTGATTTTGGCTGAAAGCCGAGCCCAAGACCCCTATCGCCACAAATGCCGCACCGATAAGAAAGAGACCAACCCAGGAGCCCGCAAAGCCCGCCACATCGATATTGCCCACGGGGTCTCCGAGCTGATACAAGCTATACAAGTAGCCCCAGGTGGGCAGCAGCGCCAGAAAAATGAGCAGCAATGCCGCCAGATACTTGGCCACCACCACTTTCCATACCGGCAGGGGCGCAGTGGCCAGCAGCTCCCAGGTGCCTGACGCCGCTCATCCGCTAGCAGGCGCATGCAAACAGCCGGGATGAAAAACATAAACACAAAGGGGCTCAAATAGAAAAGTGGCTCTAAGTCTGCGTAGCCGAAATCCAGCACGTTGGTATCCGGAAACACCCATAGCAGCAGCCCCAGCGTCAGTAAAAACACGGCCACCATTAGAAAGCCACTTAACTGACTAAAAAAACTACTGATTTCCTTCCAAAGTAGCGCGCGCATTTTTTCCTTGGGTCAAATTATAAAACACGTCTTCTAGGCTATCCCGCCTTACCTGCAGGCGGCGGACGGCCAGCGCTTCCCGCTGGATGAAGGCCAAGACAGCCGTCTGGAGGGCGTGTCGATTGTCTCCTTCGAAGAGGAGCCGCTGCGTACCTGCACCCGTTACCCGCTGCCAGGGACCTTCTCCTATGGCCCCTGCGAAAGGCTGTTCCAGCTCCAGCTCCACCTGCTCCATGCCTCGGGCGGTGGTCAGTTCGTCTAAGGTGCTTTTCGCCACCACACGCCCCGCGGAGAGGATGACCACATCGTCACAGAGCGCCTCCACCTCCTGCATAATGTGCGTGCTCAGCACCACGATTTTATCCTTTGCCACCTCCTGAATCAGCTGTCGGATGGCCAAAAGCTGGTTCGGGTCCAGCCCTGTAGTCGGCTCATCGAGTAGCACCACGGCTGGATCATGCAGCAGGGCCTTTGCCAGTCCTACCCGCTGCTTATAGCCCTTAGAGAGCTGTTGGATTTTTTTATGCGCCTCCGGCAAAAGCCCACAGGCCTCCAGCAGGTACTGGATACGATCCTTTCTTTGGCCGGCAGGCACCTTATACAGCCCCGCCATAAACGCCAAAAATTCTCGCACATACATGTCCGTATAGAGCGGGTTCTGCTCGGGAAGATAACCCAGATGCCGCCGGAAAGCGATCGGGTTTTCCCGTGAATCCCAGTCCTCTAAAAGCACCTGACCGCTATCTGCTTCCAGATAGCCCATGATGATCTTCATCGTGGTGGACTTTCCAGCACCGTTTGGACCTAAGAAGCCCAGTATGCGGCCACGCTGCGCCTCGAATTGCACGTCGTGCAAAACCCGCTGACCTTCATAGGCTTTCGTTACTCCACGGATGCTTAGCTGCTGCATATCGATAAAAAAGGGCGTGGGCCATACCGGGTGGCGGCCCACGCTACAGGTTTTTTTTACAACTCTTTTACGAGGCCACGCATGATGGTCGTCATGCCGGGCTCTGCTTTGGCGGCAGCGGCAAGCACCTCCGCGATTTCTACTTTTTTAATGTTCCCCGGCGAGCACAGGTCCGTGATCGCAGAGAGTGCCATCACCTTCACGCCCATCTGATTAGCCACGATCACCTCAGGAATGGTGCTCATACCCACCGCGTCCGCACCGATTACACGGAGGTAATGGTACTCGGCTTTGGTCTCCAGGTTCGGACCCTGTACGCCCACATACACGCCACTGTGCAGGGTGATGCCTGCTGCCTGCGCGATGGAATGCGCTTTTTGTTGTAGGGCTTCTGCATAAGGCTCGCTCATGTCTGGGAAGCGTGGCCCCAGCTCGTCGATGTTTTTACCCCGAAGGGGATTCTCTGGAAACAGGTCGATATGATCTGAGATGAGCATCAGCTCACCCACCTGGAAGCCCGGATTCAAGCCACCTGCGGCATTCGAGACGAGCAGATGCTTCAGACCGAGCAGCTTCATGACACGCACGGGAAAGGTCACCTGCTGCATGGAATAGCCCTCATAATAGTGGAAACGGCCCTGCATAGCGAGCACATACTTGCCTCCAAGCGACCGAAAATTAATTTTCCCGAGTGGCTTTCTACGGTCGATACGGGGAAAAAGGGAATTTCCTCGTAGGGAATCACCTGCTCCACCTCGATAGAATTTACAAGTTGACCTAGGCCTGTACCTAAAATAATGCCGATTTCCACAGTGACGGGAACCTGCTGCTGTATATGGGCGGCTGCAGCCTTAATCTTCTCCATTTCAGAGAGTTCTGCCTCTTGTCTCATGCTTACTGCGTGTTTTAAGGGTTTATTTTCGAAGGAATATACGCAATTCCCCCTCCTTTCTGGCACAAAAATACGGAATCCGTGTTTAGGAAGGTAGCCAAAGGGCTTTTTCTAGTCGCCGGCGCCTGCTGTGTGCGCCCGACCACCCATTCTTTTAAACCGATGATACTATGATTTTACTTATCGTGGGCACCAACCGCAAGCAGGCCCTTTCCAACAAAATCGCGGCGCAGTACCGTGAAATTTTAGTGGAGCAGGGAGCAGCAGAAGTGGAGACCCTCGCGCTGGAGGAGCTCCCAGCGGATTTTGCTTTTAGTGCGCTGTACGAGCATAACGGGAAAAATCCCGCATTTAATGCGCTGCTCGCCCGTGTCTCTGCTGCTGAGAAATACGTCTTTATCGTACCTGAATATAATGGCAGCTTTCCCGGAGTGCTCAAAACCTTTATCGATGGCATGTCTTACCCGAATGGGTTTCGCGATAAAAAATGCGCTCTGGTAGGCCTCTCTTCTGGCATCGGGGGGGCTGGCATCGCACTGAGTCACCTTACAGATATTTTCCATTATCTCGGCATGCATGTGCTGGCGCAAAAGCCGAAGCTCGCCCAGATCGAGCGCAATATGCAGGAAGATCGCATCCAAAATCCTTTATACCTGGAGCTTCTTCAGGGACAAGCAAAGGCCCTGCTCCAATTTTAAACCCAAGCAGAGCGCTTCAAACTGAAAACGGTCGGCATACCTCAGAGAAGGCATGCCGACCGTTTTATTTGGTTTACCTCACGAAAGACCTAGTACCTCCACTAGCTCATACCATTTGCAAAACAGTGAGGAAAATAAGCAAAGCGGATATAAGCCAATGCAGTCCCATAATGTTTTTTTTATCCTAATAGATTTGAATTTCCTTACGATTCCAATAAGGGTTTGAAATCTTATGCCTACGTTTCAGTTCTGGGATGATATACAGCTGAATATTGGAAAAATCAGCAAATTGTTCGGACAGCGGTCTGGGTTGGGATAAATCGGAAAGTACTTTCTGCTCGTTGGGCAATGGCGGGAAGGTGGCTTTTTCCCAAAACTTTGGATCATAGGTTGAACGACCCGGTAAAAAAATCCAGCCGTTATACAAGTCCGGCACATAATTCAGTATATAATAAGGGGCTTTACCTCTCAGACCATAGCTGTAGCGGGAGCGTATTTCATCATATGACAATGCCACAGGGTACGATTCAATAGCATATAACTCGGCAAATTCCTTCATTAGTTTTCCCTCATGAAACCCTTCTCCCTCGTACCCATAGCCTATGGCACTCGCTGAATAATTAACATACGAAAATAGGTAACGCCCATCCTCATCACGACGAAAATAGGCATTCATCGATTCATCAATAGGTAAATACTTGTACCTTCTGGATTCAGACATTTTAGTTTCCTGATCCGGATTTTCCCACTTGAGACTCATTCGGTGAAGCCCATAATCTAGCTGATCGATGTAAAATTTTCCTTGCTGTAGTTTTTTCTTATGAGACCTACGCCACTTTTTAATATCACGCTCAAAAGCCTTGCTCGCCGCACGGAAAGACAACACATACACAGGTCGGTCATGGATGATATCTTCTCCTTCTAAGGTATATTCGAACCAGTTCGGGTTCAATCCGAAATAAAGAAATGGCTCTTTAGCAATTGGCCAATTTACTGCATTTCTCCCGCTTCCACTAAAACTATGAAGCACATGATAATCTGATTTTTGAACCTGATAAAATGTATTGTAGTGAACATCCCCATCCCCAGAGTCTTTATTTTTTCAAAAAACGAAGGATCATAGCCCGCATAATGCATATATCCCGCCGCTCTTGCGAAACCTACGTACTTACCATCCTCTTCTATCACTTCTTGATAAAAGACATCAAACTCCAATGGATCCGGGTAGAAGGTATTTGACATATTTTCCAAAAATTTCTTCATCAGGTCCTTCACGGGATACCCTAGGACAACGGCAGCATTTAAAACCTTTTCTGTTTTTTGTAATCGGATCTGTAAGTTGGTGTCTTTCTTGAAATCCCCTACTTGATAGACTCCCGATTCATATCCCATAAAGGACACCCTTAAGGTATCTGTAGGCCTCACATCAGATGGAAGCATAAAGGAAAAGGCTCCCTGTGAATTCCCAACCGCTACCTTAGATTGCCGTACCAATACCAAATTGGCGTGTGCAAGTCCTCTCCATGTCTCAGCATCCACCACAATCCCTCTTAGGGATACCTGCTGTCCTATGACTGGAAAAACCATCATAAAGGAACATAAGAGGAGAAAAGTGAGCTTTATCAACTTAGAACGATAATACATAAAACCCTTGCTTTTCGGCTGTTTCATCATAAAATCCATCTGCTATGTAACGTCTGTCTGCAACTTTACCAATCAATCTAAATTTGCCAGGAACAGCTATATCCGAAACCAACTGCTCTGACTTATAAATCTGTAACCGAAGCGGATTTCCCGACTCTTCACCAATTGCCTGATTGTTGGTTCCTGTTCTATACGTGCGGAACACTACGTCGGACTCTTCATCCACAAAAATATCTTTGTAAAAGCCATCCTTAAATCGGGATTGCCTATACAGGTCAGTATCAAATGCCACATCCAAGGTCCTGGTCTCTGGATAGGATGTACGCATATTTACTCCTGGGACTCCAAATGTACGAACTAGACTTTTTGATGCATCATAAACATAAATGGTAGGATCTATCTCAAAGGTTAACCAATGCTTGCCAGAACTTCCTATATGAAAATCAAAAAAGATATGAAAAGGTACAAAACGGTATTGCTGATAGGTTTCTGGAAAATGATACAGCAATTGCTCCATTTTACCATCTCTTCGACTTATTTTGGCTACTAAAAATGCCTCTTTATAAAATGATGGATTGATAAATGCATTGAAAGTAGGGTGTTCACAGTCCACCTTTGCATAAAAATAGTCTCCCGACACAGGAAAATGGTCATTGTAATGCTGGAGTTCATACATCATAGTGGAACTGGCTACAGGATTTTGAATCAATTGATCTACTTCATAGGCTGCATCCGCATAGACCGTGTACTTTCTCTGAAACTTCCACTCTCTATCATACTCATAAAATGTCCAACCCTCTCCTTTGACTGTAAAACCATATTCATGGGCACTAACCGAACTGATACTAGCCAATTCCTCTGGCCCTTGAAGAGTTCTCAGTTCACGCTTAATAAAATTGCCCTCAGGAGAATAGGATTCTATAAACCCGTATAAATGGTCAATATATAAGACTTCACTGCCTGTCCATTCAAATCTACCTACTTGCGAACTTCTTGAAGGTTGGATTAAAATCGTATCCAACTTTACCGAAAATTGATCATCAACACCTGTGACTAAAGCTGTGCTCTCTTTTTTACCACATCCAAATAAGAACAGATACGCTATGATATTAATGTATATATTTCTCATACCGACAAATAATTAAATCAGTGAAGGTGAGTATCATCCTCACTGATCCATAATTTAGACTTTAATTTATTTCTTACAATCTGATGCACTGCCGCATGCTTGTCTAAATGAAATACATGCAACTGTTATACAGCCATCGTTTTTACAACGTTTCTGCAGAGCACCTGATTCTCGAAGATTGTCACAACCTTTATCAATACCCTCTATAACCAATTTAGCGAGTGATGCGACATGACCCACTGTATTCGGATCGGCTTGTACCTGCTGACTTGGAAGAGATGCTGTGAAAAAAACCCCCAAGACAATAAGAAGTGTTAGTTTTTTCATTTGAAATGATATTTTAATTAGAAATATGACGGCAGTCAATCATTAACTACCCAAGAAAAACAATTTTTTAGCGCTAATATTAATTTTTCTGTACTAAAAATACCCCCCCAAACTACAAATACAAGTGTAGTTCGAAATTTTTTTTAGCACTTTTTATAAGTTGTTGATTTTCAGGAGACAAAAATATACCGCTAAGCTAACTACCCCATAATCAGCGACATACCTCAAGGCATTCCCATACAAAAAAACTTATCCCGCCTTTTAACGGGTTAGACGTTTGTGACAGTTAAGCGGCAAATTCATCGATGTATTTCTGCTTGGAGGGGAAAGTTCGGATCTGGATGACGTATACTTTTCAAAAAGCACTCTTCTCACCTGCTCGTTTTCCTCTTTATTTCCAGCTGTCAGGATAATCTGCAGGACAGCTAGCCAGTCGCGAATTGTATCCTACACCATTAATATATTAAAAAGAAAACCCCGAAAAAAGCTGATAACAGCCAAATCCGGGGTTTAGGTATTTCATTTTTTACTACCTAATTGTTGATTTTCAACTAATCAAGCAGCAGACACCATGCCCTGCTTAAAGAACACAGGCGGTCAGCAAGCTGCGGATCTCTGTAGGAGGACCGCACACGATGCGGCGCGATTAGTCCACGTTCTTATCTAAAAAACGGTTTCCTCCACGCACAAGCCCCTCCGTGTCGTTTAGACTCAACTGGGACGTGCGCACCTCTGAACTTGAAGGAACAGGATGTAACTTCACCTCATTTCGGAGGTAAGCTGGCTTCTCCAGTTCTTTTAAGCTTTCGGGATCCGTCCAGCGATCACGAAGCGCTTTCAGCTTGTCTCCACGCTCCCCGAGGCGCTTGCCCACGATAGATGAGGTCTGCTCATACTGCCGCTCATGGTTAGAACGGTAGGAGTTCGTATCCTGCGCTGCATTCGACTGTTTTTTATGGATGATGCGGAAACCATCTACATCGCTGTACGAGTTGGCAGAAGGCTCCTGCTTAGCGGGCTGCGCCTCTTCCTCTACAGAAGGGCGCTGTGCCGACTGGGGAGATTTCTGAATCAAGTTCCCCCCGCCGATCGGGCGAAAAGGCTGCTGCCGAATACGTGGCTCTTCTTGTGATTTTTCTTCTTCCCGTTTTAAGGGAGCCTGCTGATGCCCAATGCTAAAGGTAAATGTCTTTCCAGTAGAAAAACTATCTTCTTCCACACGCTTACCAGACTCTAAATCCACGATGCGGGCAGGCTGATCTGTGGCCCCTTGCGCGCTGTTAGCCGCCGAGTTGGCAGGACGGGTAGTTCCTTCTAGAGCAGAGCGCTCTGGCTGAGCTTCAGGACGAAGGGTCGCCTCAGGTACTCCAGAGGTCTGAGGTGCTTCTGGAGTCGATGGGGTAACAGAAGACTGAGGTGCTTCTGGAGCAGATGGCGCTGCTGCGGACTGCGGTGCTGCAGACGCTTGAGGCGCCGCTGGAGACGCAGGTGCTATCGGAGCCTCAGGCTTCTCCGCTTTCTGCTCAGCATGATCCTGCTTCGCACTCGTCTCTACAGCCCCAGACGCCGCAGCCTTATTTTCACCTGGCGCATTCACGAGCGGGAGCGTTTCCGTCATAAAGCCCGTCGCAATCACCGTCACACGTACCGCCTTGCCAAGGCTTGGGTCGATGCCCTGACCGAAGATAAGCTCCAGGTCACTGCCCGCACAGGCATTAATATAATCCGTGATCTCCGTTAACTCATCCATCGAGAGCTCATCCTCCTCACCAGACGTTACGGATAGCAAGATCTTTTTAGCTCCCTTAATGTCTACATTATTCAATAACGGAGAAGCGATCGCACGCTCAGCGGCATGCAGTGCCCGGTTCTCCCCTTCTTCCAGAGCAGAACCCATCACCGCCGCACCAGCATTTTTCATCACCGTCTTCACATCTTCGAAATCCACATTGATATCCTGATGCACCGTAATGATTTCAGCGATAGACTTGGCTGCCGTCGTCAAAACATTATCTGCCTTCGCGAAAGCCGAGCGGATGGCTAAGTTGCCATACACATCGCGCAACTTATCATTTAAGATGACGAGCACCGTATCGCAGCTACTTTTTAGCTCTTCTATTCCGGCCTGTGCAGCCAAAATCTTTTTCCTCCCCTCAAAAGCAAATGGCGCAGTTACGATCCCCACTGTTAAAATATCCATATCACGGGCAATTTTAGCGATTACAGGCGCTGCACCTGTACCCGTACCACCCCCCATGCCGGCGGTGATAAACACCATTTTGGTATTCGTCCCGAAAATATCCCGAATCTCTTCCTTACTCTCTACAGCCGCCTCTTTGCCACGCTCGGGATTGGCGCCTGCCCCTAATCCCTCCGTCAGGTGCGTACCGATCTGAAGCTTATTCGGCACTGGACTGCTCTGCAGGGCCTGTGCATCCGTGTTCATCACCACGAACTCCACATCCTTAATACCCTGATTGTACATGTGGTTGACCGCATTCGAGCCACCACCTCCCACGCCGACCACCTTGATAATGGATTTATGGTTCTTTGGGAGATCAAACATATATTCTCTCGCGTTATCTGACATATCTTTATTCTTTAAATTGCTGCTGGTTGTTATAAAAAATTTACATAAAAAGGTCTAGTACGAATCGTCCCCGGAATCCTTCATCGTTCGTTTTAATGTATCACTTATCGTCTGCAGAAATCCGAATGTACGGGTCTTACCCTCCTTCGGAGCTTCCTCTGGCGCGCTGTGGCGCAAACCTGAATTTTGTACCACGCCCTGCGCGTACTCCGTCCGGTACCTTTCTTCTCTGTTATCGATCGACATAAACCCAGCCAGCACCAAGCCGATACTGGTAGCATACATCGGGCTCTTAAGCTCTTCATCAGGACACTTCCCTAAGTGCTCATTCGGGTAGCCGATACGTGTATCGATTCCCGTACAGTACTCAAATAACTGCGTCAAGTGGGGCATTAGAGCCCCTCCACCCGTGAGTACGATACCCCCTGCTAGCTGCTTGTGGTAGCCACTCTGCATCAGCTCACTATAAACAAACTCTATAATTTCTTCCATCCGCGCCTGAATAATAGCCGCTAAGTTTTTCATGGAAATTTCCTTCGCCGGCCTATTGCGAATCCCTGGAATGGATACGATTTCATTTTCGCTGGCCTCCTCTGCGATAGCCTTGCCGAAACGGGTCTTGAGCAGCTCCGCCTGATGCGCCAGCACATTACAGCCCATGCGAATATCCGAGGTGACGATCTCTCCTCCTAGCGGAATGACCGCCGTATGGCGAATAATATTATCGTAAAAAACGGCGATATCCGTAGTTCCCCCACCGATATCTACTAAGCACACACCCGCTTCCTTATCGACGTCACTTAGCACCGCTAAAGAACTAGCGATAGGCTCTAAAATCAGCTCGGACGCCTCCAGATTGGCACGAGAAACGCATCGGTTGATGTTCTGAATCGCCCTATTTGTGCTGTAATAATATGAAAATCTGCCTCCAGACGATTTCCTGACATGCCGACAGGATCCTTAATACCATCTTCATAGTCCACGGTGTAATCTTGTGGCATGACATGAATAATACGGTTTCCTGCTGGAACCACGATATTATGCATGTCATTCGACATTTTTCGAATATCTTCTACGCTGATTTCTTCCTGCCCCTGGCTGCGCACCATAGAGCCGTGATGCACCGAAGAACGAATATGCTGACCCGCGATCCCCACTAATACCTCGCCGATATCCGCCTGCGCCATGTCACTGGCATCGCGCACAGCCTTCTCGATCGCTGTCACCGTTTTGTCGATATTCGCCACCATGCCGCGCTTTACCCCATCAGAGACCGCTTTACCTACTCCTAAAACTTCTAATTTGCCGTACTCATTTTTGCGCCCCACCACAGCACAAATCTTCGTCGTCCCGATGTCTAGACCTACTATAAGCTTCTCATTTTCCATAGCGTTTCCCTATTCACATATAATTTGATTACTAAACTTTACATTTACACGCTCGTAAGCGTTCCATCCCTTCTTGGCGCGATCTCCTCATAAAAAACAATGACCTTTTCCAGCTTTTGCACGAAGTGCTCCGCTGTACCGAAAGCGATTACCTGCTTGCCTACCTGCTGATAAAGCGCTAATTCCAGCTGTTCATCCACATGGGCATGAATCAGCTGAGAAAACCAAAAACTATCCCCATATACATACTTTAAAAACTGTGTCAATTCCTGTAGCTGCTTTTCGGGCACTTCATGCAGGACCAGCGCCTCTGCACCTGGGCCAGATAAGGTCATCACCCGTGCAGAAAATCGGGGGGAAACGGGAATCAGCAGCCCCTCATCCGTCAGATAAGCGTCTGCCGCTCGGCTCCGTACCACGCGGGCTACGGGCTGATGCTGCCGCACCCATACGCGCAGCTCACCGGCGGGATTAAGCGCCACACGGGCGGCCTTCACATGGTCATGTGCCAGCAGACGCTGCTCCAAGAGATGCAGGTCGATTTCCTTGACCTTGGTCTCCCCAGAGACCAGCGGCATCACAGACTGCACATGTCGCGAGCACCTCAGCCGCATCTAAGAAATAAATTTCAGGTAAGGCCTCTACCTCTGCCACCACATTGCTTAGCACCTGCTCCTGGGAGCGGATAAAAGAAAAGGCCAGAGAGCCCAGCATAAACAGGCTAGCCAAAACGGGTACGATAACCTTAAGCATCTAAACCTCCTTTCGCTGTCAGTAGCGCCGTAATCGGTGCCACGAGGCGATCGATGTCGCCCGCTCCTAAGGTAACCAAGAGCTCGGGCTGTTCCCCTCGGATAAGCCCTAAAAGCTCCTCTTTCGCCACCAGGCGCTTCTCCGCTGCCTGTATCCCGCCTATTAGCATCTCCGCCGAAACCCCAGGAATCGGCTCCTCACGGGCGGGATAAATATCCAATAGCCACACGCGGTCAGCCAGTGACAGGCTTTCCGAAAATCCGGCTGCAAAATCCCGCGTGCGCGAGTACAGATGCGGCTGGAAGACTACCGTCAGTGTTTTTCCGGGATACATCGCCAGCACCGAACTGAGTGTCGCTCGAATTTCTTCTGGATGATGTGCATAATCGTCGATGTACACATGCGCTTCCGTCTGCACACAGCGCTCGAAGCGCCGCTTTACCCCAGCGAATACCTGCAAAGCCGCACGGACCTGCACCACACTCAGTCCTGCTGCAAGCGCTAAGGTGATGGCGGGCAATGCATTTTCCACATTATGATAGCCGGGCATGGGCAAGGTCAGGTCATGAATCACCTTATCCGGTGCATGATAATCGAAAATAAACCGATCGGCATGCGCCCGAATCGCTTCCGCACGGACTTCACCCCCTTTTAAACCGTAGGTGAGCACACGAACTTTTTTCGCTAAAGGGAGTGTCCCTAACTTCTCTGCAGCCGTATGCTGCAGGAGGAGCATGCCTTTCTTGCGGATACGCCCAGCGAAAAGCCGAAAGGCCTCCAGCAGCTGCTCCGCATCCTTATAAATATCTAAATGATCCGCATCCGCAGAGGTAATCACCGCCGCAGTGGGATGCAGGTGTAAAAACGAGCGGTCAAACTCATCGGCCTCCACCACCATCGTGGCCTTCGTCTCTTCCCCACGCTGGGGCTGAATCAAATTGCTCGCTACATTTTTCGCGATGCCCCCTAAAAAGGCAGACACCGGAAGCCCCTGACTATGGAGCAGATGCGCTAAAAGCACCGATGTGGTGGTCTTCCCATGTGTCCCCGCCACCGCTAAGCAGCTACGCTCTGCACTCAGTAGCCCGAGCACCTCCGCTCGCTTGAGCAGACGATAGCCCGCATCTCGGAAATGCGTCAGCAGCTGGGAGCTCGCAGGCACTGCCGGCGTCCAAACCACTAGCACCTGCTCCACAGGCAGGGCACGCAGCGCCTCAGAAAGGATCTGCACACTATCTTCGAAGTACACGGGAATCCCCTCCTGCTGCAGCTGTTCCGTGAGCAGGGAAGGCGTGCGGTCGTAGCCACTGACAGGTAGCCCCTTCTGATGGAACCAGCGCGCCAAAGCACTCATCCCGATACCCCCGATGCCGAGGAAATACACATACCGTAGCTGATCAGTCTGCATCTATCAGTTGCTCTATTTCATTTACTATCGTCTCTGTGGCCTTCGGCAAAGCAAGGCCACGAATCGCTTCTCCTAACTGCTGCCGTGCAGCTTCATCCTGGAAGAGATCCAGTACCGTATCTCCAAAACGCTCCATCAGTTCCGCATCCGCTAAAGCACGGGCTGCATGGGCCTTTAAAAGCGCTGCCGCATTTTTCGTCTGATGGTCCTCTGCCACATTAGGCGAAGGCACGAACACCACCGCTTTGCCTACCACACATAGCTCAGATACCGAAAGGGCTCCTGCTCGACTCACGATCACATCCGCCGCGGCGTACGCTTGCGCCATATCTGCGATAAACGGCCGCAGCTGCACATGCGCGAAGGCCTCCTGCGCTAAAGCAGCACGTAAACGCTCCTCATACAGGGCGCCACACTGCCAGATTACCTGAATACCGGCCGCCTCCAAACGTGGCAAGTGCGCCAGCACCGCTTCATTCAGCGCCTTAGCTCCTAAACTCCCGCCTAAAACCAGCAAGGTCGGACGCTCAGAAAGCCCCATCAGCTGCCGAGCCGCTGCCTGATCGTAACTGCCCTCCACGATTTCACGGCGTACAGGATTCCCTGTAACCAGCAGCTTCTCCTGTGGGAAAAAGCGCTCCATCCCCGAGTAGGCCACACAAATTCTGCGGGCACGCTTGGCCAGCAATTTATTCGTCAGCCCAGCATAGGCGTTTTGCTCCTGCACCAGTGTGGGAATCCCCTTATTTTGCGCAGCAAATAACACTGGGCCGCTGGCATAGCCGCCAAATCCCAACACCGCGTCGGGGCGCTCCTGGCGAATCAGCGTGCGGGCACGGCTCAGACTCTTCCAAAGTTTCCCCGGAAGCAGGAGATGCTTCCACGTCAAGGCACGCGGGATACCCATCACCGGCAGCCCTACGATTTCAAAACCCGCTTTGGAACCTGCTCCATCTCCATTTTGCCCTCCGCGCCTACGAAAAGCACACGGCTGTCCGGATAGCGCGCCACCCAGGCTTTGGCCACAGCCAGTGCCGGATAGATATGCCCACCCGTGCCACCTCCGCTAATAATCAGTCGATAGGGTCCTTTTCTCTGCTCCATCAGGCTAGGGCTGTTCGTTTACGATTTCCAAAAGCTGCCGGCTCCGCAGCGCTTTTCTGCTTCTCAGATTCCATGTGGTCCTGACGGCTCACACTTAAGATCACGCCGATCGAAATACAGGTGAAAATGTAGGAGGTTCCCCCCATGCTTAACAGCGGGAGCGGCTGACCGGTAATCGGTACGAGCCCTACCGCCACGAGCATATTCACCATCGCCTGAATGATCAGAGAAAAGCTCAGCCCCGCCGCCACCAGTCCCCCAAAGGCTTGGTCGACGCCGCTACCACACGGGTGGAGCGGTAGAGCAAGATAAGATAGCCCGCCAAAACGGCGATTCCACCGATGACACCATACTCCTCGATGATCAAAGAGTATATAAAGTCCGAGTAGGGATGCGGCAGGATATTGCGCTGCTCCGAATTACCCGGTCCTTTACCGAACACTCCTCCCGAGGCAATCGCCACATTCGAGTGATGCCGCTGAAAGCTCACCTCCTCCGTGCCATAGGCATTCGAAAGGCGGTTGAGGGCCGTCTCCCCACGCTGTCCGAAGAGGTAAGCGATCCCGATACAGGCCACGAAGAAAAAGGTGTAGCCCGCTAAACGCATCACAGGTACCCTGCCGATAATCATCAGCAGCAGTGCGGAAGACATTAATATCAAGCCAGTAGAAATATTCGCAAAGGCGATTAAACCTACCACGATTCCTGCTTTTATCACCAGCGCCATGGATAGAGCGCCGGATTCCTTTACCTTCAGCTGATTCAGCGCCAGCCGCTTAGCCAGCAGCAGGATCACCGCCAGCTTAGCCAGATCCGAAGGCTGAAAAGACTGGCCCAGACCAGGAAGAGTCACCCAGCGGCTGGCCTCATTTACCGTGCTGCCCTTTAGCGTCACATAAAGCAACAGGAGGATGCTCAGCACATAAAGCGGGGCCGAAAGCGTCTTTAGCAGCTGGTAGGGCATGCGGTGCACGAAAAACATCGCGATCAGACCCAAGACCACATTTTGGCCATGGCTGAGCAGGAACCGCTCCGTGTTACCCCCACTGGTTTTTTGCGCCAGCGTACCCGTAGCCGAATAGACCACGATCAGGCTGAATGCCGCCATCAGCAGCACCACTGTCCAAATGTAAGGGTCCCCCTTCAGGTGCCGATCTAAAAATTGCTTAACCGACTGCATGTTTCCTCCTTTCTATAAATGCGTGGACGGCGTGCATGAACTGCTCGCCACGATCCTCATAATTGCGAAATAAATCAAAACTCGCGCAGGCAGGTGCCAGCAGCACCGTATCTCCTGCTGCCGCCTCCTGAAAGGCCAGCTCCACCGCTTCTGCCACCTGGCGCGTATGCAGTAGCTTCGGGATTTTACCCTGAAAGGCCGCTTGCAACTTACCCGCGTCCGCTCCAAGGATGACCAGCGCCTTTATCTGCGGCAAATACGGTTCGAGACCACTATAATCGTTTCCCTTATCTATCCCTCCAGCGATCCAAACGATCCCCGCCGGGCAGCTTTTCACCGCCTGAAGCGCCGCCTCCACGTTGGTGGCTTTGCTGTCATTCAGAAAACGTACGCCGGCGAGTTCCCCCGCCAGCTGTAAGCGATGGGGCGCATTCTGAAAGCTCCTCAGGCCTTCGGCCAAAAGCTCCTCAGGGGCACCTGCTGCCAGTGCTGCCCCTAAGGCATGGAGGGCGTTACTGGTATTATGCGGCCCTGCCAGCGGAAATCCCGCCATGGAAATCTCTCGCTGCCCACCGGCCACTCGTAGATAAGCCGTGTCCGCAGCACGCCAAATTTCCCCTTCGCGACCCACATAGTGCAGGGGCGCGGAAGAAAAAGCCTCCGCCGTCTCACAGGCCCAAGCGTCTGTGGCCGTAACCAGTACACGGCCTGAGGGAAGGGTATTGGCAAGGAGCCAACCTTTAGCCGCCGCATAAGCACTGCCCTCTCCGGCGTAACGGTCGAGGTGATCCGGACTTAGGGACGTCAGCACGGAGGTGTCCGCCTTAAATTGGCGCAAGCCCTCACACTGAAAACTGCTCACCTCCAGCACCCACACCGCAGGAGATGCACCTGCGGCCAGTTGCGCCGCCCAGCTTTGCCCCACATTTCCAGCGAGGCCCGCCTCCACTCCCGCTTGCACGAGGAGATGATAAGTGAGCAGAGCAGTGGTGGTTTTGCCATTTGTGCCTGTGATGGCGATGATATGCGGGCTGCGCTCCTGCGTCGCAAAACGATAGGCCAGCTCCAGCTCGTCGATAATTTCGATTTCCTTCTCCAGCCCCGCCTGAATCAGGGGATGGGTGAAGGGGATTCCCGGGCTCTTCACCCACAGGGGAAGCGAGAGCAAGCGCTCCTGCGTGTGGCCGCCCTCCTCGAAAGAAATGCCCGCACCCAAGAGCGCCTGCTTGCGCACAGGCAAAAGGAGCCCTCCTTCAGATAAAAATACCTGAAGTCCGGCGCGTGCTGCCAGTAAAGCCGCACCCACGCCGCTTTCTCCTCCTCCTATGATGCCGATTCCTGCTTCCATTTTACTTAGCGTAATTTTAGCGTGGCTAATGTGACGATCGCTAACAAGATGCCGACGATCCAAAAGCGCGTGACGATTTTCGCCTCGGGAATTTGTTTCTTTTGATAGTGATGGTGCAGGGGTGCCATAAGAAAGACCCTTCTGCCCTCACCGTATTTCCTTTTCGTGTATTTAAAATAACTTACCTGAATGATGACGGAGAGATTTTCCACCAAGAAAATCCCGCAGACCACCGGCAGGAGGAGCTCTTTGCGCAGCGCCAAACTCAGCACCGCGATTACTCCGCCCAGCATCAAACTGCCGGTGTCACCCATAAACACCTGCGCGGGATAGGCATTATACCAGAGGAAGCCGACGCAAGCCCCTACGAAGGCCGCGCAGAAGATAACCAGCTCTCCGGAATTCGGTATGTACATGATATTCAGGTACTGGCTGAAAATCACATTTCCACTCAGGTAGGCGAAAATAGCGATGGTCAAGCCGATGATGGCAGAGGTGCCCGCGGCGAGCCCGTCGATCCCATCGGTAATATTTGCGCCATTTGAGACCGCTGTGATGATAAAAATCACCAAGAAAATATACAGGAAAGGGGTCATGGCATCTCCTAGGAAGCCCAATACCTCTTCGTAGTTCAACTCATTATTTTTGAGGAAAGGAATAGTCGTTTTGGCCACCTTCACATCTCGGTAAGCGGGGGCATCCACGACCCCTTCTTCCACGGAGACGGGGTTGGAAAACTGCCGCACCACGACGCCTTCATGGAAGTAAAGGGTGGCGCCCACGATGATGCCAATGCCCACCTGCCCGACGATCTTAAAGCGTCCGGCCAGCCCTTCCTTATTTTTACGGAAGACCTTGATGTAGTCATCGATAAAGCCGATGGCCCCTAACCATACCGTGGTAATCAGGAGCAAGATGATGTACACATTCTTGACGTTCGCAAACAGCAAGGTAGGCAGCAGGATAGCCGCGATCATCATCAAGCCCCCCATGGTAGGCGTCCCTTTCTTTTCGTTTTGGCCGGTTAGGCCCAAATCCCGCACTCGTCTCCCCGATCTGCTGCCGGCGGATCCAGTGGATGATATGGTGCCCAAAAGTGATGGTAATGACCAGAGAGAGTAAGGCCGCCATCCCCGCACGGAAGGAGATATAGCGGAACACTCCCGCACCCGGGAAGTCCAATACCTTATCTAAATAGTCGAAAAGCGAATACAACATTACTTTTGGTTTAACAGCGCTAAAATTTTCTTTACTTCTTCTTTATCGTCGAAGGGATGCTTGACCCCTTTTATCTCCTGATAGGTTTCGTGCCCTTTTCCGGCCACTAAAATCATGTCGCCCTCCTCAGCTCCTAAAATGGCGGCTTTAATGGCGGAGCGGCGGTCTGCGATGCTGAGCACCTTACGCAGCTCCACGGGAGAGAGCCCCTCCTGCATGTCTGCTAAAATCTGCTCAGGATCCTCATCGCGAGGATTATCTGAGGTGAAATAGGCCTTCGTGCTCTTGGCGGCAGCGATTTTAGCCATCAGCGGGCGCTTGGTTTTATCCCGATTCCCTCCGCAGCCGACCACCGTGTAGATGTGTGCCCGCCCATCGTTAATTTCTTCCAGCGTGGCGAGCACATTTTCCAGTGCATCTGGCGTGTGCGCATAGTCGATGACCACTGTCAGCCCATGCGCCTGCACGGTTTCGAAGCGGCCAGTGGCACTTTTTAGGCGGGAAAGCTGCAGCAGCACCTCTTCCTCTTCTTCGCCCAGCAGAAGGGCGGTGGCCAGAACGGCCAAAAGGTTATAAGCATTAAAGCGGCCGATGAGTCCGAACCACACAGCATGCTGCTGAATGGAGAGCTCTAAACCCTCGAGGGTATTACTCAGGACCTTGGCCTTAAAATCCGCATCCGTTTTAATCCCATAGGTATGAATCTGTGCTGCGGTATTTTGGACCATGACAGCACCGCGCTTATCGTCTGCATTCGTCAGCGCAAAAGCCGTTTTCGGCAGGCCGTCGAACAATTTCTTTTTGGCTTTGATGTAGGAGTTAAAATCTCCATGATAATCCAGGTGATCGTGGCTGATATTCGTGAAAACTGCCCCAGTCACCCGTGTGCCCGCCATCCGTTCCTGCACGATGGCATGGGAACTGGCCTCCATAAATACATGCGTGCAGCCGGCCTGCAGCATGCGCTGCAAAAGCGCCTGTAGCTGCACTGCATCCGGTGTGGTGTGCGTGGCTGGCAGCACTTCTTCATTGATTTTATTCTCCACCGTGCTGATCAGTCCCACCTGATACCCCAGCGCGATAAAAAGCCGATGGAGCAGCGTCGCAGTCGAGGTCTTGCCATTCGTGCCTGTGATGCCGACCAACTTGAGTTTCTCTGAGGGGTTACCGTAGAAATTCGCCGCCATTTCCCCTAAGGCCACTGCCGCGGAGGCGACCTGCACATAGGTAACATGCACACGCGTTTCTTCAGGCAGGACCTCGCATACGATCACACGTGCCCCCTGGTCGATGGCCTTTGGGATAAAGGCATGCCCATCCACCTGCGTTCCAGGCACTGCCACGAAGAGGCCATCCTGACGCACCTGGCGGCTATCAAAATAGATGCCCGTCACGCCCAGTTCCATGTCCCCCTGCGTCGCGCGTAAAGCCACTTTATATAATATGTCTTTCAGTTTCCGCATGCTACTCAAGAATTAAATGTATGGACTGCCCTGCACAAGAGGTCCCCGCAGGGATAGACTGCCGCTTGACACGCCCACTGCCCGTGTACTGCACGGAGAGCCCTCTATTTTCTAATGCATATAGCGCATCCCGCAGAGGGAAGCCGGTCACGTCAGGAACCTGATCGGAAACGTTTTGATCTCCCGAGCGATAGACGATCTGATTACCCGCTAGGGCGGTATGCACGAAATCCACTTCCTCTGCTAAAGGTCTAGCGGGCAGAGCTAAACGCTCCGTCACCTCCCGAATACCCTGATAGGCTCCCCCCTGAATGAGTGGGAAATCCCCTATCTGCGCCATCGCTCCCTGAAAGCGACGGGTGTTCAACTCTAAATCCTGCGACATGATTTTGTCTGCGATATCTTTAAAAACCGGTGCGGAAACGTCCCCTCCGTAGGCATGCAAGCCTTCCGGGCTGTCGATTACCACGATGGCACTGTAGCGTGGCTGATCAGCAGGAAAATAGCCTGCGAAGGAGGCATAGTATTTCCGTGTGTAGCTGCCATTTTCCAAGATTTGTGCCGTTCCTGTCTTCCCAGCGATTTTATAGCTGGCATGCCGAATATTCCGCGCCGTGCCATTTTCGACCACCCCTTCGAGCAGGCGCTGTAAGTCTCTGATGGTCTTATCGGAAGCGATCCGCTTGCGATACACCTCCGTGGGAAAAATTTCTTCGAACTCATTTCCACGTCCCACCGCACGCACGATCATCGGCTTGACCATCACCCCCTGATTCGCCACTGCATTATAAAACATCAGCGTGTGCAGGGGATTCCAGCGGAGCTCATACCCGATCGACATCCACGGCAGCGTGGTGCCGTACCAGTTCTTAGATCCCGGTGTCTTCACATAAGGCACCCCTTCCCCCTGCATCTGAAAGCCGATTGCCTGATCTAGTCCTAACTTTTCCAGGTAGCCGGTGAAGCGTTTGGGCTGATGCCCAAAGTGCTGGTCTACTAATTTAGAAATCGCTACATTCGAAGACTTTTCGAAGGCCTCCTGCACGGTAATTTTACCATACCCCCCCACCTTCACATCGCGCATGGTGCGGTCATAAAAGCGGTGGGTGCCATTTCCAGTCTCCACGATGTCCTGAAGCGAGACTTTTTTCTCCTCCAGCAGCGCCAGCATGGAAAAAAGCTTAAAGGTACTCCCCGGCTCGGTGAGGCCCTGATCGCCGATGGCATAGTTATAGGACTCCACATAGACCCCAGGGGACTTGCGCTCATAATTTACCAGCGCTTTAATATGTCCTGTCTGCACCTCCATCACGATCACCGATCCGAAGCGCGCATTTCGGTCCTTTAGCTGCCGCAGCAGACTCGCCTCTGCTACATCCTGAATGTTCACATCCAAGGTGGTGAAAATATCATAGCCATCTTCCGGCTTCACCTCATTCGCGTGTGAAACGGGGCGCAAGACACCCCCTGACAGCGCCTGAAAATAGCCCTTACCATTCACCCCACCTAAAAAATGGTCAAAGCTAGCCTCCAGGCCGACACTATGGCCCGCATCACTCACATTTCCGATGGTGCGGGAGGCCAATTGCCCGAAGGGCTTATACCGCCGCTCTTCCTTAGTAGGAATAAAACCACCGCCATATTTACCCTCCCGGAAAAGCGGCCAGGTTTTAATGGTCTGCAGTTCGTGATGGCTGATTTCTTTTGAGCTAAGGTATAGAAAGCGATTGCCTTTTTGGCGTGCCTGCTCTATCAGCTGCTTATACCCTAGCGCAGACCTGTCCCCGAAGCGGCGGGAAAGCAGAAGCGATAAAGAGTCTATAGAAGCATAAAAACGCGTATCAGAAGCCTGTACCGGGTCTATGGCCAGGCGATAAAAAGGGAGGCTCGTCGCCAGTAGGGCCCCCTGCGCATCGTAAATATTTCCGCGGGTGGCTTTTATCTCTCGCTCCTGAATCTGCCGATAGATAGACGCCTCCTGCCACTGCTCCGCATCGAATACCGCCAGTTTCACTAGGGCATACACCACCGCTAAGGCCACTAGGGCGATAAGGGTAAATGCGAGGCGTACACGGATGACGATATTTTGTTTGATATTCACTAGTCGGCTTTTTGTTTTCGTTCTAATTTTATCGGTGGCTGGCTGATCTCCACTAAGCCCAGCGGCTCCAGCCTTTTCGCTAACTCGGACTGTTTCAGATGGAGCAGGTAGTTGGCCTCCTCCGTCGTCACATCCACCCGGAGATTATCCACCTGCGTCTGCAAGCGTGCGATCTCCCGCACTAAATTCTCTGCTCGGTAATTCGTATAGATATACAAAAAAGCCAGCAGCGCAAAAAACAGGAAGGGCAGCACCAAGCCCGCCGGTATGCCATCTCCTAAAAGCGGCCGCACATTAAAGGTGGACTCGAGCCAGCCGAACAAGCTTTTGCCTGCCTTTTTCGGCTTTTGCTTCCCTGCTTGAGGCTTCGTCGGATTCGACTTGCGAAAGGTGTTAGCCATCTGCCCTCCTTTCTGCCACCCGAAGCTTGGCACTGCGCGCCCGATTATTCGCTGCTAACTCTGCCGCATCCGCCGTCTGCGCCTTCCGGAGCACGGGATCGAAAGGCCGCTGCAGGTTGCCATAGAAATCTTTTTCCACCTCCCCGTGAAACTTGCCCTTCGCCATAAAATGCTTGACCAGACGGTCTTCCAACGAGTGGTAGCTCATCACGACCAGGCGGCCTCCCGGCTTGATCAGGTCGGTACAGGCCAGCAGGAGTTCCTCCAGGGCGCCCATCTCATCGTTCACCTCGATCCGCAGCGCCTGATAAACCTGGGCATAGTATTTAAATTGTTTGCCCCGTGGGGCAAAGCGTTCTAAGAATGCTTTAAATTCCGCACTATCTCCGAATGGGCGGTCTGCTCGGCGTGCCACGATCGCCTGCGCGAGGGTCTTGGCATTTTTCACCTCTCCGTAAATGCCAAAAAGGCGATGGAGCTGCCCCTCCTCGTAGGTGTTCAGCACCTGAGCGGCGGTGAGCGCCCCCTGCTGACTCATGCGCATATCCAGGGGTCCCTCGAAGCGTGTAGAAAATCCACGCTCCGGCTCATCGATCTGATGAGAAGAAATGCCTAAATCCGCTAGCAGACCGTCCACCTGACGGACACCATAGAGGCGTAGGTACTTTTTAATATCTCTAAAGTTGGCTTCGATAAGGGTGAAGCGTGCATCCTCTGGGCTATTTTTTACCGCATCAGGATCCTGATCGAAGGCATAGAGATGGCCTCCGTCTAAACGCTCTAATAGGGCACGCGAGTGACCGCCACCTCCGAAGGTGACGTCCACATAAAGGCCACTAGGCGTATAGCCAAGCCATCCATACATGCCTGAAGCATTACTGGAACATGATAATCGTATGTACTCATAGCCTATGAAAGGTATTTTTGCATCAAATCAGATAAGTCCGCCGGGTCCTCAAAAACTAGCTCCCTGTATCGCTCAGGGTTCCAAATTTCCACATAACTGCCCACCCCGACGACCACCGCGTCCTTCTCCAGTGCGGCGAAACTTAAAAAACCCTTTGGGACTAAAATTCGCCCTGCAGAATCCAGTTCCACCTCTGTTATCATCGCGAAAAAACTCCGCTTTAACTTTCGCGTCTCCGGATTATGATCCGAGAGCGCATTCACTTGATTCTGGATCTTCTTATACTCCAGCTGGGTTAGAAGCGTCAAGCAGCCATCATCCGCACATCGCAAGAACAAATTCGCGCCATTAGACTCTGGTATCGCCGACCGTATCTTGGCCGGCAATGCCATACGCCCCTTCGCGTCGATCTTGCAATCATACTGGCTGTTGAACATCCCCATTTAAAATCAAAACTGTATCGTGTTTACAAAATTACAAAAAGCCATGACACTTACCACCACACTATGACATAAGTCTCCACTTTTTATTAAAAGTAGTCATTTCCGTAAATGTTTACAACACTTTACTGGGAAAACATCGGGCTCTACACGATCAGGGGCCTTTGGTTTACAGTAACTTACCTTTTACGTTTTAGGAATACCTCCATAAAATTTGGTGAAACACCCAAATTCCCTACTCACATAATAGACTTATTCCGACCTCCCCCTCGATTCTCACCCCTTTAGCAGAAGGATCTTTCCTCACAAAAAAAAAGTCTGAAATCGAGAAAAAAATTTTGTCGTACTTTTACGCTCCTAATTCCTAACCACATGAAAAAAACTTGGACCCTACTCCTCGGATCACTTGCCCTGCTGTTCAGCTGCTCCACCCCCTCTGAGCAAGAGGAAGTGGCAGCCGGAGCTTCCCTGAGCGGCCTCTGGCTAGCGCATATCGACATGCCCGCATACAGCCTTCCCTTCGAACTGGAATTCGAACCGAGCCCGGAAGGAACGCTCGTCTATGCACGTAATGCCGACGAAAGGCTCCTCCTGGATCGGGTCGACCAGCAGGGAGACAGCCTCATCATCAGCATGGGTGTGTTCGATGCAGGCCTCCATCTAGCGCCACAAGCTGACGGCACACTACGCGGTCGCTTTACGAAATACGATGTACCCGGATACAGCTGGCCTTTTCGCGCCCGCACGAAGCAAGCCGCCGACACACGCTTCCCCGTTCACTTCGACCCTTCTGTGGATTTTTCTGGCCGCTACCGTGTCACCTTCCGCCATGAAAACGGCAGCAGCTATGAGGCCATCGCCCTGCTCGAACAAGAGGGCAGCTTGCTCACCGGCACCTTCCTGACCGCCCTCGGCGACTACCGCTTCTTAGAAGGACGCGTAGAAGGAGATGCCTTCCGCTTGAGCACCTTTAACGGGAGCCATCTCTTTTATTTCGAAGGGAATTACCGCGACCGAAACAATTTCACCGGCATTTTCCGCTCTGGCCCCAGCTATCTCGAAAGCTACTCCGCCACGCGCGACGCAGACTTTCAGCTCCCCGACGCAGATACGCTCACCCAGCTGCAGGAAGGAGAAGAGCAGTTTGACTTCACCTTCCCCGATCTGGAAGGTAACCCTGTCTCCCTTTCCGACCCTGAATTTGCGAACAAGGTCGTCCTCGTGACCCTTTTTGGCTCTTGGTGCCCGAACTGCATGGATGAAACCGCCTACCTAGCCTCTTGGCTGAAGACACAAGACGAAAGGGAGGTGGCCGTCATCGCCTTAGCCTTCGAGCGCAAGGATGATTTCAACTATGCCGTGGAGCGGGTGAAGAAAAGTAAGGAACGCTTCCAGGCCGACTTCCCCTTCCTGATCGCTGGAGAATCGAACAAGCAAAAAGCCGCCGAAAAGCTGCCCCAGCTCTCTGCCGTGATCGCCTTCCCCACCCTAATTTACCTGGACCGCCAGCACCGCGTCCGCAAGATCCACACAGGCTTCAGCGGACCGGGTACGGGCGAGGTGTACACCGCATGGACCCAGCAGCATGAGGCCTTCGTCCAGCGCCTACTCGCAGAATAAAATGAAAAAAATAAGCCCCCTCATACCTACATTAGGCACCTGAAGGGGCTTTTTCTTTTCGTTCCCGTTAGTTTATTTGGATAGGATGCGCATGCAGCCCCTTTGGCCTGCCGGCCAACATCCACTAAGCAGAAGGCTAGTCGCCTTATTTTTTCCTCGAAATCGTGTAATCCACCAAGCCCGCCAGAGAGGCCTTATAGGTAGATTCTGGATAACTTTTTAGCATCTCCATCGCCTCCTCGTAAAAGCGATTCATGACCTCCGTGGCATAGCGTAAGCCACCCGACTTCTTCACGAAATCGATGACCTCATTAATGGCTTTTTTATCTTCATTTCGATGGCGAATGAGGTGGATGATCTTTTTACGCTCCAGCCAGGGAGCCTGCTGCAAGGCATAAATCAGCGGCAGCGTCATTTTCTTCTCTTTGATATCGATGCCCACCGGCTTGCCGATTTCATCATCTCCGTAGTCGAAAAGATCATCTTTAATCTGAAAAGCCATACCGATCTTTTCACCGAAACTTCGCATCCGATCCACCTCTTCAGCAGAAGCACCGGAGGTTTGGGCCCCGACCGCACAGCAGGCTGCGATGAGACTGGCAGTTTTCTGGCGGATAATCGTATAATAAACGTCCTCGGTAATATCCAGTTTACGGGCCTTGGCGATCTGCAGTAGTTCGCCCTCCGACATTTCGCGCACCGCCGTACTGACGATTTCTAAAAGCTCAAAATCTTTATTTTCCACACTGAGCAGAAGGCCTCTTGAGAGTAAATAGTCTCCCACCAAGACCGCTATCTTGTTCTTCCACAGGGCATTTATCGAAAAAAAAGCCCCGGCGATAATTCGCATCATCCACCACATCGTCATGTACGAGGGTAGCGGTATGTAGGAGCTCTATCAGCGCTGCACCCCGAAAGCTGGCATCTGTGATCTGCCCGCTGGTACCCGCCGTTAAAAACACGAACATGGGCCGCATCTGCTTGCCCTTCCGCTTCACAATGTAGTTCGTGATGTGGTCCAACAGCTTGACCTTACTTTTCATAAAGTCACGGAATTTTTTTTTCAAATTCCGCCATTTCCACAGCGATCGGCGCTTGTATTTGTTTAAGGTCGGGTTTCATATGGGTAATTCAGCTGCAATAATACTACGGTTTCCACCTTAGACAAAACCATTCATCGTTTAATTCTTAGGGATAACACCCCATAGAGAAAATCGTTTTGTTTTTTCGATAGAATTGGGCGGCAGTCCCTGCCAAAAGGACTCAAAAAAAAATTCCTATATTTGTTTTTAAACCTCGAACCGCCTTGACAGACGCGTACATCAAACACCGCTACGAGCCGATTCTTCCCGAAAAAGACGAATGGCCCGTCGTCAAACTTAGTAAGGAGCGTAAAGCTTTCGTCTTAGCTGTAGCCCAAGCCAGCAAAAATGCGCTACTACAACTCACAGGTAACAATCCCGATCTGCTAAAAGAAGAATTAGAAACGACGCTCTACCGGGAAAAAATGCGCATTAAGCAGAACCCTTGGGTCGTAGACCCAGAGGATGATTATGCCTTCTGGAATGGGGTGAAGTCGCGACTGGTACAGCTTACTGCCGAAAATGCTAGTCTCAGCCGCGCTGATAAAATGGCCCGCTGCACTAGCATCCTGGAAGAGATCACTATGCGCTATGCCGAGGAAATCGCCTCCAACTTTAAACATACCCACTACAAGCTGACCCGCCGGATCGTCACCTTTGGCTTCGCCCGACTCCTAAACGCCGCGCGTGTAAAAGGGATTCGTTCACTCTTCAGCAACCAGTTCACCCTCCAAGATAAAATTCAGATCATAGGGGAGACAGACCAGCTCCGGCAGCTGGCACGAAAAGGCACCATCGTCATGGTTCCCACGCACTTTTCGAACCTGGACAGCATTTTGATCGGCTGGATCATCTCCGTGCTGGGACTCCCTCCCTTCATTTATGGCGCGGGGCTGAACCTGTTTAATATCCAGATTTTCGCCTACTTCATGAATGCACTGGGAGCCTATAAGGTGGACCGCAGGAAAAAAAACCTTCCCTACATCGAAACGCTAAAAAGCTACTCCTCCATGGCCATGCAGCAGGGCGTCCACAGCCTCTTCTTCCCTGGCGGCACCCGCTCCCGAAGCGGAGAAATCGAGTCCAAGTTGAAGCTTGGTCTACTGGGCACGGCCATAGAAGCACAGCGCGTCAACTACGAGCGTGGCAAGACCGACGTGAGTGGAAAAATATTTATCGTGCCTGTGACGATCAACTACCACTTTGTGCTGGAAGCACCCTCCCTCATTAAGGAGCACCTCTCCAGAACCGGGCAGGAGCGCTACTACGAAGAGGCCGATGAATTCAGCACCTCGTATAAAATTTCGAAGTTTTTAGTAAAATTCTTTACGAAGGGTTCCGATATTTCCGTCTCCGTGGGGCGCGCCATGGATGTGCTCGGTAATTATGTGACCGCCGAGGGCAAAAGCCTGGACCGAACGGGTCGGGAAATCGAAACCTCCGACTATTTTATGGCGAACGGCAAGGTAAACCGCGATGAACAGCGAGAGGAAGAGTACACCTATCACCTGGGGCGCCGCATCGTGGAAGAGTTCCACATCAATAACCGGGTCTTCAGCTCGCATATCGTGGCCTTTACAGCCTTTCAGATGATCCGGAAGGCGAATAAAAAAATGGATCTCTACAGCGTCCTCCGCCTGCCGGAAGAAGACATCAGCCTGGATTATGGCGCCTTTAAAGAGGCCGTGGGACTTGTGCTGGCGCAAATCAAAACACTCAAGGCGGCAGGTAAAATCCACATGGCCCCCCACCTCAACAGAGAGCTGGATGCCATCATCGCGCATGGGCTCGATAATGTGGGCATGTACCATGCGAAGCGCCCCCTCATCCGAGATGCGGCCGGCCAAATCGTCACCGAGGACCTTTCTTTACTTTATTTTTACCACAACAGACTTCAGGGATATGAACTCCACAGGCTCTTCTAAATCGAAACCCGTAGGTGTCATCGGCATGGGTAGCTTCGGAACGGCTATCGCAAACAACCTAGCCGAAAAAACGGAGGTACTGGCCTATGTGCGGCGGCCCGAAGTCGTGGAGCAGATCAACTCCCAGCATCTGAATGGCTCCCTTTCGGTTCACCCCGAGGTGAAAGCGACACAAGATATCGAGGGTATTTGCCGGCGCTGCGAGACCCTTTTCTTCATGGTTCCCTCAGCCGCATTTACGGAGGTGACACGGGCCTTTGCGCCCTTTCTGCACCCTTATCACCGCATCATCCACGGCACGAAGGGCCTGGCTCTAAATTTGCCCCCCGGGGAAAACCTTAAAGAAATCTCCAAGATCAAGCGCAGCCAGATCCGCACCATGAGTGAGGTGATTTTAGAAGAAACGGTGGTCATCCGCGTGGGCTGTCTGGCGGGCCCTAACTTGGCTCGGGAGCTGATGGCCGGAAAGCCTGCCGCCACCGTGATCGCCAGTAAATACAATGAGGTCATCCTCGAAGGCCAGCGCCTGCTCCGCTCCGATAAATTTCAGGTGTATGGAAATGCGGATATCATCGGCGTAGAGCTTAGCGGGGTCCTGAAAAACATCATCGCCATCGCCGCAGGTGCCTCGAAGGGATGGGGCTGGGCGAAAATGCGCGCGGCCTGCTGATTTCCAGGGGGATGGTCGAGCTCATTTACCTCGGAAATGCCCTCGGCGGCGGCGTAAAACCCTTTATGGGATTGGCTGGCATCGGGGACCTCGTGGCCACCTGCAGCTCGAACCTTTCGCGCAACTATACCGTGGGCTATCGGCTTGCGAAGGGAGAGAAACTTCCTGCCATCATCGCCAGCATGGAGGAGGTGGCCGAGGGAATTAACACCGTGCAACTTATTAAGGCTTTCCTTCAGGGAAATGGCCTGCGCGCACCCATCACCGAGAACCTCTACAAGGTGCTTTTCGAGGAGCTCCCCATAGAAGATGCGCTTCAGTACCTGATGAAGTACCCCTTCAGCGTGGATGTGGACTTCCTCTAAATGCGGTTTTAAGAGGCAGCACCTTTCTTCTGAAGGATATGCTGCACGATCTGACTGGCATGCACGATGGAATTCTCGATAAAATACGTACGCGTAACCAAGCCACCGCAGACCACACCGGCTAAATATACCCCGGGCACATTGGACTCCTGATTGTCCGGATCGAAACAGGGCTGCCGCTTTTCATCAAGCGAGAGCTCCACGCCGAGCTGATCGAGCAGCGCGAAATTTGGGCGATAGCCTGTCATGGCGAGCACAAAATCATTAGGCACCCGCACCTCTCCTTCTGGCGTATGCAGCAGCACCTCCTCGGCGAGGATTTCCTGCACACGGCTCTGGGTATAG
Source organism: Nitritalea halalkaliphila LW7 (assembly GCF_000265075.1). Lineage (GTDB taxonomy): Bacteria > Bacteroidota > Bacteroidia > Cytophagales > Cyclobacteriaceae > Nitritalea > Nitritalea halalkaliphila. The sequence continues at coordinate 39,681 of NZ_AJYA01000024.1, read as the reverse complement.
GCCCGGATAGACCCCTCTTTTATGCGGTTTTCGATGTCAGGCTTGACCCAATACTTCACATTTTCATCGATACCCTCCCCGGGGAGAACCATGGTCACCTGGGCCCCCTTGCGGTAGGTTTCCAAGGCCGCATCTACGGCAGAATTTCCCGCACCCACCACGAGCACGCGCTGCCCGATGTAAGGCCAGGGCTCCTTATAATAATGTGTTACCTTCGGCAAGTCCTCCCCTGGAACCCCCATCAGGTTCGGGAGATCGTAAAATCCAGTGGCTAAAATGAGGTTTTGGGCCTCGTAGACCCCTTTCGAGCTGGTGACGGTGAAGGTGCCGTTTTCATTGCGCCTCAGGCGCAAAACTTCCTCATAGCAGCGTACCCGCAGCCGCCACTTTTCCGTCACACGGCGATAATACTCCAGCGCCTCCGTCCGCGTCGGCTTATGGCTCACCGACATAAAAGGGACTCCTCCCATCTCCAGTTTTTCTGAAGTGGAGAAAAAAGTCATGTTTAAAGGGTAATGAAACAGGGAATTCGTGAGCACTCCCTTTTCCAGAATCAGGTAATCCAGCTGATGTTCTTCACAGGCGATCCCACAGGCCAGACCGATCGGCCCTCCACCGATGATCAGCACTTCCACACAAGTTTTTTCCATAGTAAAGCAACAGCTTTTCACGCGCTAAGTTCCCGATTAGGCGCGGCTTTTCTTAATCTGAAAGCGCACATGAGCCTCCTGAATGCGGGTCTGCTGGCCTAAATATGCGCGCTCCAGCAGCTCGACCTGGCCATCCTCCCGCCATAAAACGGCCGTCGTGCTAACCGTGCCATAATAATCGTCGAGGCGAATAAACTGCGCCGAAAGCTGGCGCTCCTGATGTAAACTGGCTCCCGTGTCAGGAAGCAAGTGGTCCGGATCCACGTTTTGGCCCCCGGCCAGCTGCAGGAGATCCTCCAAGTAGGGCTGCTCCGGCAGGGCCTCGAGGTCTTCCTGAATGCGCCTCACCTTCGACCAGTCATTATTTAATAGCCCATTACTCAGGCCATAGGTCCCCGGCGCGAGGCGCGAAATCGCATCTCCATAATTCGAAAGGTAATAGAGCTCCTCTGGGGTGCCGACGAGCAAGTTAAAGCCCTCATAGCGTTCTTGCCGCTGGGCTATGCGCTTTAAATAGGCTTCGGGCTTTAAATTCCCTTCTACGAAATCACGCACCAAGTCGCCGCGGGTGAGCGCACCCTGCACCGGCCGACGTAGATCGCGGTAATTAGTTAGGTACGCAAAACGCCCATTAGGATGGAAGCCCATCCAGGTGCCGCCTGCCTTCAGGTCCTTGCCCGCAAACATGCCAGAAGGCCAGCGATGCAGCGCCTGAGTGGGTCGATCGAAAAATTCATCCCGATTTCCAACGAGCACGAGGGGGTGGCCCGGGTGATTTTGCCACTTAAATCCGATTAAACACATGGGTAAGGTGATAGAACGGCTGTAAAGTACGACTTTTTCAGCATTTCCGCATGGATAATTCGCTAAAGCAGCGTTCTCTTTCGATACGTGTAGGCTGCCCTGCTTGATCAGCGCTGGGCGACCTCCCTATAAATCCTGCATCTGCACGAGCGGGATATTTTTTCGTCTCAGCTGGCGCAAGGGTGCCACTGCCTCCACAGGGTACTGGTAGCCGCTCTCGCCGAGGGGATAAAGCAGAGGAGCTAAGTTCTGAACGGTGGCGCGACAGCCCTGCACGGTAGCGGCCAAGTTGCCAGTCTGCTTGGACAGCTTGGCCTCATTTTCGATTTCGAATGGGCCACTGAAGCCCTGCTCTTGAACCACCTGAATGAAGCGCCGCCAGTCCATGTCGTCTCCCAGACCGAAACCCGGCAGCGTAGCCTCATAATGGTGCCGCTCCCAGGGATTCGTACTGTCCGGCAGGCCCAGTGCGCGGCTCCAGTCGGCAGGAATGGCATGGCGAGGGTACATATTGCCCCAAAAAGGGTCCGCCTGCCTGCGCGTCGATTTCACATGGATGCGGTGCAGGCGCTTGGGGTCAGTCGCCCGCATCACCGCGCAGGGGTCCGTATGCTGCCAGACATCGTGGCTGGGGTCGTAAATCTCCCCATGATTCGGGCTATCGATCAGATAGTACATCAGTTGGCGTGCCGCCAAAACCCCCGACAGGTTATTAAAGGTATGGGCATGTCCGGCACTGCGCCAGCCCTCCATCGGGCAGTTTTCATACAGAATGGTCACCCCGAGGTCTTCAGCATAGCGGATAATCGGAGTAAAGACACGCTTGTAGGCCAGCAAGTTCTTTTCGAAGCCCCCTTCGGTATTACCGAGCTCATGATTATAGCCGACGAAGGTGCCCACTTTCACATCGTTTTCATCTCCCCCCAGCAGGTGGGCGATGCGGATAAGCCGGAGCAGATGGTTTTGATTCTGGCGCTGCACCTCCTCAGGTCCCCCGATGAGATTATCGAAAGCCCCTACTGACAGGCGCAGGCGATGGGCATTAAACTGCTCGATAAGCTGTGCAGCGTCCTCAGGGCCGAAATGCGCATACTCCAGATGCGTGGCCACGAAATCATCGCGTGTGCCATCACGGCGAAACACACACAGATCGAGGCCCTGCACCCCGATTTCCTGTGCCAGTGGAAGGAGCTCCTGCAGCTGCAGGCGGTCGAATGCAGAAGTCATCAGCCAAATTTGATTCATTTTTGTTACATTTGTTTGTACATACATAGAATAAAGTGTGTTTCGCGGCGCGTGTTTTGCGCCCAGGCGCACCCAGAATTACGTGAACGGAGAAACCTTCAAGGTCGAAAATATCTTCTATAAATAAAAACTGATCTCATGAAAACAAACAAACACCGCTTCAAACTCTTGCTGGCTGGTCTGGTCTTTTTCGGAATAGCCTGTACAGGAGAGCCTCAGGCTGAGGGACAGGGTCCACAGAGCAACTGGCTTTCGCGACGGTATCGGATAAAATGACCTTTAAAGTAGATACGTTGTACCAAGATTTCGAGCATCCCTGGGGGATGACCTGGCTGCCTGACGGCAAAATGCTCGTGACCGAGCGCCGTGGGGACATCCTGGTTTTCGAAAATGACAGCTACACGGGTCAAAAACTGAGTGGTGTGCCTGCTGTGCACCATGTGAATCAGGCGGGTCTCTTGGATATCGCCCTGCATCCCGATTACGAGTCAAATGGCTGGCTGTACCTTGCCTATGCTCGTGATGAGGAAGATGGAGGGGTGCTGGTTATTTCTCGTGCCAAACTCGACGGACTTAACTTGGTGGATCTAGAGGAAATTTATGTAAATTATCCTGCTTGGAAGGGTGGGCGTCACTTCGGCAGCCGCATCGTCTTCGATGAAGAAAATTACCTATACTTTGCGAATGGCGACAAGGGCTCTCGCCCCGAAAATGCCCAAGAGCTCGATAATGCGCACGGAAAAATCCACCGTATTCATGATGATGGGCGTATTCCTGAGGATAATCCTTTCGTAGGTCAGGAGGGTGCTGTGGCTTCCATCTGGAGTTATGGCAACAGGAACCCGCAGGGTATGGTCTATGATCGCGAGACGAAGCGCCTCTGGGCGGTGGAACATGGCCCGAAAGGCGGAGATGAGCTTAACCTGATTGAAAAGGGGAAAAATTACGGTTGGCCGACCATTTCGTATGGCATTAACTACGACGGCACTATCCTCACGGAGGAAACCGAGCGGGAAGGCATGGAGCAGCCCGTGACCTACTGGGTACCTTCCATCGCTACCTGTGGCATGGCCATGGTGACCTCTGACCGCTATCCCGCTTGGAAAGGAAATATGCTGGTCGCTGGCTTGGCGGGCATGCAGGTAGCACGCGTAGAGCTGAATGGAACCGAATACGTAGGTGAAGAAAAGCTCTTAGCAGGTATCGGTCGGGTGCGCCAGGTGGCGCAAAGCCCTGACGGCTATTTATATGCTCTAGTAGAAGGAACAGGATTATTAATCAAGCTACTTCCAGTAGAAATTTGATTTTTTAGAAAAAATTGGTTTAAATTTGAGCTGGCTTTTACAAGTCAGCTTTTTTTATGACCGCACGTATCTTGCTTTCGCGGTTTGCTTTTACAAGAACCCAAATAAGCCTGTTTTTTTTAGGAATAAGACAAAATTTAATACAGTCATCCGACTATTAAGCGTTTATTTATTCCCCCCTTTTTTAAATGTGAAGAAAAATTTGGAATGACTCCTTATTATTCCTTACATTTAATTCTAAAACAACTTGTTTTATACCAATCAAAACAAACCTTATATGAAGAAACAATTACTGAGTATGATGTTCATCTTCGCTTTTTTAGCGGCGGCATGGGCACAAGAAAAAGTCGTCACGGGAACGGTGGTTTCGGCGGACGATAATGACCCTATCCCCGGGGTAAACATCCGGGTGAAGGGGACGAACTTAGGGGCCGTCACAGACATCGACGGAAAGTACACCATACGTGTAGATAATAATGAGCAGGTGCTTGTTTTTTCCTTTATCGGCTATAACAACACCGAGATTACGATCGGAAATCAGTCCGTGATCGATGTCCGTTTACAAACGAACGAGCGGCAGCTTAGTGAGGTGGTGGTAGTCGGTTATGGTACGCAGTCTCGTCGTGATTTAACGGGCTCGGTAGGAAGTGTGACGGGCGATGACATTAACCGTATGCCAGTGGCCAGCTTAGATGCGGCCATGCAGGGGCGTGCGGCGGGTGTTTTCGTGCAGAGCCCATCCGGAACTCCCGGCGCAGGCATCACAATGCAGATTCGGGGGAACACCTCCCTTTCCGCCAGCTCTGAGCCTTTATATGTAATCGATGGTATTCCGATGATTTCTGAAGACCTTTCCGGTTTATTTTCGGGTGGTCAGGCGACGAACTCTTTAGCAGACATTAACCCTGCCGACATCGAATCCATCGAAATCCTTAAAGATGCCTCCGCAGCAGCCATTTACGGTTCACGAGGTGCAAATGGCGTGGTTTTGATCACCACGAAACGTGGTAAATCAGGCGATGCTAAAATCGATATTAACTCCTTTTACGGCTTTCAGCGGGTGACGAACAAGATCGATATGATGGACTCCCGTCAGTTTTTAGAGCTCATGGATGAAGCCGCCATGCAGGACAATCGCTTTTTAGGACGGAATTATCCAGAGCGCTTTGTGTCTAACTTATGGGGATTTGATCTCACCGATCCAGATTTAGAGCTACGCAATACACGTTGGTTTGACGAAATTTTCCGCGACGCTCCGATCCAAAGTCACGATGTAGCTGTCTCTGGAGGAAATGACAAGACCACGTACTATACCTCCTTAGCTTATTTTAATCAGGAAGGTGTTCAGTTAGGAACGGGTTTCGAGCGAATTTCGGCTCGGCTAAATGTAGATACCAAAGCACGAGACTGGTTGAAAGTAGGAACCAGCATCAATGTCAGCCGCACCATTCAGGATAGAACGATTAATGACAACTCCCTTTACGGGGTGGTAATTAATTCACTAGCGGGTGATCCTTTAATGCCTGTTTTTGAGGCAGATGGTAGCTATGCAGATCCATTTGACTATTTCGGCTGGTGGATGCTTGATAACCCCGTGCTGATCGCTAATGAGTACCATCGTTTTACGCGCACTACGCGTGGAATCGCGAATACTTATGCAGAAGCGACGATCAATAAGAAGTTGAAATTTAGAAGCTCTGCAGGTATCGACTTCACTTACTTGGAAGATGAGTCCTATACGCCGATTATCTCCAGAGAGTCTGTTAATGCACAGCTAAATGGGCAGGCACTTTCGGATCCACCCAAGATTTTACGTGGATTACAGAAAACTACTTGACCTATGATGAAGATTTCGGCGGGGGTAAGTCCTACTTGAATGCCGTTTTGGGTACGTCCTTTCAGGCTTCCAGAAGAGCGTTTTCCAGCATCATCGGACAGGAGTTTCCAAGTGATGACTTCGTGGTTTTAGCGGCTGCAGCTAATATCACCAGTGCTTCCACGAACCGCACGGACTGGGGTATCGCCTCTTATTTCTTTAGAACGAACTACAGCTATGCAGATAAATTCTTAGCCACCTTTACCGTTCGTGCAGATGGTTCTTCCCGTTTTGGTCGAAACTTCCGCTTCGGGTACTTCCCTTCCGGTTCTGTAGCGTACCGCCTTTCGGAAGAAGCCTTTTTACAGGAGCAAAACTTTATTTCTGACCTAAAAATCCGTGCTTCTTATGGGGTAGTAGGAAATCAGGATGGTATCGGCAATTTTGCTTCAAGGGGCCTATTCGGAATCAATGCCTATCGTCAGGTGCCCTCTTTACTTCCTGTACAGTTAGCAAATGATAACTTGACTTGGGAAACGACCGCACAGTGGAACTGGGGGTTAGACTTCGGTGTGATGAACGATCGTATTACCTTAACGGCAGACTACTTCATCAAAACCACCAACGATCTCTTACTGAACCGCCTTATCCCGGGAATTTCAGGATTTAGAACGGTAACAGAAAATATCGGAAGTGTTCAAAACCGTGGTTTGGAGTTAGGCATTCGCGGTGCAATCATCAACAATGCACAGTTCCAGTGGAGCTCAGCCTTTAACATCTCCTGGATCCGAAATGAGATTTTGGCATTAGAAACTAACGATCAGATCATCAGCGACTCCCATATTTTGTCCGTAGGACACCCTATCGGAACCTTCTTCCTCATCGATCATGAAGGAGTGGATCCAGAAACAGGTAACATGCGCTGGATCGACGAAAATGGCGATGGAGTGATTAACTCCGCAGACAGAAGAATCGTAGGAAATGCACAGCCAGACTTCTTTGGAGGTTTCGATAACAACTTCTCCTACAAGGGGTTTGACCTGAATGTCTTCTTCCAGTTTACGGTAGGAAATCAGATCTTCAACCATTCTCGCGCGGTGTACGAAAACTTAGGCTGGAGTAGAATCGGGACCGGCTTCCCACTTCCAGACGGAAATAACCACAGGCTGGCTGAAAACAGATGGAGAAATCCTGGGGACATTACCGATATCCCAAGAGCCTCTTTAGAAAACGACAACTGGAGAGAGTACAGCAGCCGCTGGTTGGAAGACGGCTCTTTCCTACGCTTACGTATGCTTACTTTAGGTTATAACTTCAGACCTGAAATCGTACAGCGTGTAGGTGCACGTTCCTGCGTGTGTTCTTACAAGGCCAAAACCTTCTGACCTTTACCCGTTACACCGGTTTCGATCCTGAGGTGAGCCAGAATGCACGTGATCCACGCGTGGCAGGATCTGACTTCGGTACCTTCCCTCAGACGAGAAGTTTATCTTTAGGTGTTAACATCGGACTTTAATGCAGCCTACTATGAAAAAAATACTAGCTATATGTCTTTCCATAGCCTTGATTTCAGGCTGTGATATATTAAACCCAGAGCCCTTCGCGAACTTAGATGCGAACACAGCACTTCGTGATGGCGCCTCTGCAAATGCGATCATGCTGGGAGCGTATTCCCGCATGCAGGTAGATCCGTACTACGGAGTGGAATTCGTCCTAAATAATGACCTAATCGCCGATAATGCGACCTTCCAAGGCTTCTTTGATAGCCAGCTGGAGATCGATCAGCGTGCCGTTCCCTTCACGAATTTATGGATCACGCAGGCCTGGCCGAATATTTACCGGGTGGTGAATATCGCTAACCTGCTGATTACGGGCATTCCTAACCTAGAAGACGAGACTTTTGGCAATAGAGACCGTGTATTAGGAGAAGCTCATGGCGTTCGTGCCTTGGCCTATTTCGATCTGCTACGTGTGTATGGAGAGTTTTACGACGAAAGCTCCGCCTTCGGTGTGCCACTTCTGCTGGCTCCTATCGAGAACAATGACTTTAATCTAATTCCTAACCTAGCGCGTAGCAGCGTTCAGGAGGTGTATGACCAGATTCTAGCTGATCTCGATGTGGCGATCGCTAATTTAGAAGGCTTTAACGACCGAGGACGTTTTAACTTCTGGGCGGCACTATCCCTGCGAGCGCGTGTGCAGCTTTACCGCAAAAACTACACCGCCGCTGCGGCAGATGCTAATGAGGTGATCAATTCAGGGAACTTTAGTCTCTTAGCTGACGTGAACGCGATTTACGAAGCTACTGAGCCTACCGCTGAATCGATCTTCGAAGTAGAGTTTAACGATCAAGATCAAAGTGGTTTCAATACCTTCACCATCCGTCGAGATGAGTACAATGTAGACCCTTCACTGCTTAACTTCTTCGAAGATGGCGACGCAAGAAGAAACCTATTTATTTTCTTACGTAATGCAAACCGTACGAATAAATATCCGGATAATACCAACTCGAATAATGCCAAAGTATTCCGCTTCGCTGAGCTTTTACTTATCCGCGCGGAGGCCTTAGCTTATGGTTCCGGAAACCGGCGGCGGGCTTAGATGACCTAAATAGCGTACGCGAGAGAGCGGGATTAGCACCACTCGAAACGATCAGCTCACTCGATGATTTCCGTGACGCCTTACTTCGTGAGCGCAGAGCAGAACTCAACTATGAGGGACACCGCTTCTTCGACCTTGTGCGTTTTAATCAAATCGGCACAGTACTCGGCATGCCTGCTTTCAGAAGAGTTTTCCCGATTCCACGCGATGAACTACAAGTTTCCAGCGCACTCGTGCAGAATCCGGGCTATGAAACGCTATAAGCTTAGCCCCCTACTGGCGCGAACTTGGAAATAAATGGCTAGTAGTAGCACTTAAAAATAAAAAGCTATCGGTTCTCCGATAGCTTTTTTTATGCTTGTAAGACCTTCGCGCCTCGGTCACTTACTCACATGCATGCCATGCAAGACCGAACCGAAAGAGGAACTTCATACTTTTTGATACCAAAACTTCATCGGATCCTGAAACACAAACTCAAATCCGTGCTCCACCAGCTTGTCTGCACTTATGGTCTTCCAAGCTCCTGTTTCTGCATACGAAGCAGGGGGGGCAAAGCCCATCCTACGCGCATTTTCTTCGTACACCTCACGGCGACAAGGGTGCAATGGGCTCACGGCATTATACACCTCATTCCATTTTCCTTCCTCAATAACCCACTGAATTAACCGAATGGCATCCTCTTGGTGAATATAGTTGACAGGAGGATTGCCGGCCACTCCCTCCTTGCCTGAAAAGTAGCTCCCTGGCACGCGATTCACACCAAGCAGACCACCGAAGCGCAAGACCGTACAATTGAAATCGCCGCCTTGCATATGGTACTCAGCCGCTAAAATCCCCGGGCTCTCCGACGTTTCTAAGAGCAAGGCGTCCGTTTCTCGTGCGAGCTGCCGCTCATTCGGGTAAACAGAGGTGGAGGAAGCAAAGATCACATGCTTTATCCCCGCCTGCTCGATCATTTCACGCAGGTAGCGCATCTGCTCGGGATAAAAATCCCCAGGCATGCTTCGACTCCGCGGCGGAACATTCACGACCAGCACATCCACCTGAAAAAGTGCCTGATACGCCACGCCCTCCGGATAAGGCTCAGTTTAAAGTACACAGCATGCAGGCCATCAGCCCACAACCGCTCTTTTTTCTGCTCCGACGTGCAGGAGCCTACTACTGTGTAGCCCGCCTCTTTCAGGTGATGCCCTAAAGGCTCCCCCAGCCAGCCAAAACCAATGATTCCTATTTTTTTCATATCGAATTTCCCGCTAATTTTTTTCATTAAACGCAGCCGCAGCCGCAGGGTTTTCTTGAACATGCTTTGCCCTACGGGCAAAAAAAAGCAGCCCGAAAGCTGCTTGATTGTATGCTTTATTTTTTTGGTAGGGTTCCGAAAAGGTAGTCCCAAAGTGGTGAACTCACCCCGAAGGCCGCATCTGGATCCTTATAATGATGCACCGCATGGTTCACCCAGAGCACCTTCAAGAAATTTTTCGGCGGCTGAAAAGCATGTACCGCATAGTGAACCGCCAAATAAGCGGCGTAGCCTACCAAGAATCCCGGCAAGAAATAAAGCGCGTAGTCCTGCATTAGCAGCGTAAACACGCCGTAGAAGATGGCCGCATAAGCAGCACTCACGAAGGGCGGCATGGCTAACCTGTCCTTATCCTTCGGGTAATCGTGATGTACACCATGAATGGAATACTGCAGCTTATCCTTAAACTTCGTATCGGGAAGCATGTGGAAGAAATGCTTGTGCATCATATACTCCACGAAAGTGAAGGCTAAAATTCCTGCTAAGAATATCCCGATACCAAGCGGAAGCGCTATCGTCGTGCTCGTCACCGCATAATAAAAGGATACCGAACTTATCCCCAGAAATAATACGATCGGAATGCTGATATGCGTCCGAGACAATCTCTCCAGTGTCGGATTTTTGAACATTTGAGCAGAACCGGAATTATCAGGCCTGTCCAACCTCCCAATCTTTTTTATTGTGCTACTCATATCCTATTTAAATAGTTGGTTAATGCATACTGAAAAGAACGCGTAATCAAAAAGCATGCAAAAGTACATGCAGATTGGCTATAGAACTATCGCTACAGCCAAAAGTTTATTAGGAAACAAGCGAATTTAGGTCAGGACCTTGTGCGCTTTGGCAATAGTTTCTTCGTAGTAGGCCTCGTAAATAGGCCGTATATTACTGACATCGAAGTCCTTAGCACGCTTAAGTGCATTCGCCTTAAAACGCGGTAAATTTTCTGGTGCCAGCATATAGGCGGCCTTTTCGGTCATCGTAGCCACATCACCGACATGACATGCGAAGCCCGTCACCCCGTCGATGTTTAGCTCAGGTATTCCGCCTGCATTCGAGGTGAGTACAGGCACTTCGCAGGCCATGGCCTCTAAAGCGGCCAAACCGAAACTTTCTTTTTCGGAGGGCATGATGAAGAGATCTGCTACGGAGAGCACCTCCTCTACAGCTTCCAGCTTGCCCAGGAAGCGCACATCATCGCAGGTCCCCAAATCTCTACAGAGGCGCTCCATGCGATCGCGTTCTGGACCATCCCCTACCAAAAGAAGTTTGGCAGGAATACGCTTACGCAGCTCATAAAAGACCCGAATCACATCCTCTACGCGTTTCACCTTTCGGAAGTTGGAGGTATGCACTAAAAGTTTTTCATCGTGTGGACAAATCGCCCGCTTAAAATGCTCTTTTTTCTGCTTTTTAAAGCGGTCCAGATCGATGAAATTTGGGATAACGCGAATATCTCGCTGAACATCGAAGTGGGCATAGGTCGCCTGCCGTAAATCTTCGGAAACGGCAGTCACTCCATCGGACTGATTGATGCTAAAGGTCACCACCGGCTCATAGCTCGGATCTTTTCCCACCAGGGTAATGTCTGTTCCATGCAGCGTGGTGACCACCGGGATTTCGATGCCCTGCACACGCAGGATTTGCTTGGCCATAAAAGCCGCCGAAGCGTGCGGAATCGCATAGTGTACGTGCAGAAGGTCGAGCTGCTCGTATTTGACCACATTCACCATTTTGCTGGCCAGCGCCAACTCATAAGGCGCATGTTCGAAAAGCGGATAGCTTTTAATGTCCACCTCATGGTAAAAGAGGTTTTCACTGAAAAAATCTAAACGGGTGGGCTGTCTATAGGTAATAAAGTGCACCTTGTGCCCCACCTTAGCAAGTGCCTTACCTAACTCCGTAGCCACTACACCACTACCGCCGAAGGTGGGATAACAAACAATGCCTATTTTCATGTGCTTCTCTATTTAATGCTGTATAAACAGCAAAGTAGGGGGAAAATGTTCATTAAATTCTGTGACTCTCGTTACCTAACCAAAACGAACGCGCTAATCCTCGGCATCTACTAAGCGTTCCTGAAATAATTCTATCTGCATCGACTTGTAAATCACATCGTGGATGCGCTGCCGATAGCCCTCCTTTAGAAGTACGTTGTTTTCCGCATTCGGATGTACCCTATTGGAGAGAAAAACGTAGATCAATTCATTATCTGGATCAGCCCAGGCACAGGTTCCTGTGAACCCAGTGTGACCAAAAGTGGATTTAGGCGCTAATTTTCCCGCGCTCCCCCCTTTATCCAATTCTTTTTCCGGCTTATCCCAGCCGAAGCCTCTCCTACTAATCGAGGACTGATAGCCTGTAAAAGTGGCTATGGTTTCGGGGCTATAAAGGGCTAAATCCCCATAATAGCCCCCATTCAGGGCCATTTGCAGCACCGCTGCCACATCAAAAGCCTGACCGAAAAGCCCGCATGGCCCGCTACACCGCCGAACATGGCTGCCCCAGGGTCGTGGACATAGCCATGAACCAGCGTTTTCCGCAGCAGCACATCATACTCGGTAGGGGCGATACGTTCCAAAGGAAATTTCTCTAAAGGATTAAAAACCAAGGTCCTCAGCCCCATCGGTGCATACACGGTCCGGTTTAAGAAACGATCGAGGGGCTCCTGTACCAAGCGCTCCACCACCTCCTGAAGTAAATACATGGTCAGATCTGAATACACATAGGCCGGTTTCCCCCCCGCTTTCGGAGGCTTAACTCCGACTGAATCGTCCAGTGCCAAATGCTGTCCCGCAGGTGATCCATGGCGTACATCCCCGCCGCCACAGGTCGCGAAAACCCCGGCTGCCGCGTGGACTGGTAGTAACTCGGCTTCCACTCCCGCTTCTCTAAAGTCTCTGAATAGTAGGGCAAGTAGGCTTTGAGCCCCGCCTCATGCAGCAGCACCTCTCGAAGTTTCAGCCTGCCCTTATTGGTCTGGCGCAGCTCTGGAAGATAGCGCTCGAGTGGCTGCTCCACATCGAGAAGCCCTCGATCTGCGAGAAACATCACCGCCTGTGTGGTGGCCAAAACCTTCGTCAGGGAGGCCAGGTCATAGATCGACTGCACGGTCGTCGGAGTGCCCCCCTCATACATGTGCCCCCCATAAGCCCGCTCGAAAACCACCTTGCCCGACTTCGCCACCAGCACCACGCCGCCCGGAAACGCCCGACGCCGCATGCCTTCCTCCATAATTTTATCGATCTCCTCCAGCGCATCCGGGTTCATGCCCTGCTGAAAAGGCGTAGCAAAGCCCAGTCGCCAGAGGGCAAAACATCCTCTCCACTGCCTACCCTCCAGCTAAAGGAGGCCGTCACAGGTAGGCGGGCCTGGGTGCCGCGGGCACCAAAGAGTAATTCCGGCACCACATCCTGCACATAACGATTGTTCTCGTAGGCCACCACCACATTCCCTAAACCACTAAGTGCGGCGAGGGCATAAGGAGAGCCGTACAGCACGGGTACCACGGTCTTCACCTTAGCCAGGTCCTTCAGCCAAATCATGTCCATGCGATTCAGCCCATAATTACTGCCCGCACCCCCACTGACACCCATCAGGTTCACGACCACTACATCGAACTCCGCCAACTTATCCCGCAGTGCGCGATTCGTCTCCCCTTTTCCGATGCTAAAATGCTTCGCCTCGGCATAGCGATCGAATTTCTCCTGAAAGACACTCGCGTCGCCGCCGATCGTAAGGGTGGCGACACGGTTCAGGTCTAAAAACTTCATGGGTAAAAAGCCATCCTCGTTATCCAAAACCGTGAGCGAAGCCGCATACAATTCTTTTAGTAGTGCGTCAGTAGCAGGTGTATGCAAGCGCTCAGCAAGTCCTGCCGTAAAAACAGGCCCCTGCCGGTGAAGGCCAGCCCAGTATTTCGCCTTTAAAATCTTTACCACCTTCGCATTAAGCACCCGCTCCTCGAGCTCCCCTTTGCGCAGCGCCTCGATAATCAGCCGCTTCGCCTTCGGCACATCCTCTGCGAAAAGCAGCACATCATTCCCGGCCAGCAATGCCTTCAAATCGACTTCCCCCGGCTTATTAAAATTACTCACGCCCTTCATGTTCAAGGCATCCGTGAAGGCCAGCCCCTGGAAGCCCATCTCCTCCTGCAGCAGGCCCTGCACCACCTTCGGCGAAAGTGTGGTCGCTAAATTCGGGGTGGCATCTAAAGCCGGAATATGCAGGTGCGCCACCATTACACTGGTGAGCCCCTCCTGAAAAAGCATGCGGAAAGGCACCAGATCCACCTCCTCCAGGTGCGCCCGACTGTTCCGAATCACGGGTAGCGTGTGATGAGAATCCGATTCCGTGTCCCCATGTCCGGGGAAATGCTTGGCGTTCGCCAAAACTTTTTGCTCCTGCAAGCCCTTCATGTAGGCGCTCGCCAGCTGCCCCACCCGTACTGGATCCTCCCCGAAGGAGCGATTGCCGATCACGGGATTTCGAGGGTTCGCATTCACATCCACCACCGGTGCAAAATTAATATGCATGCCGATCTCCCGAAACTGCCGGCCGATTTCATTTCCCATCGTTCGGATCAACTCCGGGCTGGTCTGCGCCCCTAAGGTCATGGCCCGAGGAAAAGCAGGAAGCGAGTCCAGCCGCATCTGCATGCCCCACTCCGCGTCCATGGCTAAGAATAAAGGCACCTTCGCCAGCCCTTGGTAGCGATTCGTCAGCGAGGCCTGCCGTCCGGGTCCCCCCTGAAAAAAGATCAGACCCCCTACGCCCTCCTGCTCCACCAGCCGCGCGATCGCCGCCTCATGGGCCGCCCCCTTATTCGAATAGGCCGCCACCATAAACAGCTGCCCGATGCGCTCCTCTAAACTCATGGCCTGAAACTGCGCCTCGACCCAAGCCATCTGCTCCGCATAATCGCGGGTTAAGAGCGGGTCCTTGGTTTGGGCCCCTAAGGCCAAAGCAGCAGAAAGGTAGCCATGTAAATGAGGTAAACTTTTCGGGTCATGGTGCTGTTTAATTTTAAAAACCTGAAAATTAGGATAACTTTGTAAACGTGACAGTGCGTTACAAAGCTACTTGTTTTTATTCGTCTAAGAGGTCGAATTTAGCGAATTCAATCAAGTAACGAAGGAAATAGAGTAAAAATTGAAGAGAGTTGCCCATGAAATTTCCCTCCATCTTTAAAACAGCCAAGCCGATGCGTTTCGACATCAAACCGCGCTACTATGATCCCGTGCGCGAGGAAATAGAACAGCGCACAGAGCGTATCCGACGCGAACTGCAGGCCGATGGCAAAATCGCCAGCGAAGACTCCGAACGGCAGCGGCTGCAGGGCGATTATGGCAGTGGAATCCGCGGGGCCTTCGCCCAGGGTGGCAGCATCGGGGGTAGAAAAAGTAGCGCCGCCAGCCAAACAGGCATCTTGCGCCTGGTAATACTTATTTTCTTAGTAGGAAGTTTTTTCGGTTATGTGTACCTTGGTCCGGTTATTTTATATGTACTGGGCTATGGTGGTGTGTCCATCGCAGGCCTCTTATTTTTAAACCGCTTAAGAAAGGGACGGATTAGATGAGTGATATTATCCAACTTCTTCCCGATGCTATCGCGAACCAAATAGCCGCAGGAGAAGTCGTTCAGCGTCCCGCATCGGCGCTTAAAGAGTTGTTAGAAAATGCCGTAGATGCTGGGGCTACTCACATCCAAGTGCTCATAAAAGAGGCAGGAAAGCAGCTCATTCAGGTCATCGATAATGGCAAAGGAATGAGCGGAACAGATGCGCGTATGAGCTTCGAACGCCATGCTACCTCTAAAATCCGTGCTTCAGAAGACCTCTTCGCCATCAAGACCTTTGGCTTCCGAGGGGAAGCGCTCGCCTCCATCGCGGCAGTCGCCCAGGTAGAGATGAAAACCAAACGCGCCGCAGATGAACTCGGCACACGTCTCCTCATAGAGGGCTCCGAAGTAAAGGAGCAGAAGCCCGCAGCACTTCCTGATGGCACCGCCATCGCTGTAAAAAACCTCTTCTTTAATGTGCCCGCGCGCAGAAATTTCCTCAAATCTAACGCCGTAGAGATGCGACACCTCGTGGAGGAGTTTCAACGTGTGGCTCTCGCACATCCCGAAATTAAAATGAGCCTCCACCAGCAGGACATGGAGCTCTACCAGCTGCCCGCCAGCTCACTACAGCAGCGTATCGTGGCTCTGATGGGCAAGCAGTACCGCAGCCAGCTCATCGCCGCGCAGGAAGAAAGCCCCTTTCTGACCATCAGTGGCTTCGTAGGCAAGCCTGAGCTCGCACGTAAAACGAAGGGGGAACAGTACCTCTTCGTAAACCATCGCTATATCCGAAGCCCCTACCTACACCACGCCGTATGCACTGCCTATGAGGGACTTATCGCTTCCGACTTGCACCCTTTTTATGTGCTTTTCTTAGAAATCGACCCGAAACATATCGATATCAACGTCCACCCGACAAAAACAGAAATCAAATTTGACGATGAACGTACCATCTATGGTGTCGTCAAAACTGCACTACGTCAGGCGCTCGGAGGGCACCTGGTCGTCCCTACGATCGACTTTGACCTGGACGTGAATTTCACAGATAATTTCCAGAAAAATACTCGCCAGCAAGAAACGCTGGATGAAGAACACCGTATTGAAATTGATGAGCGCACCATTTACCCCGATAAAAGTGCGCACTCCTCGACCCGCATAGACTTTCGCCCTGGCTTTCAGCGCCCTTCTGCGCGGGGCTGGGAAAAGCTCTTCGAAGCAGGTGCCGAACCGGGGGCGCCAGCGCCAAAATCCATGGGACAGAGCTCCCTAGATCCTGGCAAACTCGCCCGAGAAGAAGAAACCCTGACCTTTGCCTCACGGGCAAATGAAGAGGATAGATCCTCAGCGACCCTCCCGAAGCGCCCGCTACTCGAAAAGGAACAGGCGGGGATGACCTTTCAGATCGATGCCAGCTACATCGTGGCGCAGCTTTCAGGGAGCTTGGTTATCATCGATCAGCAAGCCGCGCATGAGCGCATCCTGTACGAACGGTACATGCGGCAGTACGAAAAACAGCAGGGAGCCAGCCAGCAGTGCTTGTTTCCCCAGCATATCAGTCTGCATCCAGCCGACTTCGCGCTGGTTATGGACATCATGGAAGACCTGCAGCGACTTGGGTTCGAGCTCAGCGTCTTCGGCCAAGACACCCTGCTTATCCAGGGGGTTCCTGCTGATGTCCCCGTCAGTGACGGCAAAGCTCTTTTCGAAGGTCTCCTTGACCAGTTTAAACACTTTAAGGATAAACTGTCTTTAGGTACCAGAGAAACCTCGCACGCGCACTCGCGAAACGCGCCGCGAAGAAAAAGGGCACTGCCTTAGATAAATTAGAAATGGAGACGCTCGTGGGACAGCTCTTCGCCTGTGAACAACCGAACTACGGCCTAGCCGGAAATAAAACCTTTATCAAGTTAGGACCGGATCGCCTCCGCTCCTTCTTTAGCTAACGAAGCATGTTTAACAACCTGACGCCGACTGTAAAATCGCTCCTACTGATCACCATAGGTTCCTTCCTCGTGGTGAGCTTTATACTGCCTGAACTGCAGGCTATTTTGGCACTCTATTACATCCAAAGCCCCCGCTTTATCCCCACCCAGTACATCAGCTACATGTTTATGCACGCTGACGGCTGGCATTTATTTTCGAATATGCTAGGATTATTCGTTTTCGGACCCTTATTGGAACAATCTTTGGGGCCAAAACGGTTATTGACATTGTGGATGGTATGTGGCGTCGGGTCAGGATTACTCTATTCCGGGTATACTTCCTTTAAAGTGCATCGCATGGATCAGAAGATCGAAGCCTTCACGGCCGATCCCGATCCCGATCGCCTCGTGGCCTTCGTCCGCGACTATCCCCACCTGTACCGCAGCACGGTATATGACTTCATCGATGATTACGAGCGCGCCACAGGCGAAGAGCGTAAAAACCTTGAACGACAGGCCGTGCGTGACATGCAGGGGGCCAGAAATAATCAAGTAAACGTGCCCATGGTGGGTGCTTCAGGGGCCCTGTTCGGGATATTAATCGCCTTCGCGATGCTCTTCCCTAACCTGCAGCTCTTCCTGCTCATTCCCCCTATGCCTGTGCGCGCGAAATATTTAGTGCTGTTCTATAGTTTGTACACCGTTTATAACCTATTAAACAGAAACCCTTACGATAATGTGGCGCACTTTGCCCACTTAGCAGGACTCCTCATCGGAGCAGTGATGATCATCTATTGGAAAAGAAACAGCGGCATACGCTATTAAAAAGATAAGAAGTAAAACATGTACGGTGGATTTTGGGATAACTTAAAAAATGCATTTAAATACAGCAACAACAGTCTGTATAAACTGCTGGCGATTAATTTAATCGTCTTCTTCGTGATGCTCTTCTTCCGGGTCGTCATGGCCATCGGAGGAGCAGGGGCAGCCTACGGCAAATTAATAGGCTTCCTGATGCTTCCCGCGGACCTCGGGCAGCTCCTCTTTCAGCCCTGGACGCTCTTTACCTACATGTTTCTTCACGAAGGTATCTTCCACATTCTTTTTAATATGCTCTTCCTCTACTGGTTTGGGCTGATAGTTAACGAATACCTCGGCAGTAGAAAACTCGCTAATATTTACGTCTTAGGAGGGCTGGCGGGTGCAGCGCTGTACCTGCTTATCTATAATATCTCCCCGATGTTCTCAGAATCCGTGAGTAGCTCGCGTATGCTGGGCGCAAGTGCAGGAGTGTATGCAGTAGTCGTAGGTGCAGCTACCTTAGACCCGAATCGGACATTCCAACTTTTAATCCTGGGTCCTGTTAAAATCAAATACATCGCACTTTTTTATGTCATCATCGCATTCGCGAATAGTGCAGGTGCCAATGCAGGAGGAGAACTAGCTCACCTGGGAGGGGCTGCCATGGGTTTCTTCTACATCCTCCAGCTGAAAAAGGGGAATGATCTGGGCCGCATCGTGCAGACGGTAGGTCAGTTTTTCGAGAAGCTGTTCAAGGCCCGTCCTGCTATCCGCGTCACCTACCGCAGAAAAGGAGAGTCTCCCGATAAATCCCCCAGCTTCACCGTGGGTGGAAGTCCAAAGGAGTCAGAGCCTAGCAAAAAATTCGGCAGCAAAAGCAGTTCTTCCAGCAGAAGTGCCCTGACGACGCAAGAAGAAATCGATGCTATCCTCGATAAAATTGCCGAAAAAGGCTACGACTCCCTTAGCAAAGACGAAAAACGTAAGCTTTTCGAGTTTAGCAAGAAAAATTAAGTCGGAACGGAGTAAAGGAATACCTGAAAAAAGCTTTTCTGTCTGCTATAGAAAGGCTTTTTTCAGGTCTGCATCCACTACACTTATCGAGAAAACTGATAAACCACACCTACCCGCAAATATTGGGCACGCTGGTTTTGACTTTGGATCGAAAACTGGGTATTAAATCCGAACTGCTCCGTCGCTCGAATAAAGGCCCCCAACCCGAAATTGGCCCCCGGCCGAGTCTGGCGCAGCCCCGCATCGCCAGGCTGTAAGTTGATCCAGTAATTATTATACCCCCCCATGATATATACTTGGGAGATCCCCCTGGTCAAATAATACCGTAAATCTACATTTACATTCGTGGAATTTCCCACCTCCGGAAACCAAACCGTAAAGGTAGGCGCGATCGAAAACATGTCCGCGAAAAAATACTCCACACCCACATGCGTCCCCGCTTTTTGGAGGAAGCCGATGCGGTAGTCTCCCCCCCCTTGAAGGCGTATATCCCCTACCTCTTGCGCGGAAGCGCTCCAGCTTAAAAGCAAAAATAACCCCAATACGCCTATCGTTCTTCTCATTTCTTTTCTACTAAAGTGGCCACCTCATTTTTATTTGCCAGCTGCCCGCAGGCCGCATCGATATCCTGTCCCCGCGAGCGACGCACCTTCGCCACGATCCCATTTTCCTCTAATATCCGCACATACATGTCCACCGCCTCCTGCGCCGCCTGGCGGAAATCCCCCTCATCGATAGGATTATACTGAATGATATTCACCTTCGAGGGAATATGGCGACAGAACTTAACCAGCGCCCGCGCATGCCGCTCATCGTCATTTATCCCCTGCCAGATCACATACTCATAGGTCACCCGGCGCTGCGTCTTTTGATACCAATACACCAGTGCCTCAGCCAGCTCCTCCAGCGGACTTTTATCGTTAATCGGCATCAGCCGGCTCCGCGTCTCATTAATCGCACTGTGTAGCGAGACAGCCAAATTAAACTTGACCTCCTCATCTGCCATGCGGCGAATCATCTTCGGAATGCCCACCGTGGAAAGGGTGATCCGGCGTGGCGCCATGCCCAGCCCCTCCGGAGAGGTGATTTTCTCGATGGCAGCCAGCACGTTCGCATAATTCAGCAGCGGCTCTCCCATACCCATAAACACGATATTCGTAAGCGGACGCTGAAAAAACTGCTCCGCCTCCTCCTTAATGGCCACCACCTGATCGTAAATTTCATCCGGCTGCAGGTTGCGCATCCGCTTCAAGCGCGCTGTAGCACAAAAATTACAGTCCAAGCTGCAGCCCACTTGGGAGGATACACAAGCCGTGATCCGCTTCTCCGTAGGGATCAGCACCGACTCCACGATCTTATCATCATGCAGCTTTACCGCATTCTTGATCGTCCCATCCACCGAATGCTGCATGACATCCACACGCACATGATTAATCACAAAATGCGCCTTTAGCATCTCCCGCGTGCTGAGGGAAATGTTCGTCATGTCATCGAAATTCTTGAGCGACTTATTCCATAACCAGTCATAGACTTGCTTGGCGCGGAATTTTTTATCACCTTGAGCGATGAAGAAAGCCTCCAGCTCAGCTAAAGAAAGCTGACGGATATCGGTTTTGGTGGGTACTTGCATGGTACAAAGATAATAAATATCAGCGGTTTCCACCTTGTTTGTGCCCAGCGGGCCTTCATTCCCTATCGCTTCTCACATGCTAAAGAAAGCCATACTCCGCCTCCTCTACCCCCTAAAAAGAGGCTTTTCCTACGCCAAACTGCAGCTTGGGCTAAAACTCGGGCTGATCCGCAGCCTCATGCTCATGCCCTATAAAGGTTTTGGAAATGAAGAGGAAATCTACTTTATGGGGCGCGTGCTGCGCGACCGGGGCATCGGCCTCTCCGCCATCGAGGATAGCCGCTTCCGAAATTTCCGCAAGATGTACAAGCGCTTCATGAGCTGGGAAATCCCCTTTGGCACGGTCAGTGCCCGCATCGGAGGACAGACCTACCAGACCCGCTGCGACGAGGAAGGCTACTTCGCCTTTCGCCTGCCCCTACGCCGCGAGCCCAGCGCCTACTCCCATGTACTCAGCCTGCGCGTGCAGCTGGAAGACAAGCTGCTGCCCAGCCAGCCCGAAGTGAGTGCCACCGCCTACTGCTACATCCCGGGGACAAAAAGCCAGTTCGGCATCATCTCCGACATCGACGACACCATCGTGCCCACCGGAGCCACACGCCTCTGGGAAATGCTAAAAACGACCTTTCTGGGAAATGCACACACACGCCTGCCCTTCGGCGGGGTGGCGCCCTTCTACCGAGCACTCAGCCAAGGGCATGCCCATGAACCGCAGCACCCCTTCTTCTATGTGTCCTCCTCCCCCTGGAACCTCTACGATTTTTTGACCGAATTTCTGGAAGCTCATCGCCTGCCGCTAGGGCCGCTGATGCTCCGCGATCTGGGCATTTCCCGCGAACAATTTATCGCCGGAAGCCATGAAGCGCATAAGCTGCAGCAGATCGACCACATTTTCTCCCTGCACCGGGAGCTGGACTTCCTGCTTATCGGGGACTCCGGCCAGAAGGACGCGGAAATCTACTGGCGCGTGGCGCAAAGGGACCCTAAACGCATAAAGGCTGTGTATATCCGGCATGTGAAGGCAGCTAAAACCCCTGAAATGGAGCGATTCCGCGAACGCTTCGCAGAACTAGGGATTCCCTTCCTACTCAGCGAAACCACCGAAGCTGCCGCCCGTCATGCCGCAGCCGCAGGCTGGATAGATCCCGAGACCCTAACGGAAATCAGCCAAACCTGCCGCGAAAGCCGACACTAAACGCTAAAAGATAGGCATGCTCTGCTCACGAGCGGTAGGCTACTCCCCCAGTAGGGTCGTTTTCTGCATCAGGCATCTGTCCGCAGTGCCGCGCGAAGTGCCAAATAAACGCCATTTGTCCAGCCAAAACCATCCTGCACCGGGTATTCCCCGCCCCCTGCTTCGAGGCTAAGATCCTCAACATTGTACTTTTCCATCATTTTGCCCGTACGCTGATACACCGCCTCATTTAGCGCACACCAGCGACTGGCCAGCAGGCGCGCCACCGAGCTACGCCCCGAGCGCTGAAATGCCTGATAAGCGATCCACTGCAGGGGAGCCCAACCGTTCGGGGCATCCCACTGCTGCCCGCTATACACCTGCGTACACACGATCCCGCCGGGCTTTAATAGCACTTGCTCGAGAAAATCTAAACTGGCAGCAGCGCTGCTGCCCTCCGCCAAACCCGCCCAGATCGGAAAGGCCATGGCTGCCGAGGGAACATCCGTACACCTGCCCTGCTCCACATCATAATCCAGAAACAAGCCACTCGCCGCATCCCTGCAGTAGCGCAGTAGGGCTTGGCGCAAAATCTCCTGCCGCTGCTGCCAGCGCTCTTGGCCTACTCCGTCCCCCAGCACGGCTGCCGCTGCTGCCGCGATACGGGCATGCTGATAAAGCAGCGTATTTAGATCTACTGGCAGCAAGGCAGCGGTTCGAATGCTGCTGAGCTTCATAGGATCCGCCAACCAGCGAGAACTAAAGTCCCAACCCGATTCACAGGCAGCCCTCAAATGCTGGTAAAAGGCTAGGGGATCTTCCGCCTCTTTTGCCAAATGCACATCTTCGCGGTAGGATTCAGGTCGAGGCGTCTGCAGCGCATCCGAATAACGGAAGAGGTAAAGCCCCTCTTCCAGCGCCACCTGTCGCCCCTGCTCCCAAAAGGCCCACTCCCGCTCTAACAGCGGATAATAGCGCGCATACCAGCTGCTGTCGCCTAATTTGTCCACCGCCAGCTCCAGCATCAGCGCAAAAAAAAGGCGGCTGCGATCGACTTAAAAAGTAACTGCGGTTCCCATTCGGGATGAAGCCTACCGTGTCGATCAGATGCCCGAAATTATGCACCATATCCGCTAAAAGCTCCTTTTCCCCACTTTCTGCCAGCCCTAAAAGTGTAAAATAGCTATCCCAGTAGTAAATTTCTCCAAAACGCCCGCCCGGAACCACATACGGACGCGGCAGGGGCAGCAGGGAACTGAGTGGCCGTGCGGCATCTCCCTCCCGCCGTAGATAATCCCAGTGCGCATGAAGCTTGGCCTCTAAAGCATGAGGCACAGGCTGAGCCTCCTGACTTTCCAGCCCTTCTGGCAGTTGCTCCTCCTGAAAATAGCGCGAGACAAAGGATTTTGGACACCAGTCCACCCCCTGACGCTCCTGCGTGTAGGCAGCCATGATGTCGGTGGGATCCACTTTCGGGATCAGGTCCACGAAGGTTTTAGAATCTGGAAAAACAGCAGCGGTCTGCACCTCTTCGAACAGCCCGGGAAAGCTCGTGGGAAAATGAATGTAATTATGCGGCATGTTGATCACGTTTTTTCACTTGACGATGAAGGAGATACAGGACCATGCAGAGGGCCAAAACCGGCACAAGTGCAAAATAAAAGGCTTGCACCCCGCCATAGGCTTCGAAAATATGGCCTGTAATAATGGAGCCGGTGGTGCCGCCGAGCGCACTGAAGACCACGATAAGCCCAGACATGGCGCTTTGCATGTAGCGGGGCAGGGCACTGAGCACCACAGAGTTAATCGTAGGGTAAATCGGCGACAGAAACAGGCCGATCAGAGGAAATAAGTACACCACAAAAGGCGCGCGCAGCCAGGTAATGTCCGCGATGGTATCCGGTCCCTGCTCACTGAGCGGTAGGGTAAGCACGATGCAGATCCCCACGCACACGGTGCAAAAGAGCGTAAACGCCAGCCAATGCACGCGGCGCAGCACCAGCCCTGCCAGCAGCCTACCTAAGGCCAATGCCCCCGCCAGCACCGCCCCTGCCTGAATACTCATACTGGCAGGCACCCGCAGCACCTCCGTGTAAAAGGTCGGCGTCCAGGTCATAAACGACTGCTCGATCAGCACAAAAAGGAAGGCTGAACCAGCGAAAACCAGTACGAGCGGCTGGATCGCTAACCGGAGCATGCCCAGAAAGTCCTCCCGCGCAGAGCTGTTCTCTTTTTTAGCTTCCTGCTCATCGAGGGTAGCGAAGGCAAGCAGGCCTGCGGCCAAAAAGCACAGCCCGCCGAGGTACCCATAGACCTGCAGCCACTCCCGCGAACTGGGGTCAGCATCATTGACGAAAAGCGAGAAAAAGACATTGCCCAGCAAAACCCCCACCATAAAAAAGCCTTCGATCGTCGCCATCAGGCTGGAATGCGCCTTGGTGTCTGCCGTTATCAAACCGATCGTGGCGAAAACGCTCACCTTAATCAGGGCAAAGGAAATGCCCACCACGGCGAAGAGCAACTTGAAATACCAAAAGGAGTCTGCCGCCAGCGGAATCAACAGGCAGAGACTGCCCACCGCCAGCAAGGCCAAGAGCATGCCTCTTTTTATCCCCAGCTTCGGCAGAAAAGAGCGACCAAAAACGAGAAAATGGCGATGGGAAGGTCTTTAAAGCCTTCGAGCACGGAAGCGTCTGCCTTCGAGACATCGAAACTGCGCTGCACCTGTAAGATGACCGCCCCGACAGAGTTTAGCAGCACAGCGAAGACCATATAATTCACGATCAGTGCCGCGCGAATGAGTACACTTGGTTTCATGGGTTTCTTGGAAATGAAGCCTTAAGTTTGCTAAAATTTCGCAGGATTAAAAATGAAACCAGCTGGTGAAAAAGGAGGTAAACAGGCCCTAGAGGGCCAAAATCCCCTCGCATGAAAAATCTAAACCGATTGCGATCTCAGAAAGAATATCGTGCATTTTTTTTTAAAAAATCCAGCTCCTGTAACTAAAAAACCAGCTCCCCAAAAATAAAACTAGAGGTGCAGCCGTGCTACACCTCTAGGGTAGAATAATGTACCGCCTCCGGCAAGCACACGTATTACATACTAAACTTAAGCTTCCGCTAAATCTCCCTCCGCATACTCGCTGACTGGAATACAGCTACACATCAGGTTGCGATCGCCATAAGCCGAGTCGATACGACGTACTGTCGGCCAAAACTTATTGGCTGCCACATACGGAAGTGGAAATGCTGCCTTCTCACGAGAATAGGGCATCGACCAGTCTGTCGCCAGCACCAGTCCTGCTGTATGCGGCGCCTGCTTGAGGACATTTAACTCACGATCAGCCTCACCACGCTCGATCTCACGAATCTCTTCGCGAATCGCCAGCATAGCATCACAGAAGCGATCTAACTCCGCCAGTGTCTCCGACTCTGTAGGCTCGATCATCAGGTGCCCGCCACCGGGAAAGAAACTGTCGGTGCATGGAAACCGTAGTCCATTAAACGCTTCGCGATGTCTTCCACCTCGATGCCCACCTCTTTAAAGCCACGACAGTCCACGATCATCTCATGTGCCGCACGGCCATTGGCTCCCGTATATAGAATCGGAAAGTCTGCCTCTAGACGGTATTTAATATAATTCGCATTTAAGATCGCCAACTTGGTCGCACGGGTTAAGCCCGCATCTCCCATCATCGCGATGTAGGCATAAGAAATCGGTAAGATGCTCGCACTACCGAAAGGAGCGGCTGAAATCGATGTGATCGCCTGCTCTCCTCCTGTTTTCACCAGTGGATTTCCTGGTAAGAAGGGGGCGAGGTGCGCTGCTACGCAAATAGGCCCCATACCTGGACCACCTCCACCGTGAGGGATACAGAAAGTTTTATGTAAGTTCAGGTGACAAACGTCCGCCCCAATACGCCCCGGGCTCGTAAGTCCCACTTGCGCATTCATGTTCGCACCGTCCATATACACCTGACCGCCATGCGCATGAATCGTGGCACAAATTTCCTGAATCGCCTCCTCGAAAACACCATGCGTAGAAGGATAGGTCACCATCAGCGCGGCTAAATTCTCAGCATGCGCCGCTGCTTTTGCCTTCAAGTCAGCTACGTCGATATTTCCTTTTTCATCACAAGCTACCAGCACCACCTTCATGCCCGCCATTACCGCAGAAGCGGGGTTAGTTCCATGAGCGGAGGTCGGAATCAAGGCAATGTTCCGATGGGCATCTCCTCTGCTGAGGTGATACGCACGAATCACCATAAGCCCTGCATACTCGCCCTGCGCACCTGAATTCGGCTGCAAAGAAGTGTCGGCAAAGCCCGTGATCTCCGTCAACCAGTTGCGCAGATTTTGGAACAACTCCTGATAGCCACCAGTCTGCTCTTGTGGCGCATAAGGATGCAGCTGACCGAACTCTGGCCAAGTGACGGGAATCATTTCCGTGGTCGCATTTAACTTCATGGTACATGAGCCCAATGAAATCATGCTATGCACCAGCGAAAGATCCTTTGCCTCTAAGCGCTTGATATAACGCAGCATCTCATGCTCGCTGTGGTAGCTGTTAAACACAGGATGCGTTAAATAGTCCGTGGTACGCTTTAACCCATCTGGAAGTACCACTTGTAAATCTTTCGTGAAAGGGGTTAGGTCTGGGGCAGGCAGGCCCATTAATTTGGCGAACACCTCGACGACCTGCTGCACATCGTTCAGCCCTTTGGCCTCATCGAAAGAAAGCAGCACCGCATCTTTCTCATAGCGGAAGTTCAGCTCTGCATTCAGGGCCAAAGCACGGAGACGCTCTAAAGCACTGCCGCACAAATTGATACGTAACGTATCAAAATACGTCTCGTTAAGCTGCTCGAAGCCCAGCTGCTCCAGCGCCGCTTCCGTCACCTTCGCCAGGCCATGGATGCGCGCAGCCATCGCCTGCAGTCCCTTCGGACCGTGGTACACCGCATACATGCTGGACATAACCGCCAGCAGCACCTGCGCGGTGCAAATATTAGAAGTCGCTTTTTCTCTTTTAATATGCTGCTCACGTGTCTGCAGCGCCATACGGTAGGCCTTATTGCCATCTTTGTCGATAGACACCCCGATGATACGACCCGGCACCTGACGCTTATAGGCCTCCTTCGTAGCGAAAAACGCTGCATGAGGACCACCAAAGCCCATCGGCACGCCGAGACGCTGAGAGGTTCCTACTACAACTTCCGCTCCCATTTCACCTGGAGGGGTGAGCAGCGTTAAGCTTAACAGGTCCGTAGCACAGGCCACGAGGACGCCCTGCTCCTTCGCTGACGCAAAAAGCGCAGCATAATCGATTACTTCACCCGCAGCATTCGGGTACTGCACGAAAATACCGAAGTAATCTGGATCCGTAAGATCTAATTCCGCTAAAGGGGCCACCACCAGCTCGATCCCTACCGGAACCGCACGGGTGAGCAGCACATCGCGCGTCTGCGGAAATGTCGCCGCATCCACGAAAAATTTATTCGCCTGCTTTTTTTGTCTCGGACGTGCAGCATGTAGCATCGTCATGGCCTCCGCCGCTGCGGTTCCCTCATCGAGAAGGGAAGCATTCGCGATCTCCATTCCGGTCAGCTCCATCACTACCGTCTGATAGTTGATAAGTGCCTCTAATCTTCCCTGCGCGATTTCCGCCTGGTACGGTGTGTACGCCGTATACCATCCCGGATTCTCTAAAATATTGCGCAAAATCACCCCTGGCACCAGCGTGTCGTAATAGCCCATGCCGATAAAGGAGTTGAAGACTTTATTTTTAGACGCTAATGCCTTGAACTGCTTTAGGAAGTCCGCCTCAGAGAGGGGCGCCGGCAGCCGCATAGGGCCTTCATTACGGATAGAAGCCGGGATCGTCTCATCGATAAGTTGCTCGAGAGACGCCACTCCTAACTTTTCCAACATCACGGTTACCTCCTGCTCGGTGGGTCCATTATGACGCTGCTCAAACGTTACAGATGGATGCAGATTAATGTTCATAAATTCGGTACAGATCTATATAAATGGGTTATTCTGAACACCTTTATCAGGTGCACAAATGTATGCATTATAAAGCGATAACGCACTGGATTTGTTAAGAATTCCCATGAAGGAAATAGGAACTTGATAAACGGTTTTAATCTTATCGAAACTTTGCATAGTTTTACCCGCTAAGACATCAAAAAACACGTTATGAAAGTTAGGTTTTTCCTTGCTGGAATGCTGAGCATCGGCTTAAGCTGGATGGTCAGCGCCCAGGATGCCACCACCCTGAAATACGGGAACACCATTACGGAGGACGACCTCCGTCGCCACCTCACCATCATCGCCGGAGAGGAATTTGAAGGCCGAAACACAGGAGAAAAAGGACAAAAGCTGGCTGCCGCCTATATCCGCGACTTTTTTAGCGATTTAGGCATAGAGGGTCCTGTAAATGGCTCCTACTACCAGGAATTTGACCTCGCCCGCGTAAACTATCCGAAAGTGGACTTGAAAATCGGCCGCACGAACATGGCCTATAATAAGGACTTCATCTTCATCGGGGACGTAGAAAAAACCAGCTCGGAGAAAGCAGACATCGTCTTCTTAGGTGAGGCCACCGAAGCGAACCTTAGCCAAGTGGACGTAAAAGGACGCATCGCAGCCGTATATGCCATCGGCGGACGCGCACAGAATGTGGTGAGATCGGTTATGGACGCTGGCGCAAAGGGTGTGCTCATCGTAACCATGGAAGGACAAGAAAACTTCGACCGCCTGGCCAGCCGCTATGCTTCCATGAGCCAAAGAGGACGCATGGGCTTTGAGAAAAAAGGAGTCAATGAGCCGATTTTCTTGACCAGCACCGGCCAAATGGCCAGCCTATTCGGCCTAGACGAGGCAGGACTTAAAGCAGCCGCCACTAATCCCGCTGGTATCAAACCGCTGAAGGCGAGCTTTAAAGTGACGAAAAATGTAGAATACTTCCCCACGGAAAATGTGCTCGGCTTTATCGAAGGCGCTGAAAAACCAGAAGAAGTACTTATCATCTCCGCTCATTACGACCATACGGGCTTTAATGCCGATGGAAGCATCAACTATGGCGCTGATGACAATGGCTCCGGCACAGTAGCCGTAATGGAAATGGCGGAGGCCTTTGCGCTCGCCGCTAAAGATGGCATCAAGCCACGACGCAGCGTACTGTTCGCACTGTGGACAGCGGAAGAAATCGGCCTACTCGGATCACAGTACTATGCCGAAAATCCGATCTTCCCTTTGGAAAACACCGTGAACAACTTAAACATCGATATGATCGGCCGTATCGACACGAACTACGAAAAGGAGGAAGACCAAAACTACCTCTATGTAATCGGATCTGAAGTGCTTTCGACGCATTTAAAAATGATTATCGATTACAATAACATCACCTACACGGGCTTAAACTTGGATTATCGCTACGATGCACCAGACGATCCGAACCGTTTCTACTTCCGCTCCGATCATTATAACTTAGCAAAGTACAACATCCCTTCGGTGTTTTTCTTTAACGGCGTACACCCGGACTACCACACCCCTGCGGATACCGTGGACAAGATTGAATTCCCGCTTATGACCACGCGTGCGCAGATGATTTTTTACACGGCCTGGGACTTAGCAAACCGCGCAGAGAGAAATCCTGTAAATCGCGTAAATACACGTGGTGAACGTTAATACGAAAAGTAGCAGCAGGCAATCCATTAGTTGACCCTGCTGACACACCTACTTCCTGCACTAGCAAAGCCCGTCGCTTACAGCTGACGGGCTTTTTTGATGGTATGCATAAGGAAATCTACAGCGGATTATGCGCCCAACCCAACAGCCCCAGCAGAAACTGCGCCCTGGGTGGTTCTAGCCTCTGCAGCCCCCAGCAGAAAGACGCTTCCGGCTTCATTAAGCACCTTAGATACTCATGCACCTCCTACTCCAACTGAAACAAGGTGTAGAAATGCGAAATCCTGACAGACTGCTACTTACAGGCCTAAGCAAACACTAATCGACGCTAAATATACTTTTTTCAGTATGAAATAAAATATTTTTAATTTTTAAGCTGCCAAAACTTGACAAAACCACCGAATATTCTGATTTGGAATAGATCTTGCTTATTGATTTTGACTAAAAACAAGAGCCATAGCTCATTTTCTCCAAAAAAACTTTATTTGTCATGAAATTGAAAAAAGTTCTCATCAAGTATGGTGGGAACGCGATGACGACGCCCAGCTTACAAACAGCTATCGCACGGGAAGTTGCAGGACTGCGTGCAGCTGGCTATGCGCCGATCATCGCACACGGCGGGGGGCCCTTTATTCAGGCAGCCCTTCAGCAGGCGAACATCCCCTCGCACTTCGTTCAGGGGCAGCGTTACACCAGCCAAGAAGCCCTGCAGGTCATCACGCGTACACTCATCGGTCAGGTAAACGCTGACCTGGTAGTCGCCTTTCGTGCGGCAGGGATGCAGGCGGTGGGACTTTCCGGCCTCGATGCGGGAATGGTGCAGGCCAAGCGAAAGCTTTTGCCGCCAGGCGAGGGAGAGCTCACGAATGCCCCCCTCGACCTGGGAGAGGTAGGCGAAATCACCGCTACGAACCCCGCGCTCCTAGAGCATCTTCTGGAAAATGGTTTTACCCCCATCGTCGCCTGCATCGCGGGTGCAGCAGATAAAGAGGGGGCGTATAATGTAAACGGAGATGATTTCGCAGCCGCACTGGCAGCCGCACTGAAGGCCGAAATTTTCCTGATCCTCAGCGATGTGGATGGCCTATACCGGGAGTATCCGAATCCTGAGAGCCTGATTCACGACCTCCCCCTAGCCGAACTGGAAGGGCTTTATGGAAAAGTGATCAGCGGCGGGATGATCCCGAAAATGCAGGCCTGTGCCCGCGCTATCGCGCAAGGTTTAGGCGGCGCACTCCTCCTAAACGGAACGAAACCCGAGCAATTTCGTCAATACTTTATAGAAAAGCGTGTTGTCGGCACTCATTTACACCCCTAAAAACGCATTTACGATGAAAAACATAGACTATCACCACATCGACCAGCAGCATCACCTGCGCACCTTTAATCGGATCCCCATCACCTTCGTGAAAGGGCGAGGAGCGCGGCTTTGGGATGCGGAAGGTCGGGAATACCTAGACATGTTAGCAGGTATCGCTGTGACGAATGTCGGGCACTGCCACCCGAAAGTGGTGAAAGCCTTGCAGGAGCAGGCAGCCGAGCTTATGCATATCAGCAACTTTTTCGTCTCGCCGCCGCAGGTGGCACTCAGCAAGTTGCTGACACACCTCTCCGGCCTGGAGCGGGTCTTTTTCACGAACAGCGGAGCCGAATCCGTGGAAGGGGCAGTAAAAATCGCCCGTCGCTACGCGCATGCCAATGGCCGCGGAGGAGAAATCATCTCTTTCGAAGGAGCCTTTCACGGCAGGACTTTAGCCACTATCGCCAGCGGGCAGAAAAAATACCAAGAAGGCTTTGCGCCCATTCCCGGAGGTTTCCGGCAGGTGCCCTTCAGCGATTTTGAAGCAGTGGCCGCCGCTGTTTCACAGGAAACTGCCGCCATCTTAGTAGAACCCATCCAAGGGGAAGGGGGCGTACGTCCCGTGTGCCCACACTTCCTAAAAAAACTCCGCAAGCTCTGCGACGAGCAGGACATCGTACTCATCTTTGATGAAATCCAATGCGGCATCGGGCGTACGGGCCACTGGTTCGCAAAAGACTACTACGAGGTGCAGCCCGATATGATGACCCTGGCGAAAGGACTCGGAGGTGGCATCCCCATCGGCGCTTTTTTGACAAATGAAAAAGTAGCCGCCGCTGTGCAGTTTGGCGACCACGGCACCACGTTCGGAGGAAATCCACTCGCCACTGCCACTGCACTGGCCACCCTACAGGTCATTCAAGAGGAAAAACTGCTCGCACACACCCGCGCGATGGGCAACTTTTACGCGAGGAAATAAAAAATATCCAAGCAGACTTCCCTGAAATCGAAGAAATCCGCGGCAAGGGCCTTATGCTAGGCATCGTCTTCAATCGCGAAACGCTCCCCATCATGCGTGCCCTGCTCGAAGAACGGGTGGTGGCAAATGCCACGGCCGGGAATGTGCTGCGCCTGGTGCCCCCCTTAACCATTTCCGAGGAGGAGATTTTCCGCTTTAGCTTGCGCCTGCGCAAAGTCCTCCAAACCCTTCACATTTCTTCTCAACAAGCTTTACAGCATGACTCCAAATAAAATCAAGGCGGCTATCGTCGGGGCTTCCGGATTTACGGGCTCCGAGATGGCACGCCTGCTGCACCAGCACCCTGACGTGGAGCTGATCGGCATCACTTCCGAAAGCCATACCGGCAAGCCCTTTTCCACCCTCCACCCCCAGTTTCTGGGCAGCATCGACCTTCCCCTTATCTCGGCCGAACAGGTACCAGATCTAGGGGCAGAGGTGCTCTTTTTAGCCCTCCCCCACCGTGTGAGCATGGATTACGTCGCACGCTGGCATGAACTGGGCGTGAAAATCATCGATTTCAGTGGAGATTTTCGTCTCTCTAGCCCCGAAGTGTACGCGGAATGGTACGGCGAAACACACCGCTACCCTGCCGGCTTCGGCCAAGCAGTTTATGGGTTGCCCGAACTCTATGCCTCGGAAATCCAGCAGGCTGACCTCGTTGCCAACCCCGGCTGCTACCCCACGGCCTCCCTTTTGAGCCTGGCACCGCTGGTGCAAAAGGACCTCATCGAGCCAGACTCCATCATCATCGATGCCAAATCAGGTCTCACAGGAGCGGGCGTCAAGGCCAGTGCCGGCACACATTTCTCAGAGGTAAATGAAAACTTTAAAGCCTACGGATTAGGCGTTCACCGCCATACGATCGAAATCGAAGAGCAACTCAGCAGACAGCGAGGGAAGCAGCCGCTTCAGGTACAGTTCACCCCGCATTTGCTACCCCTCGACAGGGGGATTTTGGTGACGGCTTACGCCAAAGCCAAAGCAGGACTGGACGCTGCGCGCTTGCAGGAGACCGTAGCCAGCTTTTATGCCGACAAGCCTTTCGTCCATGTGGTACCTGAAAGCCCTGGAATCAAGACTGTTAGGGGGAGCCATTTTGCAGCAGTACACCCCTTCTTCGACCAAAGAACGGGACGCGTCATCATGACCTGCGCCATCGACAACTTATTAAAAGGTGCCGCCAGTCAGGCCCTCCATTCGATGAACTTGATGTTCGGGCTACCCGAAACACGCGGGCTGGAGCAGCTCCCCTTAAAACCCTAAAAAACTTAAAGACATGATTAAAAATATAGCCCACATAAAAGGATTTAAATGCTGGGGAGCCCACACCGGAGTAAAATCCATGCGTCGGGACCTTGCCATCATTTATTCCGAATTTCCGGCGAGTGTCGGAGCCGTTTTTACCCAGAATAAAGTCCGCGCGGAACCTGTAGAAATCAGTGAAGCCCACGTGAAAAAGGGGCAGCGCGCGCGTGTCATCGTCTGTAACGCAGGAAATGCGAATGCCTGTACAGGAGAACAGGCCGCTTAGGTGCCGAAGCTATGGTAAACGTGACCGCAGAGCTATTAAAAGTACCGAAAGAGGAGGTCATCGTCGCTTCTACAGGGCTTATCGGAGAACCTTTTCCTACCGACGACGTGGTAAATGGCATTCGGGAGAATGTGCATAAACTGAGTAAAGACACGAAGGCGGGCTCTTTTGTGGCGAACGCCATCCTGACCACAGACACTTTCGCGAAGGAAGACTACAGCGAGTTTACACTGGACGATAAAACGGTCACCATGGGGGGCGTAGCCAAAGGCTCTGGCATGATCCACCCGAATATGGCGACGATGCTAGCCTTTGTGGCCACAGATGCCGCGATCGAGGGAGCCGTGTTACAGGAAGCCGTTCGCTACTGTGTGGACCGCACCTTTAACATGATCACAGTAGATGGCGATACCTCCACGAATGATATGGTGGCCGTTCTGGCCAATGGACAAGCAGAAAACGAGCCCATCACCAGCTTGGAAGACCCACGCTATCTGCTGTTCCGTGAGCAACTCCTTCAGATGCTCACCAATCTCGCCAAGCTGATCGTCTCAGATGGTGAAGGAGCCTCGAAATTCGTGGAGTACCGCGTCAGCAAGGCACGCTCTGAAGAGAATGCGCGCAAGCTAATTCGTAGTATCTCTGACTCCACCCTAGTGAAGACTGCGATGTTCGGAAGAGATCCCAACTGGGGACGCATCATCGCCGCCTGTGGAAATGCAGGAATTCACTTTAATTACAAAAAGGTGAATTTAGCCATTGGCGATAAAGAACACATGGTACAAGTATTAGAAAAAGGCCAGCCAGTCGCCTTCGATAAAAATTATGTGAAAAAACTCTTACGTGAATCGAATATCATCGTTTCTCTAGAGCTTAATACCGGTAAGGAAGAAGCAGTGGGCTGGGGAACGGACTTGACAACCGATTACGTCATGTTTAATTCTGTTTATACGACCTAAAAATAGCCTTATCGGCAAAGCGCTCCTTCTATGCCTCTTATCCGTTTGTGGATGGAGGCATTTTTTGTTCTAGCTGTACGGTGCTTATCGGGTACACGATGCGGATATCTGGCTGGGCACGAAGAGTTTGGAGCACTTGTTCGGAGACACTATCTTCGAAACCCCTTCGTTTTCGCGGATCACAGAGGTAGCGCATCGTTAAGCGAATACCCCGCTCTTGGATACTTAAATAGACGATCGGCGTGAAATGTCCAAAGCTAATGAGTTGATCCTTATGTGCCCGCAAAAGCGCCGCTTCTATGTTTTTATACTCACTTTGGCACTTTGCCTGAAGGATAGCGAGAAGTAACTCCTTTGCTTTTTTGAAATCACTATCGAGGCTAAGCATGACACTCTGCTCATGCCAGATGTAGTTAAAACCTTGAGAATAATTCGCTTGTGCCTCCATAAACACCTTGGCATTCGGAACATGCACGATGCGGCCTGTGGCCTGATCTGCATCGACCCAATTCCCTACCTCTAGTAGGCTAAACTGAAACAAGCGAAGGTCGACGACATCCCCTTTGATGCTGCCGATTTGGATGCGATCACCGACATCAAAAGGTTTTTTCCAGTAGATAAATAACCAACCTGCGAGATTAACAAATATATCTTTTAAGGCAATGGCAATGCCCGCGGAAAGTAAGCCGAGAAAGGTCGTTATGGATTGGAAGTTAGTTATCCAAATATTTCCTATCAGCAAGAGCGCGACAATCGCGAAGGTATACTGGATCGTTTTTTTTATAGTGAAAGACCTTCCGCATTTCCACATCCTTCACGTTACGCTCTAAAAGGGTGTAGGCCACTTTTTTAAGCAGCCATACAGCGAGAAGGATCGCTACGGTACTGTAAATATCATACCGAAGGGCCTTCGGCAGCCATTCCTCTAACTGATCGATCATGCAGCAAGATAAAAAACCTTTAGCCAAAAAAAAACTCCAGTAACGAACCGGAGTCTTTTTTAATCAGTATGAAGAAAGTTAAACTAATGTACTTGAATTAGGGACGAATGTTAAAAGTTAACAGTCTGTAGTTGGCTGCTGCACGTACAGCCTCGTTCCCAACTAACTCAATAGTAAGGCTAACAGGAGCCGTCATCCCCGACACAGGCAATAACTCCACTTGTGCCGTTCCGAAGCTTTCACCAGCAGGAATAACGAACGTACCGTTATTTACTAAGCGATAGTGAACACCCTCAGTAGCAGTAGTTTCATCCGCAAAAACGCGGAAAGTAAGCGTTTGATCTACTGTAAAGTGGGGGGCGATTAAATTTACCTGCTCAGACCGTAAACCAACTCCTTGATTAGTATTACGAATCAGATTGGGGTTAGTAGCGATAGCATCAAACTCTATTTGCGCTTGATCTCTGAACACACGTGTCTGCTCTACATCCTCGATACATCCGGAAAAGAAACCAAGGCTAAGCAGGAATAAGAAACTTAAAATTTTTGCTTTCATAATGGTATGGAATTAATAGCCGAAGTTTTGAACAAGGTTAGGGTTGATTTCGAGATCCCCTGTTGGAAGAGGAGCCAAAATTCTTTCGTCTGTGAACGGTATAACTTCACCAGTAAGATCGACAGCTGTTTTGTCGATATCCATTCCGTAACGTTTCAGGTCAAAGAAACGATGGCCTTCACCGATAAGCTCAAGACGTCTTTCGGTTAAAATTTCCATGATCAACTCTTGACCAGTGGCTGTTGCCTCATAATCAGGCCCGATACTACGCTTTTTCAAAATGTTTAAGTTTTGATGCGCCATAGCAGTATTTCCTAATTGAGCATAAGCCTCAGCTAATATTAAATACATCTCAGAAATACGGAATACAGTAATGTTATCGCGATTCGGATCTCCTGTATTTCCATTGTATTTATGAAGTTCAACGGTACCGATTGGATTCGGACGCTGCGGAAGATCAACCGGAATAAACAATCCAGCTCTTACGTCTGTCTCTTCCAGTAAATCGATTACCTGCTGAGCGGGAGTAAAATCTCCGTTCCCGATATAATCAGGCACATTTCGAGTCGCGGAACTTACATAAATGGACATCGGTGAAGTATTAGGACCTTGATTTTCCTGCGTCTGGAATTCAAAATACCAGATCGCCTCCCGATGAACAGGCTCATACCAATCATCGACATACGAAGCACGAGAAGAAAGTTGACCAACTCCAGAAGCGATAACTGCTTCAGCATATTCAATGGCCTTTTCCCATCTACCCGCATACAAGGCTGCACGTGCACCGATGGCCTGCGCACCAGCTTGTGTAATTCTAGCACGCGTCCCGCTATTATTCATCAAGGCTACTGCAGCATCTACGTCTTCGAAGATGGCATCGTAAACATCATTAATAGGAGCACGAGGGGGGAAGGTAACATCCTCAATGGAAAGAATTGCCTCTCTTACCAAAGGAACGCCTCCGAAATCTCTACCTTCCACGATGGCTGTAGGAAAATAAGCATAGATCGCATTCAAGTGTAGATAATGCAATGCTCTAAACGCAAAAGCCTCACCTACGATTTGATCTGGAAGTGCCTCTCTACCTTCGATAACAATGTTTAGGTGGAGCATAGAACTATAATTCGCCCATACACCCATGTGTGCACGGAAGCGATTTTCGTACTGTGCAGCGAATGTTCCTCTATTTTGATTTCTAGTAAAATTATCGGCCATTACCTCTGGCAGTACCAGAAGGTTCGAACCCATTCTACCCGATCCTCTATAACTTCCATAAACGTCAATAAGTAAGGGTTCCAAAACATCAGGCGAAGATAATGCGACATCTACCGAAATAGATTGTCTCGGCTCTGTATCTAGTAGATCAGAACATGCAACCGAAGACGCTAGTACGGAAGCCGCTAGAATTGATTTATATATTCGTTTCATTGTGTTTACGTTTAAAATCCAAATTGAACACCGATGGTATAGTTTTTAGCAGGAGGGAAAATACCTGTGGATGTACCACCCGTAAATTCTACATCAAGTCCCGTGAAGCGATCTAAAGTCCAAAGGTTGATACCTTGCGCATAAAACTTCATCGTGCTAACACCTATTCTCTGCAAGTACTGCTGTGGAACCATGTAGGCCAATGACACCTGCTTTAAGCGGATGTAAGATAAATCTTGGAGCGTTCTTCCAATTCCCACACCGATAGCACCTAGCTCTGCCTGTGTATTTGGTCGTGGCATAGAGACGATATCTCCAGGATTACTCCATGTGATATCATTTAGTCTGTTATACAGGTTCAAACGCATCTCATACGGATTATAAGAGAATGATCCCGTACCGTCTGTCCCTCTTTTTCCATAATCATACTGGAACATGAAATCAAAGGTCCAGTTCTTGTACGTAAAAGTATTCAACCAGCCCCCAAAGAAATCAGAGTTAGAGTTTCCAAGAATAACTCGGTCGTCCATTTCATCCCCAAGGGTGGAACCTGAAGTTGGCTGATAAGTGATCTCACCATTTCTGTCATAATACATCGGACGACCCGTGGCTGGGTTTACACCCGCCCAGCGAGCACCTACCCACAGGTTAAGAGGATGACCCACCTGCTGCGAAGCGCCGTTGTTCGTCTGTCCTTCAAAGAGGTTTAACAGCTCTTGGTCTTGGAAAGCGATATTGAAGTTGGTATTCCAACGGAACGTTCCTGTATTAATAACAGCCCCATCAATGGCAATTTCAATTCCTCTGTTGTCTAATGCGCCAACATTCTCGCGAATAGAACCATAACCTGAAGTATTCGGTAAGTTTCGACTTAAAAGCATATCTGTAGATCGTCTTCTATACACGTCCACACTACCTGTGATTCGGCCTTGTAAAACGGCGTAATCTAAACCAAAGTTAATCGTGGTCTGCGTCTCCCAAGAAAGGAAGTTATTCCCCAAGCCACTTACCGTTAAACCAGGGATATTTAGGTAGTTGGAAGCGCCAGCAGAAGAAATAAGTGCGCGAGAAGCAAAGTTATCGATTCTGTTGTTACCGGCAGTACCGATACTTGCACGTAATTTAAGATCTTCTAAGAAACGAGAATCTTTCAAGAAGCCCTCTTCACTCAAGACATAAGCTGCTCCGATAGATGGGAATAAACCCCAACGGTTATCTACACCGAAACGAGAAGATCCATCATAACGTAGCGTACCATTTACTGTCAACTTATTCTGGAAGTTATACTTCACATTCGTAAACGCACCAGCGTTTTTCCAAATCGTAAAGAAACCACCTGCACCTGTTGGCTCCGCAGCTGACTGAATCGTACGGAAAGAAGGCGTTGGGAAGCCTGCGCACTTGCGGAAAAACCTTCACGAGACTCCTCTCTGTATTCCACACCGAGTAACACATCTACTCTATGATTATCATCAATCTTTAGGTTGTAATTTAACTTCTGCGTCGTGATCCAGTTAATATTGTTTTGATACTGAGCAAAAGCTGATCCTTGTGTGTTTCGACCACCAAAGGCTCTAGGATCTGTATAACGTGTCTCTTCGATCGCTCTGTAATCTAGTCCATAGAAAGAAGTAAAGGTCAAGTTACGACGGATTTTGTAGGTAATATTGAAGTTACCATTTAGCTGATTCGTTCTGTTAAAACGCTCGTTCATGCTTAAGGACTTCAAGGGATTTTCTTGTAAAATGCCTGGAAGTGGCTCGTTGAACTCCCCATCCTCACGGAAAATCGGCGCAAAAGGTAAAATACCTAAACCAGCAAACATCGGATTCTCAAACTGGGTACCCCCTGTTACAGTGGCATTCTGAGCAGTCGTACTCAAATTGGTCTGCGTGGAGAAAGTTAACTTGTCGTTAAACTTGTGATCGATATTGAAACGAATATTGGCACGTTCGAAATCAAACTGACGCACTTGACCTTCCTGCTTGTTATAGGCAGCGGAAATAAAGAAACGTGTCTTCTCGTCTCCACCCGAAGCAGATAACTCATAGTTACGAATACGACCTGACTGAGATAAAATTTCTCCTAACCAATCGTAAGTAGGAATACCATCTACAAATTCGTTGAAATCTTCGATAGGAAGCTCACCTAGTGCAGGGTTGCTGAGACCCAGCGGTGCCCAACTTGCAGAAGTTATCCCAGCTAAGGCATTTCTACGAGCAAGCCCCTCAAGCGTATTCGCAGGGTTTGTGGCAGCAAATCGTGAATAAAAATTTCTATTCGCTTGTATCTATAATTGATAAACTCCTGAGAATTCATCATATCTAACTGACGAATAGGCTCCACAGATCCGATGTACGTGTTGAAGTTGATCTTCGTCTTACCAGCCTTACCACGCTTGGTCGTGATGATCACCACACCATTAGCGGCC
>NZ_AJYA01000023.1 GCF_000265075.1 Nitritalea halalkaliphila LW7 | reverse complement strand
ATCCTCCACGACGAGTAAACGCAGTGGATATTTTTCCGCCATATCCGTAAAATCCGTTTCCTCTGTAGTGCTTAGGCACATCTATTCGTGTATAGGTCTCCTCTGCGGCTGCCTGAGCAAAGATGCTGAACATAAACACAGACCCTTTTCCCAGTTCACTTTTAATTTCTAAGTCACCGCCCATTAGTTCGATCAAACGCTTCGAAATCGCCAGTCCAAGGCCCGTTCCCCCTGCGGAAGCATTTTCCGCCTGCACGAATGGTTCTGTAAGTTTTTTGATTTGATCACTTGGAATTCCGATTCCGGTATCTTCCACCTCGAAAAGCAGGACGACATTCTGGCCAACGATCGGTTCACAGGTAAGCCGGAGGCGCAGAAAGCCATTAGCCCGAGAAAACTTCAAGCCATTTCCGATTAAGTTCACCAGCACCTGACGAAGTTTCTCCTTATCGGCAATAAGGGTTTCGGGTAAAGTCCCTGCGATTTTAAACTCCATCTGTACCTGTTTTTCTTCCGCCTGTCTGCTAAACATGCGGAAAATTCCTGCGATCTCTTCCCGAATTTGAAAAGAGGAGGGGTGGAGTTCGATTTTACCAGACTCTATTTTAGAATAATCGAGCACGTCACTAATGATATCCTTAAGCGAGATTCCAGATTCACGGATGATTTGGAGATACTGCCGCTGCTGTTCTGTGAGTGGAGTTTTCTCGAATAGGCTGAGCACACCGAGTAGCCCATTCATCGGCGTACGAATTTCATGACTCATACTCGCTAAAAAGGTAGATTTCGCACGAGAGGCTTGCTCTGCAGCATCTACTGCCTCGCGTAATCCCTTTTCCCAAAGCTTTTGACCTG
Source organism: Nitritalea halalkaliphila LW7 (assembly GCF_000265075.1). Lineage (GTDB taxonomy): Bacteria > Bacteroidota > Bacteroidia > Cytophagales > Cyclobacteriaceae > Nitritalea > Nitritalea halalkaliphila. The sequence continues at coordinate 59,179 of NZ_AJYA01000023.1, read as the reverse complement.
TGATATCCCGTGCCATACTGATGACATGGTTGGCATCCAGCATAAAGAAGCGGGTTTCGAAAATTCTTTTGCCGATAGGCAAGTCTGACTCCAGCTCGAAGGTTTGTAGCTTACCTGTTTTTAAGGTCTTTTTAAAGGTACGCATTACCTTTTCATTCAGTGGGGCGGGCAGGACCTCTTGAATGCTTTTCCCGAGGCTTTGTTCTGCTGGGGAGAGTAATAGCGACTCATCCTGCACGTAGTAATCTATAAAAACAGCATCTTGATCGTAGATAAAGATAATATCCGGTAGCGCGTGAAGAACAGAGCGCAGACGCTCTTCACCTAATTTCATCGCCTCTTCCACAGCATAACGAGACGAAATATCAGAGCATAGCCCGACCACACCTGAAAAAGTGCCCTTTTCATCATAAAGCAGGCGTTCGAAGGTTCGCGCCCTACGCAGGCTCCCGTCTTTATGCCGAATAAAAAACTCATAGGTAAGAGACTCTTTTCTGTCGGCTATCGCCTGCTGGAAAATTTCGCCGTAATCTTCTAGGGTATCTGCATCGAGAAAGTCTTTAAAATTAAGCATAAACTCCGTCTGCGTGTAACCAAAGATTTCCTTTACCTCTTCCCCTACTCCAGTAAATTTAAAATACTGGTTTTGGAAATAGATAAATCCTTTAGACTCTTGGAGAAGCAGGCGTTGTTTTTCGAAGAGATCATTAATTTCTGCTGCGTTTTCTGAAAGCAAGCGGGCATTACGCTCTAAATTTTTTACCCAAAAATAAATGAGCAGGGAAAACAACATCACCAATACCACAAAGCCTAAGAAGGTAGCCCAATACCCTCTATAGATACCTGCCACCACACCCTGATGGGGCTGAAAAAACACAAGTCCCATCTGATCTACTAAAGGGTACAGACGAAAAGGATAACTGTGTGCCGTACCACTAATTTGGCTTTCTGGTGTGGATAAAATTCCGATATGCGATGCTCGGAGACCATTCGCTTGATTCGAAGAAATGAGTTCTTTTAAGTCATCCGAAAACGTATAATGCTCTAGTTCTTCATCTGAAATATTCCCCTGAGCTGAATAAAAACTACCATTCTTATGAAAAATCTTGTAACCGGAAGAGATATAAAAAGATTTTAGCTGCTGCCGAATAAAATTTCGAACATTTACGCGTGCCTCTAAGCGGACGGGTAAGAGTTGATGATCCACAAGTACCGTTTTACCCGTGGCGGGAGGAACCGCCGAAACGTGACGAAAAATTATTATAGCTGTCAAAAAAATAGACGTACTTCTCTTGGCGAACATGTAGGATGAGAGAATCGATGAGGTCATAATGCGAAGTCAAAACCCTGCGCAGACGTCTTTCTAGGAGGCGTCGCTCCCGCTCATTATCCCCTAAACTGCCCTCGTCTAGCATGCTGAGTGCAAACTGCATGTCCTCGTAGAAATTCCCAAACTCCTTTTCTAATTCATTCGCGGCGAGCTCAACTTGCTTCCTATACACCTGCCCTATGCTGGAGGTATTATTTTCATAAAGAGACTTATAAAAAGTGAAAGCCAAGTAAAAGGTGAGCAGTAGCACTAAAACTACCAGTGCTCCAAAGGTTAAATTCCCCCCTTTTATACTATTTTCCAACACTTTTTTCTTCATAAAGGACGAAGCTCAAGTACAAACCAGTTTAGCTTTTCTAAAGGTACCTTTATTACCTCAAACTGTTTGTCATCCAAAGAAAAAAGGTCTACTTCTGCTCCTTTTTTAAATAAAGTCTCCGCGAGCAGACGAACCTCAAGTTGTTTACTTTGATACAAATTATACGCTTCAGGCCGGAAACTATCCCGAATTACAGGCTGGATGTAGGAGTAGTTTCGGATAGGTGGTAAGCTAAACATTTCCACTGCAGCATCTTTTCCTGCCACTAAAACGCCATTTTGATCCACGATAAGTAGGAGCTCTGATGTAGCACGTAAGTAATTTTCGATAATCGAGGAAATGGTCAAATCAGCCCCCAACACAAAGAGTAGTTCCTCCCCCCTATACACCGGATGTAAAAGACTAACCATCCAGCCCTTACCCACTGGATCTACATAGGCTTCCTGAATCCATACAGGACCCTTATTCGGGTTATTGAGCTCATCGGCCATGTAATAAAAGTTATAGCTCGTAACATCAAGGACCTCTGTGAGCATGGACTGTGCTTCATAGGGAGGATAAAGCCGATTTATCTGATAGCTAGAATTCAGATAAACTTGCGTGACCAAAGGATTTTCCTTCAGCACTTTTTTAAAATGCCGGTCGAGCCGTTCCGTTTGCGCCAGCAATTCAAAACTACGCACTTTATCAGGAGCTAACGCGGATACATACAGGGAACTTTCCGATGTATCCGCCCGCGGCAAGGTATTAAAATAGTGCTTAGACAGGTCGTACTTCTTTCGCAGCTCCTGCTCCGAAAAGGGGGGAGCATTTTCCACTACCTCCTCTGCGACCAGCGTCAATCCTATAATAGCGCGCTCAAGCTCAATAAGCTGCGTGTAGAAAGACGATGCAAATCGTACCGCAGCCGAATCCTCTTCCTGCTTTTGAACCGGATTACAAGCACTCACGAACACCATAAAAAACCAACCGAAATACCAACAACTTAATCGCATAAATTCATAACAAATGACTAAATCTAGCCATTTTCTAATTGAAATCGAAGTTTTTCTCCCATTACCTCAAAATTATTTTTAACTCCCTCCAAAAAAGGTTCTGACAGAAAGCCTTCTAGCTCTTTTTCCTCTAAAATATCCATTTCCGACACCTTATACGTTTGTTCTAAGGGACCCAGCTCATACTTGAGGATATACTTATTATTCCAAGAGAAAATGCTAATGCGAATATCCCCTTGGGTTAATTCTTTTACGACGCGCATACTTATGGCTTTTTCACTTCTGATGTGTATGAAATTTCTGATTTAAGGCTGGCCGACACCGAGCAGTACTTGTCCACCGACAGGCGCACCACTTTCTCGAACTCCTCAGCCGTGGCATCGGGCGATACCAAAATAAAGTGTAGGTGTATCTTCTCATAGTAAGCTGGAATGCCCTCATGACGCTCCCCTTTCACCTGCACAGAAAAATCGATGATCTCACGGCGCTTTTTGCGCATCATGAGCACCGCATCCACAGAGGCACAGCCCCCCACCGCGGAAAGCAGTAAATCCATCGGACTCTGTGCCTGCTTCTCTTCCGGTGCTAACATATCGATCGGCACTGTAATGCCTGATCATTTTTTGCCTCATAGGCATAGTCCGCCTGCATGCGAACCTCAACTTGTCTCGTCGCCATAATCTTTTTAGCTATAAAAAAGCCTCGAAGAAATTCTCCGAGGCCCTAAAATCATACTACATATTTCTGCGGTACTGACCTCCTACCTCATATAAGGCTTGTGTCAGCTGCCCTAAAGAGCAGTATTTCGCTGCCTCCATTAGGCCTTCGAAGATGTTCTGATTTTGAACAGCGCGGTGGCGCAATTCGTTCAGCATCGCCTCTGCCTGCTGCTTATTTCGCTGGTGCAGGTAGCCTAACATCTCGATCTGATACTCTTTCTCCTCCTTATGCGCACGAATTACCTCGCCCGGAATCACCGTCGGCGAACCCTCCGAACTTAAGAAGGTATTCACTCCGATAATCGGGTACTCACCCGTATGCTTTAAGGTCTCGTAATACAAGCTCTCCTCCTGGATTTTACCACGCTGATACATGGTTTCCATAGCGCCTAACACTCCTCCACGCTCTGTCAAACGGTCGAACTCTGCATACACCGCTTCCTCGACGAGATCTGTGAGCTCCTCGATAATGAAGGCTCCCTGAAGAGGGTTCTCATTTTTAGCCAAGCCCAGCTCCTTATTGATGATGAGCTGAATCGCCATGGCACGACGTACCGATGCCTCCGTAGGCGTCGTGATCGCCTCATCGTACGCATTCGTATGCAGCGAGTTACAGTTATCATAAATCGCATACAAAGCCTGTAGCGTCGTACGAATATCGTTAAAATCGATTTCCTGCGCATGCAGGGAGCGCCCAGAAGTTTGAATGTGGTACTTAAGCATCTGACTTCGCTCATTAGCACCGTATTTCAGCTTCATGCTTTCGCCCAGATCCTTCTCGCCACACGTCCGATCACCGCATACTCCGGATCGATCCCATTTGAGAAGAAGAACGACAGGTTCGGCGCGAATTTATTGATGTCCATCCCGCGAGACACATAATACTCCACGAAGGTAAAGCCATTCGAAAGCGTCAGCGCCAGCTGGGTAATCGGATTGGCACCCGCCTCCGCGATATGGTACCCCGAAATCGACACCGAGTAGAAGTTGCGGATGTTATGGTCGATAAAATACTGCTGCATATCTCCCATCACACGAAGCGAAAACTCCGTAGAGAAAATACAGGTATTTTGTGCTTGATCCTCTTTTAAAATATCTGCCTGCACCGTTCCGCGCACCTTGGCCACCGTCTCTGCCTTAATCTTAGCATACACATCAGCAGGTAAAACCTGATCGCCCGTCACCCCTAAAAGGAACAAGCCCAAGCCATCATGGCCCTCTGGAATCGACGCATTATAGCGTGGGCGTGGAACACCCTTCTCAGCATAAATAGCCTCTATTTTGGCCTCCACTTCTGCCTCTAAACCATTTGCATGGATGTAGCGCTCACACTGCTGATCGATGGCCGCGTTCATGAAAAATGCGGTCATCGCAGCTGCAGGCCCATTTATGGTCATGGAAACTGAGGTGCTCGGCGCACACAGGTCAAACCCGCTATACAGCTTTTTCGCATCATCCAGACAGCTGACATTTACCCCCGAATTACCGATTTTACCGTAGATATCCGGACGATAATCGGGATCCTCCCCATAAAGCGTTACCGAGTCGAAGGCCGTAGATAAACGCTTGGCCGGCATGCCCTTAGACACATAGTGGAAACGTTTATTGGTCCGCTCAGGACCCCCTTCTCCGGCGAACATACGTGTGGGATCTTCTCCTTCACGCTTAAAGGGGAATACGCCTGCGGCAAAAGGAAACTTGCCTGGCACATTTTCTGTCAGGCCCCACTTAAGTAGGTCCCCCCAAGCTTCGTACCTTGGAAGCACCACCTTTGGGATTTGGCTGCCCGCCAAACTTTTCGTGTAGGTCTGTACCTTAATTTCTTTGTCACGCACCTGGAAAACATAAAAGTCATCCGAGTAGCGCGCCTTCTCAGCATCCCATTCCTCTAACCACTTCTTGTTCTTGGGATCTAAGTTGAGGGCCACCTGCTCATACACCTCCTGAAGTTCTTTCACCAGACGATCTGCATCTGCCACGCCCGACTGCTGAATCGTTTCGATACTTTTATGGATGCTGTAGAGCTTTTGAGCCACTTCCTTCTGCTCTTCCACCCACTGCCCATACTTCCGGTTGGTTTCCGAAATCTCCGAAAGATAGCGTGTGCGGGCAGGAGGAATGATGTAAATCTTCTCCGACATTTCATTACTCACCTCGAAGCTCGTCTGAAGTGGAGCCCCCGTTTTCTCCACCACTGTCTGCATAAGCGCGCGGTAGAGGTGGTTCATACCCGGATCATTAAACTGCGAGGCGATCGTGCCGTAGACGGGTAGTTGCTCGTCCGGGGTGTCCCAAAGATTATGGTTGCGCTTATACTGTTTTTTCACATCACGAATCGCATCGAGTGCTCCGCGCTTATCAAATTTATTTAAGGCAATGACATCAGCGAAATCCAGCATATCGATTTTCTCCAACTGTGTGGCCGCCCCATATTCTGGCGTCATGACATAGAGGGAGAGGTCGGAATGCTCGATAATTTCAGTATCAGACTGGCCGATTCCTGATGTTTCGAGGATGATTAGATCGAAATTCGCTGCCTTCACCACATCTACCGCATCCTGCACATACTTAGAAAGTGCGAGATTCGACTGTCGTGTAGCGAGCGAACGCATGTACACGCGTGGATGATTTATCGCATTCATTCGGATGCGATCCCCAAGAAGAGCACCCCCCGTTTTCCGCTTAGAGGGATCCACGGAGATGATAGCCAGATGCTTGTCCTCGAAATCCAATAAAAAACGGCGTACCAGCTCATCCACTAGAGAAGATTTCCCCGCCCCACCAGTGCCGGTGATGCCTAAAACTGGGGTTTTAGCCTCCTGTGCGGCAGCACGTACTCGCTTTAAAATGCCTGCAGACTGCTCCGGAAAGTTTTCTGCCGCTGATATGAGGCGAGCGATCGTGACCTTTTCTTCCTTTGTCGGCAGCGTCGCCAGGTCCTGCACCTTATCTCCTACAGGGAAATCAGCCGTCTGTACGAGATGATTAATCATCCCCTGAAGACCCATCGAGCGGCCATCATCTGGAGAATAAATGCGTGCAATGCCATAGGCGTGCAGCTCCTCGATTTCGGTCGGTAAAATCGTGCCTCCACCGCCGCCAAAAAGCCGGATATGCCCTGCGCCTCGTTCCTGAAGTAAATCAAACATATACTTGAAATACTCTACATGGCCCCCTTGGTAAGAGGTGATCGCGATGGCCTGCACATCCTCCTGGATCGCACAGTCCACGATCTCCTGCACGGAGCGGTTATGCCCTAAGTGAATGACCTCACAGCCAGTCGCTTGGATAATACGCCGCATGATGTTAATCGCAGCGTCATGGCCATCGAATAGCGAGGCCGCCGTCACAATACGTATGTGATTTTTGGGTTTATAGATTTCTTGCGTCACAGTATGATAAAGCTATTATTTTCTAAGATCCCCCCAGAAGTGGGGCGCCTTCCGGCTACCTTGCGAATATAAGGAATTTATGCTAAGGAGGAAACCTTGATTACAGAAAGCCAGCAAAAGATTATTCCGCTAACACTTGTTTTGTGTATAAACTAAAAATATTCAGCAAGAAATTACAGCCATCGACATATAAATAAACGGTTGTATAGACACAGGAATTACCTCCCCATATTTTGCGCCCCGGCGCAAAAAAAAAGCGAGGCCCTGCCCCACCGGGCTAAAGACCTCGCCTACAGGAGATATCACGCCCGCTTAGCGAAAGGTGTACTTAAAAGACCCAAATCGGGCTACGATTTCGCGTTCTAAAGTCTCGCGATGATCTGGGTGGGCGATTTCCATCAAGGCATAGGCACGCTGCCGCAAGTTTTTGCCATACAAATAGGCCACCCCGTACTCGGTCACCACATAGTGCATGTGCGCGCGCGTAGTCACCACCCCTGCTCCAGTACGCAAGAAAGGATTGATTTTACTTTCGCCTTTTCGCGTAGTGGAGGCCAGCGCCATGATGGGTTTTCCGCCCTTAGAAAGGGCCGCACCACGCATGAAATCCATCTGCCCCCCGACGCCCGAATAGTGATAGCTCCCGATAGAGTCCGCACAAACCTGCCCCGTTAGATCGAGTTCCAAACAAGAATTTATGGAGACCACTTTAGGATTTTTCCGTATCACAGAAGTGTCATTCACATAGGCCGCCTCCTGAAAAGAAAAGAGCGGGTTATCGTGCAGGAAGTCATAGAGCGCACGATTTCCGATGGCAAAAGCAGTGACGACCTTGCCAGGATGTTTTTTCTTATAAGCATTCGTGACCACCCCCGACTGGATAAGCGGAAGCAGTCCATTAGAAAACATTTCGGTATGAATGCCGAGGTCCTTATGCTGGGTCAGTGCGCGGAGGGTGGCATCGGGAATACCACCGATACCCATCTGCAGCGTAGAGCGGTCCTCGATCAGTTCAGCGATATAGGCACCGATTTTTTCCTCTTTTTCACTGATTTTCTGGCTGTAATCTACCTCTGGAAGCGGCTCGTCGATTTCTACATAAGCATGGATGCGGCTCATGTGGATATGTCCTGCACCGTGGGTTCGTGGCATCTGTTTGTTGACTTGTGCCAAAACGATTTTAGCCGTTTCCACAGCGGGAATAGCGATATCCGCTGAGACACCTAAACTGCAGTAGCCATGCTGATCGGGCTCTGACACATGGAGGATCGCCACATCGGGCTGCAAAATTCCGGAACGAAAAAGTTGTCCGATCTCACTTAAAAAAACGGGCACATACCCTCCCTGTGCACTGTTAACGGCCTGGCGCACATTTTCGGAGACGAAGAGCGAATTGATAAAAAAGGCATCTTTTTCTTTTACTTCCGTGAGTGGCATCGCCCCTAAAGTAGAGATAGAGACGATTTCTACTCCTTTAAGCTCCGCACTTCGGGCGGCGAGGGCGCGTAGCAGGTGATGGGGTGTGGCGGCACTTCCATGGATAAAGACGCGATCTCCCGATTGTACAGAGGAGACCACCTGAGCAGCGGCTACAGATCGAACAGACATAAATTTTACGTTAGTATAGGTAGGGAAAAATAGACAAAACAAATGTAAAACACTTCGAAAAGCATTTTACAACTACTTAAGAAACGGAAAGAGGTGAAAAGAGTTTACGAATAGCCCATAGACCTACTGGGCTAGCGCTGTGGTCTCAGCCGATCGGAGGGCGTTTCGGACCAGTACAAACTCCGCAACATTTTCTTGGTCTAAAATCCCAACGAAGGTTCCTTGGTCAAAGACGAGTGCCACTTTAACATTTTTTTCGAGCATCCTTTGCCAGGCCCGCTCTAGCCCTTCGTTCACCTCTAGACGCAGCGCATCTTTCTCTACCACACGATGGATGGGAAAGTCTGTCCCCCCCTGCTGCAGGCCAGCGATGATCGCGTCACGACTTAGGGTGCCGACGACTCCCTGCGCATCATGCACCACGAAATGGGTCGCTTGGCTGTTGAGCAACTTGTCCACTGCCAGCGCTAATGGGTCGCTGAGGGCCAGTAGCTGATACTTACGCATCAAGACATTCTGAACGGTGAATCCTTTCAGGACGCTTTGTTTTGCGGTATGGGCGACCTCCGAGCCTGCACCTAAAAAGATAAATATCCCCACTAAGACTAGGATAGGGTTATAAAATAGGCCCACGAACACAAACCCCACAGCCAGCACCTGCCCGATTCCGCCGGCGATACGAGTAGCCTTCTCTCGCGGCATGCGGATGGCTAAAAAGGCCCGTAAAACCCTTCCTCCATCCATAGGAAAAGCAGGGAGCATATTGAAGAGTGCGATAAATACATTGGCGGAAGCCAAGACCAAAAGGAAATTCCCGGCCCCTAAGCGCGGCTCTTCCAGATCCATGCCAGAAAGGTCAGTGGTTCCTGTGAGCCCGATAAAAAGAAGTAGCACCAGGAAAATCACGATATTCACGGCGGGACCAGCCAGCGCCACGGCCAGCTCTTGCTTCGGGTCCTCGGGCAGTTTCTCCAGTCGCGCCACTCCTCCTATCGGTAGCAGCGTAATGTCGCGGGTGGGAATTCCGTAGCGTGCGGCGGCCAGGGCGTGGCCAAATTCGTGGAGGGTCACACAGAAAAAAAGGCTGAGTACAAAGCCTAGTGTCCACAGGATCGTCTCCGCGTCGGCTCCCGCTCGATAGTTCGAGAGCACGATCCAAAGCAGCAGGAGCGAAAAGGTCCAGTGCACAAAAACTTTTATCGATTTATAAGTACCTAGATACAGGGAAAGCTTCATACGAATCGGTTTAGGGGGGTGAAATTGGGTTAAGACTACAAATTTACACGTGGAAAAACGCCAATTCCCTGATAAAAATCAGTAAATCTCAAGAGAGTCCGCAGCTTTTTTTCGGGTAAGCTATCGGCAAGGAAACCTAAAGACAGATGAAGCCTCCGTTAAGTCTGGAAACTAATCAGGCGCTCTGCCGTTATTTTTGTACTTTTGGCTTGGCGAAAGCCTACTCAACCTATTTATAAAAAACCTAATGGCTATTCATGAAAAAAATTGCGGTTTTTACCTCTGGGGGTGATGCTCCTGGAATGAATGCATGTATCCGCGCCGTGGTTCGCACGGCGATTTACCATGGGATCGAAGTCTATGGCATTAATTATGGCTATGAGGGCATGATGAAGGGCAACATCAAGAGGATGCAATCCCACTCGGTCAGCAACATCATACAGCGGGGCGGAACGATCTTAAAATCGGCACGTAGCGAAGATTTCCGCAGTGCAGAGGGTCGCCGCATCGCCTATTCCAACTTACAAGCGCAGGGCATCGAGGGGCTTGTGGCCATCGGCGGGGATGGAACCTTTACCGGTGCGAAGCGCTTCCATGAGGAGTTTGGCATCCCGATCGTCGGCTGTCCGGGCACTATCGATAATGACATTTTCGGGACCGACTACACGATCGGTTTTGATACGGCGGTGAACACGGCACTGGAGGCCATCGACAAGATTCGCGACACCGCGGCGGCACATGATCGAATTTTTTTCATCGAGGTGATGGGGCGTGATTCTGGCTACATCGCCGTGGAATGCGGCATCGGGGGCGGGGCGGAATTTGTGCTCGTACCCGAGCAAAAGACGGAGTTACAAGATTTAGTTAAGACGTTTAAAAATCTGCGTAAGTCGAAAAGTTCGAGTATTATCGTGGTCGCGGAAGGGGACGATGCCGGTTCCGCCGATCAGATCATGGGTGCGGTAAAGGCCTCCATTAACGATCCTGAAAAGGAATTTAAGGTGACCACTCTCGGGCATATTCAGCGTGGCGGAAACCCTACGGCCCGAGATCGTGTTTTGGGTTCTAGGTGTGGCATGGCCGCGGTAGAAGGACTTCTTCAGGGTCAAAAGCGTGCGATGGCTGGTGTCGTAAATGGAGAAGTCTGCTACACGGATTTCCATGACTGCATCACGAAGAAAAAAGTCTTAAAAGACGATCACCTGAAGTTAATCGAAATATTGAGCATCTAAATTATGGGGTTTTTACCGATTATGATTGTGGTGGGCGGCGCCTCTCTGCTGTTCATCCTGACTGTACGCATTTATCTGGCGCAGCGAAATAAAACGCTGGAAGAGTTAGAGTTGCAGATGAGCGCTGCCGCGCAAAGCCTTCGCTTCGGCCAGCTTTACGGGGAGTCCACGCACCCTTCAGGCTTTTTTCCATCGCTTAAAATGGATAAGAAAAATAGTTTTGATCAGACGCTCCTCGCGCAGTTCACGCAGGCGCATAAAAACTACCAGCTGGAAGTACGAGCGTATAATAAATTGGTAAAAAAGCGTCCTTATAGTTTCGTGGCTAAAATTTTCGGGTTTCGGGTACGCCCGCAGCTTGCTTAAACCCTGTGGATTTCTAGTCAAGTACTAGCAGCTCCCATTATTCGGGAGCTGCTATTTTTTTATCGATAAAACGTAAAATGTCTTCTATGGCATCGGGATGAAACCAGTGGATTTCCGGATCACGACGAAACCAGGTAAGCTGCCGCTTGGCATACCTGCGCGAGTTTCTTTTCAGCAGCCGCACGGCTTCGTCGTAGTCATACTGCCCCTCCAGATAAGCGAATAGCTCCGTATATCCTACTGTTTGGAGCGCATTAAGTTCTCGATAGGGATAGAGTGCTTCCACTTCTCGCAGCAGTCCTGCTTCCAGCATGAGGTCCATGCGCTGATCGATGCGCGCGTACAATTCTTCGCGGGGGCGTTCCAGTCCAATTTTGATGGTTCGAAATGGGCGTTCGGGCAGTTGCTTTTGGCGGAAGCCAGAATAGGGTACGCCTGTACCCCAGCAGACCTCTAATGCCCGCATGAGACGCTGGGGGTTTTGCATGTCCACTTCTGCGGCATAGGCAGGATCCAGCTGACGGATTTCGCGCTGCAGGGCAGCTAATCCCTCCGACTGAAAGAGCTGCTGCGCACGTTCACGAAAGTGAGGGGCAATGGGCGGAATCGGATCGAACCCCTTCGTGATCGCGTCCACATAAAGCCCTGAGCCCCCCGTAAGAAGCAGAACCTTCTTTTGTTTGAAATAGGTGTCCATGAAATTTAGGACTTCTTTTTCAAACAAATTCACATCGTATGCGTCATGTATAGACTTGTGGTCTACGAAATAATGTGTTACTTTGAGGCGTTCCTCATGCGTGGGTTTCGCGGTACCGATTTCCATTTCCCGAAAAAACTGTCTGCTGTCTGCAGAAAGTATAGGAATGTGAAGTTTTTCAGCAAGTGTGATGCATAGGGAGGTTTTGCCTACTGCGGTAGGCCCCACCACTGTAATCAGTATTGGCTTAAACGGTTTAATGCGGGCTACATCATTCATAGGGATAAATTTAGGGAATAAATGGACGGTCAAACAAAAAAAATACTCATCGTAGACGATAACTTACTTAATAGGAAAGTTTTCGAGCATATCGTGGGACAACTTTACGAAATACGTTCTGCTGAGGATGGGCAGCAGGCTGTCGATATGTTACGAGAAGAACAGGTGGACTTAGTCCTGATGGATATACAGATGCCGGTGATGGATGGGATCACAGCCTTAGGCATCGTGCAGAAAGAGCAGCTGACAGAATGTCCCATCATCGCGGTTTCCGCTTTCGCAGACGAATCGGATAAGGCCTACTTTTTATCCACAGGCTTTCATGACTTTATTCCTAAACCGATAAAACCTAAGGTGCTTCTAGAGTGTATCGCCTTTCACCTTGCGCCAGCCGAGGAGGTAATTCAAAATAGGGAGGCACATCTAAGTAGCGCACATGCTGTGGTACTCGATGAAAAAGTGTGGCAGCAGCTTTTAAAATACAATTCGGAAGAAAATATCCGGATGGTGTATTTTGATTTTGTCGATGAATGTGAGCGGCTTCTGGCCGATATCGAGCAGGCAGTAGCGCGCGAGGATTTTTTGATCATCGGGGAAAAACTCCACATAATAAAAGGAAATTCGGGGACACTGGGGGCTACGGATATTTTTATTTTTGCGAAAGATTTTGAAAATAGTATTAAAAAGGGCATTTTTGACAAGGTGAGTGCCCAAACAAACCGTCTAAAAGAGAAGGTGGAGCACTTTAAACAGCACTTAACAAGCACACAAAACCAAGCATCTACGTAAATGGAAAGTAAAAGAATTTTAGTAGCCGAGGATAGTTCCGTTATCATTAACCTTACTAAAAATGTTCTAGCCTTCGAAAAGTATCACATCACAGCCGTGAAAAATGGTGCACAAGTTTTAAAAAAGCTTGAGAATGAAGACTTCGATCTCATTCTTATGGACATTAACATGCCTGTGATGGATGGTATTTCGTGCACACAGGAAATCCGAAAAATGCCTCAGGCTGAAAAGTCTCAGATACCGATCGTGGCCATCACGGGCAATTATAAAAATTACACCTTAGACGACTTTAAGGCAGCAGCCTCGATGACTACATCCAAAAGCCACTTGATTATGACTTGCTTCTCGCTACAGTAAAGAAGCATCTGACCAAATAACGTTATTCATGCCAGTACGGTACACCAAAGCCTATTTAGATAAGCTAGAAAGTGTTTTTGCCTCATCGGCGTATCATCTACGGTACGAAAAAGGAAGCTTTAAGTCGGGATATTGTATCTTGAACGAAAACAAGATTGTAATCGTTAACAAGTATTATACATTAGAAGGTAAAATCAACACACTGCTAGATATCCTAAAAGAGTTAGATTTAGATCCGGCTAGTGTGTCGGATAAAAAGCTGCAGGCTTTCCTTTCCGAGATAAAACAAACTGTACTGAAGCTTTGAAGATTACATTTTTAGGCACAGGAACCTCTCAGGGGGTTCCCGTTATTACTTGTAACTGTCCTGTGTGCAGTTCCTTAGACTTTCGGGATAAACGTCTTAGAAGTTCTTTACTGCTAGAAGTCCAAGGAAAAACGCTAGTGATCGATACGGGTCCTGATTTCCGGCAGCAAATGCTGCAAAACCGCGTGCAGCAACTTGATGCTGTTCTTTTCACGCATGCACATAAAGACCACACAGCGGGCATGGACGATATTCGCTCGTTCAACTTCAAGCAGAAGCAGGACATGCCTATTTATGCTACTTCCGATGTATTAAAACAGATTCAGCGGGAGTTTGCTTATGTGTTTGAGGCCATTAAATATCCGGGCGTACCCGCTGTGGCTCCTGAGATCATCGATGAAGCTCCCTTTTTGGCCGCAGGCATACCCATCACACCCATCGAGGTGATGCATTACAAGCTCCCGGTAAAGGCCTTTCGAATCGGGGACTTCACCTACATCACGGATGCGAATTACATAGCCGATAAGGAATTAGAAAAGGTAAAGGGCAGTAAGGTGCTCGTCGTAAATGCGCTACAGCGCACACCGCACATCTCGCACTTTACCTTAGAAGAGGCCCTCGCTTTAGTCGAAGAGCTCGAAGTGGAACAAGCTTTCTTCACGCATATTTCTCATAAACTGGGCACCCACCAGGAGGTCGAAGCTACCCTGCCTAGCCATGTACGCCTGGCTTACGATGGCCTTAGCGTTTCAATTCCCTAACCATGCATTTCAATCGCTATTTTCTCGAATTTCTCGTCCCTGAGTTGCGAGAAATACTCCTCGGACAGCAGATACAAGCGTGCTTTTCCCAAAATAAGGATGAGCTGATCATCGGCACAGTGAGTTCCTCAGGAGAGCGCTTTATCCGAGCGAATTTCCTGCCCAGTATCGCCTGTATGGACTTCCCGGACACCTTTCACCGGGGAAAGCGGAACACGATCAATTTATTTTCGCCACTGCTTGAAAAAACCATTGAGGCGGTGGACGCTATGCCGCATGAGCGCGCCTTTTCCCTTCGCCTAAGTGATGAGGCCGTGCTGCTCTTCAAGCTGCATGGCACTCGAGCAAATGTTCTTTACTACGACTCCGCGGATGCTCCTGAGGCCGTGCTACTTTTCCGAAATGAGCTTAAAGAAGACCACGGGGTTCCACTAAGCAGCTTTTCAAAGAAATTAGACCTCAGCAGAGCGCACTTTGATGCCTTAGAAGGGCATGCGGGACAGTTTTTACCCACTTTGGGCAAAATCCCCCGCCAATGGCTAAAGGAAAGGGGCTATCCTGATGCCTCACTGGATGTAAAATGGACCCTTCTACAGGAGCTCCTGGACATGCTGACCGTGCCGCTATTTAGTATTACACAGGAGCAGCAGAATTATGAGCTGAGCATGCTGCCGGTAGAAAACCCTCTTTTTCAGACCAGTGAGGCCGTAGAAGCCTGCCGGATGCTGTTTAAATATCGGGTGGCGATTCGCGCGTTCGAAAAAGATCGTGGACAGTGGATCAAACATTTTCAGGGACAAAATAAGAAATCTCAGGCCTATATCGCCAAAAACATGCAGCGACTGGAAGAGCTAGTGGAAGGCCGCTCCCCTCAGGAGGAGGCTGATATCCTGATGGCTAATTTACACCTGCTAAGTGGTCAAGAAACGGAGGCGCGCTTGTTCAATTTTTACAGCGGACAAGAAGAAGTGTTTAAGCTCAAACAAGGGGTGAGTCCTCAAAAACAAGCAGAGCTTCGCTATAAAAAGGCAAAAAATCGCCGTTTGGAAATCGCCCAAATCGAACAGCACATCCGTGATAAGGAGGAGCTAATCGCACAAAATGAGTTGTTTATCACACAGCTGGAGCAACTGGAAGATTACCGCAGCTTAAAAGCTTTTCTAAAAGACAATCAACTGGAGAGCCAGCAGCGTGAACAGGCTGAAAGTGTCCCTTTTAAACGTTTCGAGCATCAGGGTTTGAAATTTTAGTGGGCAAATCGGCCAAGGCCAATGACGAACTGCTTCGCCGCTATGCTTGGAAAGAGGATTTATGGCTACATGCCAAAGATGTGAGTGGCTCCCATGTGCTTATCAAGGCACGTTCAGGTTTAAATTTCCCAAAAGATGTACTTGAATATGCGGCTGGCTTGGCGGCTTACTACTCCAAGTACAAGCAAGAAAGCCTGGCTCCTATCGCTTACACCCCAGCGAAGTACGTGCGGAAGGTAAAGGGAAGTGCTCCCGGTGCTGTCATGGTAGACCGGGAGAAGGTGGTCCTGGTGGCTCCGCTAACGCCCCAGTAGGCACTTATACTTATCTGTTTTTCCTAAACAGTGCAGTAAGTGTCTCCGTTATCCCTTCGAAGGTAGATGCTCCATCTCCTATAGAAGGATCACTTAAAGCCTGGAAATCGGTATTCCCAACGCCACGCTGCATCGGATATACAAGTAAATAAGAGAACTCTTTAAAATAATTGTTTAAGTAATATGGGATTTTTGCCATGGCAGCATGGTAAGAAATCTTCTCTTTTCTACTCATAATAAGAACCAGTTGATCATTTTCCTTTAATTCCCGCGATAGGATTAAAAAATCTTCCCAGTTAGTAAAGGACTTGAAGGTCGCTTCGATGGGGTTGGATTTCTGAACAGAGCGTATAACTTTAAAAGCAGCATCATGTCCATAAAAAACGATAGGAGATCCTGAGTTTTTACTGATATTCCATATTTTCACCAACCAGAAGGGAAAACCGATTTCCCGCTCCACATTTCCTGGTAGTACGACACAGAGTCGCTTAATCGTGCTTAGCGGCTGTGCAGGTTTGTAGATAAACGTGGTGGTATTACACTTGGTAAGAATCCCTTTCGTCAGGTGCCCTAAAAAGGAATCTGAAATTCCTTTTTTACGTGTAGCCCTAAGATCAAGTCTGTAATAGCATGCTCTTTAACGACACTGTTAATGCCATTCACGATGTTGAGGTCGTAACGCAGTAATTCTTTAAGTTTATTATCTGAAGCCGCGGCCGTCATGACCGCCTGTTCTAGAATTTTTCGCGCGTTTTTAATGGGTAAATCGTTCTCGTCATTATTATTAACCACGCTGAGCGCATAGAGACCAGAGGTGTTTTTCTTGGATTTAATCAGCAAGCCTAGATTAACCAACTCTTCTGTCGTTTCCTGATTGCTGACAGGGATAAGAATGCGCTCCTTATCCTCTACCGTCTCGCTATCTTCTGTATCCACTTCTTGAAGGGCGATGTTACGTGCCCCTTTTTGGGCCACAAAGCTTGCGATGGTACAGGTTACCAAAATCATCAGAATAGTTCCATTAAGAATACTTTCGTTCAGCAGTCGAACCGGATTTCCGGCCTCGTCCGTACCGACGATGATGTTAAAGCCTACTAAAACTGCTGCAAGAGTAGCGGCAGCCTGTGCATTACTTAAGCCAAAAATAAGGTTTCGCTCATCTACCGAAAACTTAAATACTTTTTGCGTAGCGAAGGCGGCTAAGAATTTAGATAAAGTAGCCACTACGATCATCATCGCCCCTACCTTAATCGTTTCTATATCTTTAAAAAAGGCTTTGTAATCGATCAGCATGCCTACTCCGATTAAAAAAAAGGGAATAAAAATTGCATTTCCCACGAATTCGATTCGATTCATTAAGGGAGAAGTGTGAGGAATGAGACGATTTAAAGCCAAGCCAGATAAAAAGGCCCCAATGATCGCTTCGATACCTGCTAACTCAGCCAACACAGCCCCCAAAAAGACCATCACGAGTACAAAAATATACTGCGCCACACTGTCGTCCACTTTTTTAAAAACCAGCGTGCCAGTAAGGGAAATATAAAGATAATAATGCTGGAAAACAGGACCAGTGCCACACCTAAGCGCCCCCAAAAGTAACCATCTACCTCTCCCGCACTCATCCCGACGATGACGGCCAAGACCAACAACGCCAGGGTATCGGTAATCATCGTCCCCCCTACCGTTACATTTACTGCCTTGTTTTTAGCCACCCCTAACTTACTAACTAGTGGGTAAGCGATCAGGGTATGCGAAGCGAACATACTCGCTAACAAAACAGAGGTTGGAAGCGAGAAGGAGAACAAAAAATAAGACACGGAAGTCCCTAAAAGCATAGGAATTAAAAACGTAAACAAGCCAAACACCAAAGACTTGTTTACATTTTTCTTGAAATCCATCAAATCGATCTCCAGCCCTGCCAAAAACATGATGTACAGGAGTCCCGCTGTCCCTGATAAAATGATGCTACTATCTCGATCCAGAAGATAGAAACCATTTGGGCCCACGATGCACCTGCTATGATGAGTCCAAGCAGTGGCGGAATTTTTATCTTTTGGAGTAGCAAGGGAGCTACTAAAATGATAATTAAAATGATTAAAAAACGCAGCACGGGATTACTCAGCGGCAGCGTGAGATCATAGATATCTGCTAATAGAAGCATTGGTTTTCATTTAGAATGAAAAATAATAAAAATTACCTAATCACCGTAATGTATTTTCCTTTGGGGTAAAATATAGACCAGATTCCGGACGCCCCACACTAATTTTATTAAAACCATTCACTAAAACCACAGTGCCTGCGATACCGATTCCTCCTCCGACGTACAGCAGCGTCTCCCCTGCCCGAGGCCGCGTACCTAATAGTTGGCCACCCAAGATGGTAACAGAATATCCGAGCGTAGCCACTAAAATCCCTGCCTTTAACTGCTTTTTCGCTTGGTAGAGGCGCAGATCTGTCTCATACTGTTTCATTTCTAAACGCGATACCGCACGAACGAGCGAGTCAGATCGGGTGAGCATCCCGGTGGCTGCAGGAGCCTCCTGAAGAGGAGCGCTTTGATTTTGCGCATGCGCAAAGCCTCCGATGCAGAAAAGTAGTATGGCACACAAAAAAAGCTTCTTCATATTTACTGATTTATCCAATTTTTAAACCCAGAAACGCGCTCGCGGGATACTACCAGTAGCTCTCCCTTAGCCGCTCCGATTCCTATTTTAAGACGCCCATTTTCAAAAGGGGAAATGACATCAAGTGCTTCGATTTGTACGATAGTATTTCTACTGATGCGGTGAAAAATGGCTGGATCCAAGGCCTTTTCCAGCTCATTTAAAGATTCATCCACTAAATAGCGCTGCCCACCATCTCGTGTCACGAGGTAGGTAAGTCCGGCCTTAGAGTGAAAGAAAGCGACATCCTGTGCCCAAATAAAGTACATTTTTTTACCGACATGCACTAAAAAACGGGATTTATACGCTGGCTTAGGGAGATCGAGCACTTCTTGAATCATCTGCTTGAATAACTCAGGTTCAGGTAAGGCACTGACGGACGAGTGGCCCACGCTTTTAGCCAGCAAAAGCTCAACTTTTTTTAAGGCTCGCATTAACTTACTTCCTCTATGGGCTTTAACAAATAATCGATACAGTAATGGTCGAAAGCCTCGAGCGCATGCTGATCGAAGGCTGTTACAAAAATAACCGGTGTCTCTAGCCGATGCTTGCGCAGGGTATGGAAACTATGCCCATCGGCAAGGTGGATATCACAGAAGATGAGATCCACCTCCGTTTGAGTCGTTAATAGGTGCTCAAATTCTTCATTACTCTGCGCTAAGCCACAAATTTCGGATTCTGGCTGCAACTTGGAAATCAGCTGCTGCAGTCTTTTAGCGGCTAACGGTTCATCCTCTATAAGTAAGATTTTCATGATGTTTCAGCATGGGAAGAACGACCTCGAACAGTTCAGGAGTTTCCTGAACCTGTATCGCATGACCTAAAAACTGATATCTTTCGCGAATGTTTTGTAACCCTATCCCATTAGAGTTTTCCGGATACGGTTTAAGCTGCTTTTTATTGCGTATTTTTATGCTTTCTGGAGCTATATGGAGAGAAACCCGCATGGGGTTTGCCTGTGTAAAACTATTGTGCTTCACCACATTTTCGATGAGCAGCTGTAGGGTGGCAGGTGGGATGCCTAGGTGGGTCTGGTCTAAGTCTGAGGTGTACTGCACTTCCACCAAAAGAGCGCGATCAAACCGGGTTTCAAGTAGCGTGAGATAGGCCTGCATAAACGCCAGTTCGTCCTCTAGTGAGACCAGCACGCTATCTTTATGCTGCAGAAGGTAGCGATAAATTTTTGCCAACTGCTGTAAGTAATTCTCTGCTGCCTCCACATCTGTCTGGATGAGTGCAGATAAGGTGTTAAGATTATTAAAAAAGAAGTGGGGGTTCATTTGCGCGTTTAAGCGCTCCAGCTTCGCCTCGGAATTCAATCGGGAAAGCTTTTCTGCTTCTAAGGCTTTCTGTTTATACTGCTGATGGAAATACACCAATGCATGCAGCGTATTTAAAAAGAGATTCACGCGATACATAAAGCCAGCGATGAGCAGGAAGTTCTCTATACGGAAGAAAAAAGGATCTCCGAAGGTTTTGGCGCTAGCCCAAGTAAAAAAAAGTGCTCCGATACCCGTCAGCAGTAGGCTGGACAAAAAACTGAGTGATCAGGGCGTGAAAACGCGTAAACTGAGGCACCACGTACTGCTGAAGGAGACGATTTCCCTCCCATACGTAGCTTACGGCTAGCAAAATAAGAAGCCCTAGCGGTAATGCCTGTACGTCCACTAACGTAAGTCGATCCCCATCTAACAACCAGATGTTTAAAAAGGAGAAAGCCGTAAGGAAAAGGATAAATAACCAACGGTAGTGATGAGAGAACATGGGCCTTCTTTATCGAAAATACGCGGTGCAGGTATGTTTTGGATGAAGAAATGGGGCACAACATGCCCCATTTCTATGTATATAAAAGCAAGGATTGCCGAATTATGGGAGCAATACACCGTCGATAACGTGAACTACCCCATTTTCGATGGCTACATTAGCTGTAGTCACATTAAAGGTATTTCCATTATTATCTGTGACGGTTACGTTGCCATTGCTACGTGTTACAGTAAGCATTTCGTCCGCTAGTGTAGGCACCTCTTGCGCGCTTCTGCTAGGTCAAAAGAGAAGGCTACTGTAGGCACCACATGGAAACCAAGTGTTCTTACGACCTCTTCAAGGCCTAATAATTCCACTAATCCCTCTAGGTCAGCTACATTCTGCTCTTCCAGAAGGGCAGCGAATGCTTCGTTAGTTGGGGCAAACACGGTGATGGCCTCCGCTCCTAAAAGCGTTTCGCCTAAGTTAGCTGCCATAACTGCATCTAAAAGGACTGTTAGACCAGCTGCAGTGGCTGCTTCCACTACTGTAGGGAAGGTAAGTTCTGGTAGTAAAACACCGTCGATGACGTGCACGACACCATTTTCGATCGCTACATCAGCAGTCACTACGTTAAAGGTGTTTCCAGCTGCGTCCACCACTGTTACAGTACCGTTGGCTACATTAACGGTTAATTCTTGCCCTGCTAAGGTAGTAAACGTATTAGTCGCCTGTAAGTCACCAGAGAAAGCTACTGCTGGTACTACGTGGAAGCCTAAAACAGTTTCTAAGTTTTCTACACCACCGATACGTACCACTAACTCTTCTAAGGAGGAAACATTAAAGGCTTCAAGTGCATTTGCAAATGCCTCGTCGTTAGGAGCAAAAACAGTGATGGCTTCAGCAGCTGCTAAATCATCTGCGATACCTGCTGCTGTCACTGCTAAGATGAGGTTCGATAAGCCGGCCTCAGTAGCGGCTTCTAAAAGAGAAGGGGCCTCCATTTCCATTTCTCCTAATTCAGGAAGTAAAACACCATCGATTACGTGTACAACACCGTTTTCGATTTCCACGTCAGCGGCGATTACGTTAAAGGTATTTCCTACCGCATCCGTTACTGTCACTGCGTCTCCACTGCGCTCCACTAAGATTTCTTGTCCGCTAAGTGTAGGAAGCATTTGAGAAGGCTGTAAATCAGCCGCGAAAGCTACAGAGGGAACCACGTGGAATGCCAATACAGTTTCCAAGTTCTCTACACCGCCAAGCGTGGCTACTAATTCACCGAGATCGTTCGCATCGAAGGCAGCCAGTGCTGCTGCGAAAGCCTCGTTAGAAGGTGCGAAAACGGTAATCTCATCTGCCTGAAGCAGCGTAGGCCCCACTCCGGCAGCTTCCACGGCGGCAAGTAAGGTCGTAAGGCCGGCGTTCTGGGCAGCCGTCACTAAGTTAGGTGCATCCTCCTCCATTACTGGAGGCGTCATTTCTTCTTCATCACTACAAGCGAAGAAGGACAGGAACAGCGTTCCAGCGAGCAGATAATTGGCTAGTTTTTTCATAAGAGAGTAAAATTATTTTATGGATTAAACCCCTTTAAAATAAAATGTTTTCATGCCAATCCCTAACTTGTAGAATTTATACCTTGAACTGTTCATTTTTTACCTCGAACTGTCGCTACAGGCGAGGTGCTTGAACCAAAAAAGAGTCCGAGAAACGAACACGGCGCTCCTCGGACTCCAAATACTCCCTTGCTACCAAAACACACTGAGTTTTCAGGGAAGAAAGCTCGGCTTACCGCTTAAAAAGCATAGCGTAAGCCCAGCTGCATGCGCCACGGTGTACCGTTAATCGGAAGCACCCCTACTCCAGACTCTACATTATACTGGTAGGTACGTGTGGCCTGATCGAAACCCCGAATACTCTGTAGATTCCGCGTTCTTCCCAAGTCATTATTCACCCCCCAGTCTTTATTCAGTAAATTCATGAAGTTAAAAACATCAGCCGACACTTCGAAGCGCTGCTTGCCGAAGGTCTTAATCGTTTTTAATAAACGTAAATCCACCGTGAAGAAAAATGGATTTTCTCCTCCATTACGACGCGCCACAGAGCCGAAACTTTCTCTCAAGTAGCGCTTTGCACTTTCGGCCGTATTCGGGTCATTTAGAATCGCCTCGTAACCCGCACGAATCGCATCTGGCGTGGCAGGATCATTCGGATCGAAGACGAAAGCCAATGCATTATTCAGTGGAAAATCCCCCTGTAGAGAGCCATTCGAAGTCATAAATGAATAACGCGAGCCCCCGATACCGATTAAACTCGCCCCGAAAACAAAGCCCTTCCAAGTCGGTGAAGCTCCATTTAGCACCACCTTATCCCGAAATTGATTATCTGAGTAGCCCCAGTTGAGCGCACGCGAATCATCGACCACTGGAAGGAAAGTCGAGGTATTCGCCACACAGCAGTTGTAAGAGGAGTTATCAAAAGCCTGATTAAAGGTATAGGAAGCTGTAAAATAACCATCCTTACCGATGCGGACTGAACCGTCTAAGATAAAAGCATACTGATAGGCAGAGGCCACCGAGTTCAGCTCCAGCACACGTCCTACATTTTCAGAAGCTCGAGAGAACAACCAGTTCGTCTGCCCACGGTCTGAAATCGTCCCCGCAGGCACGAAAACACCTCTATTGCCCTCATTTTCCAGACGGAAAAACGGCTCATCCACTAAATTTCGTTCCAAGTACACGTAGTTATTATAGGTATACGAGAAGAGTGCATTCGCACCGACACGGAAGCGATCTCCGATGAACTTATTATAGTTTACATTCGCTTTTACCGTATTCGGAACTCTAAAATCCTCGCTGATCGCATTAATCGTAGAAATAAAATCGGCTCCTTCCGGCACCCTGGCGCAGGCACCCATTACGGTAACCGATAAAATCAGCCTCAGGAACCAGATCGCCCTGTACGTCGATCGCCGCTAACATCACACCCGAATTTTGGATGTTGTTCACCTGCGCATAGTAATGCGGCTGAGCCGCAAAGATCCCCGCACCAAATTTCAGCACATCGGTGTTCTTGCCCTTGATGTTCCATGTCAGCTGCACGCGCGGCTGAATATTCGTGAAGTCTTGTGGCTTCACCTGCGTATTGATTCCCAGCTCATTTCTCAAGACAGGGTTGGGAGCCGCTGCATTCATAAAAAGGGTCGCATCGTAACGTATGCCCACTACAGCATTCAGGTCTGGATGCGGATTCCACTCTGCCTGACCGAACACAGAAAAGTCCATCACCGTTTGCTTCACGATCGGCAGGCCCTGAAGCGGCACCTCACGCGCATAGCGGAAAGGGCGGTTATTTTCGAAATCAGTCAAGCTATTGTAAAAAAAGCGCCCGTTTTGCTCACTGGTGAGCAGGGTCTCCAAGTACGTGATCATATTATCCGTACCAAAAGTCAAGTTGACCTTACCCCGCTGCATGTAGGTGGTATTTACGAAATGCAACTGCCGCTCCATATTCGTCTCCGGTAAAAAACGCTGCCCACCGATCTGCACGTTCGTCGTCTGGATCGCGTTCGGATTACTTTCCGTAGGGAAAGGAGACTCTACCCGTACGATCGCCCGTGGGATGTTAAAGAAAGGCAACTGACTATTCGGTGCAAAAGCGCGCTCTGCATGCTGAAACTGAACTTTTAACTCGTTCGTCGTAGAGGCATTGGCGATACTTCGTAGGGAAACCAACAAACTATTTTCTTTCGAAGTAAAATCTCCCCATACCTCAGCGAGGTTAATGGCCGTATTGTCGTTTACAGAAAAAGGATTACTCCAGTTGGTGAAATTATTTCGGATCGTCAGCTTGTTGCGCTTATTAATCTGCCAGTCGATACGTGCAAAAATCGTGTTGGCTACTGTGGTACGGCCGAACTCCCCCACCTGCTGCTCAGGGCCTACGCCGAACTTATTACGTGCGATGTCGATAAAGCGATTTAGCGTGTCCTGGCGAATCCGCAGGCGACGCTCATCATCCTCATTTCGAATATCTGCGATAAAAACCGGTTCACCTGCATCTTGCCGATCGAAAACGGTGTAGAAGTGAAGCTTATCTTTAATGATAGGCCCTCCCAAGCTGAAACCCCACTGGGTATTATGAAAGCTCACATCCCGCTGCACCCCGCGAATATCCGTTTGGCTAGCTAGATTATCGTTTCGGTGATACACGAAAGCAGCACCTTCCATTTCATTCGTACCTGCCTTGGTCACCGCATTCAGTGCACCCCCAGCCTGACGCCCTGCGTCACATCATAGGCATTCGTGGCCACCTCGAATTCCCGAATCGCTTCGATGGAAACGGTGTAGGGCCCTCTTCCGATTTCTCCGGCGGTCAACTGATTACGCGCATTTACACCATCTAAGGTGATGTTCGTGGATGTTCTGCGCTGTCCACCGAGGTTGAGCGCTCCGCCACCCTGCAGCGGAGAAAGCGCCGTCAGGTTAGCAAAATTCCTTCCTTCCGTAGGTAGGTTTTTAATCTGCTTCGAGTCGATGGCCGTCACAGCACCTAGCTTATCGATCTGATTTTTAAAGCTATTGCCTGTTACCACTACCTCTTCCAGCTGACTATCGCTGGAAGTCATCTCTACACGCACCTGGATACGATCCCCCTGGTTCAGGGTATATCCTGTGTAGCGCTGCGTCTGATAGCCCATGTAGCTGATGGTTACCGAGTAAGGACTTCCTAAGGGAAGCTGCTGGAATGTAAAGCGGCCATCGACCCCCGTCACGGCACCAGCCTCAAAACCAGTGGATTCATTACGGACGAGCACCATGGCTCCGAGCATGGCCTCTCCCCTTTCATCGGTCACCACGCCACCGATAGTGGCATTCGTGGCCTGAGCGTAAGCTGACCCGGGTGAGGCCAGCAAGCATACCGTTCCGAAAATCAGAAACAGCACGCGTAAGCGTAATACGTTAAGCATAGTAAGATAAAGTGTCGTTTGATGCCACAAAAGTCGTGGTCTCCACTTCATCTGCATGTTAAATTTTAACATGTTAATGAGCCTTAATGAAGGCTTAACCTGCAGGAGAACTTCCTGTACCCCACTTCATCTTGTGGTAATAATCAGAAGCCCCCTTTGCCCTTCGGGCAAAAAAAAAGTCTGTACCTTCACCTGAAGATACAGACCCCGCAAGCACCTGTAGGGCGCCATTTATTCCACGATATGGATTTTCAACATATTCGTCTTGCCTTTCGCTTTTAACGGCATACTGGCCGTGTTCACGACGATATCTCCTGGAACCACGTGACGGTCTTCCTTCAATTTATTTTGTAAATCCATGAAGGTAGCATCTGTGGACACGTTACTCTCATAGTAGTAGGCGCGCACCCCCCAGACCAGGCTCAGCTGGGTGATAAGCGGTTTGTTTCGGGTAAAAATAAAAATGCTCGCTGAAGGGCGATGTGCAGAGGCACGGAAAGCAGTGAATCCAGAAGAGGTGATGCCCACCACGGCTTTTGCTTTCACGTTTCGCGAGAGGCGAACGGCCATGAGGATGAGGTTGTTCGACAGGAACGTCTCATCCGTTTCGGGAATTTTAAAGAGATTATGGTAGATCGGTGCATTTTCCTCGATATGGGCGATGATGGTGCTCATGGCCTTTACCGCATTTATCGGGAAGTTTCCAGAGGCGGTCTCTGCCGAAAGCATTACGGCATCCGCTCCATCCAGCACGGCGGTGGCGACATCATTTGTCTCGGCACGTGTAGGGCGAGGATTTACGATCATGCTTTCCAGCATCTGGGTAGCGATGATAACCGGCTTACAGGCCAGTTTACACTTCTCCACCATGGTTTTCTGCCAGAGCGGCACCTTTTCCATAGGCACCTCTACCCCGAGGTCTCCACGTGCCACCATGATGGCATCTGTGGCGGCGATGATTTCATCTATATTTTCCAGTGCCTCTGGCTTTTCGATTTTCGCCACGATTTTACAAAACTTACCAGCAGCCTGGATGCGGCGTCTTAGGTCTTCGATATCCGCTGCTGAGCGGACGAAAGAAAGTGCGATCCAGTCCACCTCTTGCTCTAGACCGAAGGCGAGGTCTTCTATGTCTTTTTCGGTAAGAGAAGGAGCAGAGACCTTTGTGTTCGGCAGGTTGATGCCTTTTCGGGACTTTAAAAGTCCACCGTGAATGACGGTACAGTGTACCTGCTTACCATCGGTACTGTTTACTCGGAGTTCTAAGTTACCGTCATCGATTAGGATGCGGTCGCCCTCTTTTACGTCATTTGGGAGGTTTTGGTAAACGGTAGAAACCATGGAACTATTTCCCACCATCTCCTCCGAGGTAATGGTTAGCGCATCCCCAGGCTTGATGGTGACCCCATTATTTTCCACCTCCCCTACGCGAATTTTTGGACCTTGAAGGTCCTGGAGAATACCTAGGCTGGAATTCGTCTCCCTGTTAATTTTCCTAATTTTTTCGATAACAGCGGCATGTCCTTCGTGGTTTCCGTGCGAAAAATTCAGGCGAAAAACATTAGCGCCGGCTGCGGCAAGGCTTCTGAGAACGTCTTCAGAATTCGAGGCAGGACCCACAGTCGCTAAAATTTTCGTGCGATTAAACGATTGGTTAATCATAGGTTTAAGAGTATTTAATAGGTTATAAGATTGTCTTTAGATTTCAATTTACGAATATCCGGCTTGAAAACAAGTTGCACCCCTGGGCAGCTCCGGATACGCTCCCCGTACTGGACGGGGTCGAAGCCTGCGCTTTCATCCTCAAAGAGGAAGAAATAATCCATCTGCTTGAGCTCTGGAAGCACATACCCTCGCTTTCCTCCGTGAAGGAAGCCACGGTTTTGGAGTAGCGCCAGATAGCCATGTTCCAGGGTATGCTTAAAGAGGACAGCTGCTAATTTCACCCCACGTGCCGCATACACTTCATGATCCTCTACGCGCTTCAGCTGGATGTTTAACTTTCTGTTTAACCAGAAGGCCAGCGTATGTGCTTTTAAAGGAGTCACCAGTCCCAATAACTCAAATTCGTATGAGGGGTCTATCAGGAGTTGGGTTTTCTTCATGGCTGGATGACGTCAAAAAACAAAGTTAAGCATTCTCGCTCAACTTTAACACGCTACATGAATATCTTCATTTAGTTGCCATTTTTTTTTGGCAATAAGGCATTAAATCTATTTCTTTGCGGAGTGTTTAAAATTTAAACTGATCTAAAATGTCTGAAATTGCAGAAAAAGTAAAGGCCATTATCGTTGATAAGCTTGGCGTAGATGAAGGTGAGGTTACTCCTGAGGCTAGCTTCACGAATGATCTTGGTGCTGACTCTCTTGACACGGTAGAGCTCATCATGGAATTCGAAAAGGAATTTAACATCTCGATTCCGGACGAACAAGCTGAACAAATCGGTACTGTTAAGCAGGCGATCGATTATTTAGAGGCTAACGTTAAATAAAATTCATAAGCTTAAATTATGAATTTAAAAAGAGTAGTTGTTACAGGTTTAGGTGCCCTTACACCCATTGGTAACACCGTTCCAGCTTACTGGGACGGGTTAGTAGCGGGTGTAAGTGGTGCTGCGCCTATCACGAAATTTGACGCATCTAAATTTAGGACACAATTCGCCTGTGAGGTCAAAAATCTGAATGTAGAAGACTTCATAGACAGGAAAGAAGCCCGTAAAATGGATCCTTTTACGCAGTATGCTATGATTTCTGTGGATGAGGCTATGCAAGATTCCGGGCTTGATCTAGAAAAAATCAACCCCCTGCGCGCTGGCGTAATCTGGGGCTCCGGAATAGGTGGTTTACGTACGTTCCAGGATGAAGTGACGACTTTCGCTACAGGTGACGGAACACCACGTTTTAACCCATTCTTTATACCAAAAATGATCGCCGACATAAGTACTGGCTTTATCTCCATTAAATACGGATTCAAAGGCCCGAACTTTGTGACGGTTTCTGCCTGTGCCTCCGGCACAAATGCACTTATCGATGCCTTCAACTATATTCGTTTAGGAAAAGCAGATATCTTCATTTCTGGCGGCTCTGAAGCAGCCGTGACAGAAGCAGGTATCGGCGGATTTAACGCCATGAAAGCACTTTCCCAGCGAAATGATTCGCCTGAAACTGCCAMTCGCCCGTTCGATAAAGACAGAGATGGCTTCGTCTTAGGCGAAGGTGCTGGCGCCATCATTCTGGAAGAATATGAGCATGCGAAAGCACGTGGTGCCAAAATCTACGCGGAATTAGTAGGTGGCGGTATGACCGCAGATGCGCACCATATCACCGCACCACATCCAGAAGGTGAAGGTGCCGCGAACGTGATGCGCTTTGCACTAGAAGATGCAGGCCTGAAGCCAGAAGATATCGACTACATCAACGTACACGGTACCTCTACACCACTCGGAGATGTGAGCGAAATCAAAGCCATTCAGTCTGTCTTCGGAGAGCATGCCTACAAGCTAAACGTAAGTAGTACCAAATCCATGACGGGTCACCTCCTGGGTGCCGCAGGTGCCGTGGAAGCGATCGCTTCGATTTTAGCCGTTAAAAATGGAATTATTCCTCCGACCATCAACCACTTCACAGACGATGAAGCCTTCGATAGCGGAGTGAACCTTACCTTTAACCAGGCACAAAAAAGAGAAGTCAGAGCGGCTTTGAGCAACACCTTTGGATTTGGCGGACACAACTGTTCCATCATCTTCAAAAAAATAGACGCGTAACTTGATCCGAACGCTATTGCTTCGACTTCGGTCGATCTTCTATAACAAAAATCAAAAAAGGCTTGCATCTTCCATCCAACACATGGTAGGTAGCAAGCCTTTAAACATTGAGCTTTATGCCCTCGCCTTAAAGCATGCCTCCATCGCAGATGAAGTGGTGCATGGGCTAAAAATTTCAAACGAACGGCTCGAATACCTCGGCGACGCCTTCCTAGGCGCCATCATCGCTGAGTTCCTCTACCAAAAATTCCCCTACAGAGATGAAGGTTTCCTCACGGAGACGCGCTCACGGATGGTGAACAGAGAAGCCCTAAATGAAATCGCCAGAAAAATCGGCTTACAAAAAATCATCGAAGCACAGCAAAGCGGAAAAAACTTTCAAATCCATAAATCCATCTACGGAGATACTCTCGAAGCCATGGTCGGGGCCATCTACATGGACCGAGGATATGCCTTCACCCGCAACTTTGTGCTGAAAAGAATTGTTATCCACTTTGATGTCGATGACCTCATCACTACGACTGCGAACTACAAAAGCAAGATCATCGAATGGAGCCAAAAAGAATCGAAAGTCATCGAATTCAGCACGGTGTCCGTCACAGGAAATCAGCGCTTTAAAGAGTTTACAGTAGAAATTTTAGTGGATAGAACCAGCATCGCCACAGGTAAGGGAGCCACGAAAAAGAAAGCGGAACAGGAAGCTGCTAAGGCTGCCTGCGAAAGCCTCTCCCTCCTCTAAGTAACGTCCTTGTGCACATTCGAATGAGCGAAAATTCTACACGGCCACTCGCTATCGGCTTGGCCACCGTTAACCAAACCCCTTTAGACTGGAACGGCAACCTTCACCGCATCCTACTAGCCATCCAGGAAGCGAAAGAACAAGAAATAGCATTTCTCTGTTTCCCCGAGCTCTCCCTATGCGCCTATGGGTCTGAAGACCTATTTTTAAGCTACTGGTACCCGAAAAAAGCTTGGGAGCAGCTGGAAAAACTGCTTCCACACACCGAAAACATCAGCCTTGCCGTCGGCTTGCCCATTCGAAAAGGCGGCAAGCTCTATAACTGCATGGCGATTCTAGAGAATGGCAGCCTAAAGGCATGCATCGCCAAGCAGTTCATGGCCATCGACGGCGTACATTATGAGTTCCGCTGGTTTGAGCCTTGGCCTGCAGACAGGCTGGACAGCATCGAGTTTCGGGGCCAGACCATTCCCTTTGGCGACTACATCTATACGCTGGAAGGCCATAAAATCGGCTTTGAAATCTGTGAAGATGCCTGGAGAGGAGCGGACCGACCTGCCTACCGCCTAGCCGAAAAAGGAGTGGACCTCATTTTTAACCCGAGTGCCAGCCACTATGCCATGGGCAAAACCCAAACCCGCGAGGATCTCCTTATGGAGAGCGTGGGTATTTTAAAGGGCACATACTGCTACATAAACTTAACCGGAAATGAGTCTGGACGCATGATCTTCGACGGGGAGACCCTTATCGCACAGCCCCATGGGATCGTGTATAAAGGAGAGCTGCTTTCCTTCCAGCCCTTTCGCCTACACTGCTTTCATTACCAGAAGCAGCAGGCAGCGCCCCTTTGGCCGAAGGCCGCATACGATCAAAATGAAGAGCTTACGCAGGCCGTCAGCTTAGCGCTTTTCGATTACCTACGAAAGAGCCGTGCGAAAGGATTCGTCCTCTCCCTTAGTGGTGGGGCAGATTCCTCCAGCATCGCCGTCATGGTCGCGGAAATGGTGCGTAGAGGAGTCCAGGCCCTTGGCCAAAAGGCCTTTGCGCAGGCGCTATCCCTCCCCCCGGAGGCAGAAACCGAGGAGCTGAAGGCCCTTACCGGAAGGCTATTTACTACCGCCTATCAAGGCACGGAAAACTCCTCCGAAGCCACCTTCGCCAGTGCGCGCATGCTGGCAGAATCCATCGGCGCACGCTTCCACCACTGGACCATCGATGCAGAAGTGCAGGGCTACAGCCAAAAAATCGCAAAGGCCCTCGGCCGGGAGCTCAGCTGGCAAGAGGATGACCTGGCCCTCCAAAATATTCAAGCGCGTGCACGTTCTCCCATCATTTGGATGCTGGCGAACATTCAGGGGGCTCTCCTGCTGACCACCTCGAACAGAAGCGAAGGGGATGTCGGCTATGCCACCATGGACGGAGACACCAGCGGCAGCATCTCCCCGATCGCAGGGCTTAGCAAGGTCTTCGTGCTGCAGTGGTTGCGCTGGGCGGAAAAAGAACTGGGCTACAGCGGTTTGGCTGGCGTAAACAGCCTACAACCCTCGGCTGAGCTTCGCCCGCTGGCGCAAGAGCAGCGCGATGAGGAGGACCTCATGCCCTACCCCCTTCTGCTGGCGATCGAATGCCTGGCCATTCGGGAGTACCGATCGCCACTGGATGTGTATAAAAATCTGCTTGAAGAGGGCAAGTGGGGAGATCCTGAGGCCCTGAAGACATCGGTGATCCGATTTTTTAGGCTTTGGAGCCAAAATCAGTGGAAAAGAGAGCGCCTCGCCCCTTCCTTTCACTTGGATGACTTCAACGTGGACCCGAAGACCTGGTACCGCTTTCCGATTTTAAGTGGTGGCTTCCGGGAGGAATTGGCCGAGCTGGAGGCCTATTCAGCGGATTAGTAGTGAATTTAACAGGGAAAACCCTCGAAAAATAGTAAGTTTACACGTTCTTAACGTTCGTACATTAGCATGTTACATACATTACTTGCCTATACGGTCTGGGATGCTGATCCCGCCATCTTTTCTGCCTTTCCACGCCTACGCTGGTATAGCGTGCTTTTCGCACTAGGCTTTATCATCTCGCAGCAGATCATGGTCTATTTTTTCACAAAAGAAGGCCATAAAGCGGAGCTGGTGGACAGGCTGACCATCTATATGGTGCTCTCCACCATCATCGGTGCGCGACTGGGGCATGTCTTGTTTTATGAGCCCGACCGCTACCTGAGTAACCCCATCGACATTTTAAAGGTATGGGAAGGGGGACTTGCCAGCCACGGAGCCGCTTTCGCGATCTTGTTTGCCCTCTATCTCTATGCCCGCAAAACACCGGGACAGTCCTACCTATGGGTGGTGGACAGAATCGTGATCGTCACCGCCATGGTGGGGGCCATGATTCGGATCGGCAACCTAATGAACTCCGAAATCGGGGGCAAGCCGACCGAGTCAGATAGTGGCTTCGTTTTCGCCCGTGAAGCAGTAGAGATCATGCGGGAGCTCAAGGTGCCCATCCTCGATGTAAATGCCTATAAGCCCGATAACAGACAAAGCGAATTAGTGGGAAATGGGATCGTTCCGGTAAATTTCGAGCTTCAAGTTGCGAAAGGGGCCTTCGAAAAGGAGGAGCTCGAACGTGTACTGGGACAGGATATTAAATATATTTTAACACGTTACCGTAGCTCGCAGAAGTACCTGGCAGAACCAGCTGAGGGGACAGTTACCATGAGCATCAGCGATCAGGGCAGCAGCTATCGCGTGACGGTGGAGACCTTTGGCATCGCCCGGCACCCCACCCAGATTTACGAGTCCCTCTCCTATTTCCTGATCTTTTTACTGCTCCTGGTCCTTTGGATCCGCATGAAAGAGCGCGTTCCCGAAGGCCTCCTTTTAGGATTATTTTTGATCTTGGTCTTTGGCATGCGCTTTTTCTGGGAGTTTATGAAGGAAAACCAGGTGGAGTTCGAAGAGGGATTACAGTTTAACATGGGACAGCTACTCAGCATTCCACTCGTAATCGCGGGCATCATTTTAGTGGTGCGCGCCCTAAAAAATGGGGCTCCCCAGCCACCCAGTCTAGAGAAAAAAGCGTAAGCGAGCATATACGCGCGAGCCAGTGCTTGCGTTAAGGAGAAAGCATGGAATTTAGTGGTTGGAGCTCTTCTGGTAGTCGCTTGGTAGGCCTTTTTTTGGGCCTTTGGCTTGGCCTTGTCCTTTGCGCGGAAGCGCAAAGTGACCTGAGTCCAGAATCTGAAGTGACCGTGGGCTCCATTTATGTGGTAGGAAACGAAAAAACCCGCCGAAACATCATCTCCCGTGAGCTGACCCTGGAAGAGGGAGGCACCTACACCTGGGGCTTTCTGCTCGAGCAGCTGGAGGCCGATCGGGCTAAGGTGTATAACCTGCTGCTTTTTAATCAGGTCACGGTGCAGCCCATCGTCTATGGTCAAAATACGGTGGACATTCTCGTCACCGTCACCGAACGCTGGTACATCTATCCAAATATTATTTTGGCGCTAGCCGACCGAAACCTCGCCGAATGGTGGACCAACCAAGAACGAGACCTTTCGCGTGTTAATTTCGGGATGCGTGTGGCCCATAACAATGTGGCCGGCCGGAATGAGAAGTTGCGCATCGGGGGGCAGCTCGGCTTCACGGAGGCCTTCGATGTGCTGTACTCCATTCCCTATATAGACCGGAATCAAAAGCATGGCATCGCGGCGCAGTTTACCTATTTCACGCAGAAAACGGTGGCGCTACGCTCTGAGAACAACAGGCAAATTTTCTTTACCAATGAAAACGAGGAGGTGCTCAGGAGAAACACCGCTGCGGCTATTCGCTACACGTATAGAGGGAGTTTTTACAATTTTCACTTTGTCAATCTCGGGTTTAACAACACGCTCATGAATGCCGATGTGCTGGCGGAAAACCCGAATTTTTTTCTGCATGAGGGACGGCGTCTGCGCTACTTTACGGCGGCCTACACCTTTCGGCATGATCGGCGGAATAACAATGCCTATCCTACTCGGGGGGCTTTTTTAGGATGCGAGCTTGCGCAAATATGGGCTGCTCCCCTCAGATGATATAAATGACTTGGAATTCAGTTTCTCCGCCAGCCGCTTTCTGCCCCTAGGGGAGCGTTTTCACCTCGCCACAGGTGCTAGTGGGACCTATTTCTTTGGCCGCCAGCAGCCCTACACCTTAGTGACAGGCATCGGCTACGCGCCTAGTTTTATTCGGGGCTACGAGTTTAATGTGGTGGAAGGGCAGCAGTTTATCGTGCAAAAAAATTCCTTGCGTTTCAAGTTTTTCGACTATGCCTGGGACCTGAGCGACTTCATTCCTTTTGACGAGATTTCCTTTTTGCCGATCACCTTTTACCTGAGTGCGAATTTCGACCATGGCTATGTGAACGACCGCTTGCGTCTACCGGAAAATCAGCGCCTGGCGAATAGTTATTTGTTCGGCTACGGGCTGGGCCTGGATTTCGTCAGCTTATACGATCTGGCCATCCGCTTCGAGCTTTCTCGAAATAATAATGGGGAGAATGTGTTCTTTATAAATTTCCGCGCTCCTTTTTAATTGTTTTTTTTTGGCCGAAGGCCAAAGGAAACGGCTTAACTATTTAAGTAAAACTGGGGCCAAGACTCAGGGTGATCCATGTGTACGCGGCTCTTTTTCATGTCCTTTAGTGGGAGTAAGACGGCTAGTCTACAGTGCTGGCTGCGGTGGTCCTCCCCGATTTCCATTTTGCCCTCCACGCTACGTACCGCGTAGGCGATGTACTTCAGTTTAAACCGATCTCCGTAGGTTTCCTCTCCCTGCTGCTCATCATGCTGGCGGATGGCTAGAATGTTTTGGACCACTGCCTCCGCAAGTGGGGGGCTGGCAAAAATAAATTCCACAAAAAGTTGGTGCTCTACAGACATGTATTTCATCTCCACACGTACGGGAACATGCTTGTCTTCGGTCGCGCTGACGGCGTAAGAAAGCATATTTCCGATAATTTCTAAGACTTTCGAGCGAGGAAAGAAGCCTTTACGCGGCGCTATACCGGGCGCAAAACGAATGTCAAAGGTACAGCCAAAAGCATGTACGAGAGGCCCGTAATACTCCCGTAGGAGATCCGGAATCTCTACGATATCGACCGGGTCCACATCAGCGGTGTTTTGGAACTTTTTAGCCTCCTCGCTTTGGCCTAGATAATCGTCTAAGCGTTCGCAGAGGGTGCTGGCCAATCCATGTACCGCTAGGGCAAAGGCATCATTTTTAGACTCCGCCATCGTCTTGGCCTCCTCAGATTCTAGGGCGGCAAACTGCCGTAGCGAATACAAGGGAGAGCGGACATCATGAAGGACGGCACTATTATAGTAGCGGGTAGATGCTACGTATTTCAAGAGAGCGTTGCGCTCACGTAGCGCCTCTAATTTATCCACGCACTCTTGCGCTAAGAGCTGCAGCATGCGCTTCTGTACTTCTGTAAACTCCTGATCCTCCGTAGCGATAACACACAGGGTTCCTAAAACGCGTTTATTCGGATTAACCAAAGGCACGCCATAATAATGCTTGAAGAAAGGAGCCGCCACTACCCAAGGAGCATCAGCGAAGCGCGCGTCTAAATCCAGTCGCTTGATTTCTACGGGATCACTTTGGGCGATGGTATGGTGACAAATGGTCGCGATCCGAGGTGTTAAGGTAGGATCCGCACCGTAAGCGCCTATGGCCCACTGATTCGTAGCATCAAAAACATGGGTAAACGAAAACGGCACTTGAAAAATCTGAGCGGCCAACTCGTTTAAAGCATTAAAATGCGCTTTTGCCTCCAAATACGGAATCTTATACTCATGAAATTCCATCAGCCGATCGAACTCCCACTCCATCTCAAACGCCATGTATACCTATTTTTTGTGTTTGAACTACTTCAGTCAGCATAAAAATGTAAAAAACACTATTTTTTCCATGCCAAATATAGTCTTTTATTTGAGAAAATAAGGCTACGCTATGGGGAAATGTTAGTGGATTGCGCTAAACAACTATATGTTGTTTCATGGTGTAGGTGCTGCAACCGATTGCAACAGACTAGAAGTGTTTAGCGCCCGAGTTCGGGCGTTCGAAATGCGGATCTTGCTGGAAATTTTTTTCTTATGTACGATCGCTTTACTTTTTTATTCCTGATTCTGCTTTATGTGCTTCCGAAACAGGACCTCCACGCTCAGGGGAGTCAAGAACTACTTCCCAAGGGCGCCCGCGCAGCTGCTTTAGGGCATGCTTCGCTTACGCTCGTGGACGGCTGGGCGCTGTTTAATAATCCAGGGGCCTTAGGCTTGGTTACCGAGGCCAGCGCAGTAGTGGGCTACGACCATCGCTGGCAGCTGGCCGAGCTTAGCAGTCTCGGGGCTGCCTATGTTCATCCCCTAGCGAATGGCAGCGTGACTGTGGGTGCCTCTCGTTTCGGGGGACCCCATCTGCATGAGAGTAAGCTCAAGCTGGCCTATGCGCACCGGTAGGTCCTGCGGCCATCGGGGTGAAAGTCACCTACTCCACCCTATACATGGCAGGTATCGGGAGTGCGGGGGCATTTTATATCGACGCGGGGCTGCACATGGCGCTTTCCAAAAGACTTTTTATGGGCATGCATGCGGTCAACCTAAACGCGGCGCGCTGGAGTTCAGAAACCGAGGAGCGTTATCCTTCCCTGATTAAAATTGGACTAGGCTATCACCTCTCCGAAAAGCTTCAGGTCTTTGCCCAAGGGGAAAAGGATCTTTTTTATCCCTTTGGTGTCCAGACAGGTTTAGCCTATCAGCTCGTAGAGGCTTTGCAGCTGCGCATCGGTGTGAATCAGCTGCAGGAAAGCCTGCATGGAGGCTTTGGGTTTCGGTATGGCAAGCTGGATATCTCTTTCGCTTCACGCCATCATCAGGCCCTTGGCTTCACGCATCATGCTGCCTTTCGACTGGATTTTTAACTTTTTTCAGCTATGACATCTTTTATAAAAAAGGCAGGCCTGCTACTGCTTTTCTGGGCAGGTATGCTCACGCTGGCATGCGCGCAGGAGGACCCTAATTTCGAACGCTTGCTAGAAAATATTTTATTCAGTACGCAGGCTGAGGATCTCGACCTCGAGGCGCTCCAGGAGCAGCTGCTTGAAGCCCTCTCCCAGCCTCGCGGGGTGAATGAAATCAGCGGGGCTGAAATTCAGGCCCTCGGCATCTGGACCAAAAGAGAAATCGATGCTTTCTTACAGTTTCGGGAGGAATTTGGCCCCTTTCAGTCCCTTTACGAGCTGCAGGGGATCGAAGCCTTATCCCTAGAGTCCCTCCAGCTTTTTTTGCCTTTCGTACAGCTACAGGCACCCCTCGCCGACACTGGAAATCTACGCGATAATCTAAAAAAAGGAGGAACCTGGGATATTTTGCAGCGCGCTGCACGCACCCTAGAAACGCGTCGAGGCTTTCGAACGGATGCTGGTCCTGCGGCCTATTTAGGCGACCCTTGGCAGCACCTACTTTTAGCACGCTATGCGAAACCGGGCGCCTTTAGTTTTGGGCTCACCCTGAGCAAACAGCCCGGAGAAGCCTTTCTCTGGGACCCACAGACACGGCGTCTGGGGTATAACCATCAAGGCTTTCATGCCGCGCTTTATCCCAAGGGACGTATGCGGGCACTCATTTTAGGGGATTATGTCCTACAGTTCGGCCAAGGGCTCGTCTTCGGAGGTGGCTTTCAAGTGGGTAAGGGTGCCGAAACCATCACCTCTCTGCGCCAGAGCAGCAAGGGGAGCCGTCCCTTCACAGGCACGATGCCCTTCGGGTACTTTCGAGGTGCTACGGTCACTTTTCAGGAGAAAGGGCATCAGCTGAGCCTAATGGCTTCCAGCCAAAAACGGGATGCGCGCTTTCATGAGCCCGATGCGGATACGGAGGAAACCTTTTCGCTTAGGATTCGCTCCTTCCCCACCGTCGGTCGCTACCGCACGGCCTCAGAGCTGGCTGCTAAACAGCAGCAGCGTGTTATGGACCTGGGGGGAAATTACCACTACTCAGGTGCTAAAGGGCTTTGGGAGGTTGGCATCAATGTCCTCCACACGAACTTCGGACAGAAATGGATGCCGATCCCGAATCGGTACAACCAGCAGCGTTTTCGTGGGCAGCAGCATACTGTAGGCAGCCTGTACGGAAGCTTGAACTGGGAAAATCATCTGCTTTTTGGAGAATTCGCCCAAAGCATGGGCCGTGGAGCTGCCTACACCGTAGGACTTATGAGCGCCCTCCACCCACAGCTTTCCCTTTCTCTGCTTTGGCGAGACTATGCACCCGATTTCTCCAGCTTTTACGCTGCCGCTTTCGCTGAAAATACACGACCTGAAAATGAAAAAGGGCTGTATGTGGGCCTCAAATACGAAAAAGGAAGGCGCTGGCTGCTCACTACGTATGCGGACTTTTTTTCCTTTCGGGAGGCTCGTTTTCGTGCCTATGGGCCTGGGGATGGCTATGAGTACCTTCTGCGCCTGCGTTTTTCCCCCTACAAAACCGATGAATGGATATTTTTTACCCGCTACACCCAAAAAGACCGCAATGCCCCCCAGCAGGAGGGCGTCCGCCTCTTTCAACTTTGGGGTACCCATCGCACACAGGCCGTACTCAATTTCAGCAAGCGCTTTCAAGAGGGCTGGGAAAGCAGAACACGCCTGCAGTGGGCACAGTTCAGACACGGAAATCTGGAGCCGAGTCGGGGTTTTGCGCTGGCGCAAGACCTCCACTATCGCCTGCATACCTGGCGCTTTTCTGCCCGCATGGCCCTCTTCCAAACCGATGACTTCGACACGCGGCAGTATTTATTTGAGCAACAGGTCTTTCGCGCCTTTTCGATTCCCGCTTTCCATGGCCGAGGACAGCGCACCTATCTCTTGGTCAGCAAGCGCCTCGGTGATCGGTTTACCTTTTACGGTCGGATCGCGCGGACCTGTACACAGATCTCTGGACCATTAGCAGTGGCTGGCAAGAAATCCAAGGGAACACGCAGCATGACCTAAGTCTCCAACTACGCTACCGCTACTAAGGGTGAACGAGAAAAACTTACTCACCTAAAAGAGTACTTTCGGCGGTAGTCATGTGCACTGTCCCACCCAAAGGCTCCTATCGCGTGCTCAGGATAGGCAAGCGCTGCTACTCTTTTAACTTGTCGTTTTCCTGATGCCGCCGCTGGTCACGGATATTTTTTTTCTCAAAATTTCGGCGTAAAGCTGCACTCAGGTCTACTCCAGTCTGGTTCGCCAGGCAGACTAATACCCAAAGCACATCGGCCATTTCGTCCCCAAGATCACGATCTTCATCGGAGGCCTTAAAGGACTGTTCTCCATACATGCGTGCCATCAGCCGTGCGAGCTCTCCTACCTCTTCCATCAAGATGGCTGTATTCGTAAGCTCATTAAAATAGCGAACCCCGACGGTTTTAATCCAGTGATCTACCTGTGCCTGTACCTCCTGAAGTGTCGGCGAGGGCAGCTCCTGGGTCTGTTGTTCTTTTTCCATTCCTTTTTCCTGTAAAGGTAAGTTGAATTCCTTTTTTATGGTAGGCCTTCAGCCAAAGTGGAATTTTCTACCGCTTATCTCCGCCATTAACCTTATAACATAATATATCAGAAATAAGCCGCAACTCGAAAATAACCCGAATTTTTTAGAAGTATTTTTACCTGTTAAGCAGCATTATCTCTATGAAAACACGGTCACAAGCATTTTTATTCCTTATGCTCTACTTCTTCAGCGCCGCGGCCTTTGGGCAGCAAGAAAAGAAAGCGCTTCTCGAAGGCTTTATACCATTAGAAATCGAGCGCCAAGCCGGGAAAATTAGCCTACGGATTCCGCAGGAATTTCTGGAAAAGGAGTTCTTGTATGTCAACAGTCTTGCCGCAGGCGTAGGCTCGAATGACTTAGGCCTAGACAGGGGGCAGCTGGGCAAGACGCGGGTGGTGGCCTTTCAAGAAGCCGGTAAAAAGCTTTTGCTTATCGAGAAAAATTACGGTTTTCGTGCTTATTCCGATAATCCGGCGGAGCTAAAAGCGGTAGAAGATGCTTTTGCACAGTCTGTAGTCTTTGGTTTTGATATCGCAGAACGATCTCCCGATGGGAGTATTTTAGTGGATGCCACTGCTTTTTATTTGCAGGATGCCCACCAAGTGGCGCGCAAGCTAACAGATGCGAATCAAGGGCGCTACACGGTAGATGCAAGCAGGAGTGCCTTGCATTTTCCTATGGTGAAGAATTTCCCCTTAAACACCGAAGTAGAAAGCATCCTAACGGTTAGTGGTGAGGGAAAAGGTTCCTATATCCGCAGCGTGAGCCCAGATGCAGATCATATCACCGTGCGGCAGCGCCATTCCTTTATCGCCTTGCCGGATGCGAATTATCAGCCGAGGGAATTTGACCCCCGGTCAGGGTATTTTCATATTAGCTATCAAGACTATAGCAGCCCGATTAACAGTCCGCTCATCAAAAAGTATATTTCACGTCATCGACTAGAAAAAAAAGATCCCTCAGCAGCACGGTCGGAGGCGGTGAAGCCCATCGTCTACTATGTGGATCGTGGGACACCTGAACCGATTCGCTCCGCTTTAATCGAGGGGGGCAACTGGTGGGCGGAGGCCTTCGATGCGGCGGGTTTCGTGAATGCCTTTCGTGTGGAGCTTATGCCGGAAGGGGCCGATCCCCTGGATGTGCGCTACCATGTTATTCAGTGGGTGCATCGCGCGACAAGAGGATGGTCTTATGGCAGTTCCATTCGCGACCCCCGCACAGGAGAAATCTTAAAAGGGCATGTGAGTCTGGGGTCTTTACGCGTGCGCCAAGACTTCCTTATCGCACAGGGGCTTGCACAGCCTTATGATGCCGAACATCCGGATGAAAATCCGCTTTTAGAAATGGCACTGGCCCGACTACGTCAGCTCTCTGCACATGAGATCGGGCATACGATAGGCCTGGCGCATGCTTATGCCTCATCACCATCGAATCGTGCCTCCGTGATGGATTATCCCTATCCGCTGATTACCTTAGATGCAGAAGGTAAGCCTGATTTTTCAAATGCTTATGAGCAGAAGATTGGTGCTTGGGATGTCTGGGCCATCCGCTATGGCTATGAAACTGTTCCCGAAGGTCAGTCGGAGTCAGCGCATTTAAAGCAGTTACTGGAAGACACCTATGCCGATGGACATACCTTTATCTCGGATACAGATGCGCGCCATCCAAGTGGCAGCCATCCGCAAGCACATCTTTGGGATAATGGAGACAATGCGGCGGAGGAGCTGATGCGCATGCTGCAGATTCGGAAGCAAAAACTCGCCACCTTTTCGCTCAACAGTATTCCCGATGGAACACCTGAAGCACAGCTGGAAGAGGTTTTAGTGCCGCTCTACCTGATGCACCGCTATCAGCTGGAAGCTACGAGTAAGTTGATCGGCGGACTGGATTACACCTATAAGGTCAAAGGAGATAATCAGCGTATTCAGGCGCGTTTAGATGCTGCCACACAGAAGAAAGCACTGGAGGCCATCTTGGCCTCGTTACAAGTGGAGCAACTGGCACTTCCTGAATTTGTGCTTGAGCGCATTCCTCCTCGTCCTATGGGCTATGGCCGGAACCGTGAGACCTTTCCAAGTCGAAATGGTTTGAATTTCGATCCTTTTGCGCCAGCAGAAAATGTTCTGGACCTCGCGCTGGGCTTCCTGTTAGAATCTGGAAGAGCTAATCGCCTGCATCAGCAGCACCTGTTCGAGGCTTCCCTGCCGAGTTATCAGGATGTAGTGGATGCGCTCAGCGATGCCTTGGTGGCCCGCCGCTATTCGGCCACGTACGCAGATGAGCTTCAGGTGCTCGCCGAACACAAGTTAGTAGAACATTTGGAGCGTATCGCTGCTGATCCCGGCAGCAGTCCTTCCGTTCAGGCGATCAGCAGGGGAAAGCTCCAGGAAATCGCTTTGATCCAGACAGCGGAGAAAAAAGGAAGCAGCGAAACATCTCTTCTAGCGCTTCATCGCGCCCTGATTCGAGATAAGGTAACGCATTTTCTAAGTGAAAAAATGCCTGTGGGAAGACGCAGTACGCTGAAAGTGCCGGATGGGGCTCCCATCGGTTCAGATGAAATCTTCTGCGACTTTGACTGGTAGTCAAAGGAGATTTCCCTTTGTAAACTACGCGCTCGGCTTTAGTCAAGCATAGCCTTGAACATCGTAAAAAATCATCTTTACCTTTTACTAAAGCAAGCGAGGGAGCATTTACTTCTTCGCTTGTTTATTTCCAGCACAGCGCTTAGAGCAGTACTTGACCTCCTCCCAATTCTTTTCCACTTTTTACGCCAGGTAAAAGGGCGCTGGCATACGGGACACATCTTTTCGGGTAAATGTTGCTTTTTCACAGGAAGGATAACTCCCAATCTCCTGAAAAGGTTTTTACGGAAGAGGGAGCATCCTTTTGGGAGGGCGTGGGAAGCGCCTAGAAAAAAAGTTTTGTATGGACACTTGAACTACTCCCCATCATCAGACGATTTGCTGATCATTCTTAATTGAATTTTCCTTTTGTTTTTCATCTCATAAATGCCTTTTAACACGTCGAACGGATACCGAGATTTAACCCTTTCGATGGGGTGGCAGTGTAGGATGAGTTAATACTCAAAAGGAACTATCTTTTCTGGTACTTGTCCTTTGAGGGGGTAGCGAAACACATCGAAGGATTTTCTCCCTTGCCTTCCTTCATATACGTAACCCTTATCTATGACCAAAGGGAAAAATGAAAGATTGTAAATTGGCTTAACCTGATTGGCATCATCTACCTTATGAAGTGTATAGGTCTTGCTTGCATCATCACCTAAGCCAGACTCCCATGCAAGCAGATAAACCTCACCATATGGCTGATCAAACAGCATTTTCATCTCTGTGTTATCGTTCTTTACGGGAACCTTTGAACGTTGAATTCTACCCTCCTTATCCAATCGAACTAACGTCTTATGCGTAGATGACCAAATGAATGTAACTCCCTCCTTATATCCATAATAAGCGGTAAATGTCTCATTATGTTTACCTATCATTTTACCATTTGGATGAAGGATTACAGTAGTATCTTGTGCCGAAATAAAGCCATAATCAAAAGGTGGATTTTTTGTAAAACCGTATCCCATGTGCCGAAATCTTCTGCTTGGATTAATAATTTTATCACCAGGCCTTTTGATCAAAATAATTTGCGTCCCTGTTTCATTTGGACCCCTTTCTACGTAATCCCGGCCAACAATATAATCTGGATTCAAAAATGTATTCGGAGTATTGATTCCATGCTGCTTCCCGTTATAAAATTCGTAGGCCTCTACTACTTCAAACCGATTATTGGCTGTATTTATCATCAGTGAATAACTTACGTCTAAAGGACTGAAAATGGAGTCATTTACCTTTACAAAACTTTGAGCTGCATCAATTTTCATTTCATCCACTACAAGATTAGCTTTATCCAACAAGTACATCTTCCTTTTCATGGGTCTTTTATTGGAGGCATAGATCAATACCTTTTGTTCACCCATGGGCAAGAAGGAGGTCAGAATACAGTTTTCACAGCCATAAACCAGTTCAGGAACAGCTTCTTGGGCATTAATAGCTGTGGCGACCAGAAAAAAACTATAAATAGGCAGCAGCGTTTTGAGGAGAAAGCGAAACATACGTATATTTTTTAGCGGTAACATCAATCAATATAGGACTAAATGCATTCAAATCGTATGATTTCATAAGGTTGTTTTCATCGATCACGATTTTTAAGTTTGTTTTTGAAATTAATTTTTTCGATTTTTCAAGCCTCTCTTTTGACACCACATTCCCTGAAAGAACCACCGAAATCTCTCGCTCAGTTTTTTCCAGCTGTTCCAGTACTTCATCGACGCACAGTCCACAACTATCTAAAGGCAACAATAAGACCTGATTAGTAGTTAGTTGAAAATTTATTTTTTTCAAGATAATACTCTAAATTTTGACCATATACATATGGGTTGAGGCTATTAGCTTCACATCCTAGAAGAAAAAGAAGGTATATCAATTTACTCCTCTTCCCAGTTAAAGATTCCAAAAACCATTTCATCATCATTTTTCCTTTCATTACTAAATATATAAAGGCCATTTTTTCTTACAAATGTGAACATGGGGTTGTAAGTCTGGGTATCCAAGTCTGTAGCACCGACTACGTTTAACGCTTTATCCATTATCAATATTTTCCACTGAGCATCCAAAGCCGTATTTTTAGTACCCTGAGGATTTATTAAATCCTGTTTTTCCTTCAAAAACCTGTAGTAAACCTGCCTGTAGGGGTCAAAAAGAACTTGCTGAAACCATGCAGAAGAAATATAATGATTGACGAATTGCTGAAAATCAGCGTACCGTTTTACGCCCACATTTTCATACTGCTTCAGTTTGGGATAGTGGTGTTGGACTACATTTGAACTGTCTAGGATATATTCATAAATACTTGGATCGGCAGGAAAAGTAACTAAATACGTGCTTCTGTGCGAATGAGTAAGGGTCGGTTCACGCAAAATATCGTAATAAGCATCTCCTCTGTAAACTTCCGGGTATGCACCGAAGGTAGTTTTCGCTTCATTAGTTACAGGATCCCACACTACAAACTTATCCTTTTTGTAATAGTTGGCCGAGGCGACATCTATATCAGGGTATACAGGCAATATCCA
This sequence comes from Nitritalea halalkaliphila LW7, assembly GCF_000265075.1. GTDB lineage: Bacteria > Bacteroidota > Bacteroidia > Cytophagales > Cyclobacteriaceae > Nitritalea > Nitritalea halalkaliphila. The sequence continues at coordinate 14,649 of NZ_AJYA01000023.1, read as the reverse complement.
GTTCGAGGTTTCAAAAATGGGTCTTTGCCCTTGATGTGCATAAGCGACCGGGTATAGCTGCGTTCCTTTATTATCTCTCAATTGAACTGCTGGTGCACTAAGTAACTCACCGCGTACATTAAAAACTTTCATCCGCTTACTTCTATCTTGGATCATTACAATACTATCCGAATTGAAGTACCAAAACATATCTAAATCAGCCTCTATACTTCCCGGTCCATCTTCTTCAAAAAAGATGTGACGTATAGGGATACTGTCTCCATCCAATGGGATAAAATCCAAAGAGACCTGCTGTCGATTGAAGCCTAGCAGGTAAGAAATTCCATTCTCCTCGATTACCTGAAAATAATCGTAAAATGGGAGCGTCAAGGAATCAATGGTGATGCTATGCGTGTCTATACTTACCATTTTTTGGGTAAAATTCACATCCCGTTCTATAGTTTCAACAGATTCGATAGCCGCCTTTTCGCCTGAACATGAGACAATAAAAAAAAAGAAAACATATCAATCTTAATTTTTCCATAAGTTAAGAGAAAAGTTGCCTTATCGATGTTAAGTCAAACATTATTTTATAGTACTTCTTCACAAAATACAATCCACTTATATTTTAGACAGTTTGTGAGGAAATATCTTAAATGTATTTTAACTTCAATAAGACAACTATATTAAAGAATTGTTTATTCACTAGATGAAACAGCAGTCACAATGGCTACCACCGCAGCAGCAATTACTACGACATCTTTAGCATCTTGCCAAAAGCAGATTTTTCTGCCTTCGCAAGTTGTTCCTTTTTGTTTACATTTTTCGGCTTGACTTATAGCACAAAATTCTTTTTTTTAGTTGTGGGACATCAGAAGCCATAGTCAAATTACTAAAAGAAAGTCCTCCGAATATTAGAATTCCGCTACATAATAAAGATAATCTTCGTTTCATGTCTATTTACTTTAATGATTTTGTGAATACTTAGTCTTAAGCATAAGACTATTACCTTTCTATTGAGTCATACGGATTGCCAGTCCTATTTTAGCTTTACATTTTTGCTACTAATATAATGTGTGTGTGTAATGCAAGAGTTTATGGAGATTTTTTTTCAAAAATCTATGAATGGGACAACTAGTCTCCATTATCAGTATATTACTTTTGTCTTATCCGTATCCGTACGACGAACCCTGTATTTTCCGTAGGCATGGGATTTTGTAGTCTTGCGAAATGGAAATAAAAGACAAAGAGTTTTACCAGGAGCTTTACCGGGAGTGGCTTAGCTCTGGTTTAAAGAAGTCTGTCCTTGCTGCTAACCGAGTGATTAATCGAACTAACCTCTACTACAGGTGCAAAGAGCTAGAAGTAGTAAGTGAGCCGATATGGCAAGCTGTAAGTGAAATGGTATGGATGAAAGAGAGTGGTTAAGTGATAGTTTTGATCGCGTACAGAGAATCAAGCCTTAGGACCTCTTTAAGCTACTGCCCACTAATTGAGCCAAGTATAGATGCCAATTATAACTCCTATACGTATTTCGTTGCGCCCCCTTAGGGACGCAACCCGATGACCAGTTGCGCATAAGGACTGCGCACATAGGAACCCATCGGCACATCGAGAAGGTCAAAACTTCCGATGGGGAGTTCGAATCCTACATTCACCCCTACGACGACATTAAAAAGCTGGCTTTTAGTCAGTGGAATACCGTAGAGAAAAGAAGTTTCAGGCTTAACCGCCAAACCGCTCGTCCTCACATAGCCATCATGAAAAGGTTCTTCGAAAAGAACTGGGAAATCGGGTCTTTGCTGCGCCAGCAGCGTATAGCGCAGATTCGCATAGCCCAGCCCGAGGAGCCCACCCAGCTCGAAATTCTTCCATTCGAAAAACTTCCTCCCCCCGCTGAGATACATGCGTGCAAAATTCAAGGTATGTGTGGAGGAAGCATTCGCCGTACCGCTGTGCCCAGAATTATAGATGTCTATGGCATACAAAAACTGCTTAGACTCCCCCATGATGCGCATCCCGAAGTTATTCGCCCTGTTCGCTACCGGCTGGAGGCCAGCACCTTCGAGCGCTTCATTTAAGGCCTCTGGCGCAGTGAAATTAGGACCATACAGGAAGTAAACACCTAAGGTCGCATCTTTATAGAAAAAGTTTTGATCCGGCAGCGTTAGGCCCAGGCCCATACGGAAAAAGGCACCACTCATCAGGTTGTTAAAGCTCATTCCAGCCATTTCCCAGGAATTTTCGAAGGGACTGAAAGCATATCCAAAGCGGGTGATGACCTCAAGCATTTCGCCCCTGCCGGGAATAAAGAAGTCATAGCTCGCCTGAAAGCCTATCTCCGTCAGAAAGCCCGTAAGCGCACTGGTTCCACGGTGAATATCCCCATCGCGTAAAATAAAACCCTGCTGGGGCTGGTCGAGAAAGTGCCCGAAAGTCTCACGGGGGGTGTCCCGGAGCATTTGGAAGTTCAGAAACCCCGCACCGAGCGAAAGATAGTGCAAGAACTGAAACCGACCCTCCTCTGTGAGTGCATAGCCCACGTTCGCATAAAAACGGGTGCTACGCTGGTTAATCCTAAAATCGTTAAAAGTAGCATACTGCCCCACGTTTTGGAAGAGCTCGAAGCCCACCAGAAAATCATTGTAGCGGGTTTGAAAACCCAAGCCAAAGTTCATGTAACCGTTCCGTGTTGGGGAAAGGCCTTTGCTGCTCAGCAGCTCATTAAACTCCCTATTCGTGGCCCCTGTGAGGCCGAAAGTCCCGTATACGGTCGACCGATTCGTCAGATCCAGCTGACAAAAAGCCTGAAGGGGCATGAGCATACCCAGTAGCCAAATGTATAAAAGTGTCTTCCTACACATACAGGTGCAAAGGTAAGGGAAAGCAGGGAGATGGCGAAAGGCCTTCAGCATCGACTGGGAAAAAAGCAGGTGATCAGCAGAGGACAGCGCCTAAAGCTGTTGTGCTACCTGCATTAACTTTTTCTTTAACTCCTGCGGGTCGAAGGGCTTACCCATGTGATCGTAAATACCAGCTGCACGGATATCCTGCTGAATATCCACAATGGAAGACGCCGTCAGCGCTATGATGGGAATGTCCGCATAGGGCTTTAAGGGATTCGAACGTATCAGACGCGCAGCCTCAAAACCATCCATGACAGGCATTTGTAGGTCCAGCAGTAAGAGGTCAGCGGATTCCTCTTCTAAGGCCTTTAACACTTCTTCACCATTGTCGACCAAACGAATGTTTCCTACCCCCCAGCGCTCCATAAACTTACGGATCATGAGCTGATTGACCATATTGTCCTCCGCCACCAGTACGCGCAGACGGGAAAAATAGGCCTGATCCTCCTCTACAGCACGCACTTCTTTTGGCTTTTCGGTGACAGTCTCATAAGTGAACTCCAGTAAAAAGCTAAAGGTAGTCCCGCCATAAAAATTATCCTTTACCTGTATATCGCTGCCGTGCATCTCGATCAGGCGCTTGACGATAGCTAGCCCCAAGCCAGTACCTCCATACTTGCGGGTGGTCTCACTGCTCGCTTGCGTGAAGGCTTCAAAAATACTCTCTTTCTTGTCGTCTGGGATCCCGATCCCTGTATCTTCCACCTCAAATAAAAGCTGTACGCTACGATCGGTCTTCTCTTTCAGCACCACGCGCAGCAACACATGCCCCGACTCGGTGAATTTCAGTGCATTACTTACCAGATTATTCAGAATTTGCGAGATACGCGTCGGATCGCCCAGTACCTGCTCCGGAATACCCTCCTGCACGTCTGCCTTCAGCCGTAGCCCCTTCTCCGAGGCCGTGTAGGAATAGGAACGCACGATCTTCTGTATGTTGTCTTTCAGCTGGAAGGGAATGTGCTCCAACTGTAGCTTGCCGCTATCGATTTTATTAAAATCTAAAATATCATTAATGAGTGCCATAAGATTTTCTGCCGAAAACTGTAAGGTCTTCAGGTTTTCCAGTTGGTCCAAGCGGGGATTATCCTGCAGCAGCAAGTGAGAAATGCCAATCACCGCATTCATCGGCGTCCGAATTTCATGACTCATGATCGAAAGAAACTGCGACTTCACGCGGAGGGCCTCCTCTGCCTTGATCTTGGCATAGTAAAGGGCTTTTTGGGTCTCCTTCAGATGGGTGATATCGCGAGCCACCCCCATGTAACTGGTTACCTCCCCGTCTTCCCCATAGACTAATTTCCCATTTGAACTCAGTACCTTCAGAACCCCCTCTTTCGTGCGGAGCTTGAATTCGAGGAACTGGTGCTGTGCAAAGAAATCGTAAGGGTCCACTGCATCTAAAGATTGTTCAAACACCTCTCGATCTTCTTCACTAATCAGCCGCAAAATAGAAAGCCCGAGCACCTCCTCTGGGCTGTACCCAAAATACTGCGTCACATTCGGAGAAATATAGGAGAGGCGTAAATCACTCGAAATCGAGAAAATAATTTCCGTCGATTCCTCCACCAGCGTACGGTACTTGCTCTCTGACTCCTTAAGCGCCTGCTGGTAGGTAAACTCATGATGGATGTCGCGAATAACCACCAGCATGGATTGCAACTGATTTTTTTCTATAATTGGATTGCAGTACGCCTCGTAGTACCTCTCCTGATGGCTAAAGGTGATCACCTTCATCGCCTGATTGCGCTGGCTGCCTTTGACTGCCTCCTGCAGTGTAGCCCAGTGAGCACCCTGGAAATCCGTCATGGCACGCCGCTCTAATGCCCGCGTATCCGGTTCCCACTCCTGTAGGACGCTACCCTCTGCCACTAATATTTCCAGTTCTGGGGTAAGCAGGAGCACGCCCGTTCCGGGCAAATTAGAAGCGAGCAAGCGGTACAGACGCTGCCCTCTTTCCAGGGCCTCTCGGTATTTTTTCTGCTCTGTGATATCCTGGATAACCCCCTCATGGAGCACCATCCCCGAACCCTGCTGCAGCGTATTGGTGGATTTATCGGAAACCCAGATATAGCGTCCATCGGCACATCTCAAGCGATATTCGCCTGAGAAAACCATGTCCTCGGCACGATTTTCACTGGAATAAAAAGCCTCTATAGTAGGACGGTCCTCTTCATGCACCAAGTCCAGTAAACTCACACCGGCATCCACTAAGTCCGCAGCACAGTATCCGAAATGCTGCACATTTTCTGTTATGTAGGTAATCCTAAAATTTTCCGCTGGATTCACCGTAAATAGAATGGCCGTAGAATTTTCCACGATCGTTTGCGCCTGCCGCGCTAAGGCTTCTTGCTGGCGCAAAGCCGTTAAATCCCGCATCACAAAGGAATAGCCGATAGGATCACCGTCTTCATTTCTTAAAAGAGAAGCACTTAACTCTACCGGAATCTCCTGCCCCTCCTGGTACCAGCTTAGAAAGCCCTTCCATACCTCATGCAGCTGTAGCTGCTGCTGAATGGCTTCTAAAGTTCCTTTGCGCAGCGTAGAAGGCTCTAAAAGTTGATCTAAGGAAATCTCCGCATCCTGCTTAAATGCCCGATATAAAAGATGAAAAGATTCCGCCGCCCGGTTGAGATAAACCAGCTGCAACCCCACATTCGTCACGAAAATCGCATCATTCACCTGGGTCAATACCTGCGACTGAAAACGCAGGTAACGTTCTGCTTGCTGCTTATGGGTCACATCTAAACAGTAGCCATACACTTCATTATGTGAATTTTCTAGCGTATCCCCTCTTTTAACGAAGTACTGCACATGCTTAAATTGACCCGAAGGTGTCTCCAGCATAAACTGTCCCGAGCTCGTCAGATCCCCCTGCACCGCGGCCACCAGATGCCGCAGAAAAGGTGTCTTGCCCTTTTCCGCTATCATCTGAGTGAAATGCTGAATCGGAATGGAATCCTCTTTCTGCTGCAGCTCGAACAACTGGCGCAGCCCCTCTGAGAATGTAAAACGCTTCGTGATAAAACTATAGCGCCAAGAGCCTGATTTCGCGATTAGCTCGGTACTCGCCAGAAGACTTTCATTTCGCTTTAACTCGCTAATCATACGGCCCTTCGTTAAGCCCGCCGCATAAATATCCCCCAGCTGGCGAAGGACGTACTCATCTTTTTCTACCCAGTCTCGCTTTTCCCGAACAGCATCTAGTCCAAAAAAGCCAATCAGCTTATTCTCCGAAAAGATGGGAATCAGCATCACCGATTTGATGTCCTGTGCCTTATAGACCTCCTGCTCATACTGAAACAAGTCATCCATATGCTCTACATCAGGTACGATAAATACATCTCCGCGTGCCAGCGTTACCATCGTGAGCAAGTTCATTTCGTAGGGCAAGTGTTTCAAATTATGAATCTCCGGGGCGATGCCTTCCGCTGTCCACTCGTATATGTTTTCCATCTCCTGCAGCTCATGATGGATAAGAAAAATATACGTCCGGTCAGCCTGCTCATACTCCCCTAACATCCGTAAGGACTCCTGATAAATCAGCGGTAAGTCCTCTGCATTGGCATTCACGAACTTCGTGGAAATCTTATTAATCAACTGCTCTAAGGCATACCGCTTCTTCAGTGAGCCCTCTGTCTCCACAAACGCCGTCGTCTCACTTCCCGAAAACAAAATCCCCCGAACGGTCGGATCATGGAGCAAATTAGTCGCCACGCTCTTCACGAATAAAGGACGTTCCGAATTATAAAGTACCCAAAAATCCACTTGCACCTCATGTCCAGGCCCTCCCTCTAAAATCTCCTTCAGAGAGCCCTTCGTCACCTGAATAATGCCTTTCTCCTTCAGGTTAAAAACAGACTGATCCTCCAGCATCTTTTCCTCTACGCCAAGCCGCTTTTTCACTGCTTCGTTAAGGAATAAAAAAACGCCCCTCCTCATCCACGATTACCAGCATCTCGCGGCTGTACTGCACGAGAGGAAGCGAAATTCGCTTCTGTTCGTTTTGGATACGCAGCTTTTTATCGTTTACTTTAACCAAAAATAGCCCCTCTCCGGCAGCGTGTAGGGAGAGCTCCATCTCATCTTTAGATGCCTGATCTCCCCCCTCCGCAGAAACATCCAGCGCCGGATAAGCCGCTATGCGCTGCATAATAAGCTGAGCGAGCCGCGAACTCCTCTCCTCCGAAAGCTGCAGCAGGTACTGCTCATACGCTTTATTAGCGAAGCGCAGGCCTTCAGGGCCAAAAAATGCTACCGGACAGGGATTTTCGCCAAATAACACGAAAAAATCCTCTTGATCAGAAATCAACATGATAGAGAAGCTATTTTTATTTTATTTCCGTTTACCCTAAGAACACAAAGGCTTAGTTACCGAATTATCCGACAATATAACGTAATTCTATAGAAACCATGCAACATCTCAGCAGTAGATTACTCATTCTACTTCTCTTTTTCGGAACTTTTTTCTCGGCCTTCGGCCAAAAAGAACCCGTTAACATCTCCGACCTCACCAAAATCGTTACCACAGGGTCAATTTCCATCAGCCCAGACGGAGAAAAAGCCATCTTCGTAAAAAGCTTCATGGAAGAAGAGCAGGGCAGCTTCACCTATAAGCGGCAGCTCTGGATGATGGACATGAAGCAGCCCAATACCATGCGGCCCATCAGCTCACCTACGGCAAACAGCAGCGGAGCCAGCTTCTCCCCCGACGGAAAAACCCTCGCCTTTACACGCGCCTATAAGGGCAAAAGCCAGATTTGGCTGCTCCCCCTAAACGGTGGAGAGGCGCAGGTGCTCACCGATGCCAAGTACGGCGCCTCCAACCCGGTCTGGTCGCCTGACGGCAAAAAAATCCTCTTCTCCAGCACCCTTCCGATGTGGGCCATCGAGGGGGAGCCCGACTGGGAACACCAGCGCCCCGGAAGGAGCTTTGGCGATGAGCCAGACTACCGCGCCATCCAAGCAGGACTAGCCAAAGAAGAAGTGAAGCCAAATGTGGACGGTGACCTGGCCGAACTGCGCGCCTGGCTGGCGAAAAATGCTGCGAAACAGGACCCTAAAGTCATCGACAGACTTAATTTCCTCGGCGAAAAAGACCTCAGCCCAGACCTGTATTTTTCTCATCTTTACACGATTGACTTAGAGTCAAAAACAGAGACCACCCTGACTTCCGGCTTCCAAAACTACTTCGGAGCCACCTGGTCGCCTGATGGAAGCTACATCTTGGCCTCCAGCCTAAAAAATGAGCTCCACCCCGACTTCACCCAGCATACCGAGGTATGGAAAGTGGACCTAGCCACTCAGGAAGCCTCTGTTTTCTTTGCCCTAGAGGGCTTCCGCGTAGGCAATCCCAACTTTTCCCCAGATGGAAAAAGTATCTTGGTAAGTGGCCAAGAGATCGATGAGCCAAGCTATAACCAATCCATGATCGGAGTCCTCCAAGCGAATGGCAGCGGGTTTAAGTGGCTCACCGAAAGCCTGGACCGAAGTGTCGGAAGTGCCAAGTGGAGCACCGACAGCAAAAGCATCTATTTCACCGCAGCCAATGAGGGAGGCTTCTCCCTATGGAGCGTGCAGGCCAGCAATGCCAAAATCACTCCGCTGATCACGGGACAAGTGGGCGTCGGCAGTTTTGACCTCCACGGAGACCGCCTGCTGTATGCCTTTACGGAGGTGAAGAACCCTTCTGAGCTTTATCTGGCGGATAAAAATGCGAAAAACGCTCGGCAGATCACTCGTTTTAACGAAGACTGGCTGGCGACAAAAGAAATTTCTTTCCCGAAAGCACATCGGCTAAAAACAGACGATGGCTTCGAAATCGAGTATTGGGTGATGGAGCCTGTCGGCCGAAAACCAGGGGTGAAATACCCTACCGTCCTTCAAATGCATGGGGGGCCTAGTGCTATGTGGGGACCGGTGAAGGCTCTATGTGGCATGAATTCCAAGTCATGGCTGCGAAGGGCTACGGTGTCGTGTATGGCAACCCAAGAGGCTCTGGCGGATATGGAAAAGCCTTCCAAAAGGGGAACTTCCAAAACTGGGGAGATGGCCCTGCATCCGATGTGCTGAGCGCCCTCGATGAGGCAGGAAAAACCTACGACTGGATCGATGAAGACCAGCTGTTCCTTACAGGAGGATCCTATGCCGGCTACTTGACCGCTTGGATCGTCGGGCATGACCACCGCTTTAAGGCGGCCTTTGCGCAGCGCGGAGTCTATGAACTCACCTTTTTCCTGGGAGAAGGTAATGCGTGGAGACTGGTGCCTAACCACTTCGGCTATCCCTGGGAAGAGGGCGTGAAAGAAATCATGGACTACAACTCCCCTCAAACCTATGTGCAAAACATCCAGACACCGCTCCTGATAAAGCATGGAGATGTGGACCTTAGAACGGGCGTGCGCCAAAGCGAACTGCTCTATAAATCCCTGAAAATCCTCGGTAAGCCGGTCGAATACGTGCGCTACCCGGATGAGGGGCATGAGCTCTCCCGCTCTGGGGACATCACACGCCGCATGGATCGCATCGGCCGCATCATCGAGTTCTTCGAGCGTTATGTGCAGCATCCCAACTAACCGAAAAATTTACTACTCTTATTTGCTTATGAACTACATGCCCCGAAGAAGCATGCTTGCCCTCCTACTTGGCCTCTGGCTGAGTATGGGGGCTTTTGCACAAGAAAAGGATACGCCGCGTCCGATGACCTGGCAGGACATTCCCTCCTGGAAAGCCATGAACCCGAATGCGGTGAAAATCAGCCCCGATGGGCGTTTTGTCGCCTACAGCATCTCGGAAGTGGATGGAGACGCGGAGCTTATTTTACATGATGCCTCTAAAAAAGAGGACATGAAAACATTTAAAATCGGCTCCAGCAACTTTCCCATGTTCGAGTTTTCAGAAAACAGCCGGTATTTTGCTTTTAAAGTCTATGAGGACGATAAAAGTAAAAAAGCAGCCGCTAAAAGTAACGGCAAAGGCAAGCCCGATAAGCTCACCATTCTGAATCTAAGCGATCTGAAAGAAACCTCGATCGATAAGGTGACGAACTTTTCGTTCAACAATGAAAACGGAAACTTTATCGCGATCAACTTGCTAAAAGAAGGGAGCGCGGGCGACGGCAAGGGCTCTGATCTTCTCCTCATGGAGCTGAGTACGCAGAAAAAGCTGAATCTGGGCAATGTGTACGAGTACAGTTTCAACAAACCCGGGACGCACCTAGCCTACTTGGTAGATGCTGCGAATAAAAACGGGAATGGCTTGTATCTACTGCAGCTGAGCAGCTGGACCACGCAGGTAATCGATAACGATGAGGCTTCCTATAAGTCGCTATCTTGGAATGAGGAAGGCGATGCGTTAAGCTTACTTAAGTTTATAAAGGATAAGAAATACAAGCAGGAGCACGGGATCGCGATGGGCCTTACGGCGCTAAACGCGCCAAAGCTGACGCAGGTAGATCCACGGGAAATCGATGCCTTAAAATCGAGTGGCATGACCATCAGCCCGAACCGCAGACCGAGCTGGTCAGAAGATAAGACACGCCTGTTTTACGGCTTACATCGCCTCGAAAAAGCCGAGGATGCACCTGAGAAAGAGGACAAGGAAGGAGAGCAAACGATCGATCGCGATTCCTTAGAACGCGTGATGATCGAAAAACTGCGAAACGACGAATCTATCGCGGATATTAAGGCTTTGCGCGAAGCGCTAGCAAAAGTAGATACCTTAGATAAGTCCAAGTCAAGTCCGAAGCCAAGAAGAATGAGGCCAAGAAACAGATATGACCATCTGCACTGGGCAGATAGCAGGCTGCAGTCGCGTCAACAAATTTTAGAGAATCAGGATAAAAACCTGAGCTATTACGGCATGTATCGCGTGGCGGACAAGCAGCATATCACACTGAATGACAGCACGATGAAAGACCTCAACTTACTGCCCAAGCAGCACTTCGCGATGGGCATGGATGAGCGTGCCTATGAGTTACAGAGCAATCTGGACGGCCAAAACTTCCGTGATATTTATAGTGTGAACCTACAGACGGGGGAAAAGGTACTTCGTTTTGAAACTTTTACCTCCCTACCTTCGCGAGCCTACCGAGAAGCTCTCCTGACGGTAAAAAGTGGCTTTATGGCTTGGAAGGGCACTTTTACGTCTTGAACCTCGAGTCAGGGCAGACGACCAAAGTGACGGAAAGTTTACCTGTTTCATTTATCGATACTGAAAATGACAGAAACGTGTCAGACCCTATGCATACGCCTCTAGGCTGGAGTGCAGACAGTCAGTTTGTGCTGCTTCGTGATGGCTGGGATATTTGGCAGGTACCGGTTACAGGTCGTGGATCAGCGATTAATTTAACTGTGGATGGCCGTGAAAAAGGCATTCGCTATCAGGCACGCTATGTGTTGGACATGGAGGAAAAAGGAATCGACCTCAGCCAGCCGCAGTACCTGCGCATGTATGGGGAGTGGACGAAAAAAAAGTGGTGTAGCCCGCCTAAATGCCAGCCGTCGTGGCCTTGTAGCAGGTCCTGAAGTGCTGCTTTGGGAGGATGCCGCGATTTCACGCGTTTCCAAGCCGAAAAAAGCGGATATGCTGAGCTTCAGCCGTGAAAACTTTCAGGTGCCGACGGAAATGTTTTTGGCGGATATGAACTTGAAAAATGCAGTCCAAGTGACGAAAAACGCCCCAGATAAAGATAAATATGTGTGGAGCTCGGGCGTTCGCTTGGTGGATTACACTTCAGATAAGGGGGCTAAACTGCAAGGGGCGCTCTTCCTACCTGCTAATTATGAGGAAGGTAAAAAATACCCTACCATCATCTATTACTACGAAAAGCTATCTCAGACGCTTCACAACTATGCTGGACCGAACTTCTCAGGGACAGGTTGGAACCCTGCCATTTACACCTCTAATGGTTACGCGGTCTTTATTCCAGACATCGTTTACACCCTAGATGACCCGGGAATGTCGGCTGTATGGTGCGTTCTTCCGGCTGTCGATGAAGCGATTAAAACCGGTGTGATCGATGAAAACCGTATGGGATTACATGGACACAGCTGGGGTGGTTACCAAACCTCTTTCCTTATCACCCAAACGCCACGCTTTAAGGCCGCAGCTGCTGGGGCACCACTAACGAATATGATTTCCATGTATGACCTGATTTATTGGAACACAGGTAGCGGTAACATGAGCATTTTCGAAGCCTCACAGGGTCGTTTCAGAGGCGCGCCTTGGGAAAACTGGGAGTCGTATGAGCGCAACTCCCCTATTTACCACGTGAAAAATGTGGAAACGCCACTCCTCATGTTGCATAACGATAAAGATGGAGCCGTGGATTTCACACAGGCATCGAGTATTATAATGCTTTACGCCGTCTACAAAAGCCCGTAATCATGGTGCAGTATAAAGGTGAAAATCATGGTTTGGGCAAACTAGAAAATCGAAAAGACTACAGCGTCCGCATGCTCGAGTTCTTCGATCACTTCTTAAAAGGTGAGGAAGCGCCAGAATGGGTAACAGATGGAATTCCTAGACTACAGCTAGAAGAACACCTTGAAAAGCGTGCATTCTAACATTATTGAACTATTTTGGTAAAAATTATAAAAATAAGGCCTTATAGTCGTGAAAAATACCTAAAATTAGGTATTTCTAATTCGAGGTCTCTGGCGTATTTTTGTAATACTTAAATGAATTTAAGTAGGTGTTTAAGTTTCGAAAAGCCTCCACACTCGTGGGGGCTTTTTTTTTATCGGGGCTTTCAGTAGCTCACAAGCGCGAGACATAGTTCGTGGGAATCAAGTAAGAAAAAGATCCTGCTTTCCATAAACTAAACCTACATGTATGGGTTTAGGAAAGCATACCTGTAATCGTTTACACCTATGCATGCTTCCTCCCGTATATACCGAATTTCATGTACCGTGCTGCTCCTTTTATCTTGGATTTCCATTAGTGAGGCTCAGCAGTCTCAGTGATCGAAATCTCATTATAAATCCCCTCGCTGACAGCACCTCCTTCCCAGAGAACAAACGAGTCTCCGTGCACATGCACTGCAGGCTGGCGGGATTTGGGCGCTATACCGGACTTTCCGACGATGATCATGAATGGTTCCACGAGCTGGGAGCGAACATCGAATTGATTCGCTTTTCCAACAGAAGCACACTTTCCATCTACACCACGATCGAATTTATCGCAGATCCCTTTAACCGGATCACCTTTAACCCCAGGGCCATTTGGTGGTCGGAGGGCTTTATTTATTCTTTAAAAACGGCGGAAGATCGCTTTTGGCAGTTTAGCTACCACCATCGCTGCAAGCATGACATCGATAATCTTTCGATCGGTGAAGAGCGCACACTTATTTACGGCAGCTTTCGGGCAGAACATATCCGCACCTATCAGCTGCCGAAGCGGCGCGAGTTGTGGCTGAGTCTCGGAACGGACCTTTACAGCATTTTACAAGACACGCGCGACCCGATAAATCCAGTACCTGAATCGCTCAATCAAGAGCGGCTCATCGCCTCCACTTCCTTAAAAGCACACTTCCTACTGCCCTTTAAGGATGAGCAGGTGGCATGGTTTGTGAACACCTACGTGCAGCCCAATCTATTCGGTCAGGAAAAGGGCTTTACGAATCGCTTTCGGGAAACCGCTGAATTTAATGTGAATGCTGGCGTAAGTACGGGACTCATGCTTAGGGGCGCTGCCCAAATTAGACTGTTTCTCGACTACGAGTACCTGAATGACACCGAAATCCCCATTCAGCCACGTCATGCACACCTTCTAAAGTTTGGCATTAGAGGCTTGAGTGCCAAAGGTATCCGATAAAAAAGAGTCACTATACGCGGTTTTTGGAGTCGATATGCAAGGTAACCGGACCATCGTTCAGCAGGCTTACTTGCATATCTGCCCCGAAAATCCCTTTGGCCACAGGCCCTCCCAGATGCCCTTCTAAAGCCGTGCAAAAGTCTTCATAGAGTGGTTGTGCCTGCTCGGGTCGAGCGGCTTTGATATAACTCGGACGATTACCCTTTTTCGTGCTGGCATGCAGGGTAAACTGTGAAATACAAAGGATTTCTCCGCCTACCTCCAGCACACTTTTATTCATAACTCCCTGCTCATCGGCGAAAATACGAAGCTGGCAAACTTTCCGACTTAGCCAGTCCACATCCTCGGCAGTATCTGCTGCCTCTATTCCGACGAGGACGAGCAACCCTTGTGCAATAGCCCCCACGGTTTGACCGGACACCTCTACTTTCGCATGCTGCACACGCTGAATCAATACGATCATGGTGTAAACTGGTGCATTTCCCGTGATACAATTATTTTAAAAGACGCCGGACGCTTCTCGAAGGCATGGATCAACATCCCGCGTGCAACTTTAGAGGCCTCGATTCCCCGAAATGAATCTCCGATCCGCAGCCACTTGAGCGGAAGCATGGCATACATGGCCAGAGACTCTCCGAATCGGAATTCATCCCGATCACCTAAAAGTAGGCTGGGACGATGCAGCAGCAAATGCGGAAAGCCTAATTCCTTTAATTTGGCCTCCGTCTCCCCCTTGATCCGGTTGTAAAAAACCTTTGACCTGTGGTCAGCACCTAAGGCAGAGACATAAGAGAAGGTTTTGGCCCCCAAGCGCAAGCACAGTTTTCCGAAATCAAGGACAAAGGTCTGGTCGATCTGTCTAAATTTCTCTTGCGAACCTGCTTGCTTAATCGTGGTGCCTAGGGCACAAAAGGCATGTAAGGCTGCACGGCCCTCTGAGACTGCCAAG
>NZ_AJYA01000022.1 GCF_000265075.1 Nitritalea halalkaliphila LW7 | reverse complement strand
AAAAATATATTAACACAAAGGGTGGTTTGGTTTGGGAAAAGCGGAGGGTGAAAGGAGACGGCGCTGTGCGGTTTATTTTGCGCGTAGCGCCAACCTAAAAACGAAACCCAGTAGCCAGGCGGTAAAAGGACTCGTTTCCTACATACAGGTCAGTGCCAAAGGTGAAGCGGACAAAGGCACCTCCTTTAGGGTCTTTAAACTGCACGTAGGCACCTAGCCACTGTAATTCTGTGGAGGCACTTGCGATGGCTGATCCCCCGGTGTTTATTAAATGCTCATAATGTGCCCCGAAAGAAAAAAAATCGGTGGCTTTATAGCCATAATAGGCCAGATAGTGCAAGTAGGAGAGGGTGGTCCCACCCAAAGGGGCTTCATTTCGCAGAGGGGCATAGTACCAGACAGCGGCCTCCCCCTCAGTTCTAGCCTTTTTTAGCGTAAGCGTTACATTTGGAACGATGCCATCCCCGAGGATACCTGCTCCATCAGCGCCCTTAGAAAGCAAGCTTCCGCCCAAGATGCCCAGTTGAGGGCTTATATAAACACCTTCTGCAGCCTGAAATCCGATACCCACACCGAACTCGGTCCAGTTACCCCAAGCAGCTCCTTCACCTCCAGCCCACATGATTCCATAAAAAGTCAGATCAAAGGTATCATTGAGCTTGTAAGCTCCAGAAAAATAGGGGTAGAAACCCCAAAACTGGTCTGAAAATAGGGTTACATCCAGAGTAAAGCGATCCTCTTCATGGGTTTTTTGCTGCGCAAATCCTGCGGATGTGCCTAGGCATAAGAAGCAAATCAAAAGGAGCGAGGCTCCTAAAATAAGGGGTGTAAAGTTGGTGTTCATTTTGTCCAGTAACTATTTTGCTGAGCATAAAGCCCCTATTTATTTTTTATTGGAGCGCAAAAATAACTTTGAAATGGAAAGAGCGGTAATGAAAAAAAATATTTTTTGAAATTAAATCCAGCGCTATAGCGATCTGCGGCAACTTGTTCTTTACTTTACCACTTGCTTTTGGTTATATTTCTGCGGGTTTATCAGCTATAAGCTTTATTTTAGAACGTTATAATTCTTAGGCGATGTCTTCTTTTTTTTCTTTTGCTAAACGTTTGGCGCTCAGTATAGGTCTTTTTTTTAGCCTCCAGTGGAATCGCTTTTACCCAGCAGGCTAAAGGCCTTTCAAAGGTGCAGTTCTCCTATCAGGAGGGTAAAGAGGTGGTCAGCATCCCCTTTTTACCTGTTTATAATCAATCAGGAGAGGTGGAAGCGTTGGCAGATGAAACGGGTACTGCACTTCTGCCAGTTGGTGAAATTTTTCTAATACAGAGTTTATTTTTTCGCGATACGCTCTTTCAAGTTCCGAATGTAACATCTTCTACCTTTTTTTTACAAGTAGAGGACCTTGCTTTGGAAGCCGTACATGTAACTTCCTTTGCGCAAGCGGATTCCCATGTTCAAGCGCTAAGTCAGTCTATGCAGAAGAAATATATTCAGACACCTCATCTGGGAACCTTCACTGGTTATTCTCTAGTGACGCAAAAGGGCCAAGTGCTTGATTTTTTCGAAGCAGCAGGATTGTCTTTGTTATCAGGTAATGTCAAATGGAAACCTTGGGATTTTTCTACGGATAATACTTCTGGTAGCGCTTATAATCGTTTTGTTCCTATGGAACAAAGACGGAGCTTTCACTGGACGCTCGCTGGCGATACCCTTCCGAGTAAGGCAGTGGACTATGAAGATCGTACGAAAAGTTATGTGCTCACCCCTTTTTATGCACGAGAAATCTACAGAGCCTTAGAGGTGTCGGGCCCTTTAGATGAGAAAAGCAGCGCCTATTATGCCTTCAAGTATGGTGCTGAAGGAGAAGAGGGTGTCATTTATTTTACGATAAAAGACCGCTTGAAAGCAGATGAAAACTTACCTGTCTTTTTGGTAGGGGAAGGAAAAATTTATCCAAGCAGCAGTGGGGATCGTGTAGAAAAGGTACGCTTCTCATTTTCAAGTTATCGGTACATAAATTTTGAGCTGGGCAGAACGCTGCGTAATCGTGAGATGAGCGGTCAGCTCGAGGTGATTTATGGACACAAGGAAAACCTGATCTATCCTAAAGAGATTTCCTTAGAGGCTAAATTTTTCGGACAGTTAAATCTAGGGCGCCCGCGGCCCTTTGAACCTGGCGAAGCGGTCAGTATTTCTGAAAAAATTTACTTGGAGGGATATACGCCTCTCGAAAAAGAGGAAGCTAAGGTCTTAAACGCTGCTATGGGGTACATAGGATTAGAAAGTATGGTGGCCTATGCCCCTGCTTATTGGTCGCTAGCTTCCACTGTCCCTAAGGAGCAGTTTAAAAAGATCGCAGCAGACCTGAGGAGGCGACTCCCCCTGGAACAGCAGTTTCAAGAAAATTCTGGAAAAAGACTACATCCTTTTACACAGCAAGAGGAAATGCGTGGGCGTAACAAAAAAGGCAAAGAGGGGGATTTCAGCGCTCAGTTTTTGGCCTATATAGAAAAAACGATGCCTGTCCTGCGTCAGCTTTGGATCGATGCCCAAAAGCCTTCGGCAGAAAAGTGACCGCGTGCAGATGCTTAAGGATTTTCTCTTGGACGGGCAGGAAAAAGTCTTTCCCCCTTGTTCATCTACTACGCTGCGCTACCATCATTAGCCCTGAGGATACCGCAGTCTCTCTGAAAAGCGCTCATTTTTAACCCCTTTCTGTTCGGTAGCGAACAGCGAACGGAGGTGAGAAATGTGGCCTGCGGCAAATAAAAATTTATTTTTTTAATTTTTTCTACTTTTCAGGCGGCCTTTTGGGCCACTTATGCATGCTTCTGCTGCATCATGCTGTCTCAAAATAGAACATGCCCCTGACCGCTTGTTGCATTTTTGTCCATTTTCGCTCTCCTGGCGCTCCGAGGCTAGCGTGCCAAAAAGTAGTAGCTCCTGTTGGCCATGTCCACGGCCAGACTCCCGCTATCCGCTGGCCAAAGATTCGCATATAACCTGATCAAACAAAGAGCTTATTCCAAACAATTTAAACAAGAGCCGCATGAAAACTTCCATCTTCACTTTCGCCTTAATCCTTTCTTTGGCACTACGTCCACTGGCTGCCAGCACATCCATTTCTTCATCCACTTCTGCTCATGATGCAGAAAAAGAAGCTAAAATGGAGCGCTTCGTAGAAGCACATTCACGCATTTACTGTTCGGTGGACCGACTGTATGTCCAAGCGGATGCAGCGCTCGGTGCTTTTAAGGTCGAAATTCTGAGCACTTCAGGACAGTCGATGGCCAAGCGCCATATTCACAAAAATCCAGGAGGAGTCGTACAGCCCTTTCGCTTTGCCGAAGGCAAAAACCAAGCTGCCCAGGTGCGCATCACACATCTCGAAAGTGGTGCACAGGTACTCCATCCAATCGCATTTAGAACGGTTCCACAAAAAGAAGCGGTGCAGGCAAAAGTGGAGTTAAGCGATCACGCGCAGTTTCAGGTGGTCATCGCCTCAGCAGGAGCGGTGCAGGTCGAACTGTTCCATGCGGATGGGCGACTACTCCATCAGGAGGTCGTACAGGATGGCGAAAAACGGGAGCGCCGGTTTCGTCTGAAGGGTAATCAGCTGCGCGGACATCAACTTGTCCTAACCCAAGCGGGAAAAACAAGTTTTTACCACACCTTTTAATTCCTATTGCTTCTTTCGCAGAAAAGCCAGGGCAACATACCGACCCTGGTTTTTCCTTTTTCTTTAAATTATATGAATGGTTGGTCAGATGTGAGAAGATTTTAGAATTTTGTCTTACCGTGTACTTCACACGTTTTTCACTAAAGATAACGCACATACAATGACACGATTAACACTTAGAGGGTATTTTTTACTCGCTTGCTGTATGCTGAGCAGTCTGGCTTTCGCCCAGGAAAAGCTGGAGCTAGATGCTGTGTACAAAATTAAAAATGAGGGCAAAACCAACTCTCAGGTAGAAGATTTAAGCTTTCACCTCACTGATTTTCTGGGCCCACGCCTTTCGGGTTCCACTAACTTGCGGAATGCACGCGAGTGGACTGCCGAGAAATTTAAGGAGTGGGGATTGCAAAATGTACGCATCGATAGTTATGGAGAGTTCGGCCGTGGCTGGGATGTAAAAAAGTCTTACATCGCCATGAAAGCGCCTTACTATGCGCAGATTATCGGTTACCCAAAGGCTTGGACCGAGGGCACCGCTGGCTTTATCGACTCAGAAGTAGTCCTGGTGGAGGTGAATAAAGCAGAAGATTTAGAAAAGTATAAAGGGCAGCTGCGTGGCAAAGCGGTGATGGTGGCTCAGGCCCCAGTTTCGCTGACTCCAGGCTTCGATCCGCAGGCGCGCAGGTTTACCGACGAGCAACTTGAAGCACTTAAAATGGTGAATTTAGGCGTCTTTCGTGGTCGCTACACCCCAGCACAGCTGGAGGCCATGCGTGCCCAGCGTGCCTTAGATGCGCAGCTGTCCAGCTTGCTTTTAGAAGAAGGCGTAGCGCTAAAAATTACAGGGACACGGGGTTCTTTTGGAACTGTTTTCCACACGCGCGCGGGTTCTTTTTCTACGGACAAAAAGCCTACGCTTCCTGAAATGGAAATCGCCATGGAGCATTTCGGCCGCATGCAGCGCTTACTCCAGAATGGTAAGGAAGTGCGCATAGAAGCGGAGATTCAGGTGGAGTGGTTAGACGATGATTATAAAGGCTACAATGTTTTAGCCGACTTTCCGGGTACGGACCGTGCACTTAAAGAGGAGATCGTGATGATCGGTGGCCACTTAGACAGCTGGCACGCTGGCACTGGAGCGAATGATAATGCTGCCGGTGTGGTGGTGATGATGGAAGCCATGCGTATTTTAAAGGCCATTGGCTTTCAGCCAAAGCGTACCATTCGGATCGCTTTATGGGGAGAAGAAGAGCAGGGACTTTTCGGTTCTAGAGGCTATGTAGAAAAATATGTAGCTAACCGCTCTACGAAAGAAAAGAAGGCAGAATGGGATAAAATATCCGCCTATTATAATATAGATAATGGGTCTGGAAAAATCCGTGGGATTTACCTCGAGGGAGACGATCAACTGGTCCCTATCTTCCAAAAATGGTTTACTCCTTTTCATGAAATGGGTGCTAACACGGTGACCACGCGTAACACGGGCTCTACGGATCACGTGGCATTCCAAGCAGTAGGCGTTCCGGGTTTCCAGTTTATTCAGGATCCGATCGACTATGGTATTGGGTATCACACGAACATGGACCTGTATGAGCGTATGCAGATGCCTGACATGCAGCAGGCGGCGATCATCGTAGCGGCGATGGTCTATCACACCGCACAGCGTGACGAGAAACTGCCACGTAAACCTTGGTAAGCGATAAGGCTGTAGCTAAAAAAAGCTGTTTCTTCGGAAGCAGCTTTTTTAGCTACTGGGGATCCTGCTTAAGGTAAGGAAATAAACGGCAGATTATTTTTTATATGTGCTAATTTCCTTATATTTATGCTTTTTAGGGCAAGTTCGTTCCCTAAAAGATAGAAAAAATTCCGCAGCTATAAACCCGATTATAATGAACAGTTTTCCACGCAGCATGTATGGCGAAGAACACGAAATGTTTCGCCAGTCCGTACGGGAGTTTATCGCCCGTGAGATCATTCCGCATAATGCAGAATGGGAGAAGAATAAAATGGTTTCCCGCACCTCTTGGGAAAAATTAGGTGAAAATGGGTTCCTTTGCCTTCAGGCACCTGAGTCTTATGGAGGCATGGGCATCGATGATTTCCGCTATAATGCCATCTTCGTGGAGGAGCTGGGCCTCAGCGGTTGTGCAGGGCCCGCCATCGGGTACCCACTGCATAGTGATATCGTGTTTCCGTATATTTTGCACTATGGTACCGAGGCCGCTAAGGCACGCTACATTCCAGGTATGGTGCAGGGTAAATTAATCAGTGCAGTGGCCATGACGGAGCCGGGCGCTGGGAGTGACCTCCAAAATATCCGTGCCACAGCCGAAGACAAGGGCGATCACTATCTGATAAATGGTTCGAAAACGTTTATCACGAACGGCTACCTAGCAGATGTGGTCGTGGTGGCCGCTAAAACAGACCCGACTAAGGGAGCAAAGGGAATCAGCTTGTTTATCGTCGATAAGGATATGGCAGGCTTTAGTAAGGGCAAGCCCTTCGAAAAAGTAGGACTACATGCTCAGGATACCTGCGAACTGTTTTTCGAAGATGTACAGGTGCCTAAGGAGAATCTTTTAGGAAACGTAGGGGAGGGCTTTAAATACCTGATGACCGAACTCGCACAGGAGCGCCTGATCGTGGCCTTTGCAGCGCTGGCGCTGGCCGAGTTTACCTTCCGCGCCACAGTAGACTATGTGAAATCTCGTCCGGCCTTCGGCAAAACGGTGGCAGATTTCCAAAACACGCGATTTAAGTTAGCCGAGATGTCCGCCAAGCTGGAGCAAGCGCGCATCTACTGTGACCAGCTCGTGCTCATGCACCAAAACAAGCAAGTAGACGCGGCGATGGCTTCTGCTGCCAAGTACACCATGACCGAGCTGCAGTGCGATGTGGCAGATGAATGTGTGCAGCTACATGGTGGTTACGGTTATATGTGGGAGTATCCTGTCGCACGTGCTTATGCGGATGCGCGGGTACAACGTATCTATGCAGGAACAAATGAAATTATGAAGGAACTGATAGCTCGAAAGGTCCTGCAGTAGGCCCTATTCGGGAGGAGCACAGGAGCTTGTAAGCGCTTATCCTTTTTGCTTTTATCCATGCTTGAATGAAAACCTCTTGCCAGAAGGCGGAGGTTTTTTTTGGTCCCTGGGTTTTTGCATGCGGGTAGAGCAACGAGTGGAAGATAATTTTCAAATCCATTTCGTCCATTTTTGCGTTAGCTAAAGAAAAATGGGCCCCGTAGGCCTGAATTCGATACTTTTTCCTATATTGGAAACTGTTTACTGCTTATTAAGTGTCTAAAACCCAAAATACAGGAGGAATGGAACAATATCCGTGGTTGAAATTTTATCCCAAGTCCGTCGATAAAGAAGTTGACGTTCAGGCCTATACGTCCGTAACAGCACTTTTCGAAGAGTCGGTGCGCAAGTTTGGCGCTGCTACTGCCTACGAGTGCATGGGCAAAACAATCAGCTTTAATGAGCTGGATACGCTTTCCCGCCAGTTCGCGGCCTTTTTACAAAATGATTTGAAATTAAAAAAAGGTGCCAAAGTAGCCATTCAAATGCCCAACTGTCTACAGTACCCGGTAGCCATGTTTGGGATTTTACGTGCCGGAATGGTAGTCGTAAACACCAATCCACTCTATACGGCCTCAGAAATGAAGCATCAGTTTACCGATTCACAGGCAGATGCTATCGTGATTTTGGCAAACTTCGCTTTTAACTTAGAAAAAATCCGCAAGGATATCCCTGCCAAGCATGTGATCATCACAGAGTTAGGGGATCTACTCGGGGGATTAAAAGGGGGAATCGTCAACTTCGTCGTGAAGTACATCAAGAAGATGGTCCCTACTTATAGCTTACCGGGTGCGATTCGCTTTAAAGAGGCTTTGGCCAGGGGCCAAAACAGTACATTCCAGCCTACCGAGATGGGGTTAGGTGATGCCGCCTACCTACAGTATACCGGGGGCACTACTGGGGTGTCGAAGGGAGCGGAGCTTACGCACGGAAATATCGTGGCGAATATGCAGCAGATTTCTTCTTGGATGAAGCCGAAGCTAAAGGAAAAAGAAGAAATCGTCATCACTGCGCTGCCACTTTATCATATTTTCGCTTTGACAGTGAACTGCCTGGCGATGCTGAAAATCGGAGCGCATAATGTTTTAATTACCAACCCACGCGATATGCCGGCTTTTATTAAGGAGCTGGGCAAGCATAAATTCTCTGTGATTACCGGGGTGAATACGCTCTTTAATGGCCTCTTAAACCAAGAGAGTTTCCGTGCTTTAGACTTCTCCGGCTTGAAAATTACCGTGGGGGGTGGCATGGCTGTGCAGAAGGCTACTGCTGAAAAATGGCAAGCGGTGACGGGTACGCCTCTGGCAGAAGGATATGGCTTAACGGAGACCTCGCCCGTAGCAACTTGTAACCCGATCGATGGAACAGAGCGCATCGGAACTATCGGGGTGCCTTTACCGAATACAGAGGTAAAAGTAATCGACGATGCAGGGAATACGCTAGGAACGGGAGAAAAAGGGGAGCTCTGCGTGAAGGGCCCTCAAGTCATGAAAGGCTACTGGAACCGACCAGATGAGACCGAAAAGGTGATGGATGGAGAATGGTTTAAGACGGGTGATATCGCCATTATCGATGAGGATGGCTACGTGAAAATCGTCGATCGCAAGAAGGAAATGATCCTTGTCTCTGGCTTTAATGTCTATCCAAATGAAGTAGAAAATGCCTTAGCCTCTCACGAGGGGGTGTTAGAAGTGGGGGTAATCGGTATGCCAGATGAAAAATCTACCGAAAAAGTGGTGGCCTATGTGGTGCCAAAAGGAAACCCTACCGAAAAAGAGTTGATCGCTTTCGCGAAAGAAAACTTGACCAACTATAAAGTACCGCGTGAAATTTATTTTACTGAGGAGCTGCCGAAGTCGAACGTGGGCAAAATCCTGAGACGTAAAATTAAGGAAGCGCATGAGGCCAAATTAAAGGCATAAAAGCTATAGCAGCTGCATGCCTGCGGCTTTTAAAAGGGAGGGTCTAAGCGAGGCCTTCCTTTTTTTATACATGGCTTGAACGTGAGTCAGTATTTTTTGAACAGTAGTCAATCCCTTATTCTAGTCCAATCCCTGCCTGCTTTTCTTGAAATTTCGTAGTATTGTAATGATAAGAATAAATCCCATGAGCAATAGAGAACTTCCCTGGACGGTGCTGCGCCAGACCCTAGCGAATATGCCTGCTGACTGGCTCACCCTTACCACGCACCGCCTGGATATTTACCAAGAGAGTCAAGCGAAAACAGCCTTTTTAGATGCTTTTCAGGCTTTAGTACAGACGGATCGACTGGATACAGAGTCATTAGCGCAGCTGCCTACTGCCTACGATTATATTCGCTTAGGACATCCACTGTCCTGCCTGCTGGAGTGGGCACTGATGATTCCCGTAGGTGGCCAAGCCGCGCATTGCATAAGCTTCGCTTCTACGACTATGCCTTTTTTGGCCATTTTACGTCAAAACAAGTTGCTGGGCAAGGCGACGCGCTTACTGCATACCGGGACACTTCCGATTCAGCTAGACCCACACACTTTAAGACAAGTCTATGGTTATTCCTTTGAGCTGGAACAGCTAGAAGTAGGGAAGGAGCCAAGACCATTTGCGGGAACCACGGTATGGTACGAGGAGCAGCCTCAGCTGGTTCCTTTTCAGGAGCGCGGCGGCTGCGCTATTCAGCTGATGCAGGTGCAGGGCTTAGGGACAATCGTCTGGCTGGCAGCTGAAGAAGTGCAAGACTATTCCGCAGAAATCCAGCATGTGCGCCGTAGAGAGACCATCGCCATGACACCCCAGCAGAGCTTGTGCGCGCTTCAGCAGCTTGTAGGGGAGCGTGGACCAGTTCCTTCCGAACTAGAGCAGCGCGCGCAGCATCTCCCAGTTTTGGAGCAACTTGTCCGAGAGATTACGCAGAGCCCTTCGGGAAAGCCCCTTTTCGCTTCGAGTGGTTTGTCCATGCAGTATGCCTTAATGATGGGCCTGGTGGCACATGCCCAGGAGCACTTTCCCGAGAAGCAAATTGCCTTCGTGGTGCCGCCCAACTGCTACGGAGGAACGAACGATCAGGCACGTCGGGTGGCGGCTCTTCTGCCTCAGGTGGATATAGTGGATTTTCCAGTAGATGGTAAGCATGATATGGTCAGCAGCCTGCAAACCATATTAGCGCAGCTTGCGGCGGTAGACGCGGTGCCTTACGTGATCGCTGAAATCCCGACAAATCCGCGCGTGGAAGTTCCGGATCTTGAGGCCCTGGCTGCCTGCCTGCTACAGCCACAGTTCACACCTTCTGGCACCGCTGCGGTTCCTGCGGTCTTACTGCTTGACCAAACCTTCTGTCCGAATGTCCCCTTTTTAAGTGAGAGCAGCCCACTTCATGCGGTGCCGACGCTTTCCTATGTCAGCGGCTCTAAGTTTCCCAGTGGAGGTAGGTGTACGGCCGCCTATGCCAGTGCGAATCCTGCCGCAGAGGAATACATGCCCCTAATCGAGCAGCAGCTCCTACTCTGCGATAATGGCGCTACCCTGCAGCAGCTAGAAATCCTGCGTGAGCAGTTGCCGAGCATGCTAGAACGCATCCAGAAGGCCTATGAGCAGACCGCAGCTTTCGTCGCCTTTATTCGAGAGGTTTTGCCGCAAGCGCATATACATTTTGTTTCCGAGGCGCTGGCGCAAAGGGGCTTTCGTCCCTCTGTGTTCTCTTTAGACTTGCCCACTCGTGGAACGCGTCCAGAAGAGCGCGAAGCCTTCAAGCGTGCCTTAAACTTGCGGCTCATCGAGCGCATGATCCGAGAAATTCCTGAGGAGAGCAAGTATTGTGTGAGTTATGGGCAGCTGAAGGGCTGTTACTGGACTATTCCTGCCACCTCTACGCAGGGTACTACGAAGGAGGAGGACAAGGACTATATCGCCCGTGTGGCCGTGGCGCCCGTGTTTAATTTAGCGCGGCATCAGGAGGTTTTTGCTGCTTTCGTGGAGGAACTGCGCGCAGAAGGAGTCGTCAGTAGCTGAGGGGAGACTTGTGGAGCCCCTTATTTGGTCACGAAGCGGTACCGGATGCTGTAGATTTGCTGTTCGTCGAAGTCAAATGCGAAGCGCTCCTTTTGTACCTTCGCGTTTGGCTGCCGCTGCAGTTCCTGCTCCACGATCCAAGTGCCTCCGCGCTCCTGATAGATGGAGAAGGTGACGCTCATTTCCGGCATGCGGGAAAAAAAGCGACTGTACAGCGCCGTAAAATCCGCACGTCCCGCCACGATAAGCCCACCTTCTACATCGAGGAGTTGAAAATCTTCATGCAGGAGGTGCGCCATGGCTTCAGCATCTTGGGCTTCGAAGGCTTGGCAGTAAGCGTGTAGGATTTTAGGGGTCTGCGGTTTTTTTTGGCCGAAGGCCGGAGCGGATAAGCAAAAAAGGAGAGCGGCTACCCAGCTAATAAAGAATAGTTTAGGTAGGGTAGAATTCCTGTCCAAGTAGGCTTGGGCCATGGGAATGCCTTGCTCCGCCGTTTGGATAGCCTTAAGGGAATGGTTAACTTGCGCTCGCATACAGCAGCAAGATACATCTTAGATTTATGGATTACAACAAAATGAACGAGCTCCTGCGCTCCATCGTCGAGAAGCGTATTCAGTTGAGTAAACTCTCTTATGCCGATGAGGCGTATGATGACATAGAGGAGGAGATGCAGGATTTAGAGGATGATTTTAATGAGGAGTACGAGCCGGTTTTCCAGAAGGCTTTTGAAGAAATTTATAAGACCCTAGGTTCTGATAACGATATTTTACTTCCTTCAGCTTATCTAGCGAATAAGTATACAGCCATGCTACCCGATGCTCAGGGACTGGTAAATTATGAGGTGAAGGGCAAGGAGGGTGTGCCGATCGAATCGGAGCAGTTCGATGGGCAGGATGTGCGCCTGGTTTTAATTCCGAATCCGACGCGTATCGCCATGCAGATTAACGGCATGACACTGAAGGTGCTTTGGACTGGGCGTGCCTAGGAAGCCGCCATGGTAAAAATAAAGGGAGCCTCACATCGAGCTCCCTTTTTTATGGCTTTTGACTAGAAAGTAGTTTTAAAACCCAAGGAGCTCACGAACCTCGCTTAATTTTTCACGAGCTATCGTGCGGGCACGCTCTTCTCCCACCTGTAGCACGCGGTCTAGGGCGGTTTTATCTTCCATATAATGGGCGAAAATGCGGCGTTCTTCGGCGAAGCGCTCTAAAATAAGATCTAGAAGGGCTTTTTTCGCATGTCCGTAACCGAAATTCCCTCCTTCGTATTGGGCCTTCAGTGTAGCCGTTTCCTCAGGGCTGGCGAGCAGTTTATAAAGCTTGAACACGTTGCACGTTTCCGCGATTTTCGGTTCTTCTAGCGGCGTGCTGTCCGTCACGATGCTGTTTACGCTCTTCTTCAGCGCTTTTTCTGGTAGGAAGATGTCGATAAAGTTGTTGTAGGACTTGCTCATCTTTTGGCCGTCGATGCCGGGGATGATCATTACCTCCTCGCTGATACGAGGCTCGGGAAGGACGAAAAGCTCTTGGCCCAGTTTATGATTCATGCTGCTGGCGATATCGCGCGTCATTTCGAGATGCTGCAATTGATCTTTGCCGACAGGCACCACGTCCGCACTGTAGAGTAAAATATCTGCGGCCATCAGGACGGGATAGGTGAACAGACCCGCGTTTACATCTGCGAGGCGATCGGACTTATCTTTAAAACTATGCGCATTTGCCAGCATCGGGAAGGGCGTGAAGCAGGACAGGTACCAGGTCAGCTCTGCCACCTCCGGTATGCGCGACTGTCGGTAGAATACGGATTTTTCGGTGTCTAAACCGAAGGCAAGCCAGGCAGCGGCTACGGCATCTACGTGCTCACGTCTGGTCGTGCCCTCTTTAATGGTAGTAAGGGAGTGAAGGTCAGCGATAAAGATGAAGGAATCGTTTTGCTCCTCTTTGGTTAAGGCCACCGCAGGTAAAATCGCGCCGAGGATATTTCCTAAATGCGGCCTGCCGGAGCTTTGGATACCCGTTAAAACTCTTGCCATGATGCTTAATTTTTTTCGCGCAAATTACATAATAGTTGACAGAGTCGCCTACTTTTTTCCGTTATTTGCCCTTATGAAGCGAAAAATCACCCTCTTTTTTGTGTTTTCATCTGCCCTGTTTACCCTGTTTTCGGGTGGGCTTTTGGCCCAAGAGGCTCCCGAAAGGTTGCCTCTTTTTTGGGAGAAGCAGGTACTCTCTTTGGGTACCTTTTTAGCGGAAGAAGGTCCTCAGGTGCTGACCTTTTACGGCTTAAACCAGCACGATCAGGCCATTGCTTTGGAGGAAGTAGTGAGCGACTGTGCCTGTTTGCAAGTCCGTTTTGCACGCGACAGCGTGGCTCCTTCGAAGATAGCCGCCTTGGAGGTCACCTATACTCCTGATTATCAAGTGGGAAGTTTTATGCATCAGTTGCTGGTGAAAACCTCAGCCGATGCGGAAGGAGACACCTTGTATGTACAGGGTCGATTAGTGCCCCTCGTTTCGAACGCGGAGGAGGTGTACCGGGCGCGGCAGGGCGAGCTGGCTTTTAGGAGTTTACCTTTAAATTTAGGGCGTGTTTTTACGCATGAGCCCACCGAGTATCGGGTAGATGTCCATAATTTCGGGAAGAGTGCCCTCATGCTGTCGGAAGTGCAGCCGCTACTCCCTGAGTTCCTACAGGTACGTATCGTAGGGGATACGGTGGCCGCAGCCTCTCGGGCGCTTCTAGCCATAGCCTATGATGGTGCCATGCGGAATGATTTGGGCCAATTTTCAGAGCAGGTAGCGGTTTTAATACGAGATGAAACGGGCCAGCAGGACACGCTCCGAATCCCGTATTTAGTGACTGTTTTAGAGTACTTTGAACCTGTTCCGAGCTCGATGCAGGATATCGTTCCCCGCTTGTTGTTGTCCGAGACAGCAGTAGACCTGAGGCAGGTGCGCGCAGGATCGATCGTAGAGCGGGAGCTGGAATTTGAAAATGTAGGGCAGGAAGAACTTGTCCTCCGTAAAGTGATGGCGAATTGCACTTGCTTAGAGGTTGAGGTGGACGAAATGATTTTGGCCGGGGGCCAAAAAGGACGCCTAAAGCTGCGATTCGACACCTCTGGACGGAAGGGTATCGACCATAAGGAAATTTATGTGTTTTCGAATGACCCGATTCGTCCTGTGCAGACCATTCGGATAAAAAGTAGCTTGCAGTAGGGCTCTCGGATAATTGATTGCTGATTTTGCAACGATTTATTCGGTTTATGCGTATTTAATAATAGAAACGGAGATATTTCTTGTCAATCTTTCAGTTGGCATGTTCTTTGTTACTTAATTATTAAATGTTTTTTCAAATTTAAACCATAAAAGAAGATGAGCTCTACAAAATTTCTATTAGGCGTATTATTAGGTGCAGCTGTTGGCGTACAAGCCGGTATTTTACT
Source organism: Nitritalea halalkaliphila LW7 (assembly GCF_000265075.1). GTDB lineage: Bacteria > Bacteroidota > Bacteroidia > Cytophagales > Cyclobacteriaceae > Nitritalea > Nitritalea halalkaliphila. The sequence continues at coordinate 39,866 of NZ_AJYA01000022.1, read as the reverse complement.
TGCTCCAGATAAGGGGAAAAATACGCGTAAGAAGCTAACCAAGCAGGGTGAAAAATATTGGGACGAAGCGAGTGATAAATTAGGTAGCTTGCTTGATGGTCTAAATAAAAAGGTAGACGAGGTGAGTGGAGAAGTAGACAAGCTCGCTAAGAAAACAAAAAATGAAATCGAGAAAGCTGTAAAATAATAGCATTTGCTGCATAATGAAAGAGAAAGACCGGAACTCCGGTCTTTTTTTGTTTACAACCAGCAGTAGGTAGTGTAGTCTAGCTCGCCATGCAGCCGCGCCCTTGTTGCTACCTGTGGGGCATCCAGCGACAAGCGATGCGAATCGGAATGAAAAGCGTTTGTTGTGTTAAGGCAACGCCGGAACTAAGCTCAAGGGCCACGACGGGGCTCAACCTGTAGCGTAAGCCAAAAATTCCTTCCGCTAGGGGGGACTGTCTCGAATTTTCTTCAAAGGTATTTAAAGAAGAATATCCCAGTCGCATCCTGAGAAATGGAGATAGGGTACGCTGAAAAGGATGTATTTCAGATTGAAGAGCGACCCGAACTAGTGTGTTTTCGGGAAAATACGCATAGCCCAGGCCGATACCTAGGGAGGCCCACTTTTTGGTCTGTATTCCTAACCCTAGATCCAAAGCGAAACTAGAGGATCCTTCTAAGGGAAAGCCCGACCAGTTAGGACCTGGGTCGACATCAAAAGTCCGCATATAAAAGCGCTCAGTCCCTAATTCGAGTTGGTAAAAAATAGGACGCTGAGCATGTACACATGTAACCAGAAGTAAGAAAAGTAGGAGGCATGAGGCTGTTTTCGCGTAAAATAACATAAGGTAGCGCGTACGGATAGGAAAATAAAGAAAAGAAGATGTTGGATTAAATAATCATAAAATTTCGTCTAATGTATTTATTTTTTCCAGTATTTGTGTATCTTCCATCCGAATCTTTTTCTAAAAAAGCTATGAAACGACTTTCTTTTCTATCCCTTAGCCTCCTAGGCTTCTTTTTATTTACTGGCTTTGAAGTATTTAGCCAGTATCACCCGAATGACCCTCGTGTGGAGGTAACGGGAGTAGCCTTTAAAGAGCTGATCCCCGATCGTTTATTCTTCGACATTACGCTGTCCGAAAAGGATGCGCGCACCAAGATGAATGCCCTAGAGCGAGACCTACAGCGTGCCCTCAGGGATGCAGGCGTGGATGTGGAAAAACAGCTGAAGGTAAAAGATGCTTTTGGAAGTTTGGAGTCCCGCTTGTTGCGCAAAAATGAGGTACAAAATACCAAAACTTTTGAGTTGGAATTAAGAACCGCTGCAGATTTAGACGCTGTTTTAACTCAGTTGTCTGAAAAGAAAATAACCGAAATCGTCTTAAATAGAATGGAGCATAGCGCCATTAATGAGGAACTGCTGGAACTCAAAAAAGAAGCGATTATGGACGCTAAAAACAAAGCGGATGTACTGGCTGCTACCCTCAGCCAGCGGGTAGGTGCTGCGGTCTACATCGTAGATACGTCCATGCCTTCGACGGTGATACGAATGCGCGGAACTTCTTCGCTAAAAATGATGGCAGATATGGAGGAGCTGGCGCTTTTAGACATCAAGCCGATTCGTTTAGAGTCTCGTCTGAATGTGCATTTTCGCCTTTTGGCCGATTAAGTTATTGGCCGAAGGCCAAAGAATCACGAGTTGAAGTGAGAAAAGTCCTCATGCATCCATTTGGACCATGAGGACTTTTTTTCTATGTTACCTTGGCCTATCACTTAGACAGGTAGTGCAAATTCATTCCAGTATCAAAATATGCATGTAACAATAAGCATTTGTAAGGATTAGTGGGTTTCTGCCGAAAGCGTCAAGTTGAGGATAAGATTGCTGAGTGCTAGCCTCTACCAAGCCAGGTCATAAGATTGTAGTGTTTTTAGCGTTTCTTGTATATAGGCAGAATTTTTCTCCAAGTAATCTTTGGTTGCAGCGTCATTGCTTTTGAATTTTTCAGGGTACGTGTAACTGTCCTGCACAAGCTTTAGTGACCTATTTTTTTGGAAGGCAAATGTTGCCCCAGAACTGCTTAGAAGCCTTGAAAATAGCTCAGGATTATAGACATAATCTGGATTTCGAGTATAGATGCCATACGAGGTGAAGAGCCCATCCTTTTGTGAGCGATTTAAATACTTTTCTGGAAGTGATACCGTTTTCGGGAAATCATGAACGACACAACTGATGTCAGTAACCTCCTTTTCGTCATAAATTTTAAACTCTAAATTGGAAAAGAATGCCACATCCTGATCTTGAATAAAGCTGATTTCACCTGACAAATCATAGACGGTGCCTTCTGGGGATTTAAAGGGCTGCTTGTTTATGGTTATTTTTTTAATGCTGCCATCTGCATGAACATGCACATCTGCACGAAGGTCGGCTATTTTGAATATCTCTGCATCTTTCTGGGTAAGTTTAGCTAAGTCCCATTTCGAGTGCTTTGATTTAAGAATATCGAGAAGTAAGTCCTGGGTAAATGTCGATGCTAGCGCCATTTTAGACTTAATGGGTAGCTCTAGTTCAGGTGCTAAATGAAGGGTACTTATCTGTGCCAAAAAACTCATGTACCCCATGTGAAACCTATCATTTTTTTTACTTCGATCCTTCAAGCCACCTAAGGTTAATAAACCAAAGCTCTCCCATTGGTAATTTGGATTGGATTCGCTCATAAAGCTTTTCACTATATGAACATTGTCTGACATGATCTCTATTTGCTTTTTTACCTGGGTGATGAGTTCACTGTCACTATAACCCTTTATTTCTGACTCGGCCATTTCGATCACCTCGGGCGTAAGTTGAATAATGTTGTCTTCTGCTTTCAGGTCTGAAAGGCAGAATTTCCGATCTTCATAGCCAAGGTACCGTATCGTATACGCACAATGCTCCTCTTGGTGGTCAATGGTCACCTTTCCATACTTGTCACCTATGCGTACACTATTAGTAGTCCCTATGGACAAAGTGAAAAAAGGAAGAGGCTGCTGCTGTTCATCAACTACCGTTACCACCTGAGGTAAAACCTCAAACGAAATAAAAAGGATCAAAAATGTAGCGAATACCCTCATAGTTTTAGTTTAAATTTATATATGCCCAATACATCATTTTCTTCATCTATTAGCCCATCTGCGTAGTAAAAATCCCCGATTTTACCCAGTACTTGAAATCTTTCCGGTACCTCCACATCCCCTATAAGTACGCGGTTGTGGTATATCTGTAGTCTAGCAGTTCCCTGATCGATTCCCAGAGGATAATACGTCCTAAAGGTAATATGCGCTTCCCTGTCATGGTGTAGAAAATGATAAAAACCTGCCCGTTTTAAATCAGCTCTATAATTGTCTATTGCATCTGAAATGGTAGTGGTTTTTGGATAACTCGTATGCATGTTCATGCCCGCTACTCCAAATTTATACAACAGCTTACCCTCGAGATCATAGGCGTGTAGCAGAGGATCGATAGCAAAGGAAAGGAGAATGCCATCTTTCCTAGTGCTGAAAAATGAAAAATCAAAATTGGGAACAAATTTTTGGGTAAGATATTCAGGAGACCTTGTTACCATTCCTTTTCCAATTCGCTTAGTTTCCAAATCATACTGACCCAATACATAGACACTTTTGTAATACTCCTCGGAGATATAGCCGTTTAATTCTGGGTGGCTCATCGACATGGGAATTAGGATCTCATTCGCTTGCCTGTTATAGTGAAAGGGTGTGTTGTAGCCATTGCCCTTATGCTCGATTTCATATAAACCGAGCATCTCCGCAGTAGGATTATTGAGCATGTCCTCATAAGATTCGGCGTAATCCCATGCTAGTGGATAAGCAGCTACTTTTTGAAAATTATCATCAAATGCTACCAGTTGAAAATTATCAAGAATTAGATGAGATCCATCTAAGGAATAGGGGAGAAAGCCATGAATGGTGTTTTGATTGTTTGGCCCTTCTCCCTTTCCTAGGTAGCTGCCCTGTAGGGCTCCTTTTTTATCATAGACCGTGACGGTACTGAAAATCTGATCTATGAAGAACACTTGTTCACGGGCAACTTGCAAGAAGCCTACTCCTGAAAAATAGTCTTTTTCCAATAGCAAGGTATCCAGGGTAAAGTGCTTATTCTGATGTTTTGTTCTTGAAATAAGGGTACAGCACTCTGCTCTTTAGGTCCACATCCCAGGCATAAAAGAAAGAGTAGCAGGTAAAGAAAAATTTTCATGTTAAATGGTGTAAAGAATGGTTAAACTACTAGAATGCTTAGATGCATCTGAGGATAAAAGCATAGCTTGAATAAAATTGTAAAGGTTAAAAGGCTAAAGCATTTCGCTTTAGCCTTTATGAAATTAACTTGGCGGACAGTTTGAAGCAGATAGAGAACAGTCTCCTTGACCACATCTTGCGTGTATAGATATAGCGTTCCCTCCATAGCAACCACCATATTTACATCTGCATATGTTCTCCTCTGGCGGGGTAGCCAATCGGGTAGGACAATTGTTTGACTCGAAAGTGGATTAAAACTTAAAAAGCCTAACCCAAGCGCAAGTAAAGTTATTTTTACTTTTCTCATGATTCCAAAATTTAGAAGATAACAAATTGATTAAAAAGCTTTTAGCGCTAAAAACTTGTTTAAGTTACCCACCCCCCGTTAAAAGTCAAGTATTGCTTAAAAAATATATCAGGAAAACTTTTAATAACTTGATTATCAGAAGGATAAAAAAATCATTTTGTGTATTGAGAAAGCAAAAAAGTGTCAATGTATTGTTCTTTTTTGAGTTTGTGTCATCATTATTCTGGTAAAGGTGTCGGATGCTAAGCTGTGTTTGGCTAAAAATTGGATGGTATGGGGTATCTGTTCCGGTTTGCTTGTACGTATCTCTGAAAAAAGAAAACCCCAAGATCTCTTTCTGAAGAGAAATCGGGGTGCTTGATTCGGTCAACTTTGCGAAAGATAGCTCTAGGCGCCTTATTTTTAGCTATTTTCGACTGCGAGACGAAAGCCTCGCTCAGCCCAAGCAAAGCGGATTTCTCCTTTCGTATCAGAAAGTGAAACTACTTCAAAACGCAGCTGCTCCACACTGTTTTCTGGCATCTCGTTGTCTAGTGTAAAGCGTGCGATGTCTTCTGACTCATCATACTCATCCGCAAGGTGCTGCTCATAGTTGCTGTTTAAAATCACCGTCCAGCCAGACTGTCCCGGTATCGTGAAGAGCGCATACTTGCCCGCAGGGATTTTTTTTCCCTCGATGCTGACAGGAACATCGAACGAAATACTGGTTGCTGTGTGCGCACCAGTCACCCAGACTTCGTCCCACGCAACTAGGCCGCCATAAATTTCTCTCCCACGTACACTTGGCGCCGAATAATCGATATGAACATGATTTTTACCGATATTCGCCATGGCAGCTGTACGCGGACTTTTCGCATTAGAGGCAGCACTGTGTGCAGCATGGTCATGATGGGCATGGCTATTGTTTTCTGCCACCTGCTCTTCCGTACTTGTTTCGGCGCCACCGGAACAAGCGACAGCAAATGCCAAAAGGCTCATAAAGCCATAAATCTTATATTTTTTCATTTTCACGAAGGATTAAGAGGTTCCTTAACCAGAGTTCTAACGGAGCTTTAGCAGTTGGGTTTTTAAAATCGGAGCCATGGCGCAGGCGCTGCCCTCCAGCGGGATGCAGTTTTTCGGTAAGCGTACATCCGGAATCTGGCGGTCGACGATAAAAACCGGGATGCCGGACGGCGTTTCATAGAGCAAGCCCGCAGCAGGGTACACTTGCAGGGAGGTCCCGATAACCAAGAAAATATCTGCCTCACGGGTAATCGCCAGCGCATCCGCATAAGCGGGAACAGGCTCCCCAAACCAAACTACATAAGGGCGCAGCTGCCCCCCCTGTGGGCAACAGTCTCCTAAGGAAATGGGCGCTCCTTTCATCGAAACGATGTAGTCAGGGTTCAGGGTACTTTGGACCTTGTCCAATTCCCCGTGCAGGTGCAGTACGTGACTCGAGCCTGCCCGCTCATGCAAATCGTCTACATTTTGTGTGATGATATGCACGTCGAAATCTGCTTCCAGTTCTACCAGTAGCTGATGAGCAACATTAGGCAGTACTTCTTGCGCCTGCTGGCGACGTTGATTATAGAAGGTTAGCACCAGTTCTGGGTTAGCTGCCCATCCTTCCGGAGTCGCCACCTGCATGACATCATGCCCCTCCCAGAGGCCATCGCTATCTCGAAAGGTCTTTAGGCCGCTTTCCGCTGAAATGCCGGCACCAGTGAAGACAACAAGCTTCTTTTTCATGTCAGCAGGGCGCTCAGTGCGCGTTTAGCGGGTTCGAAGTCAAAGCGCTGAAGGCCCGCTCGAAAGTCGGCGCTGATTTCTTCTAAGCATAAGTTGCCGATACTGCCAGCATGCACATGGTCTACGCGACTTTGATCCACGGTAAAGGCATCGTTTTCGATCGCCCGCCCCACTTGCTTGTAAGCATCGCGGAAGGGCAGCCCCTCTATTACGAGCTTGTTGACCGCTTCCACAGAAAAAACATGCTTGTAAAAGGGGTCTTGCAGGATGTCTGCCTTTATTTCGATATGTTCCAACATATATCGGCTCATTCTCAGGCAGTCTTTCAGCGTTTCGATGGCAGGAAAAATCCCTTCTTTAAGCAGCTGCAAGTCGCGGTGATAGCCCGTCGTCAGGTTGGTCAGCAGCAGCTGGATCTGTCCGGGAAGTCCCTGAAGCTGATTGGTTTTAGCCCGGATTAGCTCGAAAACATCGGGGTTTTTCTTGTGGGGCATAATGCTAGAACCTGTAGTAAGCGCATCCGGGAAACGGATGAACCCAAAATGCTGATTCATAAATAGAATCGCATCTGCGGCTAGTCGGTTCAGCGTCGCTGCTACCCCGCTTAGGGCAAAAGCCAACTGGCGTTCTGTTTTTCCTCGGCTGTTTTGTGCGTTCAGCACATTATAATGCATTTGGCGGAAGCCTAATAACTCCGTGGTGCGTGCACGATTAAGGGGAAAAGAAGAGCCATATCCCGCCGCTGATCCCAGGGGATTTTTATCCACCAGGCGATAGGCAGCATGGAGCAGGTCGAGGTCTTCGCTCAGGCCTTCGGCAAAGGAGCTAAACCAGAGCCCAAAGGAGGAGGGCATGGCCAGCTGGGTGTGCGTATAGCCGGGCATGAGATCCCCTGCATGGCGAGCCGCTAGTGCCTGAAGTAAATCGAAGAGGGCTTCCATTTCCTGTACGACATCAGCGATTGCCTGCCGATAAAAGAGCTTGAGATCTACGAGCACCTGATCGTTACGAGAACGTCCAGAGTGCAATTTTTTTCCCACGTCACCAAGTCTTTCAGTCAGAAGAAATTCTACTTGGGAGTGCACATCTTCCACGCCGGGAGCGATCGAAAAGGTGCCTGCCTGAATTTCGGCATAGATGGCTTTTAGGCCTGCATCGAGGGCTTGCCACTCCTCTTTTTCGAGTAGGCCGATTTCCTGTAGCATGCGGGCGTGGGCGATGGAGCCTAGCACATCCCATGGGGCCAGGAGAGCATCGAATTCCGGGTCTCTTCCTATGGTAAAGCGATCTACTGCAGCAGAAGCACTGCTGTCTTTTTCCCAAATTTTCATAAGCGTACGCGCTGGTAATAGTCTAGTAGTTGGATATAGCGGGATATCCCCGCTTCGATTTCATGCAGGTATATGTATTCATCGGCGGTGTGCGAGCGAGCCGAGTCGCCGGGTCCTATTTTTAGGCTTGGAAAGGGAATAAGCGCCTGGTCCGAGAGGGTAGGGCTCCCATATTTTTCGATGCGCAGTAGGTCTAAAGCGCGGTGCATGGGATGGGAAAGCGGCAGTTTAGAGGAATTTAACCGCAGAGAACGCGGTACCAGTTCGGCTTTCAGGCGTTCGCGTAATTCCTCGATGACTTCCTCTAGCTTGTAGGCGTCGGTAACGCGTACATCGAGCGTGTACGTGCAGCGGTCCGGTACCACATTATGCTGACTCCCCGCTTGGATGACTGTGGCGCTGACCTTACTTTTTCCTTAAGTAAGGGGAGGTTTTTTTAAATTCAAAAGAGCGGATGAGTAGCAGGTCTTCCAGTGCTTTGTATAAGGCATTCTCTCCTTCCTCTCGTGCGGCATGCCTGCTTTTCCATAGACAGTGGCATCTAAAACGACCAGCCCCTTTTCTGCAACGGCTGCTTTTAACCGGGTGGGCTCACCGACGATGGCGATTTCACAAAGGGGCAGCTCAGGAAGGATGGATTGGATGCCGCCAGTGCCGCTGATTTCTTCTTCTGCTGTCGCAGCCAGGACCACATTAAAGGGCTGCTATCGGCACGCTCATTCCATGTGAGAAAGGTAGCGATTAGGCTGACGAGGGGACCTCCGGCATCGTTACTTCCTAGACCAAAGAGCTTTCCATCTGCTATCGTCGGCGAAAAAGGATCTCGTGTGTAGCCTGCATTAGGCTTGACGGTGTCATGGTGGGAGTTCAGTAAAACGGTGGCTTTTTTGGGATCAAAAGCCTGTGGAAAGGCTAAAACATTATGCCCAAAGCGCTTTAGGGTGACTGCAAAGCCGCTCAAATAGTGTTCGATGTGCCGAGCAGTTTCTCCTTCTTCTCGGCTAAATGAGGGTGTTTGGATTAAAGTTTTGAGGAGGCCGACAGCCTCCTCATAATAATTATTTTTCATGCATCACTGAAAATCATTTGTGCTAATATAGGTCGTAGCGATGATTTTCGATAATAGTTCCAGATAATTTTCCTTTGGCCGCGAGGCTTAAGTTTTCGGCCTTCCCGATCCAGACATGGTTGACCCCCATCTGCAAGGCAGCGAATGCATTGTCTAGTTTCGGAATCATGCCCGAGTGAATGACCGATTCCTGCTTGAGCTCTTCGTAGATGTCCTCGTTTATTAAAGGAACAATCGAAAAGTCATCATGCTCTTCTAGGAGCACACCGGGCTTGTTGAAACAGAAGTATAGATTGACTTTATGTTTCTTCGCCAGGGAGGTGGCGATGTGGGAGGCGATCCCGTCGGCATTGGTGTTCAGAAGCTGTCCCTGCTGGTCATGCGTGATGGCTGAAATCACTGGAATCATATCGTTTTCCAGTAACAAGCTGAGTAGGGCAGTATTCACTTCCTGAATATCTCCTACGTAGCCATAGTCGATTTTTCCGACGCCTCGCTTTTTTGAACGGATCAAGTTACCGTCTGCACCGCTAAGGCCGAGGGCATTTATGCCGATCGCTTGAAGCTTAGCCACGATGTCCTTATTGATCAGGCCAGCATAGACCATGGTTACGATGTCGAGAGTGTCAGCATCCGTGATACGACGCCCATCGATCATTTTCGGCATCACGCCGAGGCTTTCGCCAAACTTAGAGGCCATAATACCTCCTCCGTGTACCAAAATTTTCGGTCCAGGGAAGTGCGCGAGCTGCACTAAAAATTCGGCTAATTTTTCTGGGTAATCGATGACATTACCTCCGATTTTAATTACGCTGATTGTCATACGTGTGGTTGTTAATAGGTTAGATGATGGTATATAGGTTTCATCGTGTGGGTTCAGCGATAGGTCTGGGCAGGTTTCCGTCTAGCCGATTTCCCGAAGGATTTCAGCCAGCACCGCCTGAGCGGCATAGATGCGGTTTTCAGCTTGCTGCTGCACACGGGCACGTGGCCCATCCAGTAGCTCATCTGAAAGCTCCACATTTCTTCTTACGGGCAAGCAGTGCATGATTTTCGCCTGAGGAGCTTGCGCTAAATGCTTCTCACGCAGCATCCAGTCGGGATAACTGCCCAGAATTTTTCCGTAATCATTAAAAGAAGACCAGTTTTTTACATACACGAAATCGGCACCTTCCAGTGCTTCCGCCTGATTATGTGTGATGGTGGCCCCCTGTGTAAAGGCAGCATCTAAGGCATACCCTTCAGGATGTGCGATCGTGAGGTCATGCCCGCAGCCGAGCGCCCATTCTGCGAAGGAGTTCGCCACCGCATGCGGAATCGCTTTAATATGTGGTGCCCAAGTGAGCACTACCTTTGGTTTTTTAAGCGCATGTTCTTGGATGGTGATCATGTCCGCAAGGCTCTGTAGAGGATGCCGTGTGGCACTCTCCAAACTGACCACAGGGATACCTGCATAGCGAATAAACTGATGCAAGACGAAGTCGGTAACATCTTCTTCCTTCTGCGTCAAGCTCGGAAAGGCCCTTATGGCCAAAACGTCAAAATAAGTACCTAAAACCGCCGCTGCATCCTTAATGTGCTCTACAGTGTTGGTGTTCATGACAGCACCCGAACGCATCTCGAGGGCCCAACCTTCCTTGTCCATGTTCATGACGATAGGCTCCATACCTAGATTTAAGGCAGCGATCTGTGTACTCGCACGGGTCCTCAGGGAGGGGTTTAAGAAAATACAGCCGATACGCTTTCCTTTACCCAGAAGTGCATCTGCATGGGGGTTTTGTTTATAGTGTAGGGCCGAAGCGATGAGCTTCTGTGCCAATGATTCGTTTTCAAATCGAATAAATGTCTGCATACAATTTTTAATTCCTGTAACTGTGGCGGCTTCGCCACTTATTATTTGGAAATCACCATTTCCGCAGCCGGTTCTCCCAGCACATTTCGGAACGCTTCGATAAACGAAGATAATTGATTTATTTTAATATTTAAAGGAGGAAGCAAACGAATTGTAAATTTTCCTTTCGCACTACCTGTAAATATTCTGTGTTTATGGATTAATTCAGAACGCACCTTGCTGGCCTCTTGTTCACAGTCGATGCCGATCATCAGGCCACGGCCCCGAACCTCTTGGATCCCGGGTATTCCGCTCAGCGCCTCTAGCAGATAGTCACCGCTGCTTTGCGCCTGCGCCACCAGCTTTTCCTCTTCCATCACCTCGAGGACAGCTAAACCCGCCGCGCAGGCGAGGTGGTTCCCCCCAAAAGTGGTGCCCAGCATACCATGTTTGGCCTGAATGTCCGGGTGCACGAGGACGCCACCGATGGGAAAGCCATTGCCCATTCCTTTTGCGATGCTCACCAAGTCAGGCTCCAAGCCTTCTACCCACTGATAGGCGAAAAACTTGCCGCTACGACCGAAGCCTGCTTGGACCTCGTCGAGGATTAATTTCGCACCGTAGGTTTTGGCCAGTCGGCCAAGGCCTAAAAGAAAAGCGTCTGAAGCCACATGAATGCCACCTACTCCCTGTATGGCTTCGATCAAGATGGAAGCGATGGACTCCGTCTGTAGGCAGCGTTCGACAGCCTCCAGGTCGCCATAGGGTAAAATGTGGGCATCTGCACGCTGGTTCGAAGGGGCGATGATGCCGGGATTATCCGTCAGCACCACGGCTCCGGCAGTGCGTCCATGAAATCCCCCCGTAAAAGCGATGTGACCGGCCTTGCCCGTAGCGAAGGAGGCGAGCTTTAAAGCGTTTTCATTCGCCTCGGCCCCGGAGTTACAGAGAAAGAGCGCATAATCTTCCAGCCCGCTCGCCCGTCCAAGGGCCGCTGCATAGGCTTCCTGAATGGGGATATGAACTGAGTTGGAGTAAAAACCTAGCGCCGCCACTTGTTCCTGAATACGCGCCACGTAATGCGGATGACTGTGTCCGATCGAGATGACGGCATGGCCCCCGTAGAGGTCGAGGTATTCCTGACCTTCGGCATCCCACAATAGGGCGCCTGCTGCGCGAACGGGCGTGATCGGCAGTAAGGGATAAACATCGAAATTTTTCATGGTACTCGTTTAGAATGCGCTGGCTTTTAGGTGTAATCCGGTACGTTCGGGCAGGCCGAAGGCCAAATTCATGTTGTGCACCGCCTGGCCACTGGCTCCCTTTAGCAAGTTGTCTATGGCGGCATAGACCACCAGCTGGCCGGCTTTCGCTTGGACGTGCAAGATTCCTTTATTCGTGTTCACCACCTGTTTTAGGCTGATGTCCTGCTCGGAGACATGCGTGAAGGCGGCGTCCTTATAGAAGTCTGCGTAGAGGGCGTGGGCTTCTGCGGTGCTTCCGGAAAAGGGAAAATAAGCCGTGACCCAGATGCCTCTGGTAAAATTCCCGCGGTAGGGAACAAAGAGCAGCTCAGGTGCCTCTTCCTTACGGATATAACGAAGGCTTTGGCGGATTTCTTTTAAATGCTGGTGGTCAAAAAGCTTGTAAACGGACAAATTATTATCCCGATAACTGAAATGTGCCGTTTCGGATAGCTTTTTACCAGCTCCAGTACTGCCCGTAAGTGCAGTGACATGTACAGGCGCTCCCTGCAGTAGGCCTGCTGCCGCTGCGGGCAAAAGGGCCAGCTGGATGGCTGTGGCGAAACAACCGGGATTCGCGATGCGCTGGGCACTGGCGATACGCTCGGCATTTAATTCGGGAAGGCCATAGACGAAGTCATCGGATTCATCTCTGAAATCGGTGCTCAGGTCGATAATACGTGTCTGAGGATCCCAGCTTTGGCTGTGCACGAAGTGCTTGCTTTCCCCATGCGGAAGGCCGAGGAAAACCACGTCCATACCGCGGACGTCTGTATCGCCTGTAAACTGCAAGTCGCAGTCTCCCAGCAGGTCGGGATGCACCTCGGCTACGGCCTTACCCTTTTGACTGTTGCTATGCACTTTTATCAACTCACAGTGCGGGTGATGGACCAGCAGGCGGAGGAGCTCTCCGCCTGTGTATCCTGCTGCGCCGATGACGGCGGTTTTAATTTTCTTCATGCTGGCCGAAATTTACCTGGTGGAAAATGGCGGTTTGATTCCCTAAGATACGGGTAAAGCCTTTCACATCCTGGGCAGTATAGCCCTTATTCATTTCTCCATAGCTGCCGAACTTGGCGGCCATAAGATCATGCTCAGACTGAATGCCCTGAAGTTCAAATCGGTAGGGGTGGAGGGTGACCGTCACCGTTCCGCTGACAAAGGTCTGGGTGTCGGCGAGCATGGCCTCGATGTTCCGCATCACTGGATCGAGGTAGTGCCCCTCGTGGAGATGGTTGCCATAAAATTCGGACACCTGATTTTTCCAGAAAAGCTGCCACTTGGTGAGGGTATGCTTTTCGAGCAGCTGATGTGCTTTTATGATGATAAGTGGCGCGGCAGCTTCGAAGCCTACGCGTCCTTTAATGCCGATGATGGTGTCGCCTACATGAATATCTCTGCCGATGCCGAAGGGCGCTGCCAGCTCATGGAGGGCTTGAATGGCGGCTACAGGGTCCATTTTTTGGCCGTTTAGGCCGACGACTTCGCCTTTTTCGAAGGTTAAGGAAATCGTCTCCGGGCTGTCTTTGGTTTTCGGCGTGGGCCAAGCTGCTTCGGGTAGTCCGAGATGCGAGCTTAGCGTTTCTTTCCCACCTACGGAGGTGCCCCAGATGCCCTTATTAATGGAATAGGCTGCCTTTTCGGCGTTCATTTCGATGCCATTTTCTGCCAGATAAGCGATTTCAGCTTCTCGGCTAAGTTTTAGATCCCGGATAGGGTGATGATTTCGATATCTGGAATTAGGGTTTGGAAGATCATGTCGAAGCGCACCTGATCGTTTCCCGCTCCTGTGCTACCATGTGCGATGCAGGTGGCACCGATGGAAAGGCGTATTCGGCCAGGGTTTTGGCCTGCAGGATACGCTCAGCACTGACGGAAAGGGGATAGGTTTGATTTTTGAGCACGTTTCCGAAGACCAGGTATTTCAGCACAGAGGCGTAGTAGGTGGCTGTAACGTCGAGGGCAGTGAAGGAAGCGATGCCGAGGGTGGCCGCTCTATTTTCGATGGTGCTAAGTTCTTCTGAAGTAAAGCCTCCGGTGTTAATAAGTACCGCATGCACTTCATAGCCCTTCTCCCGAGAAAGGTGGAGGGCACAGAAGGTGGTATCTAAACCGCCGCTATAGGCTAAAACTACTTTTTTCATGATGGCGTCCTTAAAAGATAGAAAATGTTTTTTGTTTGGTTTTTTTGTATTTCAGCAGGATGGCCTGCTTGATTTGTACCCAGCGCTCGAAGAGTTTCAGGTTGTTTCGGAAATCGGGGCGCAATGCTTTTTTCTCCTTCTCCTGCTTGGTTTTGGCCGGGTCGAACAGCATAGCGGTACAGAGGCAGTTTTGGCGCTCCTTCATGCGTAGGATTTCGATGTTTACGCAGCTCTGACAGCCTTTCCAGAAGGCTTCGTCGTCCGTCAAGTCACTGTAAGACACAGGAATGTAGCCCAGGCCACTGTTTATTTTCATTACGGCAGGACCGGTGGTGAGGCCGAAAATTTTCGCTTCGGGGTATTTTTTGCGGCTCAACTTAAAGATTTCTTCCTTGATTTTTTTCGCTAAACCGAACTTCCGGAATTTGGGCGCTACGATAAGGCCAGAGTTGGCCACGAATTTTTCGTGTCCCCAGGCTTCTATGTAGCAAAACCCCGCCCACTCGCCCGTATCCGTGAGGGCGATAATGGCTTTCCCTTCCTCCATCTTCGTCTGGATGTAGGCAGGCGTACGCTTAGCGATGCCCGTTCCCCGAGCTTTCGCAGAGTTTTCCATCTCATCGGTGATGGTGGTGGCATAGTCGATATGCTTAGAAGTAGCAGGAATGACCTGAAATTTAGGTGCTTGCGTGATTTCCATGGTGAAAATACGGGCTGTGAAGAAGTGTAAAGGAAATAGAAATGACGATAAAACGAAGCAGGATCTACCACATAGGTGATCCATTAAAATAGAACAGGGACTATGCCCTGAGGGTGGTCCTCAAGCGGAGTACAGAAAAAATAGCACTTTCCTGCAGCTTCGGCTTACGAAGCGCCACGCGAAACGCGCTAGCTGAGGAATATAAGATTTGTGCTTTCATTTACACCACAAAACTGCCACCTTTATTTTAGAAAAACAAACGTATGAAACGAAAATCTCCTTTTATTCTGCTGATTTTTTATAGAAGCAAAGAATTTTCCTTTGTAGCGCTTTTGGTTAGCTGTAGCTCCCGTCCAGCCCGCCTGCCAGCCGATTTTTGCTTTCTGATTTTTGGATGTATTTTAGCATTTTACTCTTTACACCAAGTACCGAATGGCAGAAACGCATACCCCCTCCACGAATCGGCTGCTGGACCGCTTCCTAGATGTTATCGAAAAGGCTGGCAACAAGCTTCCTGATCCGGGCATCTTATTCTTGCTCTTAATGCTCATCACCTGGGGCTTGTCTGCACTGCTGGCTCCCTTTGATTTCGGGGCCGTGGATCCGGGCAGCGGAGCAGAAATCCGAGTCCAGAACCTGCTAACGGCTGAGCGATTGGCGCTGTTCTTTTCCACCATGACGGCCGTATTCATCAACTTTGCCCCCTTAGGAGTCGTCCTGCTCGCCATGCTCGGCGTAGGTGTAGCGGAGCATTCGGGCTTTATAAATGCGGGCTTGAAGCTGGTTTTGGGCGTTACGCCTAAGCTGCTCTTGACCCCGATTCTGGTGCTGGTAGCCATCGTCTCACACACGGCTGCAGATGCCGGTTACGTGTTGGTCATCCCACTCGGAGGCGTCATTTTCTATGCGGCAGGGCGCCATCCCATCGCGGGTATCGCTGCAGCTTTCGCCGGAGTTTCAGGAGGTTTCTCTGCTAATTTTATTCCCTCCAGCATCGATCCACTGATTCAGTCTTTTACGCAGGAGGCCGCACAGGTGCTGAATGCCACCATAGAAATTAATCCGCTAAACAATATCTTTTTTACAGGCGCCTCCTCCATGGTGGTCATCGCCGTGGTCTGGTACTTGACCGATCGGGTCATCGAGCCGCGCCTGCGTAACATGCCAGTAGATGCAGATTTAACGGATATTCCAGCCATGGACAGCCTCTCTTCGCGCGAGCGCAAAGCCTTCTGGACGGCACTTAGCGTGATGCTTTTGGGGATTTTAGCCCTAATCGCTTGGGTTTTTCCAGAAGATTCCGCCATGCGGGCGCCAAATGGTGAAATCACAGCAGGAAATGCCCCGCTTATGGGCGCCATCGTCCCACTGATTTTCTTGTTGTTCTGGATCCCAGGTGTCATTTATGGGTTTCGCTCAGGGGTATATGCGTCCATGAAGGATGTGGTGGGCTCTATGAGCAAAGCCATGGGAAGTATGGCACATTACATCGTTATGGCCTTTTTCTGCGCACTCTTTATTAAAGCCTTTACAGATTCCCGCATCGGCGCTCTCGTGGCACTGAAAGGTGCTGAGGGCCTGGAAGCACTACGCCTCCCCGGACAGGTGACCATCGTGGGGATCGTTTTTTTAACCGCCTTTGTGAATTTAATTGTAGGTTCGGCTAGCGCCAAATGGGGCCTGTTAGCACCCATTTTCGTGCCGATGCTCATGCAGACGGGCATCTCGCCAGACTTGACGCAGGCCGCCTATCGCGTAGGAGACTCCGTTTCGAATATCATCACGCCGCTACTGCCTTATTTCCCGCTCATCGTGGTTTTCTGCCAGAAGTACGTGAAAAAAACTGGGATAGGTACCTTGGTTTCGGTCATGCTTCCCTATTCATTGGTTTTGTTAGTGGTCTGGACCCTATTTCTATTGCTTTACTGGTCTTTAGGAATCCCCTTAGGTATTCAGGCCTCCTATGAGTATGTGGTGGGGGGCTAAAGCCTATTGCATACATGCTTTATTTTAAACTGTGCGAAGCATCTTCTGGTAAAAAATTAAGCCCGTGTAGCAAAAGGTTACTTGGTGTTAAGTACAAGCATGCCAACAGCTGTAGCAATTCCAAAACTTAGTAAAGTTCCAATTAAAATATATTCGGTTAGCTCTCTTTCCTTTGACTCTTTAAGATCACCAAATCTAAACACAGATTTTGCAGCCAATAAAAAGCCATTACCCTCCCAATTATCCGTTACCACAAAAGTAAAGACAAAAATTCGTTCCAGTATGCCAATGTATTTACCTGCGCTTTGTAAAGACGCTTCACTAGCCTTATGTAACGCTTTCGACCAGCCTGATAGCATTTCGCGTATCAGTACGCCTGAAACTACAGTAATAAACAAGAGGGCGACAGCGTAAATCCAAATGGTAACGTTTGCAAACCAATAGCTAAAAGGTATGTCTGGCTCGTAGTAAAAATTCCCCCTAACTAATTTCCAATCTTGTGGGCTACTTCCCCATGTGGATAACAGCCTCTTCATTGGTACTAACCACTTTTCTTGATTAACCAATCGTCTGGATCCAACTACGTCTCCTGTTATTACTACTTTCATTGTTTAAATATCGCTGTAAAAGACGATAATTGAAAATATCGTGTATTAGAAGGATAGAACGTAATCACCAGCGTCAAATGGGCTCGATAAAGCGTTTTGGACATAATGCTCGCCAAATTATTCGATCTTGTTTAAGGATGCCTAGCTTGGAGGGATTAAAAAACTAGATGCAAATGAAGTTAATGAAGATTGTTCTTACATTCCCCTTACTCCTTTCCACTGAATGCTAAAAGGCCTGCTTTTTCCTGTACATGAAATCCTGTAATTTCCGAGACGCCTAAGGCATCTACCTGCTGAGTAGCGTCCAGTCGGCATCCTTTTCATGGCGGTAGTAGAGCCCTCTGCATTGGCGGCTAAAAGCAACTTCGGACTCAGCCAGCGGTAGGCAGTAGTGCCTTCCGGCATGCGTGTATAAAGCGCTGGAATAGCATTTTCGACTATCTCCAATACAAAAAGTTGATCCCCCTCCAGGTAACTGATGTGCGTGGACTTTGGCCGGTAGGCCAAATGGGAAAGGGCCTTAGTGGCCAGCAAAATCGGATTTTCACGCGAACGTGCATACAGCGTACGCGGCTGCTCACCCCCTAAGCTTAGCACGGCATGGTTATCGTACCAACAGTAATCCAGCAGCGGGTGCAGGTCGTCATAGAGCAGTTCCGGCTCAGCCAAATTAGTCGGGTAAAGGTAGAGGCGCTGCAGGCCTTCTTCGTCCTGCGTCAGACTGCTCACATAGAAGCCGCAGTCGGTCATCTTGGGAAGCGCCTCCTGCCGGTCCTTGGTCATGCTGATGTTTGTAAACTTGTTTTTATCGAGGGAATAGAGGATGAGGTCCGCCTGACCGCTTTCGTCCTCGGCTGAAAAAACAATCTGTGTTTTATTTATAAATAAAGGTTCGCTGTCTTTAGAGGCCCGCGATGTAAGCTGCCGCTGCTCTTCCAGTGCTATGCGCACCTTTTTCCCCGAGCTTTTTAGGGGAAGCGTGTAAATGTTTTCTTGAGCCAGCGCACAGAAGCCCATTAAAAATGCGCTGCAGACCAAAAGTGTTTTTTTCATATCAGATGTAAGGGTCATGAACAAAGGTACTGCTTTGGGTTATATTTTCGTGAGTATGTACAAAAATTATACCGATGCGCGCCTGCAGGATGCCCGCCAAAAAGGGGATCCATTAGCGGATGCCGCCGTAGAAGCCCTGCTGGCTCAGCCGGCCTGTATCGAGGAAATAAATGCCGCCACCTCCTGGTGGAAAAGCCCGCCGGCGCACTGGCCTGAGCCGCTGTGTGCCCTGCATGCAGCGTTTTGTGCGCGTCCATTTCCCGTGCAGGAGGCTGCAGTGCGCGAGGCGCAAGCGTTTTTTTATCGGCAACATGCCTGGTACTTGAGTTTGTTGGGGCTCTATTCCTTGCCCTACTGTTATGCCTTCGCCGACGGTGCGCAGGTGCTGGTTCGGTCTAAGCGCATCACCGAGGATATCGGCACTCGTCTTACAGAAACGGCCCTTTTCGTATTAAACAGCTTTAAGCCAGGGAGTTTTTTAGAAGATGAAGAAGTGCTGCTGACGCTTTGGCGCGTGCGCCTCATCCACGCCTTTAGTCGTTATTTCATTCGGCGCTATGCCTGCGACTGGCAGGCCGAATGGGGCACGCCCATCAATCAGGAGGATCTGATCGGGACGAACCTGGCATTTTCGCTGATCGTCATGCGGGGGATGGCAAAGGTGAATGAGTTTCCAGGGGACAAAACGTACCGTGCCCTCCTGCATTACTGGAAGTTAATCGGCTACTACCTGGGGCTGGATGTGGAAACCTACTGGCCCGAAGACCCGAAAGCGGCTTTTTGGCTGGAAAAACAGATTAGGCGGCGTAACCTACGGCCCTCTGCAGCGGGAAAAACCCTGATGGATGCGCTGCAGGGCTATTACAAAACCCAGTTTCAAGATCCCACCTTGCTTGCGATCAGTCAGCAGCTCTTGCGTTTTTTCATGGGGGATGCGGCGGCAGATGCGGTCGGACTTCCACAGACGGGCCAACTGCCCCCTGCTGCTTACAAGGCGGCGCTTCAGTTAAATTTCATTCGTGAGGGGCGCACTTACAGTGGATATGCAGGGCTTCGGCAGGATTTTTTGCGGCAGAGCCGCAAACGCCTCGGTCAAGAAGTGGCCCTACGGCTGCCTGTTCCCGTACACTAAAACTGTCCGTTTTTTGTAAAATCGTACGATTTCGGACACTTTTATTTCTGTAAAACCTCTTCTACGCCCTGAAATGGGCGTTTTTTGTTTTGGCATTTTTTTAGAAAGTAGATTGGCATGGAGAAAATACGCAAGCGTTGGCATCCGGCATTTGGGGAAATCGGTTTCTGGGTTTTGGCCCTAATCGGTATCGCCTGTATAGACCCCAGTGGGGAGGCGCATACCAGCCTATGTCCGCTGGCCCTTACCGGACTGGATTTCTGTCCGGGCTGCGGCTTGGGTCGAAGCATGCATCTGCTGGCAAGGGGGGAAGTAGCGGCCTCCTGGGCCATGCATCCGCTGGCAGGCTTTGCCTACGTAGCGATCGTATTTCGCTTCGTTACACTGATTCGATTTTACTTAAAATTTAACTAATTATGGCGAATGTATTGAGACACCTCCCAGAACTGGAGGGTATGGAATTAGGCTACGTGCAGGGCCTGATGCAAGGAATGTCGGATGAGAAGGCGCAACTTTTCGCGCAGGTCTATCGCACGAAACGGCGTGGGAGTGATATTATTTTGGTGCTTTGCCTGTTGGGTTTTGCGGGATTCGCGGGGCTACATCGCTTGGCCACACAAAGTATCCTCCTGGGCATCCTGTACTTTTTCACTTTGGGGCTGTGCTTCATCGGTACGATCGTGGATTTGGTCAACTATCGAAGCATCGCCTATGAGTACAATATTAAAATGGCCTACGAAACCTTAAATGTTCTTCAGCTAACGGAAGACATGAATTAATCTCTACACCGTAACCCTTTCACACCATGAAAAAAAGCATTCTCCTTTTCCTTCCCTTCCTGCTATTCGCGATGAGTTGCGATGAGCTCCTAAATGAAATGGCCACCAGCTTTCAAGAGCAAGAAATCGATGAAAGTTTTGCGGATGTACGTGCGATCCAGGCAAATCTGGCCTATGGCGCCTTTATTTATCAGGCGTTCCAGGAAAGACAGATGTGACCCTTTCCGGCACCTTAGTCTACCCAGAAGAAGCCGAAGGACAGTGGACGACGGAGCTGAAAGACGGTGTGTTGTACATAGATTTTAAGTTGGGCAGCTTCACCGTTTTCGGTTGGGGTGGTCTAGACCGTCCGGATAAGGTGGTGCGTATAGAGGGCCCAGAATACCTCCGCTTAGAGGCCAAAATTGGGAGCGGTTCTTTCGATGTGCGCGACCTGAGTCATGAGCGTATCGAGCTATCAGTTTCGAGTGGTACGCTTAGCGGAGAAGTGCTGACGGCCGATCGCTTGGAAATTTCCTGTTCTTCGGGTGCTGTGAAGTTCGAGGATATCGAGGCAGACGTAGAACTGCAGGTGGGAAGTGGTGCGGCACAGCTTCGTGGTGTTCAGGGGCGTCTACAAGCCAAGGTGGGCAGCGGCGCACTTCAGTTAAAGGATATTGCGGGTGAAAGTGAGGTGGCGGTGAGTAGCGGTGTGGTTAACTTGCACAATATGGGTGCTTTAAAAGCCTTAAAAGTAAGCTCAGGTGTGTTAAATGGAAAGGAAATCACCTTTGCGCCGGGAGGCGCGGAGCTACAGGTTTCGTCTGGGCTGGCCTCACTTCAAGTCGATGCACTGACGGCTTATGATTATGATTTACAGGTGAGTTCGGGTAATTTGCGCGTGGGTCAGGAGCGCGCAAATGGCAAACGTCTGGAGCTTTCTCATGCTGCCGGGGTGTCGGTGCGCGGGAAGGTTAGTTCCGGAAGTTTAACCATCAAGTAGTGTCCTGTAAAGAAAAGAATATTTGGTAAAATAGCGCTTCTCCTATTTTGTGGGGAGGCGCTTCTTTTTTTGCTCCTTTATACTAGAGTTTGCCGAAATAATTGGCGTATCCTTTTTCTTTTATTAAAAATTAATATAACTTCAAACCGTTGAATTAAAATTAACAATAACTAAACATCCAATTGATTAACCTTAATCCATTTATCTCTTAAAGATCAGTTATGAGAAAAGTTTACTTGTACGCCCCACCGAAAGGCGGGCTGTTGTTCAGCTTTCTGCTCTTGGTCTGCTGTTTCATGGGAACCTTGCAGGCACAGAATGCAGTGACGATCAGCGGAAAGGTGTCTGATGCACGGACGGGGGAGGAGCTCATCGGGGCTACTATCTCTATTCAGGGGACATCCATAGGTGCTGTTACCGACTTAGATGGGCGCTATGCGCTCTCTACCACGCTGGGCCAAGAGTCGTTTACGCTGGTCGTACGCGCGATTGGCTATAGCAGCCAGAACCAGGTGGTCACACTTGGGAATCAAAGTGCCTTTACCTTTGATTTTGAGTTGACGACGGACGTGATGAACTTAGATGAGGTCATCATCACGGGAGCTTCAGCGGCGACTTCACGGCGGCAGCTAGGGAATGCGGTTTCGACCGTCAGTTCGCGGGATTTAGCCGAAACGGGGGGGATCGCGGTCGATCAGGCCCTGCAGGGAAAAATCGCAGGGGCACTTGTGCAGCAAAATTCAGGAGATCCTGCAGGTGGTATTTCGGTACGTCTGCGTGGAACCAGCACGATTACCGGGAGCTCAGATCCGCTTTACATCATCGACGGTGTCTTGGTTAATAACAATAGTAATGAGCTGGTCGACATCGGGGGCGCTGCCCAAAACCGTTTGGTGGACATCAATCCGGCGGACATCGAACGCATCGAGGTGCTGAAAGGGGCTGCAGCGGCGGCCATATATGGTTCGCGCGCCAGTAACGGGGTGGTGCAGATTTACACCAAACGTGGAAAAGTGGGCAAGCCGCGTTTTAGTTTTTCCACTGCTGTACGTGTAAATGAATTGCGTAAGCAAATTCCCTTTAATGAGGTGCCTTTCGATTGGGTGAATCCTGGAGATAGAAATAATTTAGAAACTTTCCCTGTGGAGCGCTTTAACCTGCAGGATGAGATTTTTAGAAGAGCGGGCGGGACGGAAAACAATCTTTCTGTGAGTGGTGGCTCGGATAAGACAACGTATTTCGCTTCGGTCTCTTATTTGAATAATGGTGGAATCGTGAAAAATACGAATTTCGAGCGTATCGGCGCACGTCTTAACGTGGACCAGACGGTAAGTGACTGGTTGAAATTCAGTTTTGGCCTGAATTATACGCGTTCGGAGAGTCAGGATATGCCCAATGGAGGAATTAATGCTGTGGACGGTGCGATTACTGGGTTTCTCTTTTCGAATAACCGGGTAAATCCGCGGCCGAATGCATCGGGTGTTTTCCCGGTGACGTCTCTTTTGGTTCCCCGTACCAATCCTGCCGAAGCTGTCGCGCGATTTGACTATGGGCAGCGCACGAATCGGGTGATTACCAATTTCACCCTGAATGCGAACCCATCCGAAAAGTGGAACATCACCTATATTTTGGGTTTGGATTATTACAATCAATCTGCGTTCGGTTTTATCCCTGTGGGCAATACATCTTCCAATGCCTTAGGCTGGGCCACAAGAGGAGACGCGAATGTGACACAGTTTAATAATGATTTGAATATCAGCTATGAAACCATGCTGACACCGGCTATTCGTTCCACTACGATTGCTGGAGGAACCTGGCAGCAAGACAATTTCGAGCGCATCGGTATTACCTCCGATCGTTTAGCTCCGACCGTTCGAACGGCAGTGGGCGGGACGATCATCAGTGCGATAGATGTCCGTTCGGATGTTTCCTATTATGGGGCCTTCGTGCAGCAGACTTTTGGGATAAAAGAAAAGCTTTTCGTGACGGGTGCCTTGCGTTATGATGGAGCATCTGTTTTCGGGCCTGAGGAAAAAATTCAGTCGTACGGAAAGGGCTCGGTCTCCTATAATCTTTCGGAGGAAAACTTTTTTAAGGAGACCTTTGGCAGCAGGATTTCTAATTTTAAACTCCGTGCCTCTTATGGGCAGGCGGGGAACCTGACGGCGATTGGTGCCTTCGACCGTTTCTTGAATTATAATCCTTTGGCGATCGGTGGTTTGAGTGCTGTAGTTCCTTCTACGCTACTGGGTAATGATGCCTTAGCGCCTGAAATCATGAATGAGTTCGAGTATGGAATCGATGCCTCCTTTTTCGGAGATCGTTTGGGCTTCGAATTTACGGTGTTTAACCAGCAGATTACGGACTTGCTTTTACAGCGAGAAGTGGCTACTTCGACGGGATTTGCTACACGCTTCGAAAATGTAGGCAAGATGGAAAACCGAGGAATCGAGCTTTTGGTACGTGCTAATGTGATGCGTAATCGAGATTTCAACTGGGATGTTACCACCACCTTCACGACGAATCGAAATGAGGTGACCCAAGTGGTGGGCGATAGAATTATATTGCCAGGCAGCTTTGGAACCTCGGCGGTTATCGAAGGACAGCCGATCGGGGTGTTTTTCCAAGGTTTTTATGATCGTGACGATGCAGGAAATATTCGTCTAGATGCTAACGGCCTGCCGCGAAGAGGTGTAAACCCAGATGGAACGAATGTACGTGTCATTGGAGACCCCAATCCGGATTGGTTCGGCTCGGTGATTAATGATTTCAGCTATAAGAATTTCACTTTCCGCGTGCAGTTTGATGCTGTTTGGGGATTCGATGTGTTTAACTGGAATAGACGTCTTTTGGATAATGCTATTTTCGGTGGTGGTGAAAACGCTGGTCGTGAGCTCCTCGGAGAGATACCGAAAGGCACTGGAGGCGTTCAGGCAGGGATTTTTGAGGAGTTCGTAGAAGATGGCTCCTTCGTGAAGCTACGGGAACTCGCTATCGGTTATAACTACCGACCTAAATCCGGTGCTATTCAAAACGTTCGCTTTAATCTGGTAGGTAGAAACTTGATTTCCTTTGACTCTTATAGCGGTTGGGATCCAGAAGTGAACACGCCAGGTCAAAGTAATGGGGTGCGTGGTTTTGATTTCGGTGCCGTGCCGATTCCACGTACGATTCAGTTAGGTGTCAATCTAAGCTTTTAAATGAGATGAGTCGCATGAAAATACATACTAAAATTTCCTTTTGGGGGCTGGTTGTAGCGGTTTGGATGACAGTGCTACCAGCATGTCAAACAGACTTTACCAATCCCAATGCACCTACAGATGCACAGGTGCTGAGTTCCCGTGATGGTTTACTCAACTTAGCTGTGGGCGTTCGCGTGCTGTATGCCACTTCCGGTGTGCGCTTTATGGTAGAAAATAATGCGGTTACCGCACGAGAAGCTGCCATTACCACCACTTTCATCAATATGATTGAGTTAGAAGATGGGGGAGATGCCCTAACAGACTTTAACACGAACGTAGAAGGACTGTGGGCTTCGATGCTGCGGGTGATGGGTGCCTGTGAAGACATCGTCGCTGCCGTGGATGAGGTGGAATTACTGGCCAGTACGCGGAACAATCTACGGGCATACGCCAATATCTTTCGTGCCATGGCCATCGGGGCGCTGGCGCAAAACTATGCTGAGGTAGTCATCCAGACCAATCGGCAAAACGAAGCCAGCTTTGTCTCTCGCGGGGAGGCCTATGCCGAGGCGATTCGCCTCTTAGAGGCAGCGTTAGCAGATCTTCAGGGAGACCCTTCGCCTGAAGTGGCGGCTATTTTGCAGGGCAATTTAAACCTTCAAGACATTGCAAATGCCTATTTAGCACGCTTCCGCCTATTTAATGGTAACTATGAAGGAGCCATTCAGGCCGCTGCACAGGTAAGCCCTCAGCGTACTTCTGTCTTTACTTATGATCAGCTGAACCAAAACCCCATTTGGGCACGCGTTATCCAGAATAATGTACCAAACTTCCGGCCTATCGACCATTTTGGCTTGCCAGAAGGCTTACGTCCTGAGGCAAATGACGGACGCCGCGCCTTTTATTTAGCACCATCGGAGGATATTAACATCAACGGCTTTCCTATAGAAGGCTTGAGAGGTTTCTTTGAAAATGATAATAGCCCGATCCCCGTCTATCTCCCAGGAGAAATGGCGCTCATTACTGGCTGAGGCGCATATCCGCAAGGCGAGCCCGGACCTTAATGCTGCTGTGGAAGCACTCAACCAAGTGCGTACCAAAACGAATGATCCGTTCGGCCTTAATGCCGGCTTAGCGCCCTACAGCGGACCGATGACGGCCAGCGCTTTATTGGACGAGGTCTTTATCAACAGACGTGCAGAGCTCTTTTTTACGGGCGTAAGCTTGGAAGACAGCCGTCGCTTTAACCGACCAGAGCCACAGGGATCACGGGTGTTTACCGATGAGCGAAATCGTAACTTCTATCCCTTCCCTTTGCGCGAGCGCAATAACAATGCAAACACACCAGCGAACCCACCCATTTAAGCGGTCGCATCACCCCAGGGAGCTCATGAATCGGGCTCCCTTTTTTTAAAAAATAAATTATGGAAGATAAACCTATTTTAGCCGCATGGGAAAGACATGCCGAGGATTGGCTGAAATTAATCGCGTCTGAAGGCATCGCATCCCGTCAGGTGACGAATCCAGCCATACTCGATTTTGTATCCGAACAGGCCGCGGGAAAGGTGCTGCTGGACATCGGATGCGGCGAAGGTTGGCTCAGTCATGCGCTCCGCGCAAAAGGATTTACTTGCTTTGGCTTAGATGGTACGAAGGCACTCGTGGATGAAGCGAATAAAAAAAGTAAGCAGCAACATTTTTTTCATCTCGATTACGCGCAACTTGAGGAGAAGCTTTTGGCCAGGGGGCTTGAGACCTGGGAAGAGCTTTTGGGACCAAGGAACCTACCCAGTACCTTTCTTTTTAACTTTAGCTTGTACCATAGGGGGACAGGAAGCCTGCTAAAAGCCATCCACTCCTTTAGTCCGCCCGATAGCAGGGTTCTCATCCAAACGCTGCATCCGTTTGCGATACTGCAGCAGGAAAAACCCTATGCTGTACACTGTCTGCCTGATGCCTGGAAAGGACTGCCTGGAAAATTTCAGCAGGGACATGCCTTTGAAATGTTAACCTTCGAAGCGTGGACAAACCTTTTTGCAGCCACTTCTTGGCAAATAACTGCGCTTCGAGAGCCAGTACGTGAGGGGAAACCTGTTAGCGTACTTTTTTCGCTAAAGAAGGTATAGTTTCAGAATAAAGAGACTGCTCATTTGCTTGCATGCCTTCTTGGTTGCGGAGTAAATGCACACTTTCCTGCAAGTGTTGGTCGATAAATAGCGTATTCTCACGAAGTGCGGGTACGATTTGAATGTCTTCTAACCGCGGGGAGAAACCCATCCCATCCAAAACATCTAACAAAGCGAGGATTTTCGTGAGGGCTCGCGCAGTCGATGCGCATGGAACCAAGCCAAATCATGTAAAAGATCATTTTGTCGGCTAAGCTGTTCGAGCTGCTGCCGGGCATCTGTGATATCGCGTATAAACCAGACAAACCAAACCTCTTCTTCATGCTGTAAGCGCTGGATGGATACATCCATAAAGCGTTGATCCCCTCGTGTTTCGAGTACGACATAGCCGGAGGCCGACTGTCCTGTTCGAAGACGATCGCGAAGCTTTAGGAGAGCTCGGTCATCGGTGAATTGTTGGGCAAACTGCTGAAAACAAGTTCCTTCCTGAACCTGAAAAAGCGTAGAAGCATGCGGATTGACACGTAAAAAACCATCCATTTCAGCATTTAGCAGCATGATGGGTGTCTTCACATACATGAAGGTTTGATTAAGCTGCTCGAGCTCCCGCTCAAAGTTTTTCAGTTGAGTAAAATCTGCTGCAAACCCTGTCACTCCAACAACTTTTCCCTCCTGAAAAATAGGTTTTAACTGGTGGTCTATGTAGGAAATACCATGTGCATGTGGAAAGTGTTCGATGGTCTTCACCGTCTCACCTTTTAAGGCACGCTCATACAAAGATCGATAATATAATTGACCGGGAGCTTGGCTTTCTGTGTCGATGACGCGATCTCCCACATTAAAATGCATTCCTGTAAGACGCTCAAAACGCTCCAAATAGGCCTGATTCGCATACAAAAGGCGAAAATCGCAGTCAAGTGCCCAAAAACTTTCAGAAGTACTCTCTAAAATCGTTTCCTTCCAAAAACTATAGGGTACAGATGACTGCTGAAGGGATGCCTCTTCTCCTTCGATAAGATCGCTGCCTTTTTCAGAACAGTGTGCTAAAAATGCTTCTGGCAGAGCGGCACTCCACAACCAGTACTCCTTTTCATGTACTTCACAAGCAAAAGGGCTGATTTCCCAAGTAAGCCTCTCTACGGAGGTAGAGAAAGGCAACTGACAATTTGTTGCTAATTCAAAAGGCGTGAAAGCATTCTCTCGCTCTGATAAAAATATCTGAAAGCTATCAAAAATTGACGAGCCAAAAAGGGATTTTACACTCGTTTTTTTACTTGCGGGCTCGAAGAAAAACGTGCAATTACTGTCTAGTAGATGCCCACTGGCATCAAATAGAAGATAGAGCTGTCGGCGTATGTGCCGCAGGAAATCGGGTAACAATGGAGCGTGCATGCGTATTTATGGTTCAATTTTCCCAAAAGTAGGAAGAATGATTCACATAATACGCATGCTTGATCCTATTTTAGTTGGGGAACCTAATTATTAAGGAAGAATACGCGAAGAACTGTTCCATTTTACACCGCCTGGTCAATTGGAATGTATCCAAAACGACTGCTCTGCTCCGAATCCACCAAGTGGAGGAAAATAAGCTCTAGCAGCTGAGCAACTTCCTGCACCGAGCCATCCCCGAGCTCTTGTAGGACATTTTCATTAGAAGATGTAATTTGACCGGAGGTCAGACATAACTGAGCGTCCACTAGGCCTTCAACAGCCAGCATTTCTTCACGGATTTGGACGCGAATAGTGTTGGTATGATCCCAATCAAAACGATCGTGAAATGCATCGGAAACTTGGAATACCACAAGCCAGCCACCTGCTGACTTTTGAATGGAATGGATGGCTGTAATGCCAAAAGTCTCCAACAGAGGGTTATCGATAGGACCTGGGCGCAATTCCGGCCGCAGCTCAGTAGGTGGAAGATCGGGAGCTGTAATCGCTGGCGCCTCTAAAAAGACAGGAGTTTCCACCTCCGTACAGCAGGTGAGGACAAGCATACTGAAACCCAAGATAAACATGCGTGAAAAAGAAACGTACATAAAAAAAGTAGTAAAGTTGAAAATAATTAAAGCTGC
This sequence comes from Nitritalea halalkaliphila LW7, assembly GCF_000265075.1. Lineage (GTDB taxonomy): Bacteria > Bacteroidota > Bacteroidia > Cytophagales > Cyclobacteriaceae > Nitritalea > Nitritalea halalkaliphila. The sequence continues at coordinate 11,308 of NZ_AJYA01000022.1, read as the reverse complement.
AAGGTAAGCCCTCCGATCGGGAAAAGTAGGAGAGGAAACGACAAGAAACGCTTACGACGTCGCCACTACACACATTTCTCACCCTATTTAAACACAGGTTGGGAAACAAATCCCGATTTTTGATGTTTAAACATTTAATTTCAGTGTATTTATGAGGCTTTTTCGTGCACTATTTTTATATTTCGTCTGCTGTAGTTGCTATTTGGCCACCACGTTATCGGTTGTTGCTCAGGAAACGTATGACTTAGAGGCTCTCTTTACGCATGCGAGTACCCAGCTTCCTCAGCTGCGCATGGCACGCTTAGAAGAAAAGATTCAGCTGACCGAGCAGCAGGTAGCGCTCGCCGGCTGGTGGCCCCGTGTTGGCGTAGAAGCCGATTATTTTCGCTTCTTCCAGCAACCTGTAGCTATCTTTCCAGACTTTAATAATCCCGAGTCAGGTCAGTTTCAGGAGGTAGAAACGGGCGTACCCTTTAATTCCACGGTAAATGCCTTTCTCGAACAGCCGCTATTGAATAACCGCCTCATCCAGGCCAAGCAGCAGCAAAGCGCTGTCGAAAATGCCCAGCGTGCCCAGCTGGAAACCCTCCTCGCGAACCAGCAAAAAGAAATTGCGCGTGCCTTCTATTTGGCCTTGGAGGCGCAAGAAGAAATTTTGCTCCGTCAGGAGGACCTTACCCGACAAAAACGCCAATTACGAGATGCAGAGGCACTCGTTCGAGCAGGTTTACGCGATCGTACCGACATCAAGCGTGCGGAAATCGCACTTTTACAAACTGAAGCGGCGCTATTTGAAGCAGAACAACAAGAAAAGGCAGCTAAAGATCTTTTAATCAGTCGTGTAGGTTTAGATCCTGAGCAGAAGTTTACCCTCCAAGCCGATCCCCCCAATACCCTGCTCGAACCCGAGCTTGCTGCGGAGCGCTTCAACTGGCGAGACCGCCCCGAATACCGCTTTTACCAAGCAAGTTTAGAGCAGCAGCGGGTGAATTTGGCCTTCGCTAAGAGACAATTTCTTCCCGAAATCTCAGCTTTTCTCAATTACAACCTGCTATTTCAGACGCCTAACGGCCCAGAACTCTTTAATCAAGCCTTTCCCAATTCACTTACAGGCTTTCGCTTTAGCCTACCGCTGTTTACCGGAAACGAAAGAAATCTACGCATTCGACAGGCGCGATTTGCGGCGGATCAACAGAATGAAGCACTCCGGCAGCTGGAATTAGACTCCTAGCCGAGGAGGGGCAGGCTAGCGCTAATTATCTAAGCGCTTATAAGCAGTTAGAGACCCAGCGTAAAATCGAATCCCTCGCTCAGGAGGTTTTCGAAACGATCCAGCTGCAGTACGAGCAGGGCATCGTGAATTTCCTAGAGGTCATACAGGCAGAAACCGATTTGGCCACCGCCCGTATCACCGCCCTAAATGCCTTTTACCGCTTTAAAACCGCCGAATGGGAGTTGCGCCATGCTCGCGGCACCTTGGACCTAAACCGCTTTTTGAACCTATGAATCCACGTTTTTCTCTTCTTTGCCTCCTTTTTATCGGCCTGAGCGTCAGTTTTTCTTGCTCGGAACCACCGGTGGAATCTAGTCCCACGCTAGTGGAAGTAGCCCCTGTGGAACAGACCTCGCTGCGACGTACCTACCCCTTTTCCGGCACGGTGCGGGCGCTGGAGGAAATCGAAATTCGCGGAGACGTGGCAGGCTACATCACGGCCATTTTTGTGGAAGACGGTGCGCGTGTGCGCAAAGGAGACCGCCTCTTCGAAATCGATCAAAGCAGGTATCAGGCCGGAGAAGCAGTGGCGGAGGCCAATCTGGCCATCGCCAAAGAGACATTAAACCGCGTTCAAAAAGATTTTAAACGCTACGAAGAGCTAAAAGAGGCGGAAGCCATCGCGACCCAGCTTTATGACGATGCCCGCATCGCACTTCGGCAGGCTGAACTCGAGGTGGAGGCGGCTACGGCAGCTTTGCGCACCGCGCAAACCGACCGGGCCTATGCCAATATACGGGCCCCCTTTACGGGAACAGTGGGCTTTAGTGAGGTGCGCCTGGGAACCCTCGTACGCCCGGGGGAAACCCTACTCACACGCCTATCATCGGATGATCCCATAGGCGTGGATATTTATCCCGATGCAGCCCTTCTGCCACTGATGATGCAGTGGAAGGAAGCAGGGGAAGCCATAGGCCTGCTTCGGCTTGGAGATCAGAACTACCCGGAAAAAGGACGCATCAGCACCATAGACCGGGCTGTGGATGAACGTACCGGGACCATCCGCGTTCGCCTGCTCGTGCCCAATCCTGAGTATCGCCTGAAACCAGGACTACCCCTGAAGGTCCAAGTGCCTGAATTCGAGGAACGAAGTCAGCTGCGCATTCCACTCACCGCCGTAAAGGAACAGATGGGAGAGTTCTCGGTCTTTGTCCTTCAGGAAGATAGAACCGTGCGGGAACAAAAAATCAAACGCTCATTTCAGGCGGAGGGCTACATGATCATCGAGGAGGGATTGACCGAAGGTCAAAAAGTCGTCGTCAGCGGCGTGCAAAAGCTTCGTTCCGGTGATCCAGTGCGTATAAAAGAGGAGGAGGCAGCATGATCGCAACGTACTTCATTCGTCGCCCAAAAACGGCTATCGTTTTTTCACTTTTCATCACCCTTTTCGGTGTATTGGCTATTTTACGCCTGCCTGTGGCGCAGTATCCTTCCATTACGCCACCCGTGGTGCAAGTGACGGCTACCTACACGGGGCGGATGCAGAGACCATCGAGCAAACAGTGATCACGCCCCTCGAAACGGAAATCAACGGAACGCCGGGCATGGCCTACATCGAAAGTACGGCCAGTAGCGATGGACGGGTGACGCTGAATGTGACCTTCGAAGTGGGTACAGATGTGGATATCGCCGCCGTAGAGGTCCAAAATCGCGTCGCTGTGGCCGAGGCGCTACTCCCGGAAGAGGTCCGTCGTCTGGGGGTTACCACCAAAAAGCGAAACCCAAGCATCCTCCTCATTGTCTCGCTGTTTTCGCCAGAGGGGTCACACGGCATCGACTTTATCAATAATTACATCAATATTTATGTAAAAGAGGAGCTCCTCCGTGTGCCGGGAGTGGGGGACATTTTCGCTCGAGCAGAGGATTTTAGCATGCGCATCTGGCTGGATCCTGAAAAAATGGCGGCCATAGGCGTGGGCGTGGATGAGGTGCTCGGCGCTCTGCGGGAACAAAACATTCAGGTGGCAGCCGGACGAGTGGGCGCTCCTCCACAAGCAGATGCACAGGCCTTCGAATATACAGTATTTACAAATGGTCGCTTGCAAGAAGTCGAAGAATTTGAGCGGGTTATCGTCAAGCGCAGTGCAGATTCTCAGGCGCTGGTCTTCCTAAAAGATGTGGCCCGCGTGCAGCTTGGGCGCTTTGATTATGCGACCAACAACTTTACTGACGGCCTCCCCGCAGCCTATTTGTTGGTGTACCAGACCCCGGACAGTAATTTGTTGGACACAGAAGCGGGCATCCGAGAGACCATGGAGCGTCTGAAGGAGCGCTTTCCACCCGATTTGGAGTATGTGATTCCCTTCGAGTCGGCGTCGGTGGTGCGAGCCTCCATTAATGAGGTAGTGAAAACCCTCTTTTTGGCGCTAGCCTCGTCTCCGTCGTCGTTTTCTTATTTCTGCAGAACTGGCGTGCGACGCTGATTCCGCTGCTGATTATTCCTGTATCCATCATCGGAACCTTCGCTGTATTTTTGCCTCTGGGTTTCACGATAAATACCCTCACGCTATTTGGCTTTGTGCTGGCCATCGGTATCGTGGTAGATGATGCCATCGTCGTGGTAGAGGCCAGTTTAGCCCTGCTGGAGTCAGGAAAGCGTAGCGTAAAGGAGGCGGTGGAGGAGGCCATGGGCCAAATATCAGGCCCGGTCATCGCCATGTCGCTTATCGTTGCAGCCGTTTTTATCCCAGTAGGCTTTATCCCGGGAATTGTGGGACGCTTGTACCTACAGTTTGCCATGGCCATCGCCGTATCGGGCTTGATCAGTGGTTTCGTGGCACTTTCCCTTACTCCTGCCCTATGTGTTATGCTCTTAAAACCTATAAAAAAAGAGGAAAAATCTGTTCTTGCTGGGTTTTTTACTGCCTTCAACAGGGGCTTTGATCGCTTTCAAGGGCTTTTTCAGTCCGGCATGCGACGTGGACTGCGGCGTACTCCGATCGCCCTCGGTGTTTTAGTGCTTTTGGCCTTAGCCACAGTCGGTATGTTCTCCCTGAAAAGCACTGGATTTATTCCTACCGAAGACGAAGGCCGCCTCTTCATTACCTTCGAACTTCCTGAGGGTGCCTCCACGCGCCGCACTTTGACCGCTATTCAAAAACTCATGGAGTACCTCGATGAGCAGGAGGAAGTGCTGCATTATTCAGGTGTAACCGGTCTAAACGCGGTCAACTTTGCCACCAAAACCAGTGCGGGAACGGTATTTACGCAGCTGCAACCCTGGGATAAGCGAACCGGTAAGGGGCAGGGAGCCTTCACGGTGAAAGCGCGCATGGAGCGAGAGCTGGCGACCCTTTTGCCGGAGGCCAATGTGGTCATCATCGCGCCCGCCGCTATTCCGGGTTTAGGGAGTACGGCCGGCTTTACCTTTAACTTGCAGGCCTTAGATGCCACGGGCAGTGTGAAGGACTTTGAAAATAACCTGCAGGCTTTTCTGGCGGAACTTCGAGAGGATGAGGCCATCGGCAATGCTTTTTCCTTTTTCAGTGCTTCCACACCGGCGCTGCGCTACAACTTAGACCGAGAAAAAACAGCTGGTTTGGGCCTCAGCATCGGGCAAGTGTATGAGGCCTTGCAGGTCTATTCGGGGAGTTTGTATGTGAACGACTTCATTTTATACAATAGGAATTTCCGGGTAATCGTACAGGCGGACAGCGCTTTTCGTCGCTCTGAGGAAGATTTGCGGCGACTTTTTGTCCAAAGCCCCGATGGGAGCAGGGTGCCGCTGAGCAGCTTGTTCGAGGTGGAGCGCATCGAGCAGGCGCCCTTGATCACGCATTTTAATCTTTTCCGCTCGGCAGCCATTAATGGAGAAAGTGCCCCCGGAAAAAGCTCGGGAGATGCCATAGCGGCCCTGGAGCGGCGGGCGGCAGCGCTACTTCCGGCTGGATATAGCTACAGTTTTTCAGGTATCAGCCGGGAAGAGGTGGCGGCCGGATCGGCTACCTTTTTTATCTTTACCTTATCCATTTTGATGGTGTTCCTCTGTTTGACCGCCTTATATGAAAGCTGGAGCCTTCCCTTCACTGTGTTATTTGTCTTGCCTGTGGGGGCTTTTGGCGCCATTTTGACCTTGTTACTTTTCCCTTCCTTGGATAATAATGTGTACGCGCAGATAGGCCTGCTCACGCTAGTCGGCCTGACGGCCAAAAATGCCATCTTGATCGTGGAGTACGCGAAGGCGCTCGAGGAAAAAGGGGAGGGGACACTTCGCGCTGTATTGACCGCCTTCCAACTGCGTTTCCGCCCTATAGTGATGACGTCTCTGGCCTTTATTTTTGGAGTTTTACCTTTGGCTTTTGCGACAGGTGCAGGTGCCTTGGCTCGGCAGACGATCGGCTGGACAGTCTTTGGCGGCATGCTCGCAGCGACTTTACTGACCCTGGTTTTCGTACCTACACTCTATGTGGTAATCGCGAAGGGGCGCGGTTCCGGCAAGGCAGCATGAGGTTAAAATCCTTGCTACTACGGTAAACCAAGTATGTTTTAGTGCCAAATTTTACTTGGGTAAAGGGTATTTTTGCAAAATATACTATGTGTTCGTATCAAAATAATTTTTGGTTCATAAACTAAATTACTTCCATCCAAGGATTTTAGGCAGAAAGTCTGGTGTTTTCTGGGTAAAAACGCGCTGCTGTAGCTAGAGAGAAGAAAAAAAATCGAAAAAATATTTTGCCTTTTATGGGCTAATAAATGCTTTTTATCTGCATTATTCTGTTTTTAGTCCTTAATTAAGGCTTTAATTTCATTTTTAAGCGAATAATTCGTTTGGAATCGGTTTTAAATTTTTATTACTTAGAGAACCTTTTTGCAAAAAGCCCATGTACAAAATTTTATTTCAACTTAAATCATCTTACGAATGTGTTTGAAACATTTATCTAAACCAGCCATAGGCTTGGCCTTTTTAGCTTTTATTGGTTTTAGCTGTACAGAATCTCTTTACCCGGAGGATTCACTAAGTGAGACGGCGCTAGTAGAGGCAGACCCGAATAAAAAAATTATCCCGAACCAGTACGTGGTGGTGCTCAAATCGAATACCATGCAGACTGTTGACATGTACCAATCCCGCAAAAACCCTGATGTTCGTGATGGGCGCGAGGCGCTTTATGAAAGTTTCCGTAAGGACATGAAAGAAGAGGTGCAGCAAGCCTTCCGACTTCGTGAGGAGCAGGTGTTGGACGTGTATGGCGCTGCTTTAGTCGGCTTTTCTGCTCAGCTGGATGAAGCGCAACTTGCTGAGTTACGTGCCGATGAGCGCGTAGACTTTATCGAGGAAGATTTCGAAATAGAACTTTCCTATTCAGTAGGCATGCCAAGTTACTTTGACATCGCTGCACCTATGCAGACAGGTCAGGTAACCCCGTGGGGCATCACGCGAATCGGTGGTGCAGTGAATGCAGCAGGATTAAACCGCTGGGCTTGGGTGATCGACTCGGGTATTCAGTTAAACCATCCTGACTTAAATGTTAATACGCAGTTTGCGCGTTCTTTTGTACCGGGCGTCACTTCCGCGACTGATCAAAATGGTCATGGCACCCACGTGCCGGGACGATCGCTGCCATCAATAATAATTTCGGTGTAATCGGTGTTGCGGCAGGTGCAACAGTCGTTCCAATTCGTGTTTTCGGAGCTACAGGGGGATCTGCTAACTCTGTGATCATCGCGGGAATCGATTATACAGCGCAGAATGCTTTAGCGAATGATGTGGCCAATCTCAGCTTAGGAGGACCCGCTTCTTTAGCCAGCGATAATGCGGTGCGTAACCTAGCGAACCAAGGTGTTTTCGTTGCTATCGCTGCGGGTAATGAAGCGCAAAATGCAAACAATGTTTCTCCGGCGCGTGCCACAGGAACACGCTTGTACACGGTTTCGGCTTTCGACATCAACAATAACTTTGCGTCGTTCTCCAACTTCGGGAATCCTCCTATTATCATCTCCGCTCCTGGGGTGCAGATTAACTCCACGTGGATTAATAGTGGCTACCGTGCTATCAATGGAACGTCTATGGCTACGCCGCACGTAGCGGGCATTTTGTTAGCAAACAATGGAACGCTGCGCTGGTCAGGATTTGTGAATAACGATCCGGATGGCAATCCAGACCGTATGGCGAGAAGATAATGCTCCCCATACGAATAGGTATCTAATTTAATTTGGTATAGTTTATTTCTTTAAAGGAGTGCCGGCGGGGTCGCTAGGCACTCCTTTCTTTTTTTTCTTATCTTTTCGATCGTTATGGTTATTTAAATGACATGTATGAAAAAGTTTCATTGAAAATCAGACACTTACTTTAAATATTTCAAAAAAATCTAAAACTAAGCTTGCAAATAAAATTTGGGGGGGTATATTTAGTTTGAAAATTTATTCATCGGCCGAGTAAATAGTTTTTCATTTACCTATTTCTAACCTGCTTGAAGTATTTTTGGAGCTTAACTTACAAATTAAATGAAAAATTTAGCAAAGTTAATGTTTGGTTTATTGATGTTGGTAGGTTTTTTTGCCCCACTCAGCATCACGGCGCAAGGTACAGATTATGAGTGTGTTCTTTTTGAAGGCAGTCAGTCTGGCTCAGATGCTTCTGTTTTGGTTTGCGATGGATTTACAATTGTATTTTCCTCTATAACAGATTTTGGGGCATGTCAAGGCGCTGCTGGTAATTGCTCTGGTGGCTATTCAAATACGCCATAGAAATGTATTGACCCGCTTTTTGATCTGTAATTCTCTAAGCGGGTCTTTTTTCAACAAATTGAATGTTTTTGATGACCAAAACTTTAAATTCTATGAGGTTCATAAAAATAGATATTTGGCATGGTGTAATTTTTCTATTTTCCATGTATAATGTATCATGCAATGAAAAAGGTCAAAAGGATAATGTAAATAATGTAGAAGAATACTTAACATCAAGCCTGACTATACCTTTAGATTCAATTTCAAATTTTGAGTTCAATTTTATTCAATCTATCAATTCTGACGATGGCGAAGAACTTGTAAATCTCAATAAAATTGCAAACACTTTAGATTTTTATAAGGTGGAAAATGGTGAATTAATTTCTCGGATTTTTTTAAATGATGATGAGAAGTTCGGGAGATTTACTCCTCAAGGGTTTTATTATCACAATGAAGATTCGATTTTTATTTTTCCCCAAATGACTTTGAATGGGACTTTACTATTAGATAAAAATGGTGAAATCCAAAAAAAATACCTTCTCCCAATCCCTGAAGATTCAAATCATCCTTTGGCGCTGAATCATCCATCCGTGCCTTCATCTCCGACTATATATCATGAGAATAAACTTTATGCAGCTATCGGATCGCTAAAGAGTTCAAGTCATGGAAACGGAATTGATCCAAACACTAAGATATATCTGGTTGCCGATTTGTTGAATAATGAAATAATAATAAACAATACATTAAAGTACCCCAAATCATATCACAACAGATATACAACAAATCACCATATTACCTTGCTTAGAGAATATGTCAAGAATGAATTTATTATTAGTAGTTACCCTCTTCTTGATTCCTTATATATTCATGATATGGATTTCAATCTTCTTTCAACAAAAGTTGCAAAAAGTAAATTTTTCGAAGGTTTTAAAGAAATCCCTAAAAACACACCTGTAGAAAATTACACAAAGTATATTGTTAGTGAAAGTTCCTATGGAAGATTAATCTACGATCCTTATAAGAAATTATACTATAGATTTGTTTTGATAGGAAGGTTTTTCGATGAAAATGAAGATTCTGAGTCAATTTCTTCCAGAAAAAACAATTTTTCAGTACTTGTTCTCAATAAAGACTTTGAACTGCTAAATGAAATAGTCTTTCCAGGCTCCACCTATTCCAATTACTCTGCCTTTGTTGGAAAAAAAGGACTATATCTACCCAAAATAAATAGCTACTATAAAAATTTATCAGAAGACTACATTACTTATGACATCTTTGATTTTGAAAAAAAAATAGTATATCAATTTTAGTATTAATCTGTTTATTCAGTTACTCTTGCTATAATAAGGAAAAAGAATTGCGAGGAATTGATGGATTTAAGGATGCTTTTGGAATAGCCACCGAGAGCAGATTTTTATTAGTTGATATTGATATATGTTCAAATTGTATGGCTACATCTGTTATAACTGCAAAACAACATCAAAAAAAAACCAAAAAACCAGTCTATATAAGCGTGCATTCAAAAATCTAAAAAAAATTCAAACAAATTTAAAAATCAAAACAATCGATCCTCAACTAACCTTATGGGATAGCACTGGTTTATATAAAACATTTAGAATAGAAAACTTATATTTTTATAAATAAGGTCTAAATCCAAACTATCATGAAAGTAAAATCAAAGATCATCCTTCTTACCTTTTGTATTGCTTACCTGTCTTGCCAAAGTAATAGTACAGTACCTCTTGAAGAGTTAAAGATTGATTTTTCTTCAACACAAAAAACGATAAACGAAAGCTCTAGAAAAATAACTGCATTTTCACCTTCCTATTTTAAGATAAGGGACAGAATTGTTATTTATTACCCAATTAAATCTGAGGTCTATATCATGAATCTTGAAGGTGAACTATTAGAAAAAAAAGAATACGGAAAACTAATTAACCCATATACTGTAATTGAATATTCAAAAACTGCATCAGCATATAAGGAAAATTTATACCTTTTATTCCATGATCATATTACCATATTGAATATTCACACATTAGAAGAAAAAACCATAGCTTTCAAATTTCCAAAATCACCGTCAGAATTTTCTCACTTCCATTTTATTTCTGAAGATGAATTCCTACTTAGTTTGCATGAACTTAAAAAAGAAAAATCAGAATTATCATTTTACAAAGGCAACTTGAAAACAGGCACTTTTGATTTGATAATCAATGAAAGAGTTGATGGTTTAAATCCTCCTTTTGGTGCAAGTAAAATATTCCATGATCAATTAGCTTTTGTAAAAATTGATGAATCAAAAATTAGGTTTTTTGATTTTTCAGGAAATTTACAAAAAGAGACAAAATTTGAGACACCTTCGAAATACACTTTTCGAGAAACCCTGTTTTTTATTCCAATGAAATCCATTCAGCTCCTGATTTACCATTTAGTGACAAATTTACTGATTTAGACATATTCGACGATAAACTATACCTCACTTACAAACTCTTTACTGACAATATTAAGAACAAGTATCAAAACACTGCCATGATGATGGTATATGATTTGAAGTCTAATATCAAGAAAGAATTTGAACAGCCTGTCGGATATTACATGATGGCAGGAAATGGCCAGTTTTTTAGTTTGATTGAGGATAATGGTCGAACTATTTTAGAATATAAAATTTTAAAGAATGGATTCAAGCTGGAATAGAAAAGGCTTAATTCAATCTTATGCTTTTTTATACGTTGTAATTCCTACTATTTTTAAATCTTCATTTATTAAAATAATTGTGTAACTATATCTATTCCCAGAATCATCATTGATCCATATTTCATTAGGATTTTGAAAAACTACTAGAATGGTGGATATTTCGGTCTGACCATGCCAGTCATTTCGGTCAAACCGTGCCACTTTGAAAGATCGCTTAAAGTAGGTTAATTTTTATTCATTTTTCAAGACTCCCTTCCTTAAAGATTCTCCTTTGAGATCTATTCGATGTGAGGAGTTTACCAGTCTGTCCAATATAGCGTCTGCAATAGTTCCTTCCCCAATGATGTCATACCATGCTGAGACGTGCCAAGGGATGAAACAATGGTTGAAGTCTCATTGAATCTGTCGTCGATAACATCCATCAATAGTATCCGTTCGACGAACCCCATATTTTCTGTAGGCGAGGGATTTTGTAGTCTTGCGGAATGGAAAGAAGAGATAAAGCGTTTTACCAGGAGCTTTACCGGGAATGGCTTAGCTCTGGTTTAAAGAAGTCTGTGTTTGCTGCAAACCGTGGGATTAATCGAGCTACGTTCTACTACTGGTGCAAAAAGCTAGAAGTAGTAAGTGAGCCGATTTCCGAGCCATTCACAAGCTTTAAGCGCCTTGCAGCTTTGG